>JAOEIQ010000006.1 GCA_026162565.1 Flavobacteriaceae bacterium NBU2973
TTTGAGAAATGTACATCATCGCTGGGCTATGCCAGTTTGCATATGCAGTAGGCATTTGGTACACTGCTATAAATCACCTTTAGGCGCCATCGAGGAAAACCTGCCTACCGGCAGGCAGGCGGTACATATCAACGGCTATATGCAAAGTAGTTCGCTTTATATCTAGTGCTTAAGTGCTCATGAATCTCGCAAAGCTCGATTTGTCCACGTTTAATATGTATTTATAAAGTTAATGCAATAAATTGCTTAACTTTAAAATCCATAACGTGGCTTCACATAGCCCAGCGTTGTACTTCATTATAACCAACCGCTAACCAATGATAAAATTCTTTAGGAAAATTAGACAAAACTTACTTTCAGAAGGAAAAACTGGAAAGTATTTTAAGTATGCTATTGGAGAAATAGTACTTGTTGTAATTGGTATTCTAATCGCCTTACAAATTAATAATTGGAATGAGAATCGAAAAACAAATAATTTAAAGCAAATTTATTACAAGCAACTGTTGTCCGACCTTGAAGCTGACAAGAATTATGCAGATTCTACAATCTTAATATTGAATTCTCAAATAAAAAAGTATGAGGTCTATAAAAGTGCCTATGAAGAGCCAAATCTCGCGATTCAAAGTACTATTGACAAAATGTTAGAATCCGCTGGCCCCACACATAATTTCAAGTTTAAAACCAGTACAATCAATTCTCTAATAAATACTGGACAGATAAATTTATTGGACATTGAGATGAGAGATATGTTAGCCAAGTATGATGGTAGTAAAAATCAGACGGAAACACTTCATGCATATAACACTTCATTTGCAGGTGGGCTGTCCCAAAAAGTATTGACGACGGCAGGTGCACCAGACCTGTTAATGAGACTTCGAAATCAAAAATTATTAAGCGGATTTTTGGAACCTGTTATTAAAATAGAAGATTCATTTTTGATAATGGAAGGTTATTTATGGTTAAGAAATACAAGTAATACCACTAGCATACATTATCTAAATGAATTGAAGAATGATGCCGATCAGATAATAACTATTCTAAATAATAAGATTAAAAAATAACGAAAGCACAACAATGGCTATAAGTAATTGCTTGTTCTCGCCTACTTCTGAATCCCAATAGCTATCGGGACTTGGATGTTCAGGGCATAAACCATAAACAAAACCAATGATGTACAATTAAAACTATCCTTGAAACAAACACTAAAACAATATCATTTAGAAAACGACAGCCCAAAAAGTCCAGAATTTGGATTGCACCATTTTACCGAATTAGAGCAAAAGAACTTGTGTCTCGCCCAACAGCCTCACACGCACAGTTTTTATCAAATAATATGGTTTAAAAGCGGAAGCTGTAAACATTCAATAGATTTTAAAGATTACGATATTGAGAATAATACGCTGGTTTTTGTTGCAAAAAATCAAGTGCATTTTTTTCAGCCAAATGTTGAATATAAAGGTTTCTTAATTCACTTTAACGAATCGTTTATTTTAACCAATGAGACAGATATCAATTTCTTCTTAACCTATCACATATTCAATAATACTGAAAAACCCTTTTACCAGATTCCCAACCATTTAAAATCCCAAATTACACAATACTTTAGCCAGATAGAAGATGAACTAAATAACATAAGTGAATTTGGTAGCACAGCAATACTATCTAATTTATTAAAGTCGTTGCTTTTGGTTATCGAAAGAGAAAAAAGAAAAGAATTAGATACTATTCCGTCACACAATCAAAACGCTACATATTTAAAATTTAGAAATCTATTGGAAAATAATTTTAAAAAGGGATGGACTGTCACTGAATATGCTAACGAGCTTAATGTTTCTCCAAAAACCCTGAATGCTCTAATAAAATCTGAAAACCGAAAAACGACATCACAAACAATACATGAGCGTGTCATTCTAGAAGCGAAAAGACAACTCACCCATACCAATGGCTATATCAACGAGATTGCTTATGATTTAGGTTTTAAAGATCCATATTACTTCATAAAGTACTTTAAAAAGCACGTGAAGTGCTCACCTTCCGAATTCCGTAAAACTATTTCCTAATTTTACCAATTTAAGTCGTTTTTGTCCATTTCTTGAGGTTCTAATTGAACATACTTTTGTTTTGAATTAAAATTTAAAACAATGAAAATCACAAAAAAATTATCAGTTGGAATATTGTCTGCATTTGCAGCAATAACTTTATTAACCTTAACATCAATGACAATGAATAAAAAAGAAACAAATGCCTATTTGGAAATTACTTTAGATATAAAATCTGAAAATCGTGGAAGTGCAGCTGGAGTATATATGAAGTATAAAGAACCGTTTTTGAAACAAATAGATGGTGCAACTTCTAAAGAGCTATTGATTAGAACGGAAGATGTACAAGTACTTCATGGCTTTGAATCAGAAGATGAAGCAAAAGCCTATTTATCAACAACACTTTTTGAAAATGATGTTGTTAGAGAACTAAAACCGTTTTTGGCAAGTAGTCCAGAAATCAGGATTTATTCTGTTTTTAAGAATTAAACTTAATTGGCACAGTGAGGTAAAAATTACTGTGCCTAGTTTTGAGATATCCTTTGTTAAAATTTTAGGAAAAAGCAGGGTGAAGTTGTTATATAATAAAGACCTATTATGAAAAAACCATCTTACCTAGTCTTCATTTTAGCACTTACTCTTACTACTTTAGTTTTAGAAGCTCAAAATACACCAGAAATGGGTGATAGATTTGCGTTTACATCTATATTTGCACTACCTGCAAATGATAATGCTTTTGGTGGTGGATTCTCCATCTATTCCAGTGTTTGGCCTCTTTTTGAAACCTACCCTAAAACAGAGCATTTTCAAACAGGTCTTATTAGTGCCTGGATGAGTCCTCAACCTACAGGTAGTGAACCTACCGACGAATTCTTTTACAACACTATCGAAGGCGGATTAGGTTGGTGGACCGATTTGCGTTTTGGGCATGAAGTTCCAAAGTTTACAATGGGAGGCGTTTCTAATGGGTTTTACTCTTGGGCAAATGGTCCAGGAGCAGGTCAGGCTGAACTTGTAGATGATCATAGAGATTGGTCACAACCAAATGGTATGCTGGGTATAGCGCAACTTTCAAACAACTTGCTTTGGCCACCAGATGGTTTAAATATGGCTACGAGTAATAATGGTGAATTTTTAGGATATGGTTACATTCCTCTTCCGTTTACCGAGGAAATGCCAACAACTAATGGTGTTAACATTACAACAGGCAACCAATCTTGGACGCTTTTTTTGAATACAGAAAACTTTAAAGGTCCAGTAGCCTTTTTTCTACCAACATTTTGGACCAAACCAGTTTTAGAAGATCCATCACTCGAGGGCTTATTTTTAGACACTCGACCTTCAGAACCTTTAAGCTCTTTCGGATTTGAAACTGCTACACTTCCTGTGGTAAATTCGATTGCCAATGATGGAACGAGATATTCTAAAGCACTACCTACGCGCTATCCTATTACTGAAGCAAATGAGTCCGTATTATTAAATAGACCTATGGTGTACTCAAAAGATGCGATGTGGACTAATGTAGAATCTTGGTTTAATGGAGGTCCAGTGGCGCCAACAGCATTTGCAACAGAAGGTCAATTAGAAATTCTTTTTGATACTGAAGACTCACAAGGTTCTGCTTTTTTTGAATCTAAAATAAAACTAGAACCTGGAGGAGATGATGAAGATGACGAGTATGATATTGAAACAACTTACATACAACCTTTTGTAAAAGACAGTCAATCGTGGGGATTCCAAATGGACATGAGTATGGTAGAAGATGATAATGGCATTTTTAAAACACCTACCTATTTTGAACTTAATGATGCTCTTTTAGAAGGTAATCCTATTGAATTGTCTGAAGTTCCTACAGAAACAGGTTTAGTGCCTTATGAATTTGAGACTAATACTGAAGCACCATTGCCTTATCTTACACCTTTGGAAACGGATTGCCCATGGCACGACCCGAATGGTGTTTGGCTAAATCCTGGTCCAGTTGCTGGCCCTTTTGAAGCTGATTTGGAGGATGGTAGTACAATTACCTATTATTGGTATAGGTTTATAGATCAACCTGCTGTTTTAGCAGCAAATCTTCCCAATGATCAAAGAACACTTTTACAACAAAGAGTAGAAATGATTCATGCAAATTGGCAAAAAACTGACACCTATTTACCGAGTCAAACCAGAGGAAATTTAGCCAATTTAGATAATAATCTAATTATTGAGCCACCTTCAGGCTTTGAAATAGGTTATGTCCCTATTGTAACGCGCCAAGAAAAATCTACTACCTTGAGTATTGTGGATACTAATTTAGATGATGTATTTACAATATATCCAAATCCTACAAGTTCAAATTTATACTTCACAAAACCCATACAATCCGTAGATGTCTACTCAATAAATGGCAGCAAAATACTATCTAGAAATTCCGTTTCAGAAATTAATGTATCTACTTTAAGTCGAGGATTGTATATTCTGAAAATTTATTTACCAAATGGAAGTCTAATCGTGAATAAATTAATCAAAAAATAGACATAATTACTATTAGTAATTTTCAGTCTTAAAAATAAGTTTTATTTAGAGTATATTTGGTATAAACCTCGATTAATGTCCTTTAAAGACTTGCAACTTCATAAAATACTTTTAAGAGCTATTGCAGAAACTGGTTATGATGAGCCAACAAAAGTACAACAACAAACAATTCCTGTTGTATTAAATAAAAAAGATGTTATAGTATCTGCTCAAACCGGTACTGGTAAAACCGCTGCTTTTGCTTTACCTATTTTACAATTGTTACTTGATAAGCAAGATACACCAAAAAGAAGCAAGAAAATAAGAGCATTAATTGTGAGTCCTACTAGAGAATTAGCCTCACAAATAGGACAGAATTTTAAAACTTATGGTAAACATACTAATCTGCGTTCTACCGTAATATTTGGAGGTACAAGCATAGAACCACAAAAAGATGTTTTAAAAAAAGGCGTTGATATTCTAGTTGCTACTCCAGGAAGGCTTCTCGATTTACATAAACAAGATCTACTAAATTTAGATTACATAGAGACTTTAGTTCTTGATGAAGCAGACCTCATGCTAGATATGGGTTTTATAGATGACGTTAAAAAAATTGAGCGTCTGTGCCCTAAAGAAAAACAAACACTCTTGTTTTCTGCAACTATACCTTTTAAAGTGGAGCAATTAGCAAATACCATTTTAAAATCTCCAGAGCGTATACAGATTCATGCAACCTCATCTGCTACAAAATCTGTTGAGCAATTAGTGTATTATGTACCAAAGCGTAACAAAATAGAATTGTGTTTACATCTATTACGTAATACCATTAAAGGAAATATCCTGATCTTTAGACGCACTAAATTTGGAGTAGATAAACTTGAAAAAACCTTACTCAAAAACGGCTATTCTGCTAATAGTATTCATGGAGATAAATCGCAAAGTGAACGGCAAACAGCTTTAAATAAATTTAAAACAGGTTACATTAAAATTCTCATTGCAACAGATGTTGCTGCTCGTGGTATTGATATTAATGAATTAGATGCTGTTATTAATTTCGACCTACCAAATATTCCTGAAACGTATGTTCACAGAATTGGTAGAACAGGACGTGCTGGAAAAACAGGCAACTCCTACTCTTTTTGTAGTGCTGATGAGAAAAATTATGTAAAGAGTATTCAGCAATTAATTGGCAAGCAAATTCCTATTGAAGAAGATCATCCTTATCCTCTTGATCCAAAAGCGAAACCAATTATTCATAAGTCTAAAACACCAAAAAGCAAACATAAAAAAGGGAGAAAAAGTAAAAACTCCAAAAAGAAAAAGAAGCGTTGGTATTAATCATAAACAAAAAAGCCACAATTAAATATTATGGCTTTTGTTTTATTATATAGCTTCTTTTTAATTTACCGTTAAGTCTAAATCATTTACAGCATCAGATATTTCATATCCTAAACGTAAACCTTCAGTACAATCCATTCTAATATGAACTCCAAGTGGAACTCTAGAAAACGCATTTTCTTCTGCCATTTCAGATAATGAACCAAATTCTCTTGGTGTTCCCCTAAATTCTGTTCTACCTTCATGTGATCTATCAGTAAAATCTATATTATCACCAAATTGATTTATGAAAATTCCTGCAGCTGCAGATGCAAAACAGGAATGACCAGAGGGATATCCTGGAAAGGATGGATTAGGCCAAAAAATAAAACGATACAAATTAGTTTCAAAATCAGCATCCATATGATCTTGTATATAGACGCTTGGTCGCATAACCATATATTCATATTTATCTGCCCAAGTGGATACAGCTGCATCGTTTAATGAGAAACCTAATTTAACAAATAAAGAAATAGCTAAATCATAATCTAAATCATAGTTTTCAATTAATTGTATAGCAATAGAAATTTGTCTTCCAGGTGGACTCATCATTAAACCTTCTACATCATCAGACCAAAATTCTGCAATCCATAAATCTTCATTATCCTCTTCTTTAGCTGTATTATTCATTTCATACACTTCATGCATTTCAGCATAATAATCACTACTCGTATCTTCACTATATGATATTGGAGGAGGAATTGTTGTTGTTTCTTGCGGAGAAATAACAAATGTTCTTACAGATTCCCAATAAGGAAACAAAGCTCTTTCTGGATCTGCACTATATGTCCAATAACCCTCTCCAACTGGAGGTTCATAAGATAATGGTTGTGGTTCTAGTATTTGCTGTTCAGCTTCAGTATCTGTTTGACTATAAGCAATTATCCTTTCTGCAATATAATTTCCCCACTCTTTAGAATCTTCTACAATTTGATTAGAAACGCCTTCAGATAATTCTGCTTCTTTTTCAGTTTCAAAAACGCCAATTTGGGCTTTTACTTCTGATGAGGTACCATACATAAAATGATTAAATACTTCTGAATAACAACTATTAAGAGCTAAAGTCAAATTAATTTCACTAGGACGTTGACTTGAATCTATATTAATTTCAGGTAATCTAGTCATATTTGAAATATAACCATCCATATCATCAACAACTGTTTCATAAGCAGCTAAATGAATATATGCAAGCGCTCTTGCAGTTGCATTTGGACGCATTCCTGTTGCATATCTATCTAACTCAAGCCACAAATTATTCCAGTCAATAACTAATTGAGTCTTTATATCAGATACAGTTAGTCCAGGATCTACAATTTGACTATTAGAGTCATCATCCTGATTACAGGATTGAAAAAGAAATAGAGCTAAAAGAATGTAATTTAAATACTTAAACTTTACAGTTTTCATAAAATGAAATTTTAGTTAAACAAAGTAGGTGATTTAACAAAGTGATAATTTCTTTCTTAAATTAAATCGACCGCCAAACAATGTTAAAAAACGTAATAGTTTAATCATAAAATTTAAGTTTTAGTAGTTAGTTTTTATCAAAAGAAACATTTTTTAATACTTCTCAAATATTTAGTAGCCAAAAGGAAAAAAAACTTGTGTAAAATGCATTTTATATTAAAAGTCAGTATATTTAAATCGCTAAAACCAACCTAATGAGTCAAGATTATAATAATCCTGCTTTTAAAAAATTACTAGAAAAACTTCAAGAAGAGAGTTGGCAATTAGAATTACTAATTTCTGGATTTGCAATTTTTGGTCTTTTTACTGCTTACGAGCCCATAAATTTTTATTTAGAGGAAGCTTTAGCTACTGGACAAGACTACAAGAGAGCCATATTTACAGTAGCAAAAATATCATGTATAATTTTGATTTTCAGCCTTTTAATACATGTTTTATTGCGTGGTCTATGGATTGGTGCTTTAGGCTTACGATATGTATCTGGCGATATTGATTATGAAGAATTAAACTATGGAGAAAAGTTTACCAAATATCTAAAAAAACGTGTTGGCTCGTTTGATAAGTATATTGCAACATTAGAGAATTACTGTAGTATTATTTTTGCAGCCTCTTTTTTACTTATCTTCTATGTATTGGCTATGACTTTTATAATCATAACTATAGCATTTATAGCAAATAATATTCTTGATAACGATTTAGTACCTGATTGGTTAAAAATGACGCTTGGTATACCTATGATGCTGTTTATTGTTATTGGTATGTTTTTAACTTTTATTGATTTTATTACCCAAGGGTTTTTAAAGAAAAAGAAATGGCTTTCAAAAATTTACTTTCCTTTTTATTGGGTTTTCAGTTTTATTACACTATCATTTTTATACAGACCATTAGTCTATAATTTTTTAGATAATAAATTTGGTAGACGTTTTAGTTTTATTTTATTCCCTCTTTTCATAGTAATATTTGTATCATTTTCTCTAGACTATAATTTTTCAAATTATTTTAGTTTAGATAATAACTCTAATGATTATATCTCTAATAGAGAAAACTATGAAGATTTACTAGATGAAAAAACTGGATTTGTAGATAATGTTATCATACAATCTAAAGTTATTAAAGACAACTATATTAAGGTATTTTTGCCATATTCGCAACGAGTTGAAGATCGAGTATTCAGATTGAATAAAGGTCTAAAACCTGAAGATGATATAAGAGGAATAAAATCTGATATCGTTGTTTTTGGAAATAATAATATTAATTTTTCCAAAAGAGATAGTTTGAGGAGAGAATATATTAAAACATTCAATACAATTTATTACGCCAAAATAGATACTACTGTAGTTGAAACAAGTTTTATAGTAAGTCAAACTAAAAAAGGAACACTTGGTTTTGAAACCTACTTACCAACCAAAAATCTGTCAACTGGTAAACATATATTAGAATTTAAAAGAAAAGCCCTGAATAAAGAAAAAGATACTGTTTACTATAGTATTACTAAAATCCCTTTTTGGTATTATCCTGATTAAAACTGTAAATCTTTTTTATTAATGTACTTAAAATAAGGTATCTGCAATAAAATAAAAATCGCTAAAAATACCACACTGTATAAATAGGTTTTAGGTATTTCTAAATTAGGGATTAAAGAATCTAATGAATAACTAAATCGCTCCTTTATACTAATTACATCTAACCATTCTGGTCTTGCTAATTCACTATTAAAATTAAAAATAACAGCTAAAGCAATACAAGCAGCTACAAGTGTCCAAACCTTTTTTGATATCAAAGGTTTATAAGTAATAGTCTTTTCTTGCAATTGAGACATAATATTAGCTGTAAAGTTAGCAGAAGGAGATTCTAGACTAGTCTCCTGCATAATCTTTTCTGATAACTTCTCAATTCGTTTTTCTGTAGTATTCATCTTTTTCAAATTTAATAAACTCCAAATAAACTTAATTAGTATGAGTTGTATAATAACTAATAATATCTGGTTGTAATTGCTGCTCCATAATTTTGGCTAACTTTTTTCTACTTCTAAATAATTTTACTTTAACATTATTAGCTGTTAAGCCTATTATTTCGGCAATTTCTTCAAGTGACTGTTCTTCAAAATAAAATAAGGTTAATAAAAATGCATCATCACTTGGTAACAGCTCTAAACATTGTTTTATGGCTTTACTTTTTTCAGCTTTTTCTATAATATCTAAAACTGTTTCAACCGTTTTTAAATGCCTTTCAGTAAACTCATCTATCGGAATAGATAAGTGTTCCTTTTTATATTTTTTAATTCTATCGAGACACGTATTGTAGGCGACTTTATAAATCCAAGTTGAAAATTTTGAATCACCCTTAAACTTACTCAATGACTTATAAACCTTAATAAACGTATCTTGAGATACCTCTTCTGCCTCTTCTCTATTTTTAACCATTCGCAATGCCAAAGTATATACCAAATCCTTATAGCGATCAACTAAAACCGAGTAGGAATTAGTATCACCATTTATAATTTTTTCTATTATATATTGGTCGTTGTTGGTGGTCATTTATAGGTAAGACTATATAATGGTAATTTAGGTTACACAAATTGTCAAAAAAATATTTTTAAAAAAAGTGTAACCTCTTTTACAAACTTGTCGTCATAAGCTATGTAACAAATTAAAATTAATCAATTAAAAACAAACAATTATGGAAGGAGAAATATTAATACCAATAGCATTTTTTGCAGCACTTTTCGGGATATTTTATTTATACATATCAAGTAGAAATCGAGAAAGGTTAGCTCTAATAGAAAAAGGTGCAGATGCCACTATTTTTAGTGGAAAACGAGGTTCTACATGGAAAGTTATTACACTTAACCTAGCCTTTTTACTAATGGGAATTGGAGTTGGTGTACTAATCGCTAATATTTTAGACACCTATTCAGGTCTTGATGAGGATGCAATATATCCAGCACTAATTTTCTTAATGGCAGGTGTTGGCTTATATGTTGGTTTTACTCAAGCTAGAAAATTTGAAGACAGCTAGTAATTATAATACCTAATTAACCAATTCAAGTCACTCATCTAATAATGAGTGGCTTTTTTATTAAAATAATATGAAATCAATTAATTTTAAAAGCAGTATTGAGCTGGCTGCTCGCATTTATGTATTCACTTTTCTTAACATTTATGGTCTAGGAAAAATTCTTGGAGGTCAATTTTATCGCCGTGGGAAATTACCTGAAGAAGTAGCCATACAAACATTAGCTGATGCTAATGCCTTTGATTTAGCCTGGTCATTTATGGGTTACTCTCAAGCATATATAACTTTTATCGGCATCTCTCAAATTATAGGAGCGTTTTTACTTTTATTTAATCGAACAAAATTTTTAGGAATTATAATATTAATACCTATTCTATTAAATATTATAGTTTTTGATATTATTTTCTTACCAGACCATGGAGCACTATCTAGTGCTATTTTATACTTTTCGCTACTATTGTTAGTAATTTATTTTAATAAGAATAAACTCATTGAAGCATTAAAAAAACTAATAAAGGTCTCTGCTAATGAAGCAAAATTAAATTCTTTTAAAACAGCTTTAGTCATTAGTGTTATTTTTGGATTATTTTTTATAATCCAACAAGGCCTAATTTATGTATTAGATAAATAAACAAGAAGAATCAGTATATTTAGGCTTATAAATTAAACTTAAAAAAATGAAAAAATTAATACCCTTCATTTGTTTAGCATTTTTGCTATCATCCTGTAAAAATGATACAAAAGAAACTAACAAAGACCAAGCAAATGTTACTGTAGAATTCAATTCTATGCTAGAGAATTATTATGAAGATGGTTTAAAACTAAATCCACTAAATGCAACCTTTGCTGGTGATAATCGTTTTAATGACCAATTACCAAATACATTATCAGATGAGCATGTAGCTAATGTAAAAGCCTATTACAATTTATATAATGATACACTAAAAACTTTTAATGATGATGACTTATCAGATAGTGAAAAAATGACCAAAGCTATTTTACAATGGGAATGCGATATCAATCTAGAGGCATTTAATTTTAGAGCCGATTTAAGACCGATAGATCAAATGTGGTCGCCACACTTAATGGTTGGTCAGTTAGCAAGTGGAGCAAGTGCACAGCCTTTTAAAACAGTTGAAGATTATAATAACTGGCTTAAACGATTAGACGGTTATGTGGATTGGTTGCATTCTGCAGAAGCTAAAATGAAGGAAGGTATTGAATTAGGTCACGTATTACCAAAATCATTAATAGTTAAAGTATTACCGCAATTAGAGTCTGGGACTATTGACGATTTAGATCAACATTTATTCTTCTCACCAATAAAAAATTTACCTGAAGACTTCTCTGATGACGATAAAAAAGCCTTAACTGAAGCTTACACTAAAAAGCTAACTGAAAAAGTAATTCCTGCTTATAAAAGTTTACACAAGTTTATGAGTACTGATTATCTAGCTGCTGGTCGTGAAAGTTCTGGAATTGATGCTATTCCAGATGGTAAAAACTTATATAACTACATGATTAAGTTATTTACTACTACTAACATGAATGCCGACGAAATTCATGAATTAGGTTTAAAAGAAGTAGCAAGAATACGATCTGAAATGGAAAAAATTAAAGACCAAGTTGGCTTTAAAGGATCGTTAATGGAATTTTTCGATTATGTAAGAAACAATAAAGAATTAATGCCTTACACAGATCCACAACAAGTTATAGATAATTTTAATGCCATTCACGAGAGAATGAAACCTCAAATTGAAAAGTTATTTGATTTAAAACCAAAAACTGCTTTTGAGGTAAGACGAACAGAAGCTTTTAGAGAAAACTCAGCAAGTGCAGAATACAATCCCGGAAGTAAGGATGGTACAAGACCAGGGATTTTTTATACGCCAATTCCAGATGTCACAAAATATAATGTTCATCAAGACGAAACCTTATTTTTGCATGAAGCTATTCCAGGGCATCACTACCAAATATCGTTAACTCAGGAAAGTGACGAACTACCAGAATTTAGAAAAACATTATGGTATAGTGGTTATGGAGAAGGTTGGGCTTTATACTGTGAATCGCTTGGTAAAGAACTAGGTTTATATACAGATCCTTATCAATACTTCGGAACATTAGCTGCAGAAATGCACAGAGCAATTCGATTGGTAGTAGATACAGGAATGCATGCAAAAGGTTGGACTCGCGAGCAAGCTATTCAATACTCTTTAGAAAATGAGTCTGAAAGTGAAGAGGGTATTATTTCGGAAATTGAACGTTATATGGCAATGCCTGGACAAGCTTTATCATACAAAATTGGTCAATTAAAAATTCGTGAACTTCGGGAAAAAGCTAAAAATGTATTAGGTGATAAATTTGATATTCGTGAGTATCATAACCAAGTTTTAGAAACTGGCTGTGTACCATTAGCGCTTTTAGAGAATAAGATTAATAATTGGATAGAGGCAAGTAAATAAAGCATACTAATCAAAAAAATAGAAAGCTACTCACAGGAGTGGCTTTTTTTATTCCACTGGAAAATCAAAATAAGTATTTGGAAAAGGTTCCCATCTTAGCGTGAAATGCCACCACTCTTTTGGGTAATTTCTAAAATTATGCTTTAACATTAATCTTTGCAATAACTGTCTATTATCTTGTTGTTCTTTAGTTATTGTGATATCATTTACCCAAGATACCTCACCAAAAAAATCATACGGACTTCCCATATCTAACTCCTTACCAGTTTCAAGGTTAACAATAGTTAAATCAACTGTACTACCTCTACTATGCCCAGATCTTGAAGCAATATATTCTAATTTAAACAAGTTTTGTTTTTTAATATCAGGATAAAAATCCTGTTTCATGAGCGTATCATTAACATTCTTAGCCCATTTCATAAAATGATTTACAGCTTGTTGTGGTCTGTAAGCATCAAATATTTTTAACGATTTATTTTGTTGTCGTAATTCATCTTGCACTTTTTTTAAAGCTTCAGAAGCTTGTTGAGTCATGATACAGACTTCAGCATTATATCCATCTACTGGCTTACCAACAAAATTGTAATGAGAGCAATAACGCAAATCCAATTTAATGTCTGGTATAACATCTGTTACATAAACAAAGCCTTTAGGCAATTGTGCAGTAACAAGTGAAACGGATAATGTGAATAACAAAATTAAAATATGCTTCATTGTATTTTAGTATTGGTTAAATTTAATCAATTTTTTAGGATGAATCTTTTTAAACATACAGAACCTATTTGCTTTAATTTAAAAGATGCAGATATACTGTATTATCCAGATTTTTTCACACCAGAGGAAAGTGAATTTTATTTTAAAACACTACTAGAAAATACTAATTGGCGAGAAGATGATATTACAGTTTTCGGAAAGACTTATAAACAGCCTAGACTTACAGCATTATTTGCGGATAATAACAAATCGTATAGCTATTCTAACATAACAATGCATCCTGAAGTATTTTCTAAAGAGTTAAAAACGATTAAGCAAAAAATTGAAACTCAAATTGAGAAACAGTTTACAACTTGCCTAGTAAATTTATATCGAAATGGTCAGGATAGTAATGGCTGGCATGCTGATGATGAAAAAGAATTAGGTCTCAATCCAGTAATTGCATCAATAAGTTTTGGATCTACTAGAAGATTTAAATTAAAACACAAAACAGACTCATCCCAAAAATTAACTATAGACTTAAAATCTGGCAGTCTATTAGTTATGCAAGGTACAACTCAACACTTTTGGAAACATCAAATACCTAAAACAAAAAAAATAGTAAGTGAGCGAATTAATCTAACTTTTAGATATATAAAATAAAAAACCAAGGCCCCTCAACCTTGGTTTTTCTTTTTATTTGCTTATATATTACATGTTAGATTTAGGGTCTCTATATCAACAGCGTAATGCAAATATTAATTAATTAATCCATTGTACTAAAAAGTACATTTCAAATGTAGAATTATTCTTTTATTAAATCAGCTTAAAAACATATAAAATCGATGAAATGCACTTTTTTTTAACATTTATAGATGAAAAAATACAAATAATCGATGAAATGCATAGTTTTTACAGTCTTAATATCATAAAAAAAGCATCTTTTCTAGAACGAAAAAATGCTTTTTTACTAACCAACCAAAAAATTGTAATACTGTATTAAAGTAATTACATTTAGTATTAAGCAAGCATCGTGCCAAAAAATATTTTACTAATATATTTTGAAGATTAATTTCTTTTTATATATTTTTCGGAATTATATATTTCTTTACACTGAATAAACTTGTATTAGTGTAATTAACTTCTTATATTTGTGTAACTAATTGAAAAAGTTATGTTTAACAAAGAAGTAAAATCAATAATAGACTTAATTCAAGCCTTCCCTACTGAAGAATCATGTATTGAACATTTAGAAACACTACGTTGGAACGGTAATGTAGTAAGTCCTTTTGATGCAGAATCAAAAGTATATACTTGTAAAGGCAATAAGTACAAGTGTAAGAATACAGGAAAATACTTCAATGTAAAGACCAATACTATATTTGACAACACTAAAATCGACTTATTAAAGTGGTTTATGGGTATTTGGCTTGTAACTTCACATAAAAAAGGCATTTCATCAATTCAATTAGGTAAAGATTTAGGAATCACGCAAAAAAGCGCGTGGTTTATGTTGCAACGTATAAGAAACTGCTTTGGTTTAGATAACGACGACCAGTTAAGCGGAGAAGTTGAGATTGACGAAACTTACGTTGGCGGCAAGGCTAAAAATCGTCGTAAGATGATTAGAAAAGATAAAAGTTTTGAAACAAAAGACCGTTTTAGAAAATCTACTGTACTAGGTATGATTGAGCGTGATGGAGAATTAAGAGCTATGCATGTAGGTAACTCTACAGAACATTCCTTATTACCTCCTATTGTAAATAACATAGAAAAAGGTTCTACACTATATACAGATGAATTAAGAGCTTATAATAAGCTAGAAAGGGTTTACGACCACCAAACAGTAAAACATAACAAAGGCGAATACGTGAGAGGTCTAGTAACTACTAATACAATAGAGAGCTTTTGGGCTATATTAAAAAGAGGTATTTATGGTATTTACCATTTTACAAGTAGAAAGCATTTACATTTTTACGTTGACGAGTTTGTGTTTAGATACAATACTAGAAAAATTACAGAATCTCAAAGATTTAATCTAATTTTGAGTAATACAGAAAATAGAATAACATATACAGAATTGATTTATGGCTAAAAAGCAACTAAAAGCACTTTATGATGGCCCTTTAGAAATTGGAGAAAACTATATAATTGATAGTGCTGTTTTAGACGATGATAAAAGAACTCGTGTTTTAAGTCAAACAGAAATAGTGAAGGCATTAGGTAGGTCTCAAGGAGGTTCAAAAAGAGGTACGGCCAAATTACCTAGGTGGATAAGCGCACAAAACCTAACTCCTTATATATCAAGTGATTTACGTAAGGCCATTCTAAACCCTATAGTATATAAAACAACCAATGGAAGTACGGCTCATGGTATTGAAGCGACTAAACTTGTAGATATTTGTGAAGTATGGCTTGACCTAGAAAAAAGTGGGAATATTCACGAAAGCCAAAAAGAAGCTGCTAGAAGAGCTTATATATTAATTAAGAGTTTAGCAAAAACAAGTATTATTGCTTTAGTAGATGAAGCAACAGGTTATCAATTTGCTAAAGAGAGGGCTAAAGATACCTTACAACAGTTTTTAAAACGTGCTTTACAAGAAGAAGCTGTTAAATGGGTAAAAACTTTTCAAGATGAATTTTTTGAAATGATTTTTAAGATGAAAGGTTGGACATGGGGAAGCACTACTAAAAAACCTGGAGTTGTAGGCCATTATATAAATGATTTAGTGTATTCTCGCATATCTCCAAGTTTAGTTGAAGAATTAAGAGCTAAAAACCCAAAAATAGACGGCAATAGAAAAAAGAAACATCATCAATATTTAACTAGAGACTTCGGACATCCTATATTAAAAGAGCATTTGGCTGCATTAGTTGCTTTAGGAAGAGCAAGCGGTTTTGATTGGGATATATTTAAAAAATTAGTAGACAAAGCTTACCCAGTTTACGGTAAAACAATACAATTAAACTTTCCAGAAACTTTAGAAGAGTTAAGTACTAGACATGACTTAAGTGAGTTTAATGAAAATTTAAAAAAGGGATTAGGATTTAATCCGAAAAGTAATTAATCTAAACCTTTTCTGAAGGTTTCGTAAACGTGAATAAAATCTTCTAAACTATGCGGAACAGCTATCTTTAATTCGTAAAAATAATTCGCAAGAGTTGGTGTTGTGTAAAAAGTAAGTTCTTCTATATAACAACAATGAGCATTAATAACATTTTTAACTAAAAAAACACCTTCAAATATTTCTTCGAAGGTGCATCCTTGATCCTCTATATATTTTCTTAATTCAGCAAAACTCATTAAAACGAATAGACTTCTTCTGAATTAGTTATAGTACTATTTTCAGCATTGTATTTAAACCAATGCTTTAGATATTTATCAAGATTAGCTAATAAACTATCTATATTATCCGATTGAGAACATACTCCTGGATATTTTTTTACAAAGCCAGTAAAAAGCCCAGTGCCTTTATCTCTTATAATAACAGCATCTATTTTCATAATAACTGGTTTTAGATTAATAATTTAATACTCTTTTTTGAGCTAATTTTTATTTATTATACTAACAAAAGTATAAAATATACATCTAAAGTTACGACATAATGTCGTAATCAATTCTTATTTATAAACGGTCTAAATAACCGTTAAACTGCTCAATCCTTTACTATTAGACGTATAACTAGCTTATAAGTTACAAAATATGTGCCATTTAACAAAACGAATAGATTGATATTTTATTACTTGAATATCAGTTAATTACAAAATATTTTAAAAAAATAGTGTAAAGTACTATATAAATCCCATATTTTTATGATATCAATTTAATATCATTATAAATTTAAAATTATGAAAGAAGAGAAAATTATTGTCCCAGCAAATGGTTATGTTATGCTACTGGTTTTTCTAATATTATTTATAGGAAGCATAGCAGCAATTATATCATTTAGAACGCCTTGGTTTGGTATTACATTATTTTTAGGTATTGTAACTATGTTTGGTTTTTTAATGGTTCAGCCAAACAATTCTAGAGTGCTTCTTTTATTCGGTAAATATGTAGGCACAGTGAAGAAAAATGGCTTTTATTGGGTAAACCCATTTTATACAAAAAAGAAAATATCGTTACGCGCAAGCAATTTTGATAGTGAACGTTTAAAAGTAAATGATAAGTTGGGTAATCCAATTATGATTAGTACTATACTTGTTTGGAGAGTTTTAGACACCTACAAAGCGGCTTTTGACGTCGATAATTTTGAGAACTTTGTTCGTGTGCAAACTGATGCAGCTGTGCGCAAATTAGCAAGTATGTATCCTTACGACAATTTTGCAGACGAAGGTCATGATGAAGACATCACACTCCGTTCTAGTGTAAACGAGGTTAGTAATGCATTAGAAAAAGAAATTGACGAGCGTTTATCTATAGCAGGAATTGAAGTATTAGAAGCGCGAATAGGCTATTTAGCTTATGCTCAAGAAATTGCGAATGCCATGTTAAAACGTCAGCAAGCTACAGCTATAGTCGCTGCGAGACATAAAATTGTTGAAGGTGCTGTAAGCATGGTAGAAATGGCTTTAGAAGAATTAGGTAAAAAACAAATTGTTGATTTAGATGAAGAACGTAAAGCCGCAATGGTTAGTAACCTGATGGTAATTTTATGTGGTGATAAGGATGCCTCTCCTGTTTTAAATACCGGAACTTTAAATCAATAATTATGACAAAAAATCAAATATATAGTGTAGCAATTGGTACTGCTGGTGGCACAAGTATTGGCACAACCATTGGAGCTGTAATTGGTAACGTTGTTATGGGAACAATTTATGGTTCTCTTGTTGGAATTTGTATTGGAGTCCTAATTGCATATATATTTTTAAAAGAAGAAAAATGAAGGAATATAAAGCATTAGCACCATCATTAGGTTGGAAAAACAGAGTTCAAAATCTTGAAGATATACTCAATAGTTATGCTAGAGAAGGATGGACAGTAAAAGAAATTACCGTCGTTAATAAGGTATTAATCATTTTTGAGCGCGATAAAAATAGATAAGATGAATGATAGACCGAAACTAAAAATTCCACTAGAAACTCACGATTTGATTTTAGAAATCACCAACATTACTTTATTAGTAGGTATTTGGCTATATGTTATTAGTAACTATTCTAATTTACCAGAAACTATTCCTACTCATTTTAATGCAAAAGGAGAACCAGATGATACAGGAAGTAAAATACTATTGTGGATTTTACCAATAATTTCTCTTGTTACTTTTGGTCTTATATATTTTATTTCTAAAAAACCACATATACACAATTATATGGTTAATATTAACGAAGAAAATGCGTTTAAAAACTATAAGTTAAGTAGTCGTTTTTTAAGATATACTAATCTGTTTTGTCTGTTTTTATTTTCAGCTATTGTTTATCAAACAGTTGAATTAGCAAAAGGACATAACCCAAATATTTTAGGAACACCTTTCTTAATTTTCACATTAGTGTTTCCTTTTATTGGAATTGCTATAATATTCTATTATCAGAAAAAAATAAATAGTTAATTATGAAAACTCTTGTTCAATTCTTCATTCTAATATTTATAACTATAGTTTCAGGGCAATCTGACATTACCTCTGAAGAAATAACTCTTAAAAATGATAGTATCATTCTTCCAGGAACACTTACCTATAACAAATCATTAGAAAGTCAACCTTTAGTGATTTTTGTTCATGGTTCTGGGAATATTGACAGAAACGGTAATCAATCTGGAGGTATTTACGCAAACTACATTAAACAATTGGCGGATTCACTCAATCAAAAAAATATAGCTTTTTACAGGTATGACAAACGAACAGCAACCATAGCTAATTATAAAATAAAATCAATGAGAGCAACATCTTTTGATTCGTTTATAGAAGATGTTACAATAGCCATAAATAATTTTAAAGATGACAATCGTTTCTCATCCATAACATTAATTGGCCACAGTCAAGGCTCGACTGTAGCAATGTTAGCTGCTCAAAATGGAACCGTAAATAAATACATTTCATTAGCAGGTTTAGGGAGAAAATTCGAGAATTTTATAATAGATGAGTTTACAAAAGCTAGTCCTGAATTTGGTGATATTGCTACAAATCATTTTAAAGAATTACATGCTACTGGAGAAATTAAAAATGTACATCCGCAATTAGCACATATTTTTGTAAAACAAAATATAGCTTTTTTAAAAAGTTGGATGAAATACGATCCATCAGAAGAAATTAAAAAACTCAATACACCAATATTACTTGTAAATGGCACAAAAGACATTCAAGTATTTCCATTAGATGCACAAAAACTACATGAAGCCAATCCTAATTCAGAATTAGTAATCATAAAAGATATGAATCATGTACTAAAACATATTGTTTCACAAGAAGATCAGCATAATTCCTATTCATCTCCAGATTTTCCTTTATCTCAAGAACTCATTACCACAATAACAAAGTTTATTAAAAAATAAAATGGCAAAGAAAAAAGCTTTTGCATTGCGAATCAATGAAGATATGCTCAAGGCTATTGAAAAATGGGCTGCAGATGAATTTCGCAGTACTAATGGTCAATTAGAGTGGATGCTCATGCAAAGTCTTAAAAAAGCAAAACGAGAGCCAAAACCTAAAACCGATTCCTCAAAAGAACGTTAAAATATTCTACAGCTTATTATAATACCGTATTTTTATGCGTGTTAATAAAAGCAAATTGAAAAGAAAACTAACCATCCTTCTTATTCTTTGCATGAGCTTGGGTTTTTCGCAAACCAAATCCTTTCATGTTAAATACATTACAGAAACCATTACTTTAGATGGCATACTAAACGAACCTGCATGGAGTCAAGCAGAATCTGCAACCAATTTCTGGCAGTACTTCCCAACAGATTCTATTCAAGCAAAACAACAAGCAGATATAAAAATGCTTTTTGATGATACAAATCTGTATGTTGGTATGAAAGTGAATGCTTCAAGCGATAATTTTGTAGTGCCTTCATTAAGACGTGACTTTAGAGCTGGTGGAAGTGATAATATTACCCTAATGTTCGACACTTTTAATGATGGTACAAATGCTATTATCTTTGGAACAAATCCCGAAGGCGTAAAGCGTGAAATGCTCCTTTCTGGAGGAGGAAATGAATTACGAGGATTTAATGGCGCTTGGGACACCAAATGGAGAAGTAAAACTATCAAACATAAGGATCACTATATTGTTGAATGGATTATACCTTTTTCTGCCTTTAAATATCGTGAAGGTGAAACTAAATGGCGTTTTAATAGTTACCACTTTGATACTCAAGACAACGAGCGTAATACTTGGATTAACATTCCTCAAAATCAATTCATCTTTAACCTGGCATTTATGGGCGATATGATTTTTGAGAAACCTTTAGGCAAATCGAAATCTCCTATCTCTCTCATTCCTTATGTAAATGGGTTAGTTGGTAAAGATTATGAAACAAACGAGGAAACTTCAGATTTTAAATTTGGAGGAGATGCGAGAATGACTGTAGGTAATAGTATGAATCTGGATCTAACTATCAATCCAGATTTTTCTCAAGTAGAAGTTGACCAACAAGTAACGAACCTAACACGTTTTGAAATAGGTTTACCAGAGCGTCGTCAATTTTTTATTGAAAATGCTGATCTTTTTGATGACTTTGGCAATAACAGAGATTCTAATCCATTTTTTTCTCGTCGCATAGGAATTGCCCAAGATATAAATGGTAATACTATTGAAAACGATATTATAGCAGGGGTAAGATTAAGTGGAAAGCTCACAAATAATACACGTATTGGTTTACTAAATATGCAAACTACAGATGATGTAGCTAACGAAATTGCCACTACAAATAATGCCGTTGTAACGCTTCAACAAAAAGTGTTTAGTCGTTCTAA
Source organism: Flavobacteriaceae bacterium NBU2973 (assembly GCA_026162565.1). Lineage (GTDB taxonomy): Bacteria > Bacteroidota > Bacteroidia > Flavobacteriales > Flavobacteriaceae > JAOEIQ01. Next base: position 21,460 of record JAOEIQ010000006.1, read on the forward strand.
CTTTAGTGTCATGTTTATCAATAAACAAGCGACTAAAGATTATGATTTTTTAGAAGAAGATGAAAACTATAATCGAGTTATAGGAATTGATTACAGATTAGCTTCTGAAGATAATACTTGGAGTGGTAAATATTTTTTACATAAATCATTTACTCCTAATACGGAAGGTAATGATTTTTCTTATGGTGCGCGTACAGAATTTAACTCTAGAAATTATAACGTGCGCTTAAGTGGTGTATTTGTTGGTGAGAGTTTTAATTCGGCTTTAGGTTTTATTAGACGAAAAGATATTTTTAAAATAGATCCAAGTTTTCAACGTAATATTTGGCCTAAAGGAGATAGTAAAATTGTAAAACATGAACTGTCTGTTACTCCAATATTTATTTGGCGACCAGAATTAAATTTCGAAAATTCAGATTATACTATTTTTACTCGTTGGGAAGCGCAATTTAAAAACAACTCTAGTATTAATGCTTCTATGGCAAATAGATTTGTTAGACTTTATAGTCCTTTTGATCCAACTGGTACAGATGGAGCTATAGAACTTCCAGAAGGTGATTATTATTATTCAAGTTTTGGCGCTCAATTTAGATCTGACCAGCGCAAATTATTTTCCTACAGTATAGAACCTAGAATTGGGAAATTCTTTAATGGAGATATTTTTACTTTTGAAGGCTCTGTCAATTATCGTATTCAACCTTATTTCACTGGATCACTCCAATTACGGTATGACAGCATTAACCTTCCAAATCCTTATACAAGTGCTAATTTATGGTTAATAGGACCTAGATTAGATGTAACATTTAACAAAAGTTTGTTTTGGGCAACCTTTATACAATACAGCACACAACAAGAAAATTTTAGTTTAAACACAAGATTACAATGGCGATTTGCTCCGTTATCAGATTTATTTGTAGTTTACAACGATAATTATTTTACAGATAATGTATTTGCTCCTAGAGTCAGATCGTTAAATGTAAAACTCACTTATTGGTTAAATATTTAAAAACATGGAAAATCAACCTATTTTTACAAACGATGCAATAGTTTTCGGTCTGCTAATGTTAGCTCTAGGCTTTGTATTCTTCACTGAATCAAAAAAAAATGGCTTTTGGCCTAAATTTTACAAATATGTTCCAGGATTATTAATGTGTTATTTAATTCCAGCCATTTTTAGTTCTTTAAATTTAATTTCACCTGAAATTTCCCAAACATATTATATCGCTAGTCGCTATTTATTACCTGCTTCCCTAGTACTTCTTACTTTAAGTATCGATTTAAAAGCCGTTTTTAATTTAGGTTGGAAAGCACTAGCAATATTTTTCACTGGAACAATTGGGATAATTATTGGTGGTCCAATAGCCATTTTAATCGTTTCTACTTTTGCTCCTGAAGCTGTTGGTGGAGTTGGTCCAGATGCTGTATGGAGAGGGTTATCAACTCTAGCAGGAAGTTGGATTGGTGGTGGAGCTAATCAAGCAGCAATGTTAGAAATTTACGAATATAATCCTGCAAAATATGGAAACATGGTTATTGTTGATATAGTAGTTGCAAATATTTGGATGGCTTTATTACTTTTAGGAATAGGAAAAAAAGTTAAAATTGACAAATGGTTGAATGCTGATAATTCGGCAATAGACCATTTACAAGAAAAGGTTCAAAACTTTCAAGAAAAAGTTGTTAGAAATCCGTCACTAACAGATTTAATGGTAATTCTTACTTTCGCATTTGTTGCTGTTGGCATTGCGCATTTTGGTTCAGAAAACATATCAACTTACCTTAAAGAAAACTTTCAATCAGTGAGTAATCCGAAAAGTGCTCTTTCTTCATTTGGAAGTGGTTTCTTTTGGCTAATTACTATAGCTACATGTATTGGAATTTTATTATCATTTACAAAAGCTAAAAATTATGAAGGCGCTGGAGCGAGTAAAATTGGGAGTGTCTTCATTTATATTCTTGTTGCTACTATAGGAATGAAAATGGATTTGTCTGGAATACTAGACAATCCTTGGCTAATAGTGATTGGCTTGATTTGGATGAGTATTCATGCTGGATTATTAGTTTTAGTTGCTAAACTTATAAAAGCACCATTTTTCTTTTTAGCTGTCGGAAGTCAGGCAAATGTAGGAGGTGCTGCCTCTGCTCCAGTTGTAGCAGCTGCATTTCATCCTTCTTTAGCTACAGTAGGAGCACTACTAGCTGTATTTGGTTATGTTGTTGGAACTTATGGTGCAATAATTTGTGCAGAATTAATGAAAATAGCATCTGGAGGATAATCTATTTCGAAAAAATATAAGATATTTGCGAATCGTAAAATTAACGTATTCTCCTATGAAGAAAATTGCTTTATTAGCTTTTATATCTATATCAGTAGCTTGTTCTAAACAAACTAAAAACACTCAAATAACTGGTCTAGTTAAAGACTTAAAAAAAGGGACTTTATATTTAGAGCAAGTAAAAGACACTACAGTTATTGTTGTAGATTCCTTTATTGTCTCTGCTGAAGAACCTTTTTTATTAGAAGTTGAATTAGATGAACCAGAAGTGCTTTCTTTACGTTTAGATAAAAACTCAAATGAAGAAGACAAAATAATTTTCTTCGCTGAAACTGGCACCACAGATATTCAAACTACACTTAAAAACTTTTCGTTTGATGCAAAAGTAACAGGAGGTAATTTACAAGATAAATTTGCAGAATATAAAAGTTACATTAATAAATTTAATGATCAAGGTTTAAATTTAATTAAAACAAATTTAGAATCTCTAGCAACCAATAATAAAGATAGTATTGCTGCAATTCAAAAAAGAAATAATAATTATTTAAAACGCAAGTATCTTTTTGCAACAAATTTTGCCATCAACAATGGCGATTTAGAATTAGCACCTTATATAGCTATTTCAGAATTATATGATGCCAAAATAAGTTTATTAGATACCATAAATAAATCGCTTACTCCTGAAGTAAAGGCTTCAAAATATGGTAAGCAACTTCAAGATTTTATTAATACTATAAAAAAAGATAGCCTGTATTAAATTTAAGTACTTAATACATAAAATAAAAAAGCTTCTCAACATGAGAAGCTTTTTGCTTTTAGAGCCGATAGAGGGACTCGAACCCACGACCTGCTGATTACAAATCAGCTGCTCTAGCCAGCTGAGCTATATCGGCGAAACGGTTGCAAATATAATTTTTGAATTACTATTTACAAATATTTTTTTTCGAATTTATCCTAGCTTATTAATCTTTTCGATTAAAGCACGTCCTCTATCTTCTAATTCTTGATTCACACCTTTAAGATGCTTTTTTCTGTTATCTACAGACTTATCATTTACTTTAGCAATAAGGTCGTCAAAAGTATCTATAGCTTCATCTATAATAGCTCCGCTCTTTTGAATATCTTTATCTGGATTAGATAACTCCCAAATATAAACTGCTTCAATAATGTCGCCTAAAACGTAATTAATATCTTTTTTAAGGTCTCTTAAACTTGCCATAATATTCTTAAATTTTTAATTGTACAAAACTACACATAAACTTGTAATAGATGTGCATTTTCTGAAGTTATTTGATACGTTTTTAATGCTGCTGGCATTAAAATTGTTTCACCTTTTTTTATAGTTTCTGAAAAGCTTTCAGATTGGATTGTTGCCTCTCCTTCTACGCACATGTAAATAAAAAATGAGTCTTTATCATTTAGCATAGAAATTGTTTCTGTTATATGCATAAAACTCGTAGTAAAATAAGGACAGCTTACCATTTTATTTGATTGGTTTTGTATTTTAGAATAAGAAACTCTAAAATCATCTTTCATATCAAAATCAATAGCATCTATAGCTAAATCGTTATGCAACTCTCTTTCATTACCTTGATCGTCTACTCGGTCCCAATCGTAAACTCTATAAGTTATATCACTTGTTTGTTGAATTTCGGCTAACAAAACTCCAGCACCTATTGCATGTACACGTCCCACTTCAATAAAGTAAGTATCACCAGTTTTTACCTTATCAAAGTTTAAAATCTCTGTGAGAGTCTTATCTTCAAGATGTTTTAAATATTTTTCCGGTGTTACTTTTTGATTAAATCCAACTATTAAATTGGCATCATCATCTGCTTGCATAACATACCACATTTCGGTTTTTCCAAATGAATTATGACGTTTAGCAGCCAATTCATCGTTTGGATGTAATTGAATAGATAAATCTTGCTTGGCATCAATAAACTTGATTAGTAACGGAAATTTATCACCAAAAACTTCATAGTTTTTCTCACCAATTAATTGATGTTTGTAATCTTTTTGAAGCTCTTTGAGTGAAGTCCCTTTTAAACTACCGTTAGTAATTATTGAAGTATCACCTTCAACATCGCTAATCTCCCAACTTTCACCTACATTTTCAGCTAATGAAGATTTATTAAGTACTTTATTAAGCTTTTGACCTCCCCAAATTTTTTCTTTTAAAATTGGTTTAAACCTTATTGGATATAATTGCTTGTTCATATATTACTCTCCAGAATAGCTAACAAAATTTCTAGGTGTCTCGTACAACGTTACTTCTAAATCTAAATGTGACTCTAGCTTTGCTTTCATTTTATTGTAAATAACAACAACAATATTCTCTGCGGTCGGATTTAAATTTTCAAACTCTTTAACATCAATATTGAGGTTTTTATGATCGAAAGCATCTTCAACTTCTTCTTTAATTATATCCTTGAGAATTTTCATGTCAATTACATAACCAGTTTCTGGATCAATGTCTCCAGTAACGCTTGCGATTAACTCATAGTTATGACCATGAAAATTTGGGTTGTTACATTTACCAAAAACAGCATTGTTTTTTTCATCTGTCCAATCCTTTCGGTATAATCTATGAGCTGCATTAAAATGAGCTCTTCTACTAACTGTTACTCTCATTTAGTGATGTTTATATAATCGTAGAATTTACTAAAAATTATTTTAAACCACTCTGTATAATTTTCAGGATGTAAAGAGATATCAACTTTTACTTCTTCTAGAGACATCCATTTCCAATCTGCAGCTTCTTCTAGATTAATTTTAGGTTCGTCATTGTAATATCCAACTAAAACGTGATCGTATTCATGTTCTGTTAATCCATTATCAAAAGGTGCTTTGTATATAAATGAAGTCGTTTCTTTAAGGTCTGTAACAAACCCCATTTCTTCTTGTAATCGTCTTTTACCTGCTTCGATATTTGCTTCGCCATCTCTTTGGTGGCTACAGCAGGTATTAGTCCATAATCCTGGAGAGTGATACTTATCAAAAGCTCGCTGTTGAAGCATCAACTCATTGTTATCATTAAAAATAAAAACGGAGAATGCACGATGTAAAAGTGCTTTTTCGTGAGCTTCCATTTTTGGCATTAAACCAATTTGCTCATCTAGTTCATTAACTAGAATTACTTTTTCTTCAATCATGAAACAAAAATACCAACTAATCCTATAAAATTAGTAAAGGTTTTCATAAAATTAAAATGCTATAATTCAACCAATGTTTTTGCTACGAATAATAGTATATTTGCCACCTATTTATAGATAATTCATGAGTTTTAAAGAGGAAATTGCTAGACGAAGAACATTTGGTATTATATCACATCCTGACGCAGGTAAAACTACGCTTACAGAAAAATTATTACTCTTTGGTGGTGCTATACAAGAAGCTGGAGCTGTTAAAAGTAATAAAATTAAAAAAGGTGCTACCAGTGATTTTATGGAGATTGAGCGTCAACGTGGTATCTCTGTTGCAACCTCTGTCCTAGCATTTGAATACAACAATATAAAAATTAATATTCTTGATACACCTGGTCACAAAGACTTTGCTGAAGATACATTTAGAACTTTAACAGCAGTTGATAGTGTAATTGTAGTAATAGATGTTGCTAAAGGTGTTGAAGAACAAACTGAAAAACTAGTAGAAGTTTGTAGAATGCGAAATATCCCAATGATTGTTTTTATCAATAAAATGGACCGTGAAGGTAAAGATGCTTTTGATTTACTGGATGAAATAGAAACAAAATTAGGATTACGAGTAACGCCTTTAAGTTTTCCAATAGGAATGGGTTACGATTTTAAGGGAATCTATAATATTTGGGAGAAGAATGTTAATATATTCACTGGAGATAGTAGAAAAGATATTGAAGATACTATCGAGATTTCTAATTTAAGCGACTCTAAATTAGATGAATTAGTTGGAAAAAATTCAGCTAATACACTTCGTGAAGAAATAGAACTTGTTGATGGTATATATCCTGAATTTGATAAGCAGGAGTATTTAGATGGAAAACTACAACCCGTATTTTTTGGGTCTGCTTTAAATAATTTTGGTGTTAGAGAACTCTTAGATTGTTTTATAGAGATTGCTCCCAAACCTCGACCAAAAAATAGTGAAGAGCGGCTAGTTAAACCTGAAGAAGATAAATTCTCTGGCTTTGTTTTTAAAATTCATGCCAATATGGATCCAAACCACAGAAACCGATTAGCTTTTGTAAAAATCGTTTCTGGAGAGTTTAAACGTAATACGCCTTATTTGCATGTAAGACACAATAAGAAATTAAAATTCTCTAGTCCAAATGCTTTTTTTGCTGAAAAGAAGGAAATAGTCGACATATCCTATCCTGGAGATATTGTTGGCTTGCAAGACACTGGTAATTTCAAAATTGGTGATACATTAACTGAAGGAGAAATATTAAACTATAAGGGTATTCCTAGCTTTTCTCCAGAACATTTTAGATATATCAATAATGCAGATCCATTAAAATCTAAACAATTATATAAAGGAATCGATCAGTTAATGGATGAAGGTGTTGCGCAATTATTCACTTTAGATATGAATGGAAGAAAAGTAATTGGAACTGTTGGAGCGCTTCAATATGAAGTTATTCAATATCGATTAGAGCATGAATATGGAGCTAAATGTACTTATGAGAACTTAAATGTACATAAAGCCTGTTGGGTAGATCCTGAAGATCCTAAAAATGATGAATACAAAGAATTTTTAAGAGTAAAGCAACGTTTTTTGGCTAGAGATAAGCAAAATCAATTGGTGTTTTTGTCAGATTCTTCTTTCTCATTACAGATGACGCAACAGAAGTATCCAAGCGTAAAATTTCATTTTACCTCTGAATTTTAACAAAATATCGATTTTTTTGTTTATAATTGAAGTGAATTTTTACATTTAATTCAATCTAAAAGCTATCCCTCTCCGCATTTAGTACGATTATTAACCCCAAATTATGATCTACTTATGGAAATTCAACCTAACATTTTTAGTAATAGTGATATTACTGTAACGTATGAACCAAAACTGTGTATCAACGCAGAACGATGTGCAAGAGAATTGTCTGAAGTTTTTAGAACATCTGTAATTCCTTGGATTAAATTGGATGGAACAAATGACACTAAAAAAATTATAAATCAGTGTAAGCGTTGCCCTTCTGGTGCGTTACAATGCACTATAAAAAACAAAGCAGCTATCAATAAGATTGCTTCATAGGACTTTTTTACATTACCCAATTAAAAAGCCTTTAATTAAAAATTAAAGGCTTCTTTTATATTTAAGCTTGACCTGTTGATCCAAAGTTTAAAGGAATTGGTGGTTGCTACATGAAAATATGTCGAGCAACCTTAATTCTAAAAAGAATTATGCTTGTCCTGTTGGTCCAAAGTTTAAAGGAATTGGTGGTTGCTAAATGAAAACATGTCGAGCAACCTAATTTCAAAAAAAATTATGCTTGTCCTGTTGGTCCGAAGTTTAAAGGAATTGGTGGTTGCTCGTAATCTTTGATTTCACCATGAGCATTTTCAAATCTAGTTACATTATCACCTAAAGCTTTTAATAAGCGTTTCGCATGCTGTGGTGTTAATATAATACGTGATTTCACTTTGCTCTTAGGTGTTCCTGGCATTATACTAACAAAGTCTACTACAAATTCTGAAACCGAGTGATTTATAATTGCCAAGTTAGAATAAGTTCCTTCTGCAACCTTTTCATCTAACTCAATATTTATTTGTCCTTTTTGAGCTTTTTTCTTTTCATCAGCCATATTAAAAAAGTGTTTAAAAAAAGATTCCTGCTAGAAGCAGGAATCTTTTATCTAATTAATTATAATTTAGTTGCTCTTTAGCTTGCATCATCTCGTCAAACTCTTGTTTAGATCCAACGATGATGTTATCGTAACGTCTCATACCAGTACCAGCTGGAATTTTATGACCCACGATTACATTCTCTTTTAAGCCTTCTAGTTCATCAATTTTACCATTAACTGCTGCTTCATTTAATACTTTAGTAGTTTCCTGGAAGGAAGCTGCAGATATAAATGATTTAGTTTGTAATGATGCTCTGGTAATACCTTGTAATATTGGTGTAGCAGTTGCTGGTTGAGCATCTCTTGCTACTACAAGGTTTTTATCTCCTCTTCTTAAAATTGAATTCTCATCGCGTAATTCTCTTGGCGAAATCATTTGCCCAGCTTTTAAGTTTTCTGAATCACCAGCATCTTCAATTACTTTCATTCCAAAGATTTCGTCGTTTTCTTCTATAAAATCTGATTTATGAATTAACTGATTTTCTAGGAATATAGTATCTCCAGAATCTGTAATTCTAACTTTACGCATCATTTGTCTTACGACAACTTCAAAATGCTTATCGTTAATTTTTACACCTTGTAAACGGTATACTTCTTGTACTTCATTAACAAGATATTGCTGAACTGCAGATGGGCCTTTAATATTTAATATATCGTCAGGAGTTATTGATCCATCAGATAAAGGCATACCAGCTTTTACATAATCGTTTTCTTGAACCAGAACTTGATTAGATAATTTTACTAAATATTTTCTAACGTCACCTAATTTAGATTCAATAATAATTTCACGATTACCACGCTTTATCTTACCGAAAGATACAACACCATCAATTTCACTAACAACTGCTGGGTTAGAAGGATTTCGAGCTTCAAATAACTCTGTAACTCGAGGTAAACCTCCTGTAATATCTCCAGATTTTGCAGATTTTCGTGGAATCTTAACCAAAATCTTACCTACATTAATCTTATCGCCATCGTCAATCATTAAGTGGGCTCCAACTGGTAAGTTGTAAGACCTCATGATTTCTCCTTTGGCACCTTCAATATGAAGTGTAGGAATTAATTTTTTATTTCTAGATTCTGAAATCACTTTTTCTTGGAATCCTGTTTGCTCATCTATCTCAACTTGATACGTAACACCTTGTTCGATATTTTCATACTTAACTTTTCCAGAAAATTCAGATATAATAACACCATTGTAAGGATCCCATTGACAAACCAGATCGCCTTTTTTAATTGACTGACCATCTTTTATGTATATACTTGAACCATAAGGAATGTTGTTAGTACTTAAAATAATTCCTGTTTTCTTATCTATTAATTTAAGTTCAGATGTACGAGAAATTACAATATCTACTTCATTACCTTCATTATCTTCTCCTTTAACCGTTTTAAGGTCTTCAATTTCAGCCACACCATCAAACTTTGCAGCTAACTTATTTTCTTCAGAAATATTTCCTGCAATACCTCCAACATGGAAGGTACGTAGTGTTAATTGAGTTCCTGGTTCACCAATTGATTGAGCAGCAACAACACCAACAGCTTCACCCATTTGCACCATTTTGCCGGTAGCCAAATTACGCCCATAACATTTAGCACAAATTCCTTTTTTAGCCTCACAAGATAAAGGTGATCTAACATCTACAGTCTCTACTGCAGAGTCTCCAATCTTCTTTGCAATAACATTATCTATATGCTCTCCAGAAGCTACTAATAATTCTTCAGATAAAGGATCGTAAACATCATTTAATGAAGTACGACCAACGATTCTATCTTCTAAAGATTCAATAATCTCTTCGTTCTTTTTTAATGCAGTTACAGCAACACCTCTTAACGTACCACAATCATGTTCATTTACAATAACATCTTGTGAGACATCAACTAAACGGCGTGTTAAATAACCAGCATCTGCAGTTTTTAATGCTGTATCGGCTAGACCTTTACGTGCACCATGTGTAGAAATGAAGTATTCTAGAATAGATAACCCTTCTTTAAAGTTTGAAAGAATAGGGTTTTCAATAATCTCGCCTCCTCCTGCAGTAGATTTTTTAGGTTTTGCCATTAATCCACGCATTCCTGTTAACTGACGAATCTGTTCTTTAGATCCACGAGCTCCAGAATCAAGCATCATAAATACCGAATTAAAACCTTGTTTATCTTCTGAAATATTTCTCATAGATAACTCTGTTAATTCAGCATTAGTTGATGTCCAGATATCAATAACTTGGTTATAACGCTCATTATTTGTTATAAGTCCCATGTTATAGTTACCCATTATACCATCGACCTTTTTATTAGCATCATCAATCATGGATTGTTTTTCATCAGGGATAATAATATCTCCTAAACTAAATGATAATCCACCCTTGAATGCAAAATTATAACCCAATCCTTTAATTTCGTCAAGAAAAGCAGCTGTTTCAGGCACACTTGTTTTTTTAAGGATACCATGAATAATATCTCTTAAAGCCTTTTTAGTTAATACCTGATTAATATATCCAGCAGCTTCAGGAACTTTCTCATTAAATAATACACGACCAACAGTCGTTTCTATTATTTGCATAGTTAGTTCTCCTGCTTCGTTAAAATCTTTAGTTCTAACTTTTATTCCAGCATTTAAATCTACACGACCTTCATTGTAAGCAATAGTTACTTCTTCTGCAGAGTAGAATGTTAATCCTTCTCCTTTAACAATTTCAGTATTTGTAGATTTTCTGTGTTTAGTCATATAGTATAAACCAAGTACCATATCTTGAGAAGGTACAGCAATTGGAGAACCATTTGCAGGATTCAAGATGTTGTGAGATGCTAACATTAATAATTGCGCCTCAAGTATAGCCTCTGGTCCTAATGGTAAATGCACAGCCATTTGGTCACCATCGAAATCGGCATTAAATGCCGTACATACTAATGGATGTAATTGGATCGCTTTACCTTCAATAAGTTTAGGTTGGAACGCTTGTATTCCTAATCTGTGAAGTGTAGGAGCACGATTTAAAAGAACTGGATGTCCTTTTAAAACATTCTCTAATATATCCCAAACTACTGGTTCTTTTTTATCTATAATCTTTTTAGCAGATTTTACAGTTTTTACAATTCCTCTTTCAATTAATTTTCTGATAATGAAAGGTTTGTAAAGCTCTGCTGCCATATTTTTAGGAAGACCACATTCGTATAACTTTAATTCTGGTCCTACAACAATTACAGAACGAGCAGAATAATCAACACGCTTACCAAGTAAGTTTTGACGGAAACGTCCTTGCTTACCTTTTAACGAATCTGATAATGATTTTAATGGTCTGTTAGAATCTGTTTTTACAGCAGAAGATTTACGTGTGTTATCGAATAACGAATCTACAGATTCTTGTAACATACGCTTTTCATTACGTAAAATAACTTCTGGTGCTTTTATCTCAACTAATCTTTTTAGACGATTATTACGAATGATTACACGACGGTATAAATCATTTAAATCTGATGTTGCGAAACGACCTCCATCTAATGGTACTAATGGACGTAATTCTGGTGGAATTACAGGAATGGCTTTCATGATCATCCATTCTGGTCTGTTCTCTCTGTTTTTATTAGACTCTCTTAATGCTTCAACTACTTGAAGACGTTTAAGAGCTTCTGTTTTACGTTGTTTAGACGTTTCCGTATTAGCTTTATGTCTTAATTCAAACGATAATCCATCTAAATCAATTCTAGCTAATAAATCGATTAAACATTCAGCTCCCATTTTAGCGATAAACTTGTTAGGATCTGAATCGTCTAGATATTGGTTTTCTTGTGGAAGAGTTTCAGCAATATTTAAATATTCTTCTTCTGTTAAGAAATCCATTTTTTGAAGCGGTTCGCCTTCTTCGTTTTTAGCTATACCTGGTTGAATTACTACGTAACGTTCGTAGTAAATAATCATATCAAGCTTTTTAGATGGTAAGCCTAATAAGTAACCTATTTTATTAGGTAATGAACGAAAATACCAAATATGAGCTACAGGAACTACTAAATTAATATGACCAACACGATCACGTCTTACTTTCTTTTCAGTAACTTCTACACCACATCTATCACAAACAATCCCTTTATATCTTATACGCTTGTACTTACCACAGGCACACTCGTAATCTTTTACAGGACCAAAAATACGTTCACAGAATAATCCGTCACGTTCAGGTTTGTGTGTACGATAATTAATTGTTTCAGGTTTTAAAACTTCACCACGAGAAGCTGCTAAAATAGATTCTGGTGATGCTAAACCAATTGAGATTTTATTAAATCTCTGTATTGTATTGTTATCTTGCTTTCTAGCCATAATATATGGTTGATAATGTAATTATCTGTAAAAATTATTATTCTTCTAATCTAATATCTAGCCCTAAACCTTTTAATTCATGCATAAGTACATTAAAAGATTCTGGTAGTCCTGGTTCTGGCATTGGCTCACCTTTTACTATAGCCTCGTACGTTTTTGCTCTACCAATAACGTCATCAGATTTTACTGTTAGTATTTCACGTAATGTACTAGATGCTCCATAAGCTTCTAATGCCCAAACTTCCATCTCACCAAAACGCTGACCACCAAATTGAGCTTTACCTCCAAGAGGTTGTTGCGTAATTAACGAGTAAGGTCCTATTGAACGAGCATGCATTTTATCGTCAATCATATGACCTAATTTAATCATATAAATAACTCCGACCGTTGCTGCTTGGTCAAAACGTTGTCCTGTTCCACCATCATAAAGATATGTGTGTCCAAATCTCGGAATTCCAGCTTCATCCGTAAATCCATTAATCTGATCAAGGGTTGCTCCATCAAAAATTGGTGTTGCAAAAGTACGACCTAAGTCTTGTCCTGCCCAACCAAGAACTGTTTCATAAATTTGACCAATGTTCATACGAGATGGTACACCAAGTGGATTTAATACTATATCTACTGGAGTTCCATCTTCAAGGAAAGGCATATCTTCTTGACGAACAATACGAGCAACAATACCTTTATTACCGTGACGTCCTGCCATTTTATCTCCTACCTTGAGTTTACGTTTTTTAGCAATGTAAACTTTAGCTAGTTGAATAATTCCTGCTGGCAACTCGTCACCTACAGAAATCGTAAACTTCTCACGACGTAATGACCCTTGTAGATCGTTTTCTTTAATCTTGTAATTATGAATAAGATCTGCAACTAGTTTATTAGTATCGTCATCTGTTGTCCATTTTCCAGACACTAAATGAGTATAGTCATCAACTGAATTTAACATTTTAAGTGTGAACTTTTTACCTTTTGGTAAGACTTCTTCACCTAAATCATTATATACACCTTGAGCTGTTTTACCATTTACAATAGCAAATAGTTTTTCTATAAGTTTGTCTTGTAACTCATCGAACTTTTTGAAGTAAACAGACTCTAATTGAGCAATGTCTTCTTTATCTTTAGCACGCTTACGTTTGTCTTTTATTGCACGAGCAAATAATTTTTTATCGATAACAACTCCTTGTAAAGAAGGGGACGCTTTTAAAGAAGCATCTTTAACATCTCCTGCTTTATCTCCGAAGATTGCTCTTAAAAGTTTTTCTTCAGGTGTAGGATCGCTTTCTCCTTTTGGAGTAATTTTACCAATTAAGATATCTCCAGGCTTGATTTCTGCACCAATACGAATCATTCCATTCTCATCAAGATCTTTAGTAGCTTCTTCAGATACATTAGGTATATCATTAGTTAACTCTTCGTTACCTAATTTTGTATCTCTAACATCAAGAGAATACTCATCTATATGAATAGAGGTAAAAATATCATCTCTTACCACTTTTTCAGATATTACAATTGCATCCTCAAAGTTATATCCTTTCCATGGCATAAAGGCCACTTTCATATTTCTACCTAAAGCAAGCTCTCCATTTTGAGTAGCATAACCTTCACAAAGTACTTGACCTTTTGTTACCTTGTCACCTTTTTTAACAATTGGTTTAAGATTTATAGAAGTACCTTGATTCGTTTTTCTAAATTTAACTAATGGATACGTCTTGATATTACTATCGAAACTTACCATTGCTTCTTCTTCTGTACGATCGTATTTTATAACAATCTCATTAGCATCAACGTATTCTACTACACCAGTTCCTTCAGCATTTACAAGAACTCTAGAATCTGAAGCAACTTGACGCTCAAGACCTGTTCCAACTATAGGAGCCTCTGGTCTTAAAAGTGGTACAGCTTGACGCATCATGTTAGATCCCATTAATGCACGGTTTGCATCATCATGCTCTAAAAATGGAATTAAAGATGCAGAAATAGATGTAATTTGATTAGGAGCAACATCTGTGTAATCAACTTTAGTTGGTTCAATTACTGGGAAATCACCCTCCATTCTTGCAATTACCTTATCATGAAGAATTTTACCATTATCATCTACTTCTACTGTAGCTTGAGCAATTAGTTTTTCTTCTTCTTCCTCTGCACTTAAATAGGTTGGAGCATTTTTAATATCAACAACACCATCTGTTACTTTTCTGTAAGGTGTTTCTAAAAAACCTAATTGATTTACTTTAGAATACACTGATAACGAAGATATTAAACCAATATTCGGACCTTCAGGTGTTTCAATTGGACATAATCTTCCGTAATGCGTATAGTGTACATCACGTACCTCAAAACCTGCTCTTTCTCTGGATAATCCACCAGGCCCTAAAGCTGATAGACGACGCTTATGAGTTATCTCTGCTAATGGATTTGTTTGATCCATGAATTGAGATAACTGGTTAGTTCCAAAAAACGAATTAATAACAGACGATAATGTCTTTGCATTAATTAAGTCAATTGGAGTAAACACCTCGTTATCACGAACGTTCATACGCTCACGAATTGTACGAGCCATACGCGCTAAACCAACTCCAAATTGAGATGATAATTGTTCTCCAACAGTACGAACACGACGGTTAGATAAGTGATCAATATCATCTATTTCAGCTTTAGAGTTAATAAGCTCAATTAAATATTTAATAATAGTTATAATATCTTCTTTGGTAAGCACTTGCTTATCCATTCCGATATCAAGACCTAATTTTTTATTCATTCTGTAACGACCAACTTCACCTAATGAGTATCGTTGATCAGAGAAAAATAACTTGTCAATTATTCCTCTTGCTGTTTCCTCATCTGGTGGTTCTGCGTTACGTAATTGTCTGTAAATATGTTCTACTGCTTCTTTTTCAGAATTAGTAGGATCTTTTTGAAGTGTATTATGAATTATTGCATAATCACCTGATTGATTTTCTTCTTTATGAAGTAAAATAGTTTTCACTTCAGCTTCAAGAATTTCTTCTACGTTTTCTTTATCGAGAATTGTATCTCTGTCTAGAACGATTTCGTTACGTTCAATAGAAACAACTTCACCTGTATCTTCATCAACAAAATCTTCATGCCACGTATTTAACACACGAGCGGCTAATTTTCTACCTAAAACCTTTTTAAGTCCAGATTTAGAAACTTTAACTTCTTCAGCTAAATCAAATATTTCAAGAATATCTTTATCTCTTTCAAATCCAATTGCTCTGAACAATGTTGTTACAGGTAATTTTTTCTTTCTATCAATGTAGGCATACATTACCTGATTAATATCAGTAGCAAATTCTATCCAAGATCCTTTGAATGGAATTACCCTTGCAGAATATAATTTTGTTCCGTTTGCATGAAAAGACTGACTGAAGAAAACTCCTGGTGAGCGGTGTAATTGAGATACAACTACTCGTTCTGCACCATTAATACAAAATGTTCCACTTGGTGTCATGTAAGGTATAGTACCTAAATACACATCCTGAACAATGGTCTCAAAATCTTCATGTTCAGGATCAGTACAGTACAATTTTAACCTAGCTTTTAAAGGAACACTGTAAGTTAATCCTCTCTCTATACACTCTTCAATAGTATACCTAGGAGGATCAATAAAATAATCTAAAAACTCAAGAACAAACTGGTTGCGAGTATCTGTAATAGGAAAGTTTTCCATGAAGGTGTTATAGAGTCCTTCATTACCTCTTTCTTCTGATTTCGTTTCTAATTGGAAAAAATCCTGAAAGGATTTAATTTGAATATCCAAGAAATCTGGATATTCTGTTCTATTAACAATAGATGAGAAATTTAATCTTTCGGCTTGTGTTGCTGACATCGAATTCACGAAATTTAGATTAAAAAATAATTAAAACGTATATAACCTCTATATACGCAAAATGGTCTAGGCCTTAGAGTGTATTCTCCAGGCCTAAACCGAAATGTTTTTTTAAGCTTAAATTACTTAAGCTCAACTTCTGCTCCTGCTTCTTCTAATGAAGATTTTAAACCTTCAGCTTCGTCTTTAGAAACACCTTCTTTGATTGCACTTGGTGCATCATCAACTAATCCTTTAGCTTCTTTTAATCCTAAACCAGTTAATTCTTTAACTAATTTTACAACTGCTAATTTAGAAGCACCTGCGGCTTTAAGGATTACATCAAATTCAGTTTGCTCTTCTGCAGCGTCTCCACCAGCAGCAGCTCCACCAGCAGCAACAGCAACAGCTGCAGCAGCAGGCTCAATACCATATTCATCTTTTAATATAGTAGCTAATTCATTAACTTCTTTTACTGTTAAGTTAACTAATTGTTCTGCGAAATCTTTTAAATCTGCCATTTTCTATCGTTTTAATAAATTTTTAATTTTAATATAATTGTAAATAAGTGCGTACTTGTTTTTTATCCTTCTTTTTCGGATAATGTTTTGATAATACCAGCTATTGTTCCACCACCTGATTTAAGTGCTGAAATAACATTTTTAGCAGGAGATTGAAGTAATGTTACAATCTCACCAATCAATTCTTCTTTAGACTTGATATCTACTAGCATATCTAATTGCTCATCACCAATGTAAATCGCTTCTTCAATAAACGCACCTTTTAATAAAGGTTTGTTTGATTTTTTCCTGAAAGCTTTAATTACTTTAGCTGGAGCATTACCAGTTTCAGAATACATTATGGATGTGTTACCTTTTAATGTTGTTGGTAATTCTCCAAAATCTTTTTCTGATGCTTCCATTGCTTTTGCAAGCAATGTGTTTTTTACAACTGCTAAACTCACATTTGCTTTAAAACAAGCACGACGTAAGTCTGAAGTAGTTCCTGCGTTTAACCCAGAAATATCTGCTAAATAAATATTAGCATTATCGGCTAATTGTCCCGTTAACTCTTCAATTACTTGTGATTTTTCTTCTCTTGTCATAATAAAAGTATTTAACTAATTAACCAATTTTAGTATCTACAGCTATACTAGGACTCATTGTAGTAGACATAAAAATGCTTTTTACATAAGTACCTTTAGCAGCAGTTGGTTTTAATTTTAATAATGTTTGTAATAATTCGTTTGCATTACCAGCAATTTTATCAGCACTAAATGATGCTTTACCTATTGCAGCATGTACGATACCAGTTTTATCAACTTTAAAGTCAATTTTACCAGCTTTAACTTCACTTACAGCTTTAGCAATATCCATTGTTACTGTACCAGTTTTTGGATTTGGCATAAGACCTCTTGGCCCTAGCACACGTCCTAAAGGACCTAACTTACCCATTACACTTGGCATAGTTACAATTACGTCTACATCTGTCCAACCACCTTTAATTTTATCAAGGTATTCGTCTAAACCAACATAATCTGCTCCAGCTTCTTTAGCTTCCGCTTCTTTATCTGGAGTTACTAATGCTAATACTTTCATATCTTTACCTGTACCATGAGGAAGAGATACAACACCTCTAACCATTTGGTTAGCTTTACGAGGATCTACGCCTAAACGAACAGCTATATCAACTGACTCATCGAACTTTGCGCTAGTAATTTCTTTTAATAAAGCTGATGCTTCATTAATAGAATATAATCTACCTTTTTCTATTTTTGAAGCCGCCTCTTTTTGCTTTTTTGTTAATCTTGCCATTTTTTAATGTCTTTAATAGATTAATTTGGGAATTGTCCTGTGACAGTTATTCCCATAGATCTTGCAGTACCAGCAACCATTTTCATAGCAGATTCTATAGTAAATGCATTTAAATCTGCCATTTTATCTTCTGCAATAGTTTTAATCTGATCCCAAGACACTTTAGCTACTTTTTTTCGGTTTGGTTCACCTGAACCTTTTTTCACCTTGGCCGCTTCTAATAATTGCACAGCTGCAGGAGGAGTTTTTATTACAAATTCAAATGATTTGTCTTTGTAAACAGATATAACAACAGGTAATACTTTACCTGGTTTATCTTGAGTTCTTGCATTAAATTGCTTACAGAACTCCATAATGTTAACTCCAGCAGCTCCTAAAGCGGGTCCAACCGGTGGCGACGGATTCGCAGCACCTCCCCTTACTTGTAACTTAACTACTTTGTCTAACTCTTTTGCCATTTTAAATAATTTAGTTTGATAGAACTTAAAGTTGGAAGCATAAGCACTATCTATTCTTGTAACAATTATTATATTTTATCGACTTGCATGTAACTTAATTCTAGTGGTGTTTTACGACCAAAGATTTTAACCATTACTTCAAGTTTACGTTTTTCTTCATTTATTTTTTCAATGGTACCATCAAAACCATTAAATGGTCCATCGATAACTTTTACAGTTTCACCAACTGTATAAGGAATGTGTACATTAGCATCAGATTCTATAGATAGCTCATCAACTTTACCTAGCATTCTATTAACTTCAGACATTCTTAATGGTACAGGGTCTCCACCTTTTGTTTCCCCTAAAAAACCTATAACATTGGTAATAGACTTAATAATATGAGGAACTTCACCACTTAAATTTGCATGAATCATAATATAACCAGGGAAATAAACTTTCTCTTTGTTTATTTTTTTGCCATTACGAATCTGAACTACTTTTTCAGTTGGAACTAAAACCTGCTCTACATAGTCTTCTAAACCAAGACGAGAAATTTCATTCTCTATGTAAGCTTTAATTTTGTTTTCTTGCCCACTTACAGCTCTAACTACATACCATTTTTTTTCACTCACTTCTGCCATGTCTATAAGTTTTAACCTTTAATCCAATCGAAATAAAAACCAACAACTTTACTGAAAACAGTATCCACTCCCCAAATAGCTAAAGAAAATATAATAGAAAACACAGCAACTAAAACAGTTAAGCTTTGCGCTTCTGCCCAAGTTGGCCAGCTTACATTATTCTTAAGCTCTTCAAAAGATTCTTTTATATAATTAATCATTTTTAGCTATTTATTAATTTGCACGGGTTGAGAGACTTCCTTCGACTTCGCTCAGGATAAACTTCTCGTCTCGCTTTTTAATTAGCACGGGTTGAGAGACTCGAACTCCCGACACCTGGTTTTGGAGACCAGTGCTCTACCAACTGAGCTAAACCCGTAAATACAAGTCAAGGTATTTTGGAAAAATCCAAAATACCTTAACATTATACTTATAGATGTTATTAATCTAAAATTTCAGTTACCTGACCAGCACCAACTGTTCTACCACCTTCACGGATAGCGAAACGTAAACCTACGTTCATTGCAATTGGTTGGATAAGCTCAACAGTAATTGTTAAGTTATCTCCTGGCATAACCATCTCAACACCATCAGGAAGCGCAATGTTTCCAGTTACATCAGTTGTACGAACGTAAAACTGTGGACGGTAGTTATTATGGAATGGTGTATGACGTCCACCTTCTTCTTTTTTAAGGATATAAACCTCTGCCTTAAACTTTTTGTGTGGAGTTACAGATCCTGGCTTTGTAATTACCATACCTCTTGAGATTTGAGTTTTCTCAATACCTCTTAATAAGATACCTGCATTATCTCCAGCTTCACCTCTATTAAGGATTTGACGGAACATCTCGATACCAGTAATAGTAGATGTTAATTTTTCAGCTCCCATACCAATAATCTCAACTGGATCTCCTGTATTAGCAATACCTGTTTCGATACGACCTGTAGCAACAGTTCCACGACCAGTAATAGAGAATACATCTTCGATTGGCATTAAGAAAGGCTTATCAACTTCTCTTAATGGCTCTTCAATCCAGTTATCAACAGCTTCCATTAACTCAAGTACTGTATCAACCCATTTTTGCTCACCATTTAAAGCTCCTAAAGCCGAACCAGCAATAACAGGACCATTATCTCCATCGTACTCATAGAAAGATAATAAATCTCTTACTTCCATTTCTACTAACTCAAGTAACTCTTCATCATCAACCATATCCACTTTATTCATGAATACAACTATACGAGGAATACCTACTTGACGTCCTAAAAGGATGTGCTCACGAGTTTGTGGCATTGGACCATCTGTTGCAGCAACAACAAGAATAGCTCCATCCATTTGAGCAGCACCAGTTACCATGTTTTTTACATAATCGGCGTGACCTGGACAGTCAACGTGTGCATAGTGACGATTTGACGTAGCATATTCTACGTGAGATGTATTAATTGTGATTCCTCTTTCTTTTTCTTCTGGAGCGTTATCAATTTGATCAAAAGATTTAGCTTCTGAATAACCTGCATCAGCTAATACTTTAGTAATAGCAGCAGTTAAAGTTGTTTTACCGTGATCTACGTGTCCAATAGTACCAATATTTAAGTGTGGTTTTGAACGATCGAAAGTTGCCTTTGCCATGTTTTAAAATTTAATCTTAGTTATATAATATATTAGTGTAATCTTTTTTCTTCTATTTAAAGAGCCAATGACGGGATTTGAACCCGTGACCTCTTCCTTACCAAGGAAACGCTCTACCCCTGAGCTACACCGGCTTTAAAAAGAGCGGGAGACCGGGTTCGAACCGGCGACATTCAGCTTGGAAGGCTGACGCTCTACCAACTGAGCTACTCCCGCAATTATTTAAAAAATCCTGAATTTAAATCTCATTAAGGATTACCTCGTTTCACTAGGTCATCCAAAAAAAGTGGGGAGAGCAGGATTCGAACCTGCGAAGGTAAAAACCAACAGATTTACAGTCTGTCCTCGTTGGCCGCTTGAGTATCTCCCCATTAATAAATTTTCACTCTTTAAAAGAACTTAATAAAAGTAATTTTTTATTACTTTTTTGAGCCGATAGAGGGACTCGAACCCACGACCTGCTGATTACAAATCAGCTGCTCTAGCCAGCTGAGCTATATCGGCTTTTTTTTAACTTTTTTCACATAAAAAAAGTCCGCTATTTCTAACGGACTGCAAATGTATATATTTATTTTTTTATTCAAAACATTTTTTGGAAAATATTTATCATAAATACGTTCTTAATTTTTCTTTTCGCTTTTTTAATTGTCTTTCTAAAGATGATACTGCGGCATCTGCACCTTCTTCAAATGATTTACATTGTTTTTTTACCACAAAACTATCTCCAGGAACACTAACTCTAGCTTCGAAAATTTTATTTTCTTTCTCACTAGTATTTTCAACTTTTAAAAATACATCAGATTTAATAACCTTATCATAAAACAAATCTAGTTTATCCATACGTTTTTGAATAAAGTCAATTAATTTTTTGTCTGCATTGAAGTTTACTGACTGTGTGTTTACTTTCATACTCCTAATATTTTTTAGTTAGACAATTATTCTAGCTGTTCGTATTTCTTGGGTGCGCTTTTGCGTGATTCTTTTTTAATTCTGCGATACTTGAATGTGTGTATATTTGTGTGGCAGCTAAACTAGAATGTCCAAGAAGTTCTTTTACAGCATTTAAATCGGCACCTTTGTTTAATAAATGAGTTGCAAAAGAGTGTCTTAAAACATGTGGACTCTTTTTTAATTTAGAAGATGCTACACTAAAATACTTATTTATTATTCTATAAACAAGAGTTTCATAAATTTTAACTCCTTTTTTGGTTAAAAATAAATAGTTTGAATCGTTAATATTTTCAAGTTTATTTCTTCTAGTTAAGTAAGTATTCAAACTAACTATCAGACTTTCTAATAATGGAATATATCGTTGTTTATTTCTCTTACCAACGACCTTTAATACTTTGTTTTGAAAATCTATATCATTTAGTTTAAGCTCTATAAGTTCTGATCGCCTTATACCTGTCGAGTAAAATAGCTCCATTATAGATTGATCTCTAACACCTTCATAATCATTAGAAAATTCTACATCATTTAAAACAATATTAACTTCTGATTCTGAAAAGGGAACTTGAACTTTTTTACTAACCTTTAATGCTTTATGCCTCGCTAAAGGGTTAACCTGAATTGTTTCTGTTTTTATTAAAAATTTATAATAGGAATTTAAAGATGATACCTTTCTATTGATGCTTCTATTTGAGATGTCTTTATTTACCAAATCAACTATCCAACTTCTAATTTGAGAATATTGAGAATCAGCGATTAAATCACCATGAAACTCTTGATCTAGATAATTTTGAAAACTTTTTAAATCATTTATATAAGCCGTAACAGTATTATTAGAATAGTTTTTTTCTAATAACAGATAATCATGAAAAGCTTTAAAATGAATCAAAAGGTATTTTATTTTAAAATGAAATATAAAAAAAATCCTGCTAGGCGCAGGATTTTTATACTATTATAAATTGACACTACATATTTTCTTGATCTTTTAGTGTCTGAACATACTGTGCTTTTTGAATTTCAGCTCTTCTAACTATTGAAGGTTTTTCAAATTGCTTACGAGAATATAATGCGCGCTTCGTTCCTGTTTTATCAAACTTACGCTTGTAACGCTTTAAAGCTCTATCTATATTTTCTCCATCTTTAATAGGTATTCTTAACATAATAGCTTAACCTCCTCTCTTTTAGAATTTTCAGGCTACAAAAATAACAACAAATTTAAATTTTACAACAAAAAATGTTAATCTTTAAAAAGGGAGTATCTTTTAGTTAAGTCTTTGATTAGTTGCTCTTCTTCTTCGCTTTCTAAAAGTGTATTGTAGTTTTTCCAGAATGCTTTGTTATAAGGCTTGGGTGAGAAAATATCTGAATCCCAAGTATTAGATAAACTTTCAAGCACTATCTCATCATCATCAATTATTTCTGTAAATAAAATTTCTTGTATTGTTGAATAGTAGCGCTCTTCTTTATTAACTGCAGATTCGTCTAACTCTGTTCGAGGGTCATCTTTAGCTACTCCAACATTAACTAATTTTGGTGTTTCATAATACATGTAATTTAAATACATTTTATCTTGATACTCTTTATAAGTTATAACCAGTTTATGATTTAAATAGGTATCAAAAAGCGTCTTGCTTCTCACTCTTTGTCTTTCTGAAGCAGCATGCAGTTCATATTCTATTTTTTTAATAGCATAAGTGTCCCAATATAAATAAACAGATCCTTTAGGTTGAAACCCATCATTATAAACACCTTTAGTGTTTAAGTCTGCATACTCTAAACTTTCTGAAATATTAATTTTATAAATTTTTCTATCGTTCTCAACTAAAACTGTATCTAATTTAAATTGGTGCGTTTTCAACATATCTTCACCAAAAAGTGCTTTCGGGCTTCCAGCGTTTCTTACTAAATTTAGTTTACCATGGAGCAACGTTTCTAAACCATTAATTCTAGTATCATTCCATTTAATGGCGTTTATTAAAGACGCTGTTTCTATTGTATCACGATTCAGGTTTTTTGATTTTAGTTTTATTCCTTTTATTTTATTTTTCAAATATGATGTATACGTTAGTAAACTATCTACATCTCTTAAGTCATAACTTTTACGAACCTGATCCACATTTACTTTTAGCTCTCCATTAGAAATAGAATCTATCCCAGAATCGTATAAAGTTATCGCACTTTCTATAAGCCATTTAAACTCTTTTTTATTTCGTTCTTTATGACGTAGAAATCCTTTTTGTAAGTAAGCAGAATCAGGAAGATTATAGGTTAATTCTTCAATAGCACGAAGCATAATATCATTTCCTGTTTTTGGTCGAGTTTCGGCAATTAATAACACTTCATCTAGTGAGGCAACATCCGGATCTAAATACAGCTCGACTGAATCATCAAATTCATTTACAGGAATTTTGAAACTTTTAAATCCAATTGATGATACTACTAAGGTATCAGTTTTAAACTTTTCTGGTACAACTAAAACAAACCTTCCATCAGAATTAGTGATGGTTCCAATGGTTGTTTCTTGAACATAGACACTTGCACTTTCTAGTGGTAAAAATGTCTCTCCATGCAGAACAATGTTCTTTAATTCAGTTTGAGAAAAAACAGTTGAAGCAATACCCAAAAACAGTATTGCAAAGTAAGTTTTAAGTAGGTTCATTTTAAGTTTATTTGGTAGCTGGTTTATAATCTCTTCCGTCGAGTGTCATTTTTGATATAATTTCACGAAGTATTTCACTTGTACCACCTCCTATTGGACCAAGTCTACTATCACGTAACATACGAGCTAAAGGGTATTCTTCCATATAACCATAACCTCCTAAATACTGCAAACATTGGTAAATAACTTCGTCAGCCATTTTAGTTGACTGTAGTTTTGCAATTGTTGCTTCTTTTACAACATACTCACCTTTATCTAATCGATAAGTCATTGCATAGTTAAATTCTTTATTAACTAACATTTGAGCATACATATCTGCATACGAATGTCGTAGTGCTTGAAACTTATCTATTGTTTTACCAAAGGCTTGTCGCTCACTCATATATTGTTTAGCATATTCTAGTGCATATTCTGCACGAGCATGAGCATTGATTGCCATTATTAAGCGCTCTAAAGCAAAATGCTGCATAATGTAAGGGAAGCCTTTTCCTTCTTCTCCCATTAAATTACTTGCTGGAATTACTACATTATCAAACGCAATTTCTCCAGTATCTGATGCTCTCCAACCCAACTTATCTAATTTAGTTGCAGATACTCCAGGCGTATCTCTATCTATTATAAAAATACTAATACCTTTATTACCAAGCTCTGGACTTGTTTTAGCAGCAACTACTAAATAATCGCTATAAACACCATTTGTAATAAATGTTTTAGAGCCATTAATTACATAAGTTTCTCCTTGCTTAACTGCTGTAGTTCTCATACCCGCAACATCACTTCCTCCAAATGGTTCTGTAATACACAAACAACCTATTTTTTCTCCAGTAATACTTACTGTTAAATATTTTTCTTTAATGGCATGATCTCCTTCTTTATTAACATGTGTCATTGCTAAATAGACATGTGCCCAAATAGCTGCTGCAAAACCACCAGAATTTATTTTTTGTAACTCTTCTAATAAAATAACTGTGTAAAATAAGTCTAAATCTAAACCTCCATATTCTTCAGGATAGTTTAAACCAAAAAAGCCCATTTCCCCAAACTTCTCCCAAATAAAACGGTCGATAATTCCGGTTTCTTCCCATTTATCAATATGAGGGACGACTTCCTTTTGTAAGAAATCCTGTAAACTTTTTCTAAATAATTCATGTTCTTCAGTGAAGTACATACTATTCATAAATCTGTCATTTTAATTGAGCTTCAAATATAATTTAATTATCTCGATTTTAGCTGCTGGGAATTGGTCAATTTTAAGCAACTCATCGAAACTCTGATAACCCTCTCTTAAAGTTCGTTGTTCAACAATTTGGTTTGCAAGATCGTAATCTATATGCTGAATCGTTACTAATTGTTCAACGGTTACTGTATTTAAATCAAACTTTTGAATAGCTCTAGGTGTTTTAACTGTAAATTGTTGTTTTACTCGCTCTATAACTTCTGGTGATAATCCATAAACATCCATCAATTGAATATCTGCGATAAAACCACCTTTAAATTTACTTCTAAATCTAATAATGCGTTCTGATAGTTTTTCTCCAATACCATTAACTTTTTGCAACTGGATTGCTGTAGCCAGATTTAAATCTATTTTTTCTGAAAATGATTTAGGTTTATTATAATTATTATATGAATTGAAATTTGGTTTAGGTTTTGGATTTGTAACCCAATCAGGAAATTTAAAATAAGGAGATATGCTATTTAACAGCGAATCGGAAACTTTTGTTACTTGTTGAAATTGTTTTATAGAGTTTATCCATTTATTCTCCTCTCTAAATTTTAAAAGTCTATCTATTTCATCATTAGACATTCCTAAAGTATAGCCTTTATAGTCCGTTATGAAGTTTGGATTAAAAGGATAGATTTTAGGTTTGCGCTTTTCAACTTCTACTAATTTAAGGGAATCTATTTCTTTTTGGAAAGCGATAAATTGATCTTCGTCGTAGCTAATTTCTTTTTGAGGTATATCTATAAAAAAATACAAACACAATAGAGTAAGTATAAGTAGTAATAATGCAAAAATCCCATTTTGTTGCTTTTTTGTAAACACAAAATGGGATTTAAGATGTTTCATATCTAATTAATTAGACATGAATTTACAAAATTTATTTTATTCGCCTTTAATAGCCTTCATGTATTTTGTTAGTTCTTCCTTTACTTTTGGTGCTAAAATTATAAGACCAACCATGTTTGGTACCATCATTGCAAAAATCATAGCATCAGAGAAACCTATAACAGAATTTAAACTTGCTGCTGCACCAACAATCACAAATAAACAGAAGATAGTTTTATATAGATATTCCATTTTTTTAGATCTTCCAAATAAATAAGCCCAACCTTGAAAACCATAGTAAGACCATGATATCATAGTACTAAATGCAAATAATATTACAGCAACAGTTAAGACATAAGGAAACCAACTAATAGCGCTACCAAAAGCTCCAGACGTCATTAATATGGCTTCTGCATCGTTTGCTGGTCCAACTCCAGTTAATGACCCTGTGATTATTAGTACTAGAGCTGTCATTGTACAAACAACAACTGTATCGATAAAAGGCTCCAACAAAGCAACCATACCTTCTGAAGCTGCATATTTTGTTTTAACAGCCGAGTGTGCAATAGATGAGGATCCTATTCCAGCTTCATTTGAAAAGGCTGCTCTTCTAAATCCTTGAATTAATACTCCAACTGCTCCACCAGCAATTCCTTCAGGACTGAAAGCTCCATTAAAAATTTGAGCAAAAGCATCACCAATCATATTAAAGTTAGCAAAAATTACAAATAGAGATGCAGCCACATAGATAGCTACCATAAAAGGCACAATTTTGTCTGTAACTTTTGCAATTTTCTTTATTCCTCCAATAATGACAATAGCAACTAGAACTGCCATTACTAAACCAAATACCCAACGGTAACCAAATATAAAAGATTCCTGTCCTCCAGTCATATGTTCAAACAATTGAACAGCTTGGTTTACTTGAAACATGTTTCCACCTCCAAAAGATCCACCTATGACAAATATGGCAAATAAGGTCGCTAAAACTTTACCTAAAGTTTTATTTTTTAACCCTTTAGTTAAATAGTACATTGGTCCTCCATAAACGGTTCCGTCTTCTGCAATATCTCTGTATTTAACACCAAGTGTACACTCTACAAATTTTGAAGCCATTCCTAATAACCCTGCAATTATCATCCAAAAAGTTGCTCCTGCTCCACCAATTGAAACTGCAATTGCTACACCTGCAATATTTCCTAATCCAACAGTAGCGGATAACGCTGCTGTAAGTGCTTGAAAATGGGATACTTCGCCATCATGCCCTTCTACTCTTATTGTATCTGGATTGTCAGGCTCGTCAGTAAATGAAGATTTTCCAGCCTCCACCTTATGATTTTCACGACCTTCTAAACCATCATATTTACCTCTCACAATATTTACCGAAGTTAAAAAACCACTAAAGTTTATGAAGTTGAAATAAATAGTAAAATAGATTGCTCCTATTATTAGTGGGAATAGCACCCAGTAGACGCTTATCGTGTCTGTAAAAGGTATTTGATAAAAAATAAAGTTTACGAACCAACCAGTAGCATCGCCAAAGGCTTGATCGATTTTTTGATCTATTCCGACTTCTTGAGCAAAGGTTAAAATTGGTAATATTAAAGTAAAAATTGAAAGAAGACGTTTCTTCATAATTATAGAAATTAGTTAGTATTTTATATTGACTAGTTAGTTAAGTCAGCAAGATGCTAAAAAAAAATGAGTTTTTAAAATAGGTTCTGTTAAATGCCCTAGAATTTAATCTAAATTGTAAACTGAATTTAATTTTTCAATTTGTTCTGGTCTACCTAAAACAATAATTTTAGAATTTGATACCAATTCTACATTTGCTTCAGGATTTACTATGTACTCTCCACTACCATCTTTAAATCCAATAACTGTACAGCCTGTTTTTTTACGTAAGTCTAAATCTCTGATTGTTTTAATAGTATTTGAGGTATTGTATAATTTTTCAACCTCTACTTCTTCTATATTAATGTTAGACTCTCCTACAATAGATAAATTATCAATAAATTCTATTAAATCTGGAACCACCACTAAAGAAGCCATGTGATCACCTCCTATTATATCTGGTAGAATTACATTATTAGCTCCAGCTAATTTTAGCTTATTATAGGATGTTTCTTGTGATGCTCTGCTTATTATTTGCAATTCTTTATTTATTTGTCTCGCCGATAAAACAACAAATAGATTATCTGCATCATTTGGCAAGGCAGCGATTAAAGTACTAGCCCTTTCTATTCCGGCTTGAATTAAAACCTCATCTTCATTAGCATTACCATAAACAAAAGGTACTAAGGTACTCTGAAACTTATCAATTATATCCTTATTTCTCTCTATAACCACAAATGGTTGCTTGTGAGCCATTAATTTTTTTGCAGCTTGTTTTCCATTTCTTCCATAACCGCAAATAATAATATGGTTTTTAAGTGCATCTATTTGTTTCTGCATTTTTTTTTGTTTTAACTCTTCGTAATTATTTCTTGATAAAATATATTCTGTAATAACACTAATAGCATAACCAACAATAATAACACTAGCTAGTATTAAAAATACTGTAAATATTTTAGATACATCATCCAAAGGCTGTACTTCTCCAAAACCTACAGTTGTTATGGTTATTACAGTCATGTAAAGTGCATCTATCCACGAATAATGCGACATCAATTTAAAACCTAGTACACCAATAAACAGTAATACAACTAATAATACTATAGCAGTATAAATTTTAGATCTAAATAATTTTAAGAGTGGGTTTGCCATAGTTTAGAGATCGAAAACTGAAGTACGTTTGGTATATAATCTGTCTTTAATACCAATCCAAAATGCTAAAAACAAGTACAATGCAAAACCAAAACCCAGTGTTACAAATGTTAAGTACATAAACGACGTTCTTACCACTTTAGCTCTAATACCTAATCTATCTGCAATACGTTGACAAACATAGTAACCATGTTTCTGAAAAAAGAGTAAGGTTTTATAAAATGGATTCATACAAACAAAGATGATGAAATTTTACTACAAAAAAAACCTTCTTAAATTAATTAAGAAGGCTTTAAAGAACTTTTAATAACTTTTATTAATACATGTCTAATAAAGCAATTTTATCATTATTATTTAAAGTCTGAGCTGGACCACATGCTTGCATTAAAGAAGATGGATCTGAACCAGTAGGAGTTCCATCGACATAAACAGCTCCAACTCCAGCTGAACCTTCATTAATATTTTGTCCACAACTTTCACGAGTTTGATAATCTGTATGACGGAAACCAATACAGTGACCAATTTCATGAGCCATTGTTCCTGCTACTTCCCCTTGAGAAGGGTTTAATAAATCGAACCAAACAGTATTAATTCCGAAGCTTTTTGCAGGGTCTCCTTTTCTACTAGGGAAACCTGCAGCAATACCAAGAGTTATAAAACCTCCGGAAGGTTGTTCTGAAAAAGCAGTAACTTCAATATTAGCTTTCTTTTTTCCTTTTAATCCAAATGCAACCCTTTCAAAAGTGATTAAAGAACCTACATTATTATACATATCTATTGCATCATCCAATGCATTAGATCCCAAGGTACCTAAATCAGGTGAGACTGCAATAGTAATTACTCTAGGTAATCTCTTTACTAGATTTACGGTATGATATTGTCTAGTTTGATTATCATTGTAAGATTCTATTAATTCATCAATCTGTTCTTCTGTTAAAAATAGATCTTCAACTCTAACTCCTTCTTCTCCGAACATCGTAGCCATTTTAGCATTTGAAATATCAAAATGTAAACCTGCTAATTTTGATAATAAATCTCCTGATAAGGACTCTTCTTCTATGTTCTGAAGACTTTCTCCTTCTGATTGACATGAATTAAAACCTATTAAGATAAGTAGACTTAATAGAGCTAATTTGAAAATTGGTTTTTTAATCATTTTTAATGGTTTAATTGTTAATTATTGTTAAAATTTTGATGAATATATAATTTTTTTAAAAAAAGAATGATGGAATATTAATTTATTCGACAAAAAACATAATTCGAGATAAATCAATCTTAAATGGCATCACTCTAAATTCAAATTAAACTTTAACTATAATTAAAATCATGATCCGGATAAAAGCGAATTTCCAACAGCGCAATCTAAACATTTATTTTTATCGCAATAGCTATTTTTTAATTGAATAATTGCTTGAGAATTCATTGCGGATGTTGCGATTGGTTTTAAACTTTGAAATTTTGAAACAATAGTGTTATTTTCTGGTTTGAGTTCTTTAATTAAATTTAAAACTTCTTCATTTACATCTTTCCCTAATTGTTTTGCATAGGCAAATTTTAAGGGAATAATTGTATTGATAAGTAATAAATCTATAAATGCTTTTGAAAGTTTTTTAGTAATAACCTTTGAAGTTTTTGTAAACGTATAATGTGATTTCCAAAATTCTGAAGTAGATACATTAAATAGTTTATAAAACTCTTCTTTACTCCTTGCCTCTATGACTTGAGAAAATACATTTTGATGGGCAACATATAAACTAGCTAATTGAGATAATCGTATTGTTGGAAAGTTTGGTGGACGCAACCTAAAAAACTGAATTGGAAGTACTCCTTCATTCTGCAATTGAAATTTCTGTTTTAAAAAACCGTACTCTTTTTGAAGGTCTTTATAATAAGTCACTTCTACATCATCATTAATTAAATCTGACTGTCCAAATAATAATGCTTCTAATTGTAGATTGTTAGATTGTACTTTTCTAATCACAGAAAAATCAATAGAATTTGCTAGGCTTAAAAAAGCTTCACCATTTACTTTAAGTCCAAAGCTTTTAGCAAGCATTTTAAATAGTACTGCTTCCCAATCATTTTTAGAACTCATTAAAAAGTTATTAATAGTCTCTGCCTTTTGTTCCAGTCGTTCTAAATACAATCGCTCTAGCCAATTGTTAATTGTAAAATCATCAACACTAGAAAAATCAGTTTCACAATTGATCCATTTTTGTTGTTTATTAAAAAGCTTTTGATATTTGTCTAGTAGTTCTTTATCAACATAGTTTTTAAGTTCTAAAGTAGGAATTCTGGATTGATCTTTTCTAAATATTTCGGTATCGTCTTCCCAAACAACATGTAGAATAACGTTATCATAAGCCTTATCTTTTTCATGATTATGTAAAAACCAATCGCTAGATTTTAAATGGATTTCAATAGTTCCTGCCCAAAGTTGACCATCAATTTCTATTTGTGCATTAAAAAAATCTGGTCCAGAATTGAAATTATGTTCTCCTACAGATTTAATAAGCACTGTTTCATTACTAGAAGTTTTCAAGTTTAAAAACTGAAATTTTTTATATTTCCAGATATAATGTAAAAAATCCTCTTGCATCTTACTAATTTATAATTACTTAAAACTATTTGCAAGTTAACTTGTCTTTATCTAAAAAATCTACGAACTTCGTTAGAGCTGATAGGGTTTTTACATCTATTGAATTCAAAGCCCTTTCAAATTCTAATTATCTTCAAAAATGCTCATACTGTTTGCCAAAGCATCATTAATTATATTTATCCTAGTAACCTTGTTATGGCTTTGGAGTATAATCATTACAAATGTTAGTATAGTCGATATTTTTTGGGGTTTAGGGTTTATTATCGTCAATACTTTTTATTTTTTTAAGTCAGAAAATCCTACTACGCGACACTATATAGTTTTAACTCTCGTAGCAATTTGGGGATTACGATTGGCTGGTTATTTAGCTTGGAGAAATATTGGCAAAGGTGAAGATTATAGATACCAAGAGTTTAGAAAAAATTATGGTTCTAAACGCTATTGGTGGATAAGTTATTTTCAAACCTTTTTATTACAAGGTGCTTTACTCTTGATAATCTCACTACCGTTATTAGCAATTAACGTAAGTAACTACGAACTAAATTACCTTGATTATATAGCGATACTTATTTGGTGTGTTGGCTTTACTTTTGAAGCTGGAGGTGATTATCAATTAGCTAGATTCAAAAAAAATCCAGAAAATAAAGGCAAGGTCCTTAACACAGGATTTTGGAAGTATACTAGGCATCCTAATTATTTTGGAGATGCTACTATATGGATTGCTTATGCTCTATTTTGCATAGCTTCAGGAAATTATTGGCAAGTTATTGGAACGGTTATTATGATTTTCTTTTTAATTAAAGTATCAGGAGTTGCCTTATTAGAAAAAACATTAAAAACTACAAAACCACAGTATAGAGAGTACATTGAAAAAACCAATGCTTTTTTTCCTTGGTTTCCTAAAAAATAAATGAACTTTATAAAACAACATTTCTGGCTAATACTATTTATAGTTTGGGGATTACCTATGACTTATTATAGAAGTAAGTTCAGGAAAATTGTATACCAAACAGATAGTTGGCTAATTAATATAAAACCATTATTTGTAAAAGAATTGAAAGCATTATTTGGAACCATCTATCCAGAAAATAAAGACTCTATTAAGTTCAGAAATTTTTATAGGTTTTATCTTTTAATCTATTTAATACTATTTGTTGTTTACTATTTTCAAAAAAAATAAGCTTACTTTTCAGGAGATTTTAAATTCCAATTGTTATATAAGTAAATCTCAAATAATTTACTTAAATGAAACATTTACTTACAACATTTACCTGTCTAATATTTACAATACTTTTTACTAGCTGCTCAAATAATGACGACACAAACACAACTCCTCCAGAAGATGTAGCCGAAACAGTTACAGATGCTGATGGTAATGTTTATAATACCATAAAAATTGGTAATCAAACTTGGATGTTAGAGAATTTAAAAACTACTAAATTCAATGACGGCACACCAATTACTGAATACACCTTTGAAACTTTTGGCAATAATTGGGGAAGTTTAATCGATCAAATAGCGCTTTATCAGTGGGCAGATACCAGTGATTTAAATAATGTTGTAGATGAGGAGATACCATTCGATTTTTATGGTGCCATGTACAATCATTTTGCAATAGAATCAGGTAAGCTTGCTCCTGAAGGTTGGAGAATACCTTCTCTTCAAGATTTTATAGAATTAGAAAATTATTTAGCAAATAATGGAGAATCTGGTAATGAAGCTACTGCTTTAAAATCTATTACAGGATGGTTACCGTCAAGTGGAAATGGAACAAACTCAATTGGCTTTAATGGCTTGCCTAATGGCTATATAAACGGATTAGGAGGCCCAACTTTAGGAAACGGAATTTGCTCATGGGCAACATCTACTGTTGAGAATGGTGAGATAAACTCATCCTTAAAAAGAAAATGGGTACAGTTATTCGATGAACCAACAATATTATACACAGATACTTCAATTACTTTAGGCGCAGCAATTAGATGTATTAAAATAGAGGATTAAATACTATGTTAGATATGTATCTATTCATTTTAATAGAAGTAAGCTTAATTGGTGTTTACTTAAGATTTCTTGTTAAAAAGCAATGAGAAAAGCCTGAAGATTTACTTCAGGCTTTTTTAATTTATTACAGATTGAGACATCTCCAAACGTTGACAGTTTGAATCCTACCAATAACAGTATTATTCTATATAACCCATTTGCTTCATCCAATCATCATTAAACATTTTGCCTACATAACGACTTCCATGGTCATGAAATAATACCACAACCACATCATTTTTAGTAAAATGTTCTTTAAGTTGTAACAATCCTTTAATAGCTGCTCCAGCAGAATTACCTAAAAACATACCCTCTTGTTTGGCTAGTTCTTGTGTATAAACTGCGGCATCTTTATCTGTTACTTTTGTAAATCCATCAATAATTGAAAAATCAACATTTTTTGGTAGAATATCTTCACCAATACCTTCGGTTACATAAGGGTAAATTTCGTTTTCATCAAATATTCCTGTTTCATGGTATTTTTTAAAAACGCTACCATAGGTATCTATTCCCCAAACCTTAACATTTGGATTCTGTTCTTTTAAATATTTACCCACTCCAGAAATCGTTCCGCCAGTTCCTACTCCAACAATAAAATGCGTAATTTTTCCTTCGGTTTGTTTCCAAATTTCTGGTCCTGTACTCTCGTAATGTGCTTTGGCATTACTCGGATTATCATATTGATTTACATACCAAGAGTTTGGTGTTTCGTCTCCTAAACGTTTAGAGACCGAATAATAACTTCTGGGATCATCCGGCTCTACATCTGTTGGACAAACAACAACCTCTGCTCCTACTGCACGAAGAATATCCATTTTTTCTTTGGATTGTTTATCAGAAATAACAAAAATACATTTGTACCCTTTTACAATTGCTGCTAAAGCCAATCCCATTCCTGTATTTCCAGAGGTACCTTCTATGATTGTTCCTCCTGGTTTTAAACGTCCATCAGCTTCCGCATCTTCAATCATTTTTAAAGCCATTCTGTCCTTTACAGAATTTCCAGGATTGAATGTTTCGTATTTAGCTAATACCAAACATGGTAAATCTTTAGTAATTTTATTAATCTTTACTAAAGGCGTATTGCCAATAGTTCCTAATATATTTTCTGCGTAATCCATAGTGTAAATTTGCGCTGCAAATTTAAGTTAAAAGTTATAAGTTATGAGTTTAAGTTGTGGTTTTTTTGCGTTAAGGATTGTAGCGACATCCTTTTGCTTGCAAAAGATACAGCGAAAAGCCTGACCCAGTCTTTTAAGACTTGGTAACGCCCAAATTATTATTTACTGAAACTTAATGGTTTTAACTGGCGTAATTTTAGTAATGATATACGATGGCACTAATAGCATAACCAAACACAGAATGAAGGTTCCTATATTTAGTAGTAAAATAAATGGTAAATCTATATATACAGGAACTGACGTTACATGATAGACATCTGGATTAAGTGGAAATAATGCAAAATATTTTTGAATAAGTAATAAGCTAAAACCTATAATATTTCCCCAAAATAAACCCACAACAATCAAGTATGCTGCATTGTACAAAAAGACTTTTCGAATGCTCCAGTTATCGCTTCCTAATGCTTTTAAAATTCCAACCATTTGCATACGCTCTAAAATCAAGACTAATAAAGCTGTTATCATATTTATACCTGCAACAAGTATCATGATACCTATAATACCATAAATATTTTTATCGAAAATAGAAATCCATTCGAAAACATATTGATACTGATCTTTAATAGTAAGTGTATTTAGGTTTGAAGGAATTTCTTGATAAATCTCTATGGATTTCGATTGAAGCTGATTAAAATCGTCTAGAAAAACTTCAAAGTTTCCTACCTGATTTCTCTCCCATTTATTAATACGTTGAACATGTTTTAAATCACCAATCATGTAAGTTTTATCCAACTCCTGAAAGCCCGAATTGAAAATACCAACAATGTTGCATTTTAAAATTCTAGGTGCCTTTTCTAAATCGTTTTCTGCAAAATAAATTTGAAAACTATCTCCTGAACTAAACCCTAATCTATCTGCAGTAAACTTGGAAATTAACACCTCATTACTGTAAGTATCTTTATAATTTGGTAACGTTCCTTCAACTAAAAAGTCTTTTAAATAGCTCCAATTATAATCACTCCCAACACCTTTAAAAACAATACCTTCAAAATCGGTTTCGGTTCTAATAACACCAAATTTTGTAGCAACAGCTTGAATGTGTTTAACACCATTAACAGTAGTAAATTTTGGATAAAAATCTTGCTCTGAAGATACTGGAGTTATTGATTCTTTAGACTCATTACTATCGAAATGAGAAATGGTAACATGACCATTAAAAGCAACCGTTTTTTCACGTATCTTTTTTTGAAGACCAGTGCCTGTAGCAGCAGCAATCATCATCACAATCATACCAATAGCAATTGCAGCAATACCAATTTTTATTATTGGAGCTGAAACACTACTTTTATACGATTTACTACCAATTATACGTTTGGCTATAAAATATTCGAAATTCAAGGAATTCTATGCGTTTTAATCTTTTCAAAAATACAGTTTTATTATTGGTTTTTACAATCTGTTCTTGTGGATCGCAAACAAAAACAGAAATGGTTTCTAATACTACTATATCGCAACAAGAGCCAGAAAATAAAAAACTAGTTATCGCTGCAAATAGAACAGATGCTTATTTACCATTATTACAAGGAAAACGCGTTGGTATTGTTGCTAATCAAACAAGTGTAATTTTTAAAAATGAGATTGCCACGTCTCTAGACGTTAACAGCCTTGATCCTCACAATGACAACTATAGCCATCTTGTTGATTCTCTAATTTCTTTAAAAATAAATGTTGTAAAAGTATTTGCTCCAGAGCATGGTTTTAGAGGTAAAGCTGATGCTGGAGAATTGGTTAGTGATGGTGTGGATGTAAGAACAGGATTGCCTATTATCTCTTTGCATGGAAAGAATAAAAAACCGACTCAAGAACAGTTAGCAGATCTAGACATCCTAATTTTCGACATTCAGGATGTTGGCGTACGATTTTACACTTACATTTCTACTTTGCATTATGTTATGGAAGCCTGTGCTGAAGAAACTATTCCTTTAATTATTTTAGACAGACCAAATCCTAACGGACACTATGTGGATGGACCAACTTTAGAAATAGAGCATCAAAGTTTTCTGGGTATGCATCCAATACCATTAGTTCATGGCATGACCATTGGCGAATATGCAAAAATGATAAATGGTGAAAAATGGCTAAAAAATGGGTTGCAATGTGATATTACCATTATTCCTATAAAAAATTATGCACATCAAACACCTTATAGTTTACCAATTAGACCTTCGCCTAATTTACCAAACGACCAAGCTATAAAATTGTATCCAAGTCTTGGTTTATTTGAAGGCACTAACATAAATGCTGGCCGTGGTACAGAGTTTCAGTTTCAAAGGTATGGAGCACCATTTCTTAATCCTGAAACAATGAACCTTACCTATACTCCAGAACCTAATTTTGGAGCCAAATACCCAAAACATAAAGGAAAATTGTGTTATGGCGAAGATTTACGTTCTGAAAAAATACATGGTATGACTTTAGAGTGGATTATTAAAGCCTATGAAAACGCAACCGATAAATCCTTGTTTTTTATTACTGATGGCTTCACAAAACATGCTGGAACTAAAAACTTACAGAAACAGATTGAAGAAGGTTATACCTACAAAAAAATTAAAGCTACTTGGCTTAAAGATTTAGAAGCTTTTAAAAAGACCAGAAGTCAATACTTAATCTACGACTAAATTTAATCTTTATTAGAAGTTACCACTTTAGTCCCTTCTGTTTTTGGTAAGATATAGTCTCGTAAAACTCTAATTACAAACACAATTTTTTTACGATTCTGTTCTACCACAAATACATGCTTACCTTTTGTTAAATTTACCAAAGGCACGTTATAATTGTCCGCAAAAATAATTGTATCTATTTCGCGCTTAATATCTTTATTTATAGAATACACACGATCTATCCGAAAATCGCTTTTTAATAACAAAGTATCTTTACTTGTGTTAAGCTCGTGATGCAAATTTTTAACAGCAATATTTCTGTTTTTCTCTAAAACAGCATAAGGATTTTGTGCGTAAATTTTTTGGAAGAAGCTCCCAGAACAAATTACTAGAAGTAAAATGAGGTATCGTTTCAAAATTAAAATGTTATTGTATTCTACAAAATTGTTGAATGTAACAACAATTAAAATCTATAAACCCTCAAGCTAAATCTACATAGTTTTAAATTTTGATGACAAAAAAATCCCACAAACTACCTAAAAATGGGTAGTAACTGCTTAAGTCTACTTTAAAAGTTCTAAAAGTCTGTCTGGATAATCGGTTATAATACCATCAACCTTATAGTTGATTAATAGCTGCATGTCTTCAATTGTGTTTACTGTCCATGGAATAATTTTATAGCCATTTTCTTGATAATTCTGAATACTTTTTTGAGACAACAATTTAAAATACGGACTAATAATTTCTGGTTTATAACTTAATTGAGAGAGCTTGGTGTTTATGTCTTCATCTTCTTCAACTAATAAAGCTACTTCAATATTATTATTCTGTTTTTTTATTTCTTCAAGAATTCGCAAATCAAAGGATTGTAAATTTGTTTTACTTAAAACATCATGTTTTTTTAATAGCATAATTACAAGACTTACAAATTCTCTCGGTTCTGGTGTAAAAATAGTATCGTATTCTGGTTTGGCTTTTAACTCGATATTATATTTAATGTGTTTATTCTTTTTTTCAGCACTAACAATCACGTCGCTCAATAACGGTTTGTGAGTGGCAAGTTTTTGTTGATTAGGATAGTTTGGATGATACTTGGTTCCACAGTCAAAGGTTTTAATGTATTCAAAAGACATTTTATACAAATTAAATTGCTTTTCCTCTTCTTTTGAAATCTCATCACCTGAAGGTTTTAAACAGATTACTGAATTCATATATGGTTCATGAGAAACCACAATTTCATTGTATTTAGTAATTGCTACATCCATTTCAAGAGTGTGCACTCCCAATTCAATAGCTTTCTTAAACGCTTCAATAGTATTTTCAGGTAATAAACCACGACAACCTCGATGACCTTGCACATCTATTAATTTATTGGTGTTTTCACAACTCATTACTACAAAAAAAGAAAGAATTAGAAACTTAAATCGAGGCTTAAAACAATATCGCATGATTTTTAATCAGGCTTTATAGTTGGCTTTTGGTATTTTTGAAACGGTTGTTTTAATAGCTCTTTAATACTGCTGTTTTTTGCTTCATCTGGAAATACGTCTACACCATAAATTAATTCATCGCGATCAAACTCCATATATGTACCAAGAAGTCTATCCCAAATAGAAAAAATATTACCATAGTTAGAATCTGTATAAGGCAGTACATAATGATGATGCACTTTATGCATATCTGGTGACACTAAAACATAACTTAAAGCTTTATCTAGCTTTTTAGGTAACCTAATATTAGCATGTGTAAATTGAGTAGCAACTAATGACATAGATTGGTACAACATCACAATAGCTATTGGAGCTCCAATAATAAACACACCAGCTAAAGTAAAGGTAAATCGAATCATACTCTCAAGAGGATGATGTCTGTTAGCCGTTGTTGTATCAACTTTATGATCGCTATGATGCACAAGATGTACCATCCACAAAGGTTTTACTTTATGTTCCACATAGTGTGCTAAATATGCTCCAATAAAATCCATAAGTAATATTCCAACAACAACATATAACCATAATGGCATATTTGGTATCCAATTTATGATTCCAAAATCGTTAGCTACAACCCAATATGAAGTTTTTAATAGCAAAAACGCTAAAGCAAAATTTACGATGATAGTTGTTAGCGTAAAAAACAAATTTGGTAGAGCATGTTTCCATTTGTTGTATTTAAAATTGAATAAAGGAATTCCGCCTTCTATTAACCAAAAAAGTGTTAATCCACCGACTAAAATTAAACTTCTGTGTGATGATGGAATGGTTTCGAAATAGTTAAGTAATGCTTCCAATAGTATTAGTTATTATTCTTTAAAATAAACTCTGCTTTTTTAAGATCTGAAGACGATATAGCATCTTTTAAAAGGTTAGCACTATCGTCATCCTCATTGGTTTTAAAGATAATATATTTTAAGGAATTATATAAAGATGTATTAAAGTCTGCTAACGCATTCTTTTCTAGTTTTTTTAATAAACGATTTGCCTTCCGAGGTTTGTTTAAAACCAAATCCATTTTTATAGCTGTTAAATCTAAACGTTGTATATAGGCTTCTGGATTATCTGCAGTTTCGGGAATCAATAAAGCTCTAGCATCATCTAAATAAATGGTACCTAATTTTATAACTTCTGGTCTAATTAATTTATCTGTTAAAATTGCAAAGTCACTATATTTTGTAGCTAAATTAAAGGCCGTTGTAAAATTTCTTTGTTTAGCGTAATTCACCAAATCTTGTTTTAAAAACGACGTGTTTAAAGCATATTTTTTTATTAACATATTTAAATTATCGTAACCATTATAATTGGGTTTTGTATTTAAAATATTGCCATTATAGTCCATAATTTTAATACTCTCATCATTGAGTTTATCTTTATAACTTAAACTCCTGTTTTTAGCTTTACTGATAAATGTGTCATACTGATCTTCAGGAAGTTTTACTGGCACAAAGTGCTCCCAAATTAATGCATCAAGTGAATCATCTACAGATAAA
Source organism: Flavobacteriaceae bacterium NBU2973 (assembly GCA_026162565.1). Lineage (GTDB taxonomy): Bacteria > Bacteroidota > Bacteroidia > Flavobacteriales > Flavobacteriaceae > JAOEIQ01. Next base: position 62,031 of record JAOEIQ010000006.1, read on the forward strand.
TCGATAAAACGCCCTTTACCTTTTTCGTCTGTAAAAGCTAAAGGGTAAGCATCGTTTAAAGAGTCTTCCCAAATAACAAATAACAGTCTATTTTTAATTTTAGCAAAGCTTGTAGCAACTTCAAAAGAGGTAAACCATTCTTGTGAATACGAGGTATTTAAAGTAGATAATAGTATTGCAGAGATAAGGACAAATTTCTTCATATCAACCTTTTTGAATTCTTTTTTTCATGTCTTCAACAATATTAAAAGCAGCTGGACAAATAGCAACATTTTTAAGCGTTAAGTTAGATATCTGCTGAAACTTTTTGCGGTCAGTATGCGGAAACTCACGACACGCTTTTGGTCTAACCTCATAAATACTGCAATAATTATCTGCGCCTAAAAATGTACAAGGTACACTCTGCAATACATAATCGTTGTCTTCATCTTGCCTCAAAAATTGTTCCGTAAATTGTTGTGCTTTCATCTTAAAATGTTTGGCTATGCGATCGATATCTTTATGAGTAAATAAAGGCCCTGTAGTTTTACAACAGTTGGCGCATTCTAAACAATCTGTACGCTCAAATTCTTGCTCATGCAGTTCTTGCATTAAATAATCTAACTGCTTTGGTGGTTTCTTTTTAAGCTTGGCAAAAAAGGCCTTGTTTTCTTTATGCTTGTCTTTAGCAAACTTCGGTAGCTTATTGATTTGGTCCTGCATACTGTAAAAATACTAAAGTTATTATCACATTATCAAAAAAGGTTTAAGGTAGTTCTACAGTATTTTGTAACATTTCGCTATCTTGATACACAAATAAATAACCAACCTCAACTATCCATCAACCTAATTTACTTTCCAACCAAAGTAAATGATTAAGTTTTTTAGGCTAATACGTCAATCTCTTCTTTCTGAAAACAAATTTTCGAAATACTTGCTCTATGCCTTTGGCGAGATTATACTTGTTGTGATTGGGATTTTGATTGCTCTAAAGATTAATAACTGGAATGAAAATAGAAAAAGCAAACAATTTGAAACTAAAATATTAAAAGAAATTAAAGCTTCTATCCAACTAGATTTAGAGCGAAATAAAGCAATTCTTGAGAAAAGAATTTTATCAAAAAAAAAGGCTCTAGAAGACTTAATTAAAAATATGCATAGTAGCCAAAAAGTGCATGACAGTATTTTAAATAAAAATTTTGCTAATGCAAGCAGAGGTATAGTATTAACCTATGATAAAGGTGCATACGAATCTTTAAAAGCTATTGGTTTAGATAAAATTTCTCATGATTCTTTAAGAAATAGGTTAATCCGTTTTTATGAAAATAGGTTGCCACGTGGTAGAGAGCTTCTAAAACAAGATGATGAAATTTACACTCAAAGAACTAGATTACGAAGAAAACTTTTAAAAAGCTCTTATGTAAATGGAAAAAAGTCTTGGTATATCCAAACTGTTTTAAATACCGAAAATTTAAAAACTAATGAAGATTTATTACACTTGTTAGATATAGAAGGAGATATTTATTGGGATAATAAAAGAGTAATTGAGCCTATTATACAAGAAGCAGAAGGCATTATTAACGTTATTGATTCAATTCTTAAATGATATGCTAAAATTCTTCCGTTATATTCGTCAATCACTCATAAACCAAAACAAAAGGTTTTGTCATTCCGCACGGAGGTTGAGGCTCTCGAAACCTGATGCGGAATCTAAAATGAAGTTCCATTTAAAAATGGATTCCTGCCTGCGCAGGAATGACAGACTATGATTAAATTTTTTAGACATATACGTCGTTCACTTATTAACCAAAACAAAATGGGAAAATACTTTAAATACGCTATTGGTGAGATTATCCTAGTGATGATTGGTATTCTATTGGCTTTGCAAGTGAATACATGGAATGAAAATAATAAGAATAGAGCTTATGAAGTAAATATTCTCTCTGAAATTAGTAGTGCCTTGGACAGAGATTTAAGTCACTATCAACGAATGAAAGTGAGATTACAAAAATTAGACTCTGCCTCTAATGTAATGTTGCAACACATTCATAATAAAACTCAAGTCTTTGAAGACACCTTATACCGGAATGGTGGATCGAGATGGTATAATCTGCGATCTGGTATTCTGTACCAATACAATTCTGGACCTTACGAAGCATTAAAATCATCTGGATTAGAAAAAATCTCAAATAAGAACTTAAGAAATAAGTTGATTACTTTTTACGATTTTACTTTTCCCTATAATGCCGAAATGGTGCTATATTCGGAAAGTCGTTATGAAAATCAAGTACAAAAATTAAGGTCATTTTTAGGCGAACCATTTACGGAGGTGTTTGATGGAAATATAAAAGTCTATCAAAAATTTCCTGAAAATTTATTTCAGGATATTGAATTTTTAGAATTGGTAAATGCTATTAATGGTAGGGCAAATTATACTATCCGACATTTAGATGTTCAAATCCCTAAAATTGAAAAAATGAATTTAGAAATTAAAGCAGAACTTAATAATCCATGATTAAATTCTTCAGACATATTCGTAAATCATTAATAGAAAAAAATCAAATGGGAAAATACTTTAAATATGCCATTGGTGAAATACTGTTAGTAGTTATTGGTATTTTGATTGCACTCCAAATTAATAATTGGAATGAAGGTCTGAATAATGAGAAAAAAATAGTAAGTATTTTTAAAGACATTCAAGAAGACTTATTAAATGACATTAAGGAAACAGATCGATTTTTAAATCTTTATTATGAGAAACAAGACTCGATATCACTAAAAATAATAAAAGAACAATATACAGCTCATGATTACTTAGATTCTGTAAATAGATCATTACCCTATATCGGCACCTTCGATTATCCTCTGGTTATAAGCGAACAATCCTATTTGCTTCTAAATGAGAATAAAAATATTATTCCAGAAGATTATAAATCAGTAATCAAAGATTTAAATTCATTATATATAGAAGATAAGCATTTTTTAATTCAAGAATTAGAAGGGTTAAAGGATTTTACTTACGGCTTTCAAGAAAGACTTTACGATAAATTGTGGTTCAAATCTTTCATCTATGAAAGCACTTTATCCAATGAAGCTTTAGCCTACCTTACAAGTGATGTTTATAGAGCAAAAATGACATTATTTAGGCAAAGATTGGATAATGTACAGGATTATGCTATTAGAATAAAACATAAGGCCATTCAAAATTATATAGTATTAAATGAAATAGTAAATCCTAATCAAACTCTTCCAAAACAAATTTCAGATTTTGTAAATGGCAGCCTAAAGATTTCAGAGAATTATGTCGGAACTTTTTTGGATAAGGTTGGCAAGCGTATTGAATTTAGAGAGGAAAACGGGTTATTGTTTTGGTATGACGACGAGCAAATATATTTAGACAAATTATTGTTGAGCGAAATTAGCAAGGATTCTTTAGAATTTGTGATGTGGAATGAGTCAAAGCTCAAGATAGAAAGAGATGATCAAGGTCAAATAGAAGGATATACAGTGTATGATAAAACAGAAGAAGTTTCTCAAGCTAAAAGATTAAAGGATGATTAAATTCTTTAGACATATTCGTAAATCATTTTTAGAACAAAATAAAATGGGTAAGTATTTTAAATATGCTATTGGCGAAATTTTTTTAGTAGTTATAGGAATCTTGATTGCACTTCAGATTAACAATTGGAATGAAAATCGTAAAGCCGAAACCTATGAAAAAACTATTCTAAATGAAATCCATAATACCTTAAAAGAAGATATTTCATTTCAAAATGCTTTAGAAGATCGTATTAGAGCTAAAGATACTGCTATCGATAAATTAATACTTGCTCGGCAGAAAAAAATCACCTTATCCAACGAAGAACTTAAGCGTTACATTAGGTTATATGATAATGGAATTATTTTTTCATATAACATCGGACCATACGAGGCACTAAAATCAAGTGGATTAGATAAAATAAAAAACGATTCCTTACGCTTTGCGCTGACCAAGTATTATGAGGTCACTATACCAAGAACAAAGTCTTTTATTCGCTATGATGAAGAAGAATATGAAGACCAACTAAAGATTGAAGATATTAGGATGAAAGAAGAGGGCTTTTATGAGGACTTATTAGAATCTGCTATAAATGAAAATGGTGACGAAGGATTTTACACAAAACGCAAATACAATATAGAAAAATATCTTAACGACGACTCGTTCTCTAAAGTACTGCTATTAGAAGCTAAATATAAAACCGATTTATGGTGGGACATTAGAGCTATTCAAGAGCGCACAAAAAAATTAGACAGTTTGATAGATAAAGAACTTAAAACAAGATTTAGTAGCAATTAATGTATGATTAAATTCTTCCGTAAAATAAGATACGATCTCATGAAACAAAATAAGATGTCAAAATATTTTAAATACGCTATCGGTGAAATCATTCTCGTGGTCATTGGGATTTTGATAGCACTACAGATAAACAATGCCAGTCAACGCAAAACCAACCGTGATAATATTGAAAATATCTTAAAAAATGTCTATTATAATTTGGAAAGCGATATGGCAAATCCAATAAATAGATTTATAGAGTTTTGCGAATTTAAAGATTCATTAAATGCCTTGGTTCTTACGAAAAATTTATCCTATAAAGACTACGAGTTAAGTGGTCAAGGTTTTAGAGGGTTAGGACGCTTGTTAAATTATGAATTCGAACCTTTTCAGTTCGAAAGTCAAGCTTACGATAGGATGATGGCCAATATGGAGATTATTCCAGATGAATACATACCTATAGTTGAGATGCTTCAAGATGTGTACAGCAAAGAAGTTCCTGTTGTAAATGAAGTTGCCATTGAGGTTAAAACCTTTGTTGATGAAATTGATGACAAGTATCAAACAACGTACGACTGGTATTCCAATACGGATAGCTTACATTTTAAACAAAAGATAGCTTACATGCTTAACAACCCAAAACATTTAAATGATGTTAGAAGACACCAATACATCATAGGGCACTTAATGGGACATTTAAACACCTTAAAAACAAATGTTTCTATTGCTTACAGCAAAATCTATGAAGAGTTAATGTTCAATGAGCCATTTTCAGAAATTGTTGAACGTTTTTACTTTCCATCAGAAAATGAGCTTAACAGGTATAAAGGAACCTATAAAAGCAAAGATGAGGTTCCAAATAATATATTACAATTTGTACCTAAAGAATATTATTTAACCATTAGTGGCAGCGGAAATGGCACAAAATTTATTAAGATAGGTGACAATAAATTTATGCCTCCTTCAAGCAGAAGCGGCAGCTATATTGAGTTTATAGAAGGTGAAAATGGTAGCATTAATGTTTTAAATGTTAACAGAATAACCAAAAATGATACTATTACCTATCGCTATTATAAAATTGAATAAAACATGCTATTAACCAACAGAACCAAGCAAAATTCTTATGATTAAGTTCTTCCGTAAAATAAGATACGATCTCATGAAACAAAATAAGATGTCAAAATACTTTAAATATGCTATAGGTGAAATTGTACTCGTTGTAATCGGAATTCTCATTGCTTTACAGATTAATAATTGGAATGAAAATCGAAAAGAAAACCAAAAAGCAAAAAGTTATCTAATTAATATCAAAGAAGATTTAATATTAGATACAATACAATATAACAAAGCCATTAAACATTTAGAATCTTCAATAAGTAAGGCAACAAAACTGTTGCGCTTAAAAAGTTTTGAAAACTATGAGACTGACTCGCTTTTAAATTTAATTCCTAACATTTATTACCAACTCTCTGTTAACTCACAAACATTTGATAAACTCATTAATTCTGGAGTAACAGAGTTATCTGACGACAACCAAATTTTTGACTTAATTAATATTTACTACACAAAACAAAAAAACAAATTTCAATCTGTAAGAGATTGGGATATGGAAGAAACTAAAAAAGATAATGATAATATTTACAGTTCTTCATCATTTGAAATAAACGCTATTAACGACGATGATTTTTCAGGTGAGTTCTTTTTTGTTCAAACGCCACAGCAAAGACATGAAGAATTATCAAAATTGTTATTTTCAGTAAAAACTAGAAATCGGTTAAGAAATGCGTTGTACCGAAAAAAGCGTATTGCTTTTACTTTTAATGAAACCCTTAGCGAAGCAAAAAAAATTATCAATAAAATTAATCAGAAGTTAAATGATTAAATTCTTTAGACATATTCGTCGCTCTCTAATAAATGAAAACCGTATGGGAAAACCTGCCTCGCCGGCAGGCAGGTACTTTAAATACGCCATAGGCGAAATAATCCTCGTGGTGATCGGGATTTTGATTGCACTTCAGATCAATAATTGGAATGAAAACAAGAAAAATCGTGAATCCTGGACTACTTACAATACCTCTCTCATAAGAGATTTACAGCAAGACACAATAACCATAAATAATATGTTGAGGTTTATTGATGATGACAAAATATATCAAGAAAAACTACTCAATAGATTATCCTCTAAAGGTGTAACAAAAGATACGCTTGTTCATATTGCTAGATACGATATACGAATAAATGGTAGAGCTTACAGACCTCCAAACGATAAAACTTTTTTAGCGATGCAAGCTAATGGTACTGTAGAGCTTTTTGACAACGAGACCTATTTGTTATTGTTAGAGTTACAGAATCGTCAGGCAATAGCAGGTTCTGTTATTAAAGCCAATATGAATATTTTTATAACAGCAGCTGAAAAATATATTTCTCAACATTCATTTAATGAGTTTAACCCAGTTTCGGGACCATTGCTAGAAAAATCATGGCGAGATGTTGATGAAACAGAGTTGTATAAAAATGTTCAAGGATTTCTTACAGTAAAGTCTATGGTGAGTACAAATACCAGAATACATTATAAACAGGTATTAGAACTAACGGAAAAGGTATTAAATAAACTAACTCAAGACAAAGAATAACCAGATTAAAGCTCTATGAACACGCTTTTTCGAAAAATTAGATATGTCCATATAAAAAACTACCAAATGGGAAAATACTTTAAATACGCTATTGGTGAGATTATACTTGTTGTTATTGGAATATTAATAGCTTTACAAGTTAATAATTGGAATGAAAAAAGAGCAGCAAAAAATCAAGCAAAAACTTATTTAAAAAGCCTTGATGCAGAGATACATCAAAACATTTTGGTTTTTGAAAACATGGGAAAACGAATAAAAAGATTGGCTGATATTTCCCATTATTATCATACCAAATTATTTGATAGTTCTACTGAAGTTCAAGATTCTGTTATTAATAATTTCATCATCAAAATCAATCCAATTCTTGCTTTTAATCCCTCACAAACCGTATTAAAAGATTTTTTAGTCTCTGGCTATTTAAAGGATATTAAAAATGATAAACTTAAAAATAATATTCTGTTTTTAGAGAGTAGGTATGCTTCTTATAATAATATACTGCAAGAAATAAATGACCAATATAATAATCATATTCAACCCTACTTAATGCAGCATGGAGATTATACAAAGTTGTTCGACTCTATTTATCAATATAAAATAGTTAAAGCAGAATTTGGTCATTCAAGAGATGCTTTTGTAAAAAACAAAATGTTGTCTAATCAATTAATTTGGTACTTCGCTTTTTTAGAAGAAGCTAATAAAGTTGAAATACAATCTATAATTAAGAGACTTAAATTATTGAGTGAGCGAATTAATACATATTTAAATGATTAAATTCTTTCGAAAAATACGCTACAACCTTATGAGTGAAAACAAAATGAGCAAATACTTTAAATATGCCATTGGCGAAATAATCCTCGTGGTGATTGGAATCTTGATTGCGCTTCAGATTAATAATTGGAACCAAAAAAGAATTAATAATGATAAAGCGCGCTACTATTTATTAGGCTTGGAAAGTGATTTAACAAGACAAATAGCCAATCTAGATAATATTAATAAATCATATGTTAGTATAATTAAAGTTGCTGAAAATTTACTAGTAGATTATCAAAAGTTTGAAAGTATAGAAGCAATACCAAATATAAATAAGCGTATTTCGAATTTAATGTGGGAAAATACTTTTTCTGTTATAAATACCAGTTTTTCAGAGCTAGTCTCAACTGGAAACATTAGTCTTATTCAAAATAAAGAATTGAGGAATCAAATTATAGAATACTATCAATATCTTGAAGTTTCTTATCAAACTACTAATCAAAATAGTAAGGATGTATTTTACAGTTTGGCTTTCCCTTTATTTTCAGAAGTTTTAATAATCAACCCTTCAGATTTTGGAATGTCTTTAGATAAAAAATTAATTTACAATTTTTCTGAAAAATTAACTAAAGAGCAAAAGAATCAATTTAAAAATATTGAAACACAAAAAAAGATTATTAATGCAATTAATCTAAAAATATTGGCAACAACCTCTAATAAGCAATCTTTAAACTTCTTCATAAAAAATGGAAAGGAATTATTAGATAATATCAAAAAAGAATTAGAAAAGTGATTAAATTCTTTAGACATATTCGTAAATCACTAATAGAAAAAAATAAAATGGGTAAATACTTTAAATACGCTATTGGTGAAATATTACTAGTTGTAATAGGAATCTTGATTGCACTGCAGATTAATAATTGGAATGAGACGAGAAAAGAAACAGAAAAGCAACACAAGCTTTTTGCTAACTTGAAAATTGATTTTCAAAACAGATTAAATGAATTAGAAGAATTTCAAATAGGTAAACAAAAGGCTATTAATAATATTTTAAAACTCAACTCCATTATTGCTAATAAAGGCAATACCATTAATGAAACTGAAGTTGCAGAATTATTAGTAAGCCTATTAAATAACTTCTTTTTTAATGAAGAGTTTACTTTGTTAGAAGGCGTTTTCACAACAGGCTTAATTAATGATATTAAAAATGAAAAATTAAAACGAAAACTAATAGAATGGCCTCAATTGGTAGAAGAAATGTTAGAGGAACAGCGCATTTTTCACACCAACAATAACACTAAATATAGCCCTTTGTTAGATAAATATGTGTCTCAAAGAAGACTATTTGAATCATTTAAATTCAGAAAAGGATATGCTTTGCCAAAAGGTGGATCAATAAACTTAAAAGAAGATTACAAAGGTTTACTTGAAGATCCTTTGTTAGAAAATTATATAGCCACTAAACAAGGACTGCTTACGATTTCATTACTTGATAATAAAAACTTGATTGTTGCAGCCCAAGACATAATTAGTTTAATAAATACAGAGTTAAATATTAATGACTAAAGACCTTTTCGGAAAAGCCTTATTAGATTACCATTCTGGAAATTACACAGAAGACCTTATTACCTCAACTAATATTTCTGATGAAGACGCTTTACCACTTCCCTATTTATTTCGAGATTTTTCTGAAATGCCTAAACTAGAACAAAAAGCGTTGCAATTGTGTATAGGCCGAATTTTAGATGTTGGTTGTGGTGCTGGTTCTCATAGTTTGTATTTACAAGAAAACGGATTTATTGTAAAAGCTATTGACATCTCTCAAGGCGCTATTGAAGTCTGTAAAAAAAGAAGTATTACTCATGCCGAAGTGTTAGATGTTTTAAATGAAACCAAATCCTTTGATACCATTTTGTTACTAATGAATGGCACTGGAATTTTTCAAACCTTAAATCAAGTATCTAAATACCTTAACCATTTAAAATCGCTTTTAAAACCTAATGGACAAATACTTATAGACTCGAGTGATATAAAATATATGTACGAAGATGACGATGGTGGTTTTTGGATAGATACTAATGCCAACTACTATGGAGAACTCGATTATTTTTTAAGCTATAAAGGCGAAAAAGACACACCAATGAAATGGCTCTACCTAGATTTTAACACACTCTATACTGCTTGTGTATCTGTAGGATTACAATGTGAACTCATACTAGAAGGTGAGCACTATCATTATTTAGCAAGGATTACAGTTTAATAGTTGTCATTCCGAGCTTGTCGAGGAATCTCTAATATAAAGATTACTACGTATTCAGACTTAAACGTCAAGATTCGAGCAATGACAAGATATTAATAACCTTTTTCTTCTAATTTACTAACGACAGATTGATATAAGTCACTACTCCACATCTCTGAAATTTGCGACATGATTTTATTCATAGACTCTTGAGAGCCTATTATTTTTTGTCCAACTTCAGAATTATAAAAATCGTTCACCACAAACTTATCTGCTTCGGTTAATGATCCAGGGTTTGTAAACATCTTTTTACCAGTTTCTGTAGTAAACATCTGGTTCATTTTGTTTAAATCGTCTTGCGTATAGTGACCTCTATAAGCAGATACTACCATTTGGCTTAATTCGTCTAAAGTTTCGGTTTTTATAACTTTTAGGTCAGTCCAAACCGATTCTGGAACATTTTTATCGGCATATTGCTTTTGAAGCATCGTAAACATTTCGTCTACGACATTAGAGTAATAATCTCTAGTTCCATTATTTATTAAACATTGTTTTACCGATTCGCTATAAGAGTCGATAATAGTTTCAGATTGTGCAAAAGAAAAATTAGCAACTATTAAAAATAAGAAAGGAAGGATGTATTTTTTCATATTAATTCCCCATGAAAATGGGAATCTTTTAAGGTTAAACTCCAATATACTAATAAGACACAGTATTGATCCATTAGTCACTAAAAATAATCAACTATTGTGCCACGCCATCTACGTAAGTTGCTGTCACTTTTATATTAGGAATATCATGTACTGGAACCTCCATAATATTTTTGTCTAGGATAATAAAATCGGCAAACTTTCCTGTTTCTATACTTCCCTTTTCAGCTTCTTCAAAATTAGAATAAGCAGCCCAGATGGTCATGCCTTTTAGAGTTTCCTCTCGAGTTAAAGCATTCTCCATTTGAAAGCCTCCTTCTGGAAACTTATCTAAATCTTGTCTAGCCACAGCTGCATAAAAAGTTAAAAACGGACTCACGCGTTCTACAGGAAAATCGGTACCTAAAGCCACTTTTCCGTGTTTATTTAATAGATCTTTATAAGCATAAGCCCCTTTAACACGCTCCTCTCCCAAACGATCTCCAGCCCAATACATATCACTTGTTGCGTGAGTTGGCTGAATTGATGGTATAATATTATCATCTTCAAAATAATCAAAATCGTTATCAGTAATTACTTGCGCATGCTCAACTCGCCAACGTCTATCTGTTTTATTAGCTAGTGTGTTTTTATAAGTTTTTAAAACATGTCTATTAGCTGAATCTCCAATAGCATGCGTATTCATTTGATACTCTGAATTAGCAATACGCTCTGCTAATTTCTCATAAGCTTTTGGTCCAATAACCATCGCTCCAAAATGATTGTGTTTATCTGAATATGGTTCTTTTAACGCAGCTCCTCTTGAACCTAAAGCACCATCTGCATACACTTTTACAGAGCGAACATTAAGTCTATCAGTTTTTATTTTTCCTTTTGGTAAATAATAATCTAAATTATCAGAATTATTAGTAAGCATAGCGTAGACTCTCATTTTTAAATCTCCAGATTGTTGTAAGCTATCTATTAATTCTATTTGCGATCTATTAAGTCCAGCATCATCAACAGTAGTTAAACCTAAATCAAAACAAACTTTTTGAGCTTCTAGCAAAGCATCTATTTGTTGTTGCCTTGAAGGTTCTGGAAAAATAGCCTCGACCATTTCCATAGGATTATCTACTAATATTCCTGTTAATTCTCCAGCTTCTAGTACAACCTCTCCTCCATCAATTTTAGTATTTGCAGTAATTGCTGCAAGGTCTAACGCTTTTTGATTACACAACATGGCATGACCATCTATTCGTGTTAAAGCAACTGGAGTGTCAGGAAATAAATTATCTAGTAATAGCTTATTTGGGAATTGTTTGTCTTCCCAATCGTTTTGATCCCAACCACGACCAATTATAAAATTAGTTTTTCGTTTGTTTTGAAAATCGATTACACGTTTTATTACCTCTTCAAAACTTCTAGTACCAACTAAATCAACTCGTTGTTGTTGCAATCCTAAACCATAAAAGTGGCAATGTGCATCTATAAAACCTGGAAGGATTGTTTGTCCTTGGGCATCTAATACATCTGCTGCTTCGAATTGAGCAAGTATATCTTCTGAAGAACCTGTTTCAACGAATTTTCCATCCTTGATTGCAAAGGCTTCTACAGTTTCAAAAGCATTATTTACAGTATAAGTTTTTGAGTTAGTAACTATTAAATCTACTTGCTCTTTATTAGAACAGCATGTTATTAATAGTAGTATAAATAGTATAGAAAATAGTCTCATGGTTAGAAATTTGATATGTAAAAATAAGAAAAGCGCGCAACTTAACATTGAGCGCTTTTAATTTAGTTTTTATATGATGAGATTGACACGTCTCCAAATGTTTACAGTCTGGATCCTCGCAATGACATTAGAAATCGAATTTATATGTCGCACCAGCTAGAAACTGAATGCCTTGAACTGGGAAATTTAACCAACGGTTATAATCCTGATTAGCAATATTATTAGCTTTTATAAAAGCAGACCAACGATCGTTAATACGATAACCAACATGAGCATTTGCATCAAAATAACTATCTAAAGAAATGCGCTCTGATGGAATTAAAATAAATGGATTTAGTTGAGTCAACTCGGCTTGTCGTTCTCCTACATAAAATAAATTAAGTCCTGTATACCAATGCTCATTAATTTGATAATCCATAAATAAGGATCCTTTAAAATCAGGAAGATTCCATGCTTCAGCTTGTTCGTCTGTATTATAGGTAAAATACTCTGCTTTAATTCCTAAATTAAAGTTTCTATTTACATCAACATTTAACTCTCCAAAAATACTAAAGGTCGATACATCATCGTAAACTACACCAAATGAATTGCCATACGTGTAATTTACATCTGGATCTGGATTAAAGGCATTAGACTTAAACAATGCTTTACTACGTTCTGCATAATAATTACCTCGAATATTATAACTCATATTGTTGGATAGCTTCCCTTTTAAACCAATAAATGCATTATACTGCTGATCTGTTGGTGTAATAAATAAAGTTGGTGACACAAATGGATTTTCTTGTGCAAAATCGTAGTACGTATTCTGAAACAAATCTCCTGTAATTCCACCATAAGTAATTAACACATCATTAACCAATCTGTAAGATGCTGTGACATTAGGATAGATGAAAAATTTGTTTTCACTTACCTCAGTGTCGTTTAAATAATACAAAGAGAAACCAAGATTAACTGTTAAATCGTCTTGGGTTAATTGATAACTCGGACTTACACCAATTTGAAAGTTCCCATAATCAATACCTTGGTTGGTAAAATAATTTCTTTCAAACGATCCACTTAAATAATCAAATTTAAAATTGGTTTTTACCAATTCATCTTGAATAGGAATATCAATAGTAGTTTTAGCTGTAAAATGGTTTTCTCCAGATTCAAAATCATCAGCAAAACGTCTAAAGCGAACGTTTCCTGTATTTAAAAATAAATCTTCAAAGTTAATTTCGCCTCCAAAATCAAAAGAGTTGTATACATGTTTAACATCAAAATCTGTGTTTGTTATTCCATTAGTTTCAAATACTTCTAAAGGAATACCATACCAGTTGAATGCTTGACGTTGGTAACCTGCATCAACTGTCCAAGACATATCACGCAATTTTCTGGAGTAATTCACATTGAGTTTTGTATTAGAAAAATCATCATCTAACTCAACACCATCAATTCCGCCTTGTGACGAATGATGACTTAAATAACCACCAACACTTTCGGTTCTGTTAATAGCATGATTTAAATATACTTCTCCAAGAATCGTAGTATAAGTTCCGACTCCTAGTGTGGCATAGTTGTCAAACAATCGTTCTTTTTTAGCTTTCTCTACATCAGCAGCTTTTCCTTTTGCAGGTGTAAACGTTGATGCTACTGGAATAGAAAAAATATTATACTTAACTTCTTTTTTACTAGTTGTTACCTCATCGTCCAACGATGGAATTTCTTTTACTTTAAAAGCATCAGAAATTGTTGGCGTGTATGGTTTTACCACATTAACAACTTGTGTGTTTATGGTATCGTTTTCTTGTGATTCTTGAGCAAAAACAGCTGTAATAAGAGATAAACAAGTTATTAAGGTTATATGTTTTTTGAATTTATTCATAATAAATATTCTATATAAAGATGTTTTGAGACCTCTCGACTGCGCTCGAGGTGACAATACATGAAATTTTTGTTAATTACCATCTTCTGTATCAACAGAAGAATTGGTTTTAGCCTGTTCAGCCTTGATACGATTTAGTTCTTGTTTAGCTTCTGAAACCACATCGTCAAACTCTGCAAAATTTGTGATAACACTTTCAAGAATATAAGTCGCTTGAAAGGCATCTCCCAGAGCTTCATAATTTTTTGCCATGACTATTAAACCTTTTGCTGCATAATATTTATAGCCAGAGTAGTCTTTAGCTAACTTCTGAACCTTGGCATTAGACGCTTCATGTTGCGCATCTTTATTTTTAAAATAGGCATTATAATACAAGGATTCAGCAGCAACTTCTCCTGTCGCAATAGTTTCTAATTGCGCATATGCAGATCGTGCTTTAGCTTCGTCTCCAGTTTGTATTGCAGAACGCGCAATAATGATCTGTGCATCACTGCGTATTTTATTATCAACACCAGATTTAGATAAAACCGTTTCTGCATAACTAACTGCTTGACTGTAATCTTCTTGCTGATAATAAGCTTTCATGAGGTTAGATTGTGCAAATGTTTTATTTTGAGGAAAATTTGCCTCTTGTTCTAATCGTTTTAAAACAGGAATTGCTAACGACCATTTATCGTCATCTAAATAAATTTCAGCTAATCGCGTTAACGCTTGTTCCGTAAACTCATTTTGAGGTGCATTAACAACATATTCATAATGAGGAGTTGCGTTTTCTTGTAAGTCTTTTTTGTAATACAATTGTGCCAGATAAAAGTGCGCATTTAATGCATTTAAGCCATTAGGAAAATCTCTGACATAAGCATTAAATAATCTAATTGCATCATCTGTATTATTATCTAGATATTGCTTTTCTGCTGCTTGATAAGTTGTATTATCTAAATCAGCATCTGTTACTTCAACATAATCTAGAGTTCGTACCCAAGCTGCATATTCATCTACACGACCCAAATCAATATAAATTAATCTAGCAGTAGCAACAGCCTGAACAGACTCTGGAGAACCAGGGAAATCTCTTGCTATTTTTTTAAACTTGGTCAAAGCTTGTTCATTAGCACTGGCATTATAATGTACTAAACCTTGACGTAATAAAGCTTTAGGTACAAAGGCACTTGTTCTGTATTCAAATGTTAAACGATCATACAACTGCATGGCTTTATCAGTCTCATTACGTTTAACATAAGTATTACCCAATTCATACAACGCATCATCACGTAAGCCTGACCTATCATAAGTAGTTATAAAACTTTCTAATTCTGAAATTTTAGAATTGGTGTTGCCAGCATAACCTTGACTCATGGCTTTTTGAAAGGCTGCATAATCTGATTCAATTTTATGTAATTGAATTGCTTTATCATAAGCATTAATAGCATTGTTGTAATCGCTAGACACGAAATAACCATCTCCAAGACGCAAGTACGAATCGTTTAAACGTACTTTATCATCTGTAGTTTTACTAATTGTATTTTGAAAATATGTTGTTGCTTGCGGATAGTTTTTTTGCTTGAAATAGGTATAGGCAATATTGTAATCTATATTATTATTTTCTGGTGTCTCTGAAGCTTTAGAGCTGCCTAAAAATTGCTTAAAACCAACTAAAGCATCGTCATAATTAGTTAAGTTATAATCTGTTTCAGCTTTCCAGAAAGTTGCTCTTGCAGTGTATAAATCATCACGAGGCTCACCTAACGATTTATCAAACATGGTTTCTGCTTCTAGGTATTTTGCTTCATCATATAATTCTAATCCTCTATAAAATGCTACTTTTTGATAAGCGACTTTGTTATCAAAACTATTTCTATCTTCTAGAAGTTTAATTGCTTCTTTATAATTTTTAGATGTTATGTAAGAATCAATAAGTAATGTTTCAATCTCCTTTCTGTAGCTTGTATTAGGATATTTATCTAAATAAGCTGCCAGAACTTGGGGAACTGATTGATATGGATTTCCAATATCGTAACTAATTTTAGCATAGTTTAACCAGGCATCTTCTTGAATTTTTAT
The DNA here is from genome assembly GCA_026162565.1 of Flavobacteriaceae bacterium NBU2973. Lineage (GTDB taxonomy): Bacteria > Bacteroidota > Bacteroidia > Flavobacteriales > Flavobacteriaceae > JAOEIQ01. The sequence continues at coordinate 78,239 of JAOEIQ010000006.1, forward strand.
ATCAAAATCCATTTGAGACGCATTTCTAAAAGCATTTAGGGCTTCTTGCTTTTTATCAAGGTTAATGTAGCTTTCTCCTAAATGATAGTAGGCATTTTGAGCAACAGAATCGTTACCTCCAACTATTTTATTAAATTCCGAAATCGCCTTATCAAAATCGCCTTGCTTATAATAAGCATAACCTAATTGGTAATAATCTGTATTATTCCATCTTCCTCGTTTACCCTTATACTCTGTTAAGTAAGGAATCGCTTCTGCGTACTGTTCTAAATTAAAATAACTCTCACCTATTATTTTTGATAACTCCGATGTTTCAATCTCATCACTATTAGGTAATTGTTCTTTTGCGAGCTCAATGGCTTTTTCAAAATTTCCAAGTTTAAAGTTTAAATCAGCTTGATAATACGATAGCTTTTCCTTGTATTTTTCTTGATCACTGACTTGGTCAAAATACTCTGAAGCCTTATCGTAATCATCACCTTCATAAGCCATAAAACCAATATAATATTTGGCTTGAGATCCATGTTTTTGAGAGTTCTCTACGCGACTAAAATACTTTTTTGCTTGTTTGTAATTTTTGGTAGCAAAGGCTACATAACCCATTTTAAAATTATAATCCTCACGTTCACTTCTAGCCAGAGATTCTTCATCTACTTTATCATACCACTTTTTTGCATACGAATAACGCGAGTTTTCATAGTAGTAATCACCAACATCCATAAATGCTGTATTTCGTTTAGTACTGGTTGGATATTCAGCAACAAATTTTTCTATTAAATCATCTGCATTTTGTTGATTTAATCGCACAGCACAATTGGCAATATAGTAAGCACAATCAGATTTAATAACCTCGTCTTTAGACGTGTCTTGAATTTTATCAAACAAAGCCTGCGCAGCTAAATACTGACTACTATTATATAATGATAATGCTTTTTGATACTCAACTAAATCGCTAGTATAAGCCGCAGAACGCTGCCCAAAAACAGCCATAGAAATAACTATAGCAAAACTAAATGCTAGTATTTTTTTGTAAACCATTACAGTTCGTTTTTTATTATTGATAATCAAAGATAAATGTATCTCATCTCTATAACGATTGATTTTATCGATAATTATAAACAGATTTATTAAATGTTAAAAAAAGTGATTTTTTACTTATCGTCAGTTAATCCTAGGATACTGAAAAAAAAGCTAAACAGAATAATTTGGATACCTAAAGCTATAGATATAGTTGCTGGGATAATAATTTTTAATGTGTCATTTACAGACATATAATTTTTCACTGCGAAATAAGATACTACAACTCCAATAACCGAAAGAAAAAAACCAACTAGTAAACCTCTTTCTAAAGTAAAGTAATTAAAAAGGCTATTGTATTTTTTAGTTTTTGGAATAAGCTCATGATTAGTAGCATAAATTTTAGTAAGTGCATAAAACACTACAAACTGAAAACCTATTAAAAATAAACCTGATGTAAGCGGTAACCATTTTATTTCAGGTTCTGTTTGCATAAACATTATATTATAAGTTGCTATTATGCTAAATAGCATGACAAAAATACCAGGTAATAAAAACAACCATTTGGGACTGTATAACAATAGAAACCGTAAATGTCTCCATCCATCTGGAAAGGTCCTTAAATGAGGTTTTCTTGACCGACCAGCAGGAAAAACCGTTGTAGGCACTTCGGAAATGTTTAATTTTAACATTGATGCTTTAACAACTATCTCTGAAGCAAACTCCATACCTGTAGTTTTTAACTGCATTTTATTATAAGCTTCTCTTGTAAAACCCCGTAAACCACAATGAAAATCTCCTATTTTAGTTTTAAAAAAAAGATTCCCTATCCATGTTAAAACTGGGTTACCAATGTAACGATGAAGAAAAGGCATGGCATCTTTTTGCCTTTTACCTTTAAATCGATTACCCATCACTAAATCGTAACCTTCACGAAGCTTCTCGACAAAATCATTAAGATTTAAGAGATCATGACTATCATCTGTATCAGCTGTGATTATGTATTTTCCTCTAGAGCCTTCAATAGCTCCTCTTGAGGCATTACCATATCCCTTTCTATCAACATCAACAACTATTGCTCCTAAATCTCTAGCAATTTTTTGAGAGCCATCTGTACTGCCATTGTCACCAATAACAATCTCTCCATTAATAGCGTTTGTATCTAAAAAAGATTGCGCCTTTTTTATGCAGCTAGAAATAGTCTCAGCTTCATTTAGACAAGGCATTACAATGGATAACTCAATTGACATGTATTATTTTTTTAAAATAGGGATCAATAAATAAAATTACAAAAGCAAATAAAACCCAATCGAAATAAAAAGTATATCTATTAACTGAATGCGTCGCTATAGCAATTATGGCATTATTGGCAAACATACATAATATCATAAATGCAATAAAAACAAACTCTTTTTTATTAGTCTTGAAGGAAATGTATACAGAATAAAAAAGTATAATCAATAATAAAACCATATACTTTGATGTGCCAAACGTATATTTTAAATTATGATACACGAAACCTAACCAACTCTTCAAATTATTTTTAATTAGAGGTAAAATCATTTTAGATGTCAGCGCATCAACTTTTATCTGCTGCTCATAATAATCTAATCCTTTTACTGCATAGTAATCTAGATTTAATTGATGAACTCTAGCATTACATATTTTAGTGAAGTTTTCTCTAAACAGTTCCTGATAATCAAAAATATCCTTTTTAAGTTCCTTTTTTAAAAACCCAGCTTCTGACAAGCTTGTGTAGGTTCTTTTAAAAAGATCTTTTTCCTCCTTACTGGTGAAAATAGCTTCATCATTTGCATCAGATACATAAAAAGCTGCACTAATGGCGTGTACTGATGACATTTTATAATTAATAAATTTATCGTGAACTATTTTATTATAAGTACGCTCTGATAAACTAACTATCGCAGGTAAGGCTAATAATAGAAATAAAACTAAAAGACTTTGTTTAATTTGTTTCTCCTTAAAATTGATAAAAACAACACTATATAAAACAACTGGTATTAGAGCTAGAAACTGCCCTCTTGTTAAAATTAAAACAAAGAGTGGTATTAGTAATTTAATTAAGAATTTAATATTTCTCTCTATTAAGCCTTGCGTTAACAAAGCAGAAATAAAAATTACTAAAGCATAAGATAAAGACTCTGAAAGTAACTTATTGGCCGCAAAAAACCAATGATAACAGGGTGCTAACAGTATTAATTGTAAAACTGTAAGACCTAAAAAACTAACCTCAAATATTTTTTTAAAAACCTTTAAAAAGTAATGAATGGATAGCGCAATTAAAATATACTGAACTATGGTTACAGGAAGCTCAAAGTTATCACCAAAAACGCTTGTAAATAATTTTAAAAAACTAGAATAAACTGGAGATCTATTAAAAGACATTTTTAAAAAAGCAAAACTGTCTGGATAATAAATAGCTCCTTTAAAAATTACAAAAACACCAACAACAAAATAGATGCAGTAATAAGAAATTGTTTTGACATTAACTTGTTTCAAAGGTTTTTTGGTAGGTTATTTGATGCTAAATATACTGCATAAAATTGAATTACTGATTAAAATATAATACTCAAGTTGTTCGTTTTTAATAGCACGAATTTATTTTTTCATTACGTATTTATTAATTACTTTGGCAATGTAATTTCTTTACTAAAAACTCACTCTTTATCAATGGAACAAATTCTTCAGCTAAAAAATGCCTCAATATTTCAAGGAGATAATCTTGTATTGAATGATGTGACTTTAGAAATGAACAAAGGTGAATTTGTATATCTTATTGGTAAAACTGGAACAGGTAAAAGTAGTTTTATGAAAACCCTTTATGGAGATTTACAACTTCAAGATGGCGAGGGTTTAATAGTTGGCTATAATCTTAAAACGTTAAAAGATAAAGATATTCCGTATTTAAGACGAAAGCTTGGTATTGTATTTCAAGATTTTAAACTTTTAAATGACCGAACTGTTATATCGAATTTAGAGTTTGTTTTAAAGGCAACCGGATGGAAAGACAAAGAAAAAATCACCACTAGAATAGATACTGTTTTAGATAAAGTTGGCATGAAAACTAAAGGTTTTAAGTTTCCTCATGAATTATCAGGTGGCGAACAGCAGCGTATTGCTATTGCTCGCGCTTTACTTAATGATCCAGAACTTATTTTAGCTGATGAGCCTACTGGTAATTTAGATCCTCAAACGAGTATTGAAGTCATGGAAGTATTACGTGACCTCAATAAAAAAGGGCATACTATTTTAATGGCTACGCATGATTATGCGTTACTTTTAAAGTATCCAAGCAAAACTTTAAAATGTGATGAGAATAAGATATATGAGGTCGTACAACGAAAAAATTAAAACAGCCAACCAAATAATCTTCTGAAAAAGTTTTTTCTTTTTCTCTTGCTCTCCTCATTAAACTCAATAGAATACACCCCAAAATTATCTACAGTCTGATTATAAGTACTCATTGAAAATGTTACCTTTAATGACTCTGAAACGCTTCCTGATGTAATAATGGAATCATTTTCAATATTCCTGATAGTATAACCAGTTCCTTTTTTAATTTTATAATCAGAAAAGTCAACATTTACTGAGTGTCCTTGCTTATTAAATAAAGTAATTCTAAAGGAGTTATTATTAAATTTTACAATACTTAAAACCTCTTCAGCTTCAAAATTTCTAATATGCTTTCGTTTGCTTTGGGTATCAATTTTAAACAGGTTTTGCCATTGATCAATTTCAAAGTCTTTATAATTTAAAACTCTAAAAAAATTAGAACGTCTACTGTAGTAATTATTTGATTGAAAGTCCCATTTATTAGATTCTAAACTTTTTAAAACGGACTTATTGAAATGTATATATCCTGTATATACAGTATTGTTTTTAAAAACTAAATCTTTTGCATACAATATATTCAGGGCATTATTTTTACCTATAATTATATTGTTTTTTACAGTTACATTCTCTACAGGTGCATTTTTGTTATAACCCAATGCAAGAGAAACACCATCTCCAAAGTTATTGGCATCATTTAAAAAATCTGTATTGTGATATAAAACATTATCTGTAACACTAATATTTTTGGCAATGTTTAAACCGCCATTATCATTTGAAGCTATTAAAATATTTGCCCAGTGTTTATTTAAAATTACACCATTATTAAAAATGGTATTTTTACGTAAAGTGACATTTTTGACATATTCAAAAGTAGACCTATCGCTAGCGTCCCAAACCTCCACTCCTTTGTAATAATTATTAAAAATTATATTGTTTTCAATAAGTCTAATTTTATCACTTTGGTTTTGAACATAAATACCTACTCCATGACCTCTTTGTTTACCAATATATCCATTATTAAAAATAATACAATGTTGAATTTTAGTTCCTCCTGTTCGTTTCCATGAACCCAACGCAGTTCCTGGAACATTGTGTATTTTTAAATTAATAAACTCGCAATCTTCTCCATTTAAATGGTTAATTCCAGTAATATGCTTGAAGTTTTTATCATTGACATGCCTTAAAAAATCTCCCAAAAACGTAATCTCAAAGTTTTTAAAAATAACATTCCCACCATTCACCTCTAAAACAGAACGTATTTCAGAGTTCACATTCCCATTGAGGATTACTTTATCGTTTTCAAAAGCACTTACTGTAATTTTAGAACCATTACTTTTTAAGTTACTGATGTATCTGCCATTATATGTACCTTCATGAAGGTAAATTATAGCTCCTGCTTTAATAGTATTGTGCTTATTACTTAATGCTGTTTGTAAGTCCCAAGGAGAATTTAAGCTTCCATCTCCTGTGTGTTTACCTGGAGTTGATTGGTGATTTGTTGGAAATACGTGATAAATACTTTGCCCTAAACAGCAAAATGAACAAAACAGAAATGATATGCTAACTAATAAACGTTTCATAATTAGTATTGAGCAATTAGTGTTCCAAAAAACAAAATTGTATTTTCGTATCATAATATCTCCTGAATGATTTCTATTTTAATTCCTGTTTATAACAGTAATATTAGTAATTTAGTTTATACCCTTCATAAACAGTTATCAAGTAGTAAAATAGATTTTGAAATCATTTGCCTTGATGACTTTTCAACTCCCAAGATAATTGAAACAAATACTGTTATAAACAAATTAAGCTACACATCTTATCAACTCAATCCAAAAAATTTAGGCAGAAACAACACGAGGCAATTATTAAGTGAAAAAGCTAACTATGACTGGATTCTATTTTTAGATGCAGATGTATTACCAAAAAGAGATAATTTTATATCGACTTACATTTCGCTAATTGATTCAGATTTTGATGCCATATATGGTGGTTTTGCATACTATAATGAGCCTCCTGAAAAATCATTTATGCTACGATGGAAATACGGTAGAAAATATGAAGAAGTAGATGCTTCTAAAAGAAATAAACGCCCTTACAAATCAATCATTTCTGCTAATTTTCTGATTAAAAAAAGTGTATTTAATGCCATTAATTCTAAAATTTCTGGAAACTTATACGGAGAAGACAACCATTTTGGCGCCTTACTAAAGAGTAATTATGTTACAGTAAAGCATATTAATAATGAAGTGTATCATTTAGGTATTGAGTCTAGTAGTAACTATTTAAAGAAAAAAGAACAAGCTGCAATTACTTTACTGAATCTCTATTATAATTCCAGTAAACTTGAACATGATAATGACTTACTGTTATTATTTGAAAAAAGTAAAAAATATAGACTTAATTATTTAATAAGTAAATCGTTTAGATTGACTAAAAAACTTCTGCAAAAAAATCTAACTGGGAATAATCCCTCTACTTATCTTTTACAGTTTTACAAAATAGGTTTTATCTGCAGTGAAGATTTAAAACGATAAATTACCTATTTATATAATTTAAAAACTCTGAATAATCGCGAATATAATCGCTTTCATCAAACTCATCTGATGCTAATACCAAACAAACAGAACCTGCAGAAAAATTTTGAAGCTCTCGCCAGACTCCAGTAGGTATTAACAAACCTTTGTCAGGCTTATTGAGCATAACGGTCTCTTTGGTATTACCATTATCTAAAACCACTTCAAAACTTCCACTTAATGGAATAATGAATTGCTGTAAATTTCTGTGCGCATGACCACCTCTGTATGCATCACTAGGTACATCGTATAGATAATATACTCTTTTAATTTTAAATGGTAATACGTCTTTTTCAATAATGGCAAGGTTACCTCTTGTATCTTTTATTTTTGGTATGTCTATTATCTCAATATTCATTACTTCTATATGTCTCCTTTAGATTCTAATACTCTGTACTGTTTAATTGCCTTTAAACCCACTTTAAATTTATAGAAAATATCTTTAGGTTTGATATACTTTAACCTAACCATTGCTAACAAGTGCTTTACAAGCCAAGGATATGCCTTCCACTGGTAATATCTAAATCTTAAAGCCGTTCTGGCAATTATTGAATTATCTGAACCTTGAAGTTTTCCTGACGACACATGTGGATGTTTAGATAAAAAAACTTCTTTATGGTATAATTCTAATCCATTATCCCAAGCATTCTTCATAAATACAAATTCTGTACAACCAGGAAACGTAGAACCTACTCCAAAATGTATGTTATATAAAGTATTGGTTTTTTGAATTGGTTCTCTTAAAAAGCTTATTCCAATATTATTCACTCTAAATTCCATATCCTTATGTTTACCTTCATCAGAATACTTAAAATAGCGCTCATCATTTTCATCAACAGCCTCAAAGGTTATGATATCAGCTTTGCTATTATCAACATAAGCAGATACTATTTTCTCTTTTAAATTAGGCAAATAAATAATATCGTCATCAGCAAATAAACAAATTCTAGCAGTAGCTGCTTTAATAGCAATGTTTCTACTTATTGGTGAGCCTCTTTCAAATGAGTTAATAATTTTAATATGCTTCTTATTGGATTGTAGCAAGCAATCCTCTGTGGTTTGATTGACTATTAGAATATTAAAATCATCAATGTTATTATTAATAAACATAGGCAATAAAAAATCCAGATTATCTCGATTCATTGTTGCTACTAATATTTCTATGTCTAATTGCGTACTTGCCAATTACAATTTTTTACTTTTGCGTAAAAGTAACATTTTTTATGCGTATACTTCTTGTTGGTGAATATAGTAGATTACATAATTCTTTAAAAGAAGGTCTTGTTTCTTTAGGTCATCAAGTTACTATAATCGGAAATGGAGATAGCTTTAAAAAATATCCCGTAGATATTTATATTACTCACTCTTTTAACAACTGGTTTTTAAAAAAAATTAAAGCAGGTATATACAAATTATTTGGTGTTAATTTAAGTGCAATAGAAGTGTATTACAAATCAAAAAAAGTCATAGAACAACTACCTGAATACGATGTTGTTCAACTTATAAACGAGCTAGCTTTTAAAACAAACTCTAAATACGAAATCAAACTTTTAAAAAAACTAAAAACTAAAAAACTCTATTTACTATCCTGTGGTGTCGATTATTACAGTGTGAAGTTTATGATGGAAGGTGGTTTTAGATACAGTATCATGACGCCCTATTTAGATAATACTGGAAATAAAAAAAATTACAAATTTAAATTAGGTCAGTTAAGTCCAGAACATAAAAAACTACAAGAATACATTTATGAAAATTGTAATGGTATTATAGCGTCAGATATGGATTATCATTTACCATTAGTTGGTTGGAATAACTATTTAGGACTTATTCCTAATGCTATAAACACTGAAAAAATTAAATATATTGAGCCAATAATACATGGGAAAATAAAAATTTTTCATGGTGTAAATAAGGCTATGCAACACAAAAAGGGTAATGCCTATTTTTTTGAAGCTTTAGAGATAATTCAAAAAAAATATCATGATAAGGTTGAAATTATTACCACTTACAGCCTTCCATATAAAGAGTATATTAAAATATATGATAGTTGCCACATACTATTAGATCAGATTTATGGTTATGATCAAGGCTACAATGCTTTAGAAGCTATGGCAAAAGGAAAAGTTGTTTTTACAGGTGCCGAAGAAGAATGGCTTGACTATTATAAATTAGAGAAAGATACTATTGCTATAAATACGCTACCTGATGTAAATTATTTAGTTGAAAAATTAGAATGGCTGATTCTGAATCCAAAAAAAATTATTGAAATTTCTAAAAACGCACGTAACTTTATAGAGGAGCATCACAATTATATAGATGTTGCAAATAAGTATTTAAAAACATGGCAAACTAATTAACTCCTTTAACTTGAAACATTTTTTAATAACACGCTTCAATTTAAAAGGTAAAAAAAACTTAAAAGGCAATCGTATTTTTAACCCATTGTCAGAAGAGTGGTTAGACAAACGTTTTAAAATATTTGAATCCTATTGCCTACCTTCTGTAATAAACCAAACTAATAAAAATTTTATATGGCTAGTTTGTTTTGACATAGACACTCCAGAGATATATCATACAATTATTAAAAATCTTGAACATACTATTTCAAATTTTGCACCTGTTTTTGTTGATGGATTTGGTGAATTAGAAAATACCATACAAGAAGTGATTCAAGAAAAATTATCACCAAATGATGATTTTATTATAACTACACGAATTGATAATGATGATATAATTCATCAAGATTTTATAAGTACCATTCAAAGTTCATACGTTGCAAAGCATAACACATTAATAGATTTAGAACTAGGATATCAATTAATACTAGATTCTAATATTACTAGTATAAGAGAATTTAAATTACCTTACAATCCGTTTTTAAGTTTAGTGGAGAGTAGCTCTAATTTTAATACTATTATCTCCAAAGAGCATCGCTATTGGAAGTCATTACCAGATATCAAAAAATATAAACATCAGCCCTTATGGATTCAAGTAGTACACGATCAAAATTTGTTAAATAGAAAACGAAACTATCTTAAAAAGGTTATTGCAATTGATTATTCATCTTTTGGAATGAAATCTGAATTGAAATTAGAAGATACAATAAGTATTAAAAAGTTTAATAGACAGACATATTTTTTGAGGGTTTATAATAATTTAAAAACTTTTTTTAAGTAAAGAGACTGTTTAAAAAGTGAGTATTCCTGTCTGTTCAAGCAAAAAAGAGAACTTTAACCTACAGATTATCAAAGTAGGTCTCGACTCCGCTCGACCTGACAAATTGATTTTTTTAACTTTTTAGACAGCCTCTTAATAGTAGCTTACTCTTTTATTATTTTTTGTGTATGCACTACTTGTTTTTTATTATTAAATACTTTTATAATATAAATACCCTGTTGTAAACTTGATAAATCTAGAGTGACATTAGTTATGTTAATCGTTTCCTCTTCCATTACTTTCAACCCAAATAAGTTATAAACCGTTATTGTATTAATTAAATTAGAGTTTCTAATACTAACAATGTTCGTACTATTTTTAACATATGTAGGATAGACAGTAAATAAATTAACTCTATTTAGATAATTAACTTCATCTGAAGAGTTACTTGATGAGCTAGATTGATTACAAAGCTCTATGGAGGCTTCAAATTCTGAATTTATTTCCACTTCAAATCCAGGAACTAATTCTATACTAGATTCAGCTTTATATATAGCTTCAGAATTATTAAGAATTAAATTATCGGCCACTATGTTTTGAGCATTATAATAAGCAGAATAATCTACACTAGCTAAATCTTCAATTCTATGAAATATATATATGTCTTCTGGATTACAATAACTTGACTCATCAAAACAAGATATATTGTTCAGAATATTATTACGAATGTGATTTCCTGGTTCAACTCCAAATCCTCTTCTAAAATTATTATCTATGTTAAAACAATTACCTCCTCCAGATAACATAATGTTATAGTACGGAGTAAAGTTATAAAATGGAAAAGTAGTCATCGAATTAGAACAACTCGTATGAGGAGAACCCAATAGATGTCCAATCTCGTGAGGGAAAATTTCTAACCTTGAGAAAAAATCTGGTAGTTCGAAATTACTATTTGCAGTAAAAACTGTTGCTGTTCTACCAACTGCCATTCTATACTTCTTATCCAAATTACAAAAAGCTCCATTATTACCATTTGTTGTTGCTGCTCTTCCAGCTGCATAACAACTTCGCCCTCCAATATACATGTAAGCATAATCTCCAACATAATTGCTCCCTATTATATTTTGAAATTGTTGTAAAAAGTGAGTTGTCTCGCCAGTGCAACCTTGAGAAGTAGTCATTCCTGGCCCATAGAAATCAGAAAAAACTGATCCGTTTCCACAATCACCAGCAAAAGTTCCATTTGGTGGAATGGAATCTTCTAAAACAATTTCTGAAATTTTTATAGATATTTCCTCATTTGCAAAAATTAAAGCATAAATATTAAAATCACTTAATATTAAATCTATTGTTTGTTGTACTGAGCCATTACCCATATTTGGGTTAAATATGGTACAATTATTTGCATTCATTGATATTTCTAATGGATAATTTAAGGTACTTAAATTACTATTTCTATTTACACTTGTAATCTCATTACGAGAACTAACTGTCAAATCACTTGTTCCACATTCAAAACCGCTATTAGAATTTACATTTTTATAAAAAGCATAATTATTAGACTTTTCATCTAATTGAAATAATGCATAATCTCCTATATCAGATGAAAACAAGCCTACAACTCTATCCTTAAAAAAGGAAAAGGCTATAATAGTGTTACCTAAATTAGTATCAATTGTATTACCCCAATAATATGTCCCTCTTCCCTCTAGAGGAGTTCTAAATTTTCCATACATACTTTTAGCGAGTGCACCTTCTACAATGAAGCTTGATTTTTTAAGTTTTAATTCAATAGTATTATTTTCTAAAGGGATTTTTAAATTAAATGATTCGAGGTTACTCTCAATAAGTTCTTTAAGCTTTTCTTTATTTAAGGATAGAATTTCTCCTTGTATTCCATTTTTAAAAATAGAGGTCTTTAAACTAGAGTTATTACTAATCTCAAAAAGATTTATTTCTCTATCTTTTTGTGAAAAAGTAAAATTGTAAATTAGTAAAAACACTATTATTTTTAACATTTTTAATTTTTTGCTAAACATAATCTTATTTTTTACTTTTCAATTCATCAATCTCCTTTTTAAGCTGAATAGTATAAAGAGTAAGCTCTTCTATTTTTTGCAGTAGTAACTTATTCATTTCTCCTAGTTCTATACCATTTTCTTCCACCTCTTTAGCACTTGGTATATCTATAAGATGTCCCTTTTCTTGTATATGTTGCTCTACCTCTTTTAGAGTTGGTAATTTATAATCTTTTTCAAATACATAATCTGCCCAATCTGTATATACTTTTACAGCATGCGCTCTCATTTTACCATTTACTGTGAGTTTGTATAAATCGCCATTATCGTTATAAGACGTGGTTCCAATAGAAACATAAGAATTTTCTTTAGGCAATCGTAAAAACACATTATCATTAGTATGTTCAGAAAATTGAAATGTAGTAGATTGATTGCGATCAAAATGATGGAAATAACTAGAGCCTGCTTCAGAAGCTTGAAATCGCCATCTTGTAATTCCTGACCTATCACGCAATCCAAGATAAACGCGAGCTTGAGTTTCAAAATTTGATTCAGGAAAATCGAAAAAAACTAGTAAATTACTATCATCAGGCATAAAACCTGATCCTAATTGTAAAGCCTTTTCATTTCTTTCAGCAATATCAAGAAATGTACTTCCGTTAGGTAATGAATTACCAAAAACACCCATTTTACCCATGACTGTACCATTAACATCAAGTTCTGTTGTTGGATTGCTAGTACCAATTCCGATTTTACCAGTTAGTGTCTGATTGAAAGTTCCAACGGCACTTACGCCATTTTCGTCTGTAATTTGTGCATTAACAACTAATGCAATTGACATAAAGATGCCTAAAATAAATTTGTTTTTCATAATGTATAATTTATTGGTTAATACTCAAACTGAAATAATAAAGTCTAAACACTATAAATACTTGTTAGCCCTTAATATTATTTTGGTGTCAACAAAAAATTATACAGAGATAATAATTAAAGATAATAAAAAAAATAATCCTAAAGACTACAATTTATTATATTGCATGAAACATTTAATTGTAAATGTCTAATAACATTAAACTGCCTAACCTTTTTATACCTGGAGCTGCAAAATCTGGTACGAGTTCTTTACATGAAATATTAAATCTTCATCCAAAAATTAGTATGTCTCATAAAAAAGAACCATACTATTGGATTTCAGATTGGTTTGAGGATAATACTGAAAAGCAAAAAACAGATTATCTTAATTTATTTGACGGAAGTGAAAACATAGTTTACAGAGGCGAATCAAGCACATCCTACATGCTTTTTCCAAAATTTATTGAACGCACAAAGAAGTATAATAATCAAGATATCAAATTCATTTTTATTTTAAGAAATCCTATTGACAGAATTTATTCTCATTATAAATATTTAAAAGGTTTAGGTAGTGAAAACTTAAATTTAAGAGAGGCTATTTTAAAAGACAAAAACATAGAGCCTGTTCCATCTTTGAGGCTTCCAGAAGGTAAGTTTAAAAACTACTATCAATATGGTTTATACGCCAAATGGCTTAAACGTTTTTACAATAATTTTGAGTCCAAAAACATAAAAGTTTTATTTTTTGAAGATTTAATAGAAAATAGAACCGAAACTATAAATGATTGTTTTTCTTTTTTAGGTTTACAACCTATTTCAGACATTCCAGAAATTAAGGCTAACCCTTCAATTATTCTTAATTACCAATTTTTGCATAAAAATTTGGTCGCTTTAGCTAATGGTAAAAAAAAATTAATGATTCCCATTAATAAATTATTACCTAGAAGTTTTAAAAACTTATTAAAAAGGAATATGTCTAATATCATAGTAAAATTAACCAAGTCTAATAAAAAATTCGATGAATTAACGAATGAGGACAGAGAGTGGATAAAAAATTTATATTTAGAGGATGTAGACAAATTAAAAAAAATGTTGAATAGAGATATTCCTAAATGGACAGACTTTAAAAGTATATGAATTTTTTAAAAACAAGTTCAATTTCAGCTGTTATGACAGCTGTTAGTATGGTCACTAAATTAGTTACTAATAAAATAGTTGCTGTTTATTTGGGACCAAATGGAATGTTCCTATTAGGTCAATTAAAAGATTTTGTTAAGTTTACTAATGTTTTTAGCACTTTTGGATCTGGAAATGGTGTTATAAAATATACTTCTCAATTCTCAGAAGACGATAATATTTTAAAGCAAATTCTAGGAACAGCTTTTAAAATACATATCTTATTTTCAACTATTGCAGCCACTACTTCCATCATTTTTAGAGAGGAATTATCAACTTTCTTGTTTAAAGATGATAAATATGAGAATTTCATTTTAATACTAGGAATCTCATTTATTACCATATCTCTTCATAACCTTTTTATTTACATACTTAATGGCTTTAGTAAAATTAGATTATATGTTATAATCAACATTATAAGCACAATAATATCTGGTATAGTGTTAGCATTTTTAGTTTACTACAAACAAGTTGAAGGTGCTTTTATGGCATTTGCTATTAATCAAATTTTAGTGTTTTTTGTTTCATTTACTTTAGTAAAACTTTATTATCCAAAAGTTTTATCCCTTATTTGGTCAGAGTTTAAATTTGAATACCTTAAAAAATTATCAAATTTCTCTATAATGTCTATAACGGGCACATTAACGTTAATTATTTCTACCCTTTTTATTAGATCGTTTATAGAGACAAAATTTAGTGAAAATCACGCTGGTTCTTGGGAAGGAATGTGGAGAATTTCAGCCATGTATTTACTGTTTTTAACTACAACTTTTAAGCTTTACGTAGTTCCGACTTTTGCCAAACTAGAAAAAAATGAACTGCGTAAGGAAGTATTTAAATTATGGAAATATATATTTCCAATTATTGCAGTTATTACTTTTATTGTCTTTTTACTGAAAGGTTTTATAGTAAAATTATTATTTTCTGATGCTTTCAACTTGATGCTTATTTTATTTGGATTTCATTTATTAGGAGATATAATTAAAATGAATTGTTGGGTTTTAGGAAATATCTTAATAACCAAGAGTAAAACGAAAACATTTGTATTACTTCAAATTGAATGGTCTGTTGTTTTTATTATTTTATCAATTATTCTTGTTGACATATATGGTTTTAAAGGAATAGCGATAGCATACTTCTGCGCATATTTAGTGCATTTTACCATAATGAATATTTACTTTAGAAAATTATTATGGACCAAATCAAGTAACTAATTATTTGATGATTGTTCATTCTCAAACACCAATCTAAATTGAGAATTACTAAAAATTAAGAGTAAAATACAAAATTGTATGCCATAGCTAATACAGTGAGCAATAGTAACACCTTTAATACCATACTCATCTATACACAAAATACTTAATAAATACATTTGTATTAAAAAGAACACCTCTATAATAATGAAATGCCAAAACATTTTTCTAGCTAAAAATTGATAGGTTAAAATCACACATAGCACTTTTATAAAGTCACCTACTAATTGCCATAAAAACAAATCTTTTGTTGGTAAAAATTCATCAGAAAAAACACCTTTAATAATTAAGACTTTAGCAAAATAAATTATGAGCATTCCAACAACCATAATTGGAATAATTACTTTATAAACTTCTTTAACCTCATCAATAAAAACATCTATATCATGAATATTTGCAAATTTTGGCAATATATATAATGCTAACAACGAATTTATAAACATCAAATAGTAGGTAGAAATGCGACTCATAGCTTCCCAATATCCAGCTTCCTTCAAACCAATTGTTTCACCTATATAATTTCTAATTAAAATAAAAACAATAGGTAAAGCAATAGCAGTAACAATAGCCATAATGGCGTAAGGCATCAACTTTCTCACAACCTTATAGTTAATATTTTTTGTTTGAATAGCAGAAAATAAGCTTCTCTGATTTATAATTGCTACTAACGTTATTAAAAAAATTAATGATGGTGAGACTACTACAGAAATTAAAGCACCATCCAGATTATTTTGCCATATTAAAACTAATGTTACACACAAGCCTAAAATTTGCCCTAGTATATTAACCAAGAGCATGATTTTATACTTGGAAAAACCATTTAAAATAGAAAAACAAAACATGTTTAACGAGTAAAATGGTAGAGCAAGCGCAAGTATTTTAATAACATAGGTGTAATTATAAGATGAAAACAAAAATGAATTAACATGTTCAGCATTCATATACAACCCAAAAGCTAAAACGCAGGTTGCAAAATAACCCAAATAAAAAGCTGTAGAAATTGTTTTACTTAACTGTAATGAGTCATCTTTAAATTTAGATACATATTTTACAACACCATTATAAATACCGAGTGTAGCAAAAGATTGAGTAGAGGAAAAGAAATTACGTAAGTTCCCAATTAAAGCTAAACCTTCTGCTCCAATAAAAACTGCAATGGCTTTGGAGGTCAAAATACCAGATATAATTCTTGTAAGTACATTTACATTATTTAAAGAGGCTACTTTTACAAGAACGTAGGTGTTAATATAATCGATAAACTTTTTCAAGGTTAATAACGATTTAAAGCTTTTATGACTTGGGTTATTTCAAAATCTTCCATTACTGGACTTATTGGTAAACTTACAATGTTTTGATGAATTTTTTCAGTAATAGGAAAACTTAAATTAGAAAACTCCTTTAAAGCTTGTTGTTTATGTGGTGGAATTGGATAATGCAATAAGGTTTCAATTGATTGTTCTTTCAAATATTTTATAAATGCTTCTCTATCATCTACAAGAACTGCAAAAACATGAAACACATGATTCTTTGATCCGTTATAAAAAGGTAATGTAATCGTCTCATTTTTAATTTCTAATAAATATCGATTTGCAATGTCTCTTCGTTTATTATTATCAGAATCCAGAGCCTTTAACTTAATATTTAAAAAAGCTGCCTGTAATTCATCTAATCTATTATTATAACCTTTTATATCATTCACATACTTTTTTGAAGAGCCATAATTTCTTAATCTTTTAATGGCATCAATTAGCTCCTCATTATTAGAAGTTACAGCGCCTGCATCTCCTAAAGCTCCTAAATTTTTACTTGGATAAAAACTAAAAGCAGCTGCATCACTTAAATTACCTGCTCGCTTATTACAATCTATTGCTCCATGAGCTTGAGCAGCATCTTCAACAACAATTAAATTATGTGCATCAGCAATGGAATTAATCGAGTCCATATCTGCCAACTGTCCATATAAATGTACAGCCAAAATGGCTTTAGTTTTTGGTGTTAGGTGTTTTTCAATTTCTGAAGGATTTAGATTAAAAGTTTTTTCATCTGGCTCAACTAATATAGGTTGTAATCCAGAATGTATAATAGATAAAATTGATGCTACGTATGTATTTGCAGGTACAATAACTTCGTCATCTGCTTTTAAAACACCAAGTTCTATAAACGCTTTAAATATCAATATTAAGGCATCTAATCCATTGCTAGTACCAACACAAAATTTAGTACCGCAATAGTTAGCATAATTCTCTTCGAAATTACTAACCTCTTGTCCTAAAATATAATATCCAGAGTCTAAAAAAGTTTGAAACTTTGAAAGATAAGAAGCTTCAAAACGCTTATTTACTTTATGTAAATCAAGAAATTTAATCATCTTAAATCCAAATATTTTTTAATTTGTTAAAACCAGAAACATCTATACTATAAAAATCTTGTGTCAAAGTTCTTGCTCCAAAACCTTCCTTCCAATATAAAAGACCCTTATTAATATTTAGACCATTATTTTCATTTGAAATTCCAAAATCAAAATAGGATTTATCCTTAAATATATTTCTAATCAACTCTAAATGCAGAAAATCTAAACTCCCCAAAACGTTCTTATCTTGATTTGCAGAAATATATTGAGAATGAGCTACATTTTCTGTTTCAAAAATTGTTGTTCCAGCAACTATCTCAAAATTTCTATATACATTAAACTGTCTAATATTATTAGGGAATCTGTTTTTTAGTAATCTTATTTCTTTTAGTGAATGCACTGGCACAGTACCATGTTTGTTTTTCAAGTTAGGTATAAGAATAGTACTCCAAAACGACTCAAAATCATCCTCCTCTTGAATTATTAAGTTATGTTTTTTTGCTCTTTTATTGCCAGCTATTCTATCTTTAGAAATTTTAAAATCACTTTCTAATTTTAATACTGAAAGAGAATCTCTTCTTACTAATTTAGCATCAAGAATAAACATTAAATATCTTAATTCATCACTTGGTAAATCACAATACATAGATGGTATTTCTTTGATATAAAGGCTTCGTATACCATTAGAATTTAAAAAAATTAATATCTCTTCAAATATTTTAGAAGTAACATAAAGCTTACTTTTATTATTTAAAATTAATCCTCCATATGTAAGCCCTTGATGAGAATAAATAGAATTTTCAGCTTTATTAGCTGGCAATAAGGCGACTAATATATCATCTTTAAAAATTAGCAAAGAAAAATCATCAAAACGATTTTGATGATATTCCATAAAATCACGGTAAAAAAGAAAAGTAGAATTTTTAGCACTAGACACAAAATTGTCCCAAAGTGCTTTATACTCTGGATGATATAATTTTACGGAAAATTGACTCATTAATTAAGCCAAAATACTAATTTTTCTTTAGAAAAACGTAGTACATATTAATACAAATAATCGCAGAATTTGTAATAATTATTGGCCATGAGGTTTGTAACATAAAACCATAGATTACAAATAAGGCGCCTCCTAGAGAGTTAATTATTCGTAATTTAGTTAAGTCTTTCATGGTAAAAGACAAAAGCAAAACTGCCGATGCCAGATAACCAACCCATTCTGTAATTGAAATGCCAAAAACTTCCATTTCTAGATAGACTTATTTCTTTTACGCTCAACTTCTGTTAGTAAAATTTTACGCAAACGTAAATAATTAGGAGTTACCTCAACATACTCATCCTTTTGAATATACTCCAGAGCTTCCTCTAAACTAAACTTTATCGCAGGTACAATTTTAGCTTTATCATCTGCTCCAGCAGACCGTACGTTACTTAATTTTTTTGTTTTGGTAATATTAACTACCATATCATCTCCACGAGAATTCTCACCTACTACTTGACCTTCATAAATTTCTTCTCCTGGATCCACAAAAAACTTTCCTCGTTCTTGTAATTTATCAATAGAATAAGGAATTGCTGTTCCTTTTTCCATAGAGACTAAACTTCCATTCTGACGCTCTGGAATACCTCCTTTTAATGGTTGATACTCCTTAAAGCGGTGTGCCATGATTGCTTCTCCTGCAGTAGCCGTTAATAATTGATTACGTAAACCAATAATTCCTCTAGAAGGCACAATAAATTCGCAGACCATACGATCACCTTTTGCTTCCATACTAATCATTTCACCTTTACGTATGGTTACCATTTCAATGGCTTTACCTGAAACATGTTCTGGTAAATCTATGGTCATTTCTTCTACTGGCTCACATTTAACACCATCAATTTCTTTAATAATTACTTGAGGCTGACCAATTTGTAATTCGTAGCCTTCACGACGCATCGTTTCAATTAAAACAGATAAATGTAGAACACCACGCCCAAAAACCATGAATTTATCCGCACTATCGGTTTCTTCAACTCGAAGCGCTAAATTTTTCTCAAGCTCTTTAGTTAAACGCTCTTTTATATGACGAGATGTTACAAACTTTCCATCTTTACCAAAAAATGGTGAGTTGTTAATAGTAAACAACATACTCATTGTTGGCTCATCAATAGCAATTGTCTGCAAACCTTCAGGAGCTTCCCAATCCGCAACTGTATCTCCAATCTCAAATCCTTCTAAACCAACTATAGCACAGATATCTCCCGCCTGAACTTCATCAACTTTTTTACGTCCTAAACCTTCAAAAACATGAAGTTCTTTAATTTTAGATTTCACAATACTCTTATCTCTTTTCACTAAAGAAATATTTTGACCAACTTTAAGCTCGCCTCTTGTCAATCTTCCTATGGCAATTCGTCCTGTAAAAGACGAAAAATCTAACGATGTTATAAGCATTTGTGTATTTCCTTCAGGAATTTCAGGAGAAGGTATATGCTCAATAACCATGTCTAATAATGGTTCGATGTTTTTGGTTTGTTTTTTCCAATCTTCAGACATCCAATTATTTTTCGCAGAACCATAAACGGTTGGAAAATCTAGTTGCCATTCTTCTGCACCAAGTTCAAACATTAAGTCAAAAACTTTTTCATGAACTTCATCAGGTGTACAGTTTTCTTTATCAACTTTATTAACTACAACACAAGGTTTTAAACCAAGATCGATAGCTTTTTGCAAAACAAAACGTGTTTGCGGCATTGGACCTTCGAAAGCATCAACTAATAATAATACGCCATCAGCCATATTTAATACACGCTCAACCTCACCACCAAAATCGGCGTGACCAGGAGTGTCTATAATATTAATTTTTGTTCCCTTGTAGTTAACAGATACATTTTTAGATGTGATAGTGATACCACGTTCACGCTCTAAATCATTGTTATCAAGAATTAAATCTCCTGTATTTTCATTTTCACGAAATAACTGACAATGGTACATAATCTTATCAACCAAAGTTGTTTTACCATGATCTACGTGCGCAATAATTGCAATGTTTTTTATATTAGCCATAACAGATGCCTTTTTTTAAGCGTGCAAAGGTACATCTATAAATTCACAATAAGTTAATTAATTGTTATAATTTAATTTCTTGATACTTTACTTAAGTATCTTTCGTTTAAATAGAAGAATTACTAATCAACCAAAAGCGTCAATTAAACAATTAACAACCTAAAAACTAAAGATTAATGGCACTTATTAGTAACTATTCAAAATTCATCCCTTATCTGTATTTTATCGCAGTAATAGCTTATTGGTTTACAAATATTAACAGATTAGAAGGTTTAACAGCATACCCTATTTTATTGTTTAGTATTCCTTTTTTATGGCAAATTATAAAACCCAATAAACAACTAAACTTTGTTCTAGGTATCACATTTGTTTGCTTATCATCGTATTTAATTTTAGCATACTTATTTGATGTATTGCAGATTACAGACTTAAGTTTTACAAGTAATCACTTAATGCTACTTGGCGGTTTATTTGTTATCACCAATTTTATAATGGCTCTTTGGATAATTAAAAATAGCATTAGACAAGCTTTTTAGTAGTATCTTTGTTGCTTAAATACTAGAATTTTTAAGCTCATGGATTATTCTAATTTACCAAAGATTAAACATACTAATTCTAATAACTTTTTCTTGCTTGCTGGACCTTGTGCTATTGAAGGTGAAGATATGGCTCTACGAATTGCTGAAAGAGTTGTAAAAATTACAGATACATTAGAAATACCTTATGTATTTAAAGGAAGTTTTAAAAAAGCTAACAGAAGTAGAATAGATAGTTTTACAGGAATTGGTGACGAAAAAGCCCTAAAAATTTTAAGAAAGGTTTCTGAAACTTTTGATATTCCAACAGTAACTGATATTCATGAAGTGAGTGATGCTGCTAAAGCTGCAGAATATGTTGATGTTTTGCAGATACCTGCTTTTTTGGTTAGACAAACAGATTTGGTTGCAGCTGCCGCAAAAACAGGTAAAGTTGTAAACCTTAAAAAAGGGCAATTTATGAGTCCTGAAGCTATGAAGCATGCAGCACAGAAAGTAAAAGATTCTGGTAATAATCATGCTTGGATAACAGATCGTGGTACTATGTTTGGCTATCAAGATATGATAGTTGATTTTCGTGGAATTCCAACAATGAGAAACTACGCTCCTACTGTTTTAGATGTAACGCATTCACTTCAACAACCTAACCAAAGTTCTGGTGTGACTGGCGGACGACCTGATATGATTGAGACAATTGCTCGTGCTGGAGTTGTTAATAATGTTGATGGCTTATTTATTGAAACACATTTTGATCCTGCTAATGCTAAAAGTGATGGAGCCAATATGTTAGACTTGCAATATTTAGAAAAACTACTGTCTAATTTAGTAGCCATCAGAAAAACAGTTAACGCTTTTTAATTTTTGGCTTTAGAATAAGCTTAAAAGGATTG
The DNA here is from genome assembly GCA_026162565.1 of Flavobacteriaceae bacterium NBU2973. Classification (GTDB taxonomy): domain Bacteria; phylum Bacteroidota; class Bacteroidia; order Flavobacteriales; family Flavobacteriaceae; genus JAOEIQ01. The sequence goes on from JAOEIQ010000006.1 coordinate 100,463, forward strand.
GTATTAATCTCTAGTTGTTTTTGTAATACATACACAACAACTTCATCATTTATATCTTCAACAGATTTATAACGAAGCGACCTTATTGATTTTCGATTGGCATCTATAAAGTATTCGGTAAATTCATCCATTTTATCAAAATGCCAAAAAGCTAAATCCACATAGTCTTTGGATTGATTTAAAAAGCATAACGGAATATCATTACAGTAATAAAATGGGATTTTCCATTTATATAATAGTTCAGCATTTGGTACAACAGCTTCAATTATAGTTTGAAGTTGTAGCAATATAGATTTAAAAGGTTCCTCTTGTTTTAGTATATACTCTTCAGCTGGATTCATATTCAAATTTAACAAACTTTTAATTGCAAGAGTTAATAAAAATAATTTACTTTGTATTTCAAAGTACTTTTATTATGAGCAATGAAGACTATTTAAAAGACATCAGTGAGATTAAAAACCTCATGAATAAATCTTCTCGATTTATTTCATTAAGTGGGTTATCAGGAATACTAGCTGGAATATATGCCTTAATTGGAGGAGCTGTAGCATACTGGTTAGTTAATAATCATAGCTATGGAACTTTATTATTAGATGGATGGGTTTTTAGAACTTGTTTATTAATCTTATCTCTAGTTGCAATTTTAAGTATAATAACTGGCATACTTTTAACTACAAAAAAAGCAAAAAAGAATGGAGAAAAAATTTGGGATATCTCATCTAAACGATTAATAATTAATTTTTTAATTCCTCTTGTTACAGGTGGAATATATCTGCTTATTATATTAAGTCAACAAAAGTATGGACAAGCGGGTGCTTTAATGCTTATCTTTTATGGTTTAGCTCTAGTGAATGCCTCAAAATATAGTTTAGGTTATATTCGCTACTTAGGATATACAGAAATTGTACTTGGTTTATTTGCAGCTTTTTTACCAGGTTATGGATTTTGGTTTTGGGTTGTAGGTTTTGGAGTGATGCATATTATTTATGGCATATACATGCATTTTTATTATGATAAGAAAAAACCATAAAAATAATGTTAAGTAAAAATGAAAATAGAAAAAATTGTATGTATTATTTTATTAGTGCTTTTAATACCATTTATTGCCATGCAATTTACCAATGAAGTTAACTGGTCTCTTGGAGATTTTGTAGTGGCTGGCTTGGTACTTTTAGGTACAGCGTTAGCCATTCGATTTATATCGCTAAATGTTACTAAAAAAGAACATAAAATAATCTTAATCATCATAATTGCAATAGGACTTTTACTTCTTTGGGCAGAATTGGCAGTTGGTATTTTTGGATCTGCGGTAGCTGGAAGTTAATTATTATGAGTTTAATAAATAATATAAATAAAGCTTTTGATCATCGCATTCGTTTAGGCATTATGTCTATACTTATGGTTAATGAATATGCAGATTTTAATATGCTTAAAGAATTATTAGAGGTAACTGATGGTAATTTAGCTAGCCATACAAAAGCACTTGAAAAAGTAGATTATATAATAATCGAAAAACAATTTATTGGTAGAAAGCCAAATACACGTTATTCTGCCAGTAAATCTGGAAGGCTTGCTTTTAAAAAGCATATTGAAGCATTAGAACAAATTATAAAAAAGAGTGAATAATGCCGTATTTAAAAAACTTATTAATTAAACTTTTAGGAAATCAAACATGTACAGATTTAAGTACTATAGAAATTGCCTTATTAATTCTAACACATCCACTCTATTTCATTATCTGGTACATCGATTCCTGTAAACGAAAACTAAAAAAATTTATTAATTAACTTTGAATTTCAAAGTACTTTAAAAACAATCTAAAATGGAACAAATCCAAAAGCACAACAACAAATTTTCAAATTGGTTAAAAACATCCATATCAGCAAGAATGCTTATGGTCGGATTTTTAACACTTATCCTTTTAATTCCACTATCATTTGTGGATAGTTTAATACGAGAACGATCCTTTAGACAAAACGACGTTATTAACGAAATAAATGGGAAATGGGGACAAAACGTTATGGTTTATGGTCCAATATTAAAACTACCATACAAAACTTATAAAGAGATCACTATCTACAATAAAGAGAAAGAGTCTTACGTAACAGAAATAGAAACTATTATTAAGTATGCCTACATTTTTCCAGAAAACCTAGACACTAAAGTTTCAGCAGATTCTAAAACTTTAAAGCGTGGAAATTTTGAATCGGCAGTATATACAAGTGATATGAAATTCTCCGGAAACTACATTAAACCACAACTGGCATCAAAAGATATAAAAGATGAAGATATTGTTTGGGACAAAGCGAGCATTATAGTAAAGACTTCTAATTTAAAAGGTATTAAAAACGAAATGTTTATCACTTTAAACAACAATAAATATACTTTTGAAACCAACTTTAATAACTCAAAAAACAACTATTTAAACGAATTAGAATCTTCGTTTATAAAAAAAGAAGATATGCCAAGTGAGGCTAATAAATCTTTTTATTTTAATATGACTTTTAATGGGAGTCAACTTATTCAAATTATTCCTATTGGCAAGACAACAACAATGACTATGACATCAAATTGGCCTGATCCTAGTTTTACAGGTAGCTTTTTACCAGACGATGAAACTAAAGAAATTACTGCCGATGGATTTAAAGCCAATTGGAAAGTCTTGCACATCAACCGAGCTTTCTCACAACAACATTTAAATGCAATTCCTAATTTATCACAATTTGCATTTGGCACCAAGTTCGTTGTCATGGTTGATGAATTTCAAAAAAGTGAACGTTCTGCTAAATATGGTTTTTTAGTAATTGGATTAACTTTTCTAGTATTCTTTTTAATTCAAACCTTAAGCAAAATCAATATTCACCCATTTCAGTATTTAATGATTGGTATTGCATTAGTTATGTTTTATACACTACTTGTTTCTATATCAGAGCATAGTAACTTTTTAAAAGCTTATTTAGTAGCTGGTATTTCGGTAGTAACACTTATAACCTTGTATTCTAAATCGATACTTAAAAATATAAAATTCCCATTATTCATTGGTGCTTCATTAACTGCTTTATACACTTTTATTTATGTTATCATTCAACTAGAAGATTATGCCTTATTAGTTGGCAGTATTGGCTTATTTATAATTCTTGCAATTGTGATGTTTGTTTCTAGAAAAATTGATTGGCACAATGATTAAGTTTAGTTAGTTGTGTTTGGGCGTTTCCTATTTCTGGTGACTTCGAGAGCCTCAGTCACCAGAAAGGGTCGCGCTTTCCTCTGTATCTTTTTTGTCCAGACATTTCGAATACGCTCAATGAGACAAAAAAGGATGCCGTTACAATCGCTAACGCAAAAATTATAATCGTCATTGCGAAGCAAATTTTAATTTGCTGTGGCAATCTCTTTACACAATAAATAATAATGAAACTACATTTCAATAAACCTTATTTTATAGCAACTCTAGTCTTATTTGTAATAGAAACATTAATAGCTCTTCATATAAAAACTGGTTTTATCCGTCATACTTTTGGAGATTATTTGGTTGTCATACTTCTCTATTGTTTTTTTAGAAGTTTTATAAAAACGAAAGCAATTTATTTGGCTACAATAATACTCGCTATTTCGTTTACCATTGAATGTCTTCAACTCACCAATTTACTGGAAATATTAAACCTTCAAGACCATACATTTGCTAAAACTCTACTTGGCAGCACATTTAGTATAAGCGACTTAATTGCCTACACACTTGGAGTAATTACTATTTATTTGATAGATAACTATTACTATTTACCATCCACAAAATCTTGAAGGTAACTAAATCGTGGTGTTAGTTTGCCATCATTGGTGGTCATTTGTGCACGTTCTAAAACCCGATCTTTATCCTCATTAAAAAAGGCAGGAATGACGTGTTCTAAAAACGATTCTCCAAAGCCTTCACTAGCATCTTTTGGCAACTCACATGGCAAATTATCAACTGCCATTACTGTTATTGCTCCTGGAGCATTATAGGCAACTTCGCTTTCAGTTTGTGCATCGTAACCATAAAAAGGGTCTGCAATAGTTGAAGCCCTTAAAGTAGAAGCAACAGGACCATCTACATCGCATGATATATCTGCTATTAGATTTATTTTAAAATCTGGATGTTTTGCATCATCTCTAGTAAATAAATAAGGTGCTCCATTACCATAAAAGTGTCCAGCTATAAAATAATCGGTTTCTTTAGCATAAGGCATAAAATTACTTTCATAACCTGTTGGATCTTTATAAAACTCCCACTTATCTCCTACTTTACCATCACTACGCTTCGCATATTCCATAACATCAACTAAACAGTAAACAGGTTCTGTAAATTTTGAGGTAAGATATAAAGCATCACTCACTTGTTTTATCTGTAAGTGATCTAAAATTTCTTGTGCTCCTTTAGCTACTTTTCCAGTTCCTGATAATAAAATCTTAATATTAGGCAATGTAATTTTATCGAGTTCTGCTTTAACAGCTTTTAAGTCTGGTAAGGATTCTACTTTTGGTAAATTAAATAAACCATCTCGTAAACCTAGAGCTCTAAAACCATTATAGGCACCAACCAATCCAGCATAACGCCCAAAACCTATTAATCGCGCTCCATTTTCTTGAACGATAGTTTCGTGATCTATCATCTCAATATGTCTCTCTAGCATGGCTTGAAGCAACTTTCTATTGTAAGGCTGTTTTTTGATGGTATGTGAAAAATAGAAATACTTTTTATTAGGAATAAGGTTCTCAACTGGAACCTCTTTTACGCCTATCATAACATCGCAATCACTAACATCATTAGTCACTTTAAAGCCTTTTGATTTATAAGCTTGATCTGGAAAGACACGAATATCTGATGATTCCACAACAAACTCTGCCTGTGGAAATTGTGTTCTGGCTTCGGCTAGTTTTTCTGGTGAGAAAACAACACGTCTGTCTGGTGGATTTTTACGCTCTTTTATGATGGCAAACTTCATTGGAAATAATTTTATTTTCATTTCCGTGAAAACGGAAATCTCATTTGGTATAAATTTTGCACGAAAATACTAGGAAATGTAAGGTTATACAAACTTTTTAATAACTTTGCATTCGCTTTAGTTATTAGGTAATAACTTAAAAACTAAATTATCATTTTAAAAATGGGGTCGACTGGTTTTGACAGCGAGATTAATGAAATGGTAAGCACGTCGTGTAAGGATTTTGAAACACGTTAAAGGCTAGATCACTTTTTTAAACGGCGAGAATAACTACGCTTTAGCTGCTTAATCTGAATTATAGTAAGATTAGCCTAGGCTCACAAGGTGAGCAAGCTTTATGTCTCCAGAAAGCCTTGGTTAATGGCGTTCTATTTTGAGGCATCGTAAAAGTTAACCAAGATTGTGTAGCGCTTTGATGCACTTTTGAGATTTAAAAGCTACGTTATAAGTGGGCTGTTTTTTGCCAGCTTATAATCGACAATTAATAAAAAACTAAACGTGTAGAAAGCTATTTGATTACTTGTTTGGACGAGAGTTCGATTCTCTCCGACTCCACAATTAAGCGTAACTTAATAACAGCCTTACGTTTAAAAAGCGCAACAACTTTACTTGATTGCGCTTTGTTGTATAAAGATGTAAATCACATATTATAAGATACATTTGCAGAATGGGAGTTAATAGAGAACTGCGAAGCTAATCTCTCCGGCTCCACTTTTAAACATCTCAACTATCTGATATTAAATATATTGAGGTATTTTAATTTAAAAATAAACCCTAAACGTTACATTTGGTGTAAATCCTAAAGATTGTTGAATTGTTTGAGATATGGCATCGTTAATAACTCTATAAAAATTATTAATTTGATTCTCCCTATCTAATAGATTCCATATTGAAACTCCAAGTTTAGCGTCTTGATTAGCGAGTTTAAAATTATATATAGCTGACACATCCACACGAAAATAATCTTTAAGATCTGTTGCATTAGTTTTAGAAAAATTTACTTCATTATTAGTAATTTCATTTCCTAAAATAGGTATTGTAGTTGGCCTACCAGAATGCCAATTCAGCCCAGCAGATAGTTTGAACTTTTCAGAATTATAGGATGTTCCCATTGTTAATGAGTGATTAATATTAAAATTACTAGGAAAACTAGAAGACTCTAAAGTAGGAAACTCATATCTAGCATTAAGATAAGAGTAGCTTAACCATGTATTTATTTCATGTATTTTTTTTCTGAATAATAAATCAAAGCCTTTAGCATTATAATTGCCAGTAGCCTTAATAAATTCGTACTGGTTTTGAAAACCTTGACTTTGAGAAGTGATTCCTTTTACCCTCTTCAAATAGGTTTCAAAACTTACTAACCAGCCTTTTTTACTGAAATTAATTCCAGCAGCTATTTGCTTACCTCTAATTATGGGAATATCTCTATCGTTAGAAAGTTGCCATCGTCTTTTTTCAATACCCAAAAAATCATTCTGAAAGTTAATAACCTGCGACGTATTTTGGTGCTTAAATTCACCTAATATCTCAAAACTAAAATTCTCTAAAAATTGCTGACTAAAACTAATTCTTGGCTCTAGAATAGTTTTTTTAAACTTATCTATATAATTCAGTCTCAAACCAGTATTTAATCGTGATTTTCTATTTAAAGAAGTAAAACTATATTGAGAATAGAGTGCATGCGTTCTTACAACTTCTGATATTAACAATCTGAATTTTGGGTTATCTACATCATCTAAATTAGTAACCTTTGTTTCTACAAAATGATAACCACTTGAGAGCCTGCTACTAGTATTTAATGTTTTATCAGCTTGAAATTTAAAACTACTCTCAGAAACTTTGTTTTCTTGAAGAAAGCGCTGAGCATCAATAATGTTGGCGTTGATAGCCTTAAGTTTATAATCTGTTTCATAGAATTCTAATTTTGTAGATAATTTAGAACTCCACTCTCGAGTATAATGTATACCTCCTGCTATACTATTTTGTTTCACACTACTTTCCCTAGACATTGAAATAGCATTTTCATTAAACATTAACTGATTTGATACATTAATAAAATTAAGTTGCAATCTATCTTTATTACTCATATCATAAATCCATCGAAGAGATGTATCATAAAAGTCAAAGGTTTCATCCGAGTTTATAACCTCATTAGTATTGGAAGCTACTTCAGTATCTTGAGAGATTCTATTAAAGAAAGTTGAATATATTGGTGTTTCAATAAAATTACTTAATCCCTTACGAGCTGCTATTTGTATCGATGATTTATTATTAATTGGTACATCTACAAACGCATTAGCGTCTATTAAATTTATACCTAAATTTCCTTTAAAGCTAGTGTTTAACTTCGATTCAGTTTCCATCACTATTGTTCCAGAAACTCCGTCTGTATAGCTAACATTACTTCCATTTTTAAGAAGTGATACTTTTTGAGTAATTTGTGGATTGTACATTGATATGAGTCCAAAAAAATGTCCAGATTGGTACATTTTTATACCATCCCACAGTATTAAATTTTGATCATGAGTTCCACCTCTGATATTTATATTTGAAACTGTTTCATTTACGCTTTGAATGCCAGGAAAAGCTTGAATGGATTGCAAAACATCTGTTTCTACTACTCCAGGAAGAATATCAAATTTTGAAAAATCAATCTCAAAAGTACCATCATTAATTTTGTTTATACCATTTGCTATATAATTTGTTAGTAGTACTTCAGAGAGAGATTGTACTTCAGGGTACATAAAAATATCCTCACAATTAACATTAAACTCTTTAAAAGATTTATAAATTGATTTATAGCCTAAATAGCGAATTTCAACTGTAACTCTTTCGGTATTAGCACCTAATTGAAAAAAGCCTTCACTATCTGTTATTGTAGAATTATCACCAGATTGGACCGTAGCTGAAGAGAGTGGTAAACCTGTATTAAAATCCTTTAAAAAACCACAAATAAAACTACCTATTTTTTTTTTAACTAACACAAATTGATTATCCAAAATAGAAAAAGAAAAATTTGTGCGATTTTGCAAAAACAATAGAGCGTCTTTTAATGACAAATCTGTAGGTGGAGATATTACTTCAATCCCTTTAATTACATCTTCAGCATAATTAAACTGAACATTATGTTGACTTTGAAGCACACTAATTACTTGAACAAGAGTTTGTTTTTTAGATGGTTCCTGTGAGAATACACTAGTGGTTATAATTAAAAAAAAACAAACTATTAAAACTGATAAATCAATTTTTTGCTTCATTAATTTCAACAAGGTTTGATGAATTTAACTTATAACTTAAGCCCATTGGTTGGGTTATAGATTTTAAAGCTTTTTCTAAATTATTATGTGAAAATCCTCCAGTAAATAATCTATTACTATCTATAGATTTTATGGTTACTTCAATATTGTATTGTCTCTCTAATTCATTTAGTACTTCTACAAGAGGTATTGCATCAAAATAACTAGTATTTAATGTCCATTGTGGCTCTTTATGCTTTGTTTTTTGTTCAGAAAATGTGTCATTTAAAATTCTAAAAGAATCGCCAGCTAATAATTGCCTAGTAATGGTATCAGAAGTTACATTTACAATTCCTTCAAAACAGACTACTTCAAAATAATCTGCTCTGTGATTTACATTAAACTCCGTTCCTACAACTGTAACTTTTCCTTTTTTTGTAATTACATCAAATGTGTTTCCCTTTGCAACTTTAAAATAAGCTTCACCATCAAGCTTCAGGCTTCTATTAGTTTGCCAATCTTTTTTATCATATTCAATTTTTGATAAGGCATTTAATACAACTCTTGAATTGTCAGGTAAAGAAATTTCTGTTTTTTCACTAGCTAATGTGAGAGTTTTTGATTGTGATGAGTTGAAAAAAGTGAAATAAACTCCAAAAGCAATAACTAAAATACATGCAATTTTAAGTAATGGCCTCCACCATAATTTGTTAGTTTTGTTTGTATGGCAGTAGTTGATTTTAAAATCTTCAAAATCAACTATTTTATAGTTTTCTGAAGCTTTAAAATATTTTGCTTTCTCAAGTATTCTTGTACTTAAAATATAATCATCAGTTTTTACATAAGCCTCTCTCTCAGATTCAGAAAGCTCATTATTCAACCATTTTTTATCAAGTGATTCTTTATTCATAAATCTATCATCTTATGTATACAACAACTTAAAGTCTTATTATCCTGACTATTTTAAATTAAATCCTTCTAAATCTTGTTTTAATTTTTTAAAAGCCGAATAAATTCTATATTCTACTACCTTTTTTGTAACACCTAAAATCTCTGCTATTTCACTATGTTTTTTACCATCTGCTTTGTTTAATAAAAAAGCAACTCGTTGGTCTTCTGTTAAATTAGATAATGCTTTTTTGTATTGTTCTAAAAATTGCTCTTCCTCTAATAAAAACTCTGGCGACTCATTAGTTGATTGGTTTCTTTTTATTTTTTGATAATTTAAAACAACCTTTTGGTGCTTAATATCATTTAAAACCATGTTATTAGCTACAGTAAATAAAAAAGATTTGGCCTTGTTTATAGTAACTTTAGAACAATTATCCCAAAGTTTTATAAAAGCATCTTGAGCTTTATCAGAAGGGTTAAAATTTTCTCCGTATTTGTAATATAGAAAGTCGCTTAAATCCTTTACATATTTATTGTAAATATGAGCAAATACCTCTTCTTTACAAATATTGTCGTTGATGTTTTTAAGCAAAGTGTATTTTTTTTCAAAGTTATATAAATATTTTTTTAATTTTTTCAGGAGTTTTTAAAAGTTAGTTGTTTTAGTTATAAATTGAGGCATCAAAGCTTTTAATTATGATTTTAAAACCACTATTTAAAAACAACTTACAACTAATTATTCTCGTATTTATAGTTGTAATGTCCTCCTGTAGAAAAGAGGAGATTGAATCCATACAACCTGAAGAAGAAGATACTATCAATGCTAACTCATCTTTAACTAGTTTATTAGAAAAAACAGCTCTAAATGATGGTTCTGTTGATAATATTATAGATCGTGCAAATTGTTTTACAATAAACTATCCAGTAACTGTATTTGCTAATGGTCATGAAATACTTGTAAACTCTCAAAACGATTTAGAAAATGTAGAAGATGTATTTGATGAATTTGAAGATGATACCAGTGATATAGATATTGTTTTCCCAATAACCGTTACGCTTGATGATTACTCGGAAGTAATTTTAAATAACCTATCAGAATTTAATTCACTTTCTAACACCTGTAATGATGAAAACGAGTTTGATTTAGATATCGAATGTATTGATTTTCAATTTCCAATTACTGTTTCAACTTTTAATACCCAAAGCGAAGCTCTAGGTTCAACAACCTTAATTAATGATAAAGCTTTTTACAGCTTTATTCAAAACATTGACACAAACGATTTAGTGTCTATAGAATTTCCTATAACTGCTATATTATTTGATAATACAGAATTAACCGTGACTAATTTTAATGAGTTAGAAAGCATCATTGAAACCTATAAGAATAGCTGTGATGAAGATGATGATTATGATTTTGATGATGATGATTGTAATGATTGTACTGTAGATATTTTAAAAGATCAATTAATTAGTTGTTCTGATTGGACTGTAAATAGATTAAAAAGAAACAACATGGATTATGATGATATTTATGATGGTTACTCTTTTAACTTTTTTAGTGATAATACCATTTCGGTTTCATGGAGTAGTAATACAGTATTTGGCACTTATACCTTAACCGGAACCGCAAATACTATTACAGTAGTAATTGATATACCAAGTCTACCTTTATGTAATAACAATTGGATTTTACATGAAATAGACCAAGATGAAAGTTTAACTGAAATAGATTTAGATGTAGGTGATATTGATAGATTACGCTACGAAAACAATTGTAACTAAATATATATTGAAAAAGAAAAATTTACATATTTCTAATATGTCACCTTTTTGCCCAAATTCATTTGGTTACTATTTTAGTTAGTTTATCTGCCTTAACTAGCTTTTAGTTAAGGCAGTATATTTAAAAATTGCACAATGAAAAAATGGAAACTTATCACTTTAGCCATCATAATATTTGCCTTTATTGGCTTTAATTATGTGTTTAAAGATCATCGAAATATAAATAAGGAAGCTCCAGAATTTAAATTAAATGCAGAAGATTTAACAACAGAATTTCAAATCAATCCAGAAAAATCTGAAACTAAATATTTAAATAAAACAATATCAGTCTCTGGAGTAATTTCTGAAATTGATAAGTCTGGAGTTACAATTTCAAATCAGGTTTTCTGCGTTTTTGACGATAAAGCGAAGCTAGAAATAAAACACAATCAAAATATAAACATTAAAGGACGATTCATTGGTTATGATGATTTACTAGAAATAATAAAATTGGACCAATGCTCTATTATTAACAATTAAAACATATTAAATATGAAACCAAGATTACTTTTTGCTACAATACTTTTAATAGTATTAAATGTTAACTCTCAAACCACTCACAATTTAAATTGGTTTACCGGAATTGGATCTAGTGTAGATTTAACCATAGATGTAGGCGATACTATAATTTGGACATGGACCGATGCACTTCCTCATACTGTTCAAAATGTCAGCGGAAGTTCTGTAGAAACTTTTAACAGTGGAACTTTAACAGGAAATGGACAAACCTTCTCATATACCTTTACAACAGTTGGAAGCAATGATTATTTCTGCGGTATTCATGGAGCTGCTAGTATGTCTGGTACAATTACAGTACAATCCACTAATACAACTCATAATCTTGATTGGTTTACTGGTATTGGTTCAAATGTAGATTTAACTATTGAATCTGGAGATACAGTTACTTGGACTTGGACAGATACACTTCCACATACTGTTCAAAATGTCAGCGGAAGTTCTGTAGAAACTTTTAACAGTGGAACTTTAACAGGAAATGGACAAACCTTCTCATATACCTTTACAACAGTCGGAAGTAATGATTATTTCTGCGGTATTCATGGAGCTGCTAGTATGTCTGGTACAATTACAGTAACAGATAATTTAAGCCTAGAAGGTTTTGAGAAAAAAAATTCAGTTAAACTGTTTCCTAATCCTACTAACAATGAGCTACATATTGAAATACTAAACTCATTAACAAACACTCGTGTTTCTATTATTGACATAACTGGTAAAACTCTTATAAATACTAGACTAAATAGCAACTCTAACAAAATTGATGTTTCAAGTCTAAAATCTGGATTATACTTAATTAAACTAGATAGTGATACAGGCTCTCAAACTAAACGTTTTGTGAAAAAATAAGATGAAAAACATTCTTGTAATACTAATTTTCTTACCTCTATTTAGTTCATCTCAAGAGGATTTATTAAATGAAATTGATTCAGATTCTACAATCAATCAGTATACAATTGCAACTTTTAAGGGATTAAAAATTGTAAACTTTGAATCTACCAAACTTGTTGCTAAAAAAGAATTAACTTTTGTAGTATCTCACAGGTTTGGTAGCATAGAAAATGGTATAGATACTTTTTTTGGTTTAGACGATGCTGTAACAAGATTAAACTTTATTTATGGTTTAACAGATTGGTTAAATATTAGTGCTTCTAGAAGCTCGTATCAAAAAATTTATGAAGCAGCTATTAAGTACAGGCTTTTTAGGCAACAAGAAAATGGGTTTCCAGTAACAATAGTTGGTTATCATTCAATTTTAGTAAATACAGCTCTAGAAGAAGTTAATCTACCCAAACTCGAGTTTAAAAACAGATTGGGTTACACGACACAATTAATTGTTGCTAGAAAGGTGAATAAAAATTTATCTATAGAAATAATACCTACGTTTTTTCATGATAATTTGGTTGTTATAGACGAGCAAGATAATTCCCAATTTGCTTTAGGGTTTGGAGGTCGCTATAAATTAAGTACTCGTTGGTCTCTTAATGCAGATTATGGATGGCATCTAAATAGAGCTAGTAATTCTCCTTTTAAAAATCCTTTATCAATTGGAGTAGATCTTGAAACTGGTGGTCACGTTTTTCAGATGCATTTCACAAATTCTCAACCTATGAATACTAATGGCTTTTTAGGTCAAAGTACAGGTGATTGGAGTGATGGTAATATTTATTTCGGTTTTAATTTAAGTAGAACATTTTAGTTATGAAATTTAGAGTTTTATATATACTATTCACGTGCTGTTTATTAAGCTGCTCAAATGATAGTGTAGATGATTTAATTGATAGTGAGCCTATAATCCAAGATGTAACATATACTAACGATGTAAAATCTATAATAGACAATAATTGTACTTTCTGTCATAGTAACCCTCCTGTAAATGGAGCACCTATGTCTCTCGTTACCTATCAAGAAAATGTAGAAGCTATAGAAAACAGAAACCTAATAGAGCGAATAGAAACACAAGATTTAGGTTTTGTTATGCCTCTTGGAGGCCCTAGATTACCTCAAAATTTAATAGATATTGTGATACAATGGGAAACTGATGGTCTATTAGAATAATACATTGCTATGAAAAAGATTTTTTACATTTTTTTACTTTTATTAAGTTATTTTATACAAGGGCAAAGTAAGTATATAACTAAAACTGGCTTAATCAGTTTTGAAGCTTCAGTTCCCTCCTTCGAGGAAGTGACTGCAAGAAATAATGCAGTTACTGCAATAATAAATACTCAAAATGGCGAATTTGCTAGCCTTGCACTTGTAAATGGTTTTCGTTTTAAAAATGCACTAATGGAAGAGCATTTTAATGAAAATTATGCTGAATCTAGCGAATTTCCTAAAACAACATTTAAAGGAAAAATAATCGAATTTTCCCTAAAATCGAACGAGTATAAAATTGAAGGAGACCTGACGTTTCATGGTAAAACCAAATCTTTAAAAAATATTCCAATAAAGTTAGAAATTATTGATAATGAAATAATTATGTCTGGAAATTTTGAAGTAAAAACATCTGATTTTGAAGTTAAGATTCCTAAAATCGTTGCCAATAAGGTATCAGAACTAGTTAAAGTTAATTTCCTTTTTAAGCTTATTAAAAAATAATGTTCTATTTTAATTGAATTTTAAAATCTATTCTTTATAATTCAATTATGGAAAAAACAGTTAGTGAAGCTATTGCTTACAGAAGGTCAACTCGTGTTTATCAAGACAAACCTATTGATTCTGAAAAAGTAAAACAATGCCTTTACAATGCATCTTTAGCACCAACAAGTAGTAATTTACAACTTTGGGAATTTTACCATGTTACTAATAAAAACACACTCAATAAATTATCTGAAGCTTGCTTTAATCAAAATGCTGCAAAAACAGCTCAACAATTAGTAGTGATTGTTACTAGAAAAGATTTATGGAGAAAGCGTGCTAATGCAAATATTGAATTTCTAAATGACATATATAACAAACCTGATTTAGAAGAGCGCTGGCTAAAACGTAAAAAAATGGCTATTAATTATTACAAGAAAATTATTCCTACCATCTATACTGATTTTTTAGGTATTTTAGGGATGATTAAATATGTGGCCTTTCAAATTGTTGGTTTATTTAGGCCTATATATAGACAAACAAGATCTAGTGATATGCGAATTGTGGCGCACAAAAGTGCAGGATTAGCTGCACAAAATTTTATGACTAGTATGGCAGCTATTGGTTATGATACGTGTCCTATGGAAGGAAGCGATACTTTAAGAGTAAAACAAATACTTAACCTTCCAAGAGGAGCAGAAATTAATATGGTAATAGGATGCGGAATTCGCGATCAAGAAAAAGGTATTTATGGACCTAGATTTAGAGTTCCTTTTGAAGAAGTCTACAAAACTATTTAATATTATAACGCGCTATAATTTCCTGTTTGAAGCTTTCAACTCTTTTTAACTCTTCTTGAATAAACTTACTACGCTCGGCAGCGATTCTATATTTTTCTGCTATCAACTCTCTATTAGTCATTGGAGTATTTTGCAAATTATTTAAACCTTCATTATTCAGTTTTTTTTTCATAATTACTGTATTAAAAAATTAATTAAGAAGACTAAAAAAATGGTAGACTAGAAGGGTTGTAAGTTAATTAAATATACAAAAAAGAAAATATAGTGCTAAAAAAAGCCTCTCAAATTGAGAGGCTTAACATTTATAATTCCTTTTTAATTTCAAACCCTTTATGCTTCCATTTAGAGATTCCACCCTCTAAATCATAGATTTTCACAAAACCAGCCTCTTTCATTTTTTTGGCACATTTAGCGCTTCTTCCACCAGATTTACAATACAGTACAACAGGTTTCTCTTTATCTAACTTTGTTATATCCTTATCAAAAGTTGGCGAATTAAAGTCTATATTTTGAGACTTCTCAATATAACCTTCACTATACTCTTTAGGTGATCTAACATCTACTAATTGTACATCGTCTAGTTCGAGTAAGGTTTGCATTTCTTCTGTAGAAACAACTTTTATTTCTCCTTCGGTTTCATTGTAACAGCTTGTAAAAACAAGTGTGAGACAAAGTAATAATGTAAAAGATAATTTTTTCATATTTATTTGATTGATGATGTTTCTCCTTGCCATTTACTGAAGCCTCCCATTAAATTATAAGTGTTTTCAAATCCAAGCTGATTCATCACAGCACACGCTTGACCACTTCTCCCTCCAGCTTTACAATACACATAATAGTTTTTAGATTTATCTAATTTATCAACTTCATAGATAAATCCTTGGCCTTTATAAATATCAATATGTATGGCATTTGGTATGATTCCTTGATCAACTTCTTCTTGTGTTCTAACGTCTAAAATAACTGCATTAGTATCTGAAGTAAGTTGTTTGGACCAATCTTCTTGAGTTAAATCTGCCATAATAATGAGTTGATGTTAAACAAAATTAACATTTCTTTATGAATATAGACGTAAAAAACTCCAAAGTGTTACAAAACTTTGGAGTTTTTTTATAATTTTTAATAAAAATTTTAAACCTTTATAGAACAACCGATAGCTCTGGTTTCTTTTTGTTTAATCTCTTTTCCATCAATAAGAGCATCAACAGCATCTTCAACATACTTTGTTTTCACCAAGGAAGCATCTTTGTAATTATCATCTATTCCACCAATATATTTTACCTCATTTCCTTTTTTAGTTTTTTCTAAAATGTAAATATGTGGCGTTTTAGTAGCTCCATATTGCGGATAAATTTTCTGACCTTTATCCATTAAATACGGAAACGTAAATCCCTTTTCTTTAGCTCTTACTTTCATAGCCTCCATATTATCTCCTGGTTTAACATCCGTATTATTTGGCATAATTGCGATAACTGGATAACCTTGAGATGCATACTTTTTATTTAAAGCTTCAATTCTATCCTCGTAAGCAACGGCATAAGGACACGTGTTACATGTAAACACTACGATAAAACCTTTGGCATCTTTGAAATCTGCTAAAGAAACCATGTTACCATCTATGTTTTCTAAACTAAAATCGGTAGCAATGTCACCAATTTTATAGCCATTACCTTCGCCAATATTTGTAAATGCTGATAAACTTACAATAGCAATCAATGCAAATAGTTTTTTTAATGTTTTTTTCATCTTTGTTATTTTAAAATTGTTAGTAATTCGTTTTCTAATTCTTCGTAGTCAAATGAACGCTCATAAAATTTACGCTCTTCAGAATTGTAAATAATAGTAGCTGGAATAGCTCCAGACCAATCTTTATTTATAGCTGGTATCCATTTGTTTTGATCTGGATCATCGAAAGCAATAACTCTAGATTGTAAGTTGTGTTTGATTATAAAAGGTTTTAACTTCTTTTCGTAGTGCCTTGGAAAGTCGAGGCTTACTAAAACCACTTCTACATTTTTATCTTTAAAATTCTTATTTAATTGTTCAAAATAGGGTAATTCTTTTACACATGGAGCACACCAAGTAGCCCAAAAATTAATCACATACGTTTTATTATCCTCTTTATTTAAAAATGGTTTAAGTCCATCATAATCATAAATTTCTAAATCTTTTACAACTTCAGATGTGTCAACAACAGCAATAATTTCTTTTTTTTTAGACACATCATTCTTACAAGAAAATGATAAAACTATCAATAATAGAACTAATTTTTTCATCCTATAAAAATACTAATTAGAGCCAGAGTGAGGAACTCTTTAACAGAACTTTAAAAAACCATTTATCAAAAAGTTCTAAAAAACAATAGTTTATATGAAAAAACTATTACATTTGTATATACAACAGTTGTATGTACATGTATGAGTATTGAAGACGATTTAAAAACTAACAAAAAATTAAATCTTTCAAAAAAGAGTATAATTAATTTAATGTACACAGGCAATTTTGTGTTAAACGAAATAAATAAAACTCTTAAACCATTTAGCCTTACAAATCAGCAATACAATGTATTACGAATTTTAAGAGGTCAAAATAAAAAGAAAATCATGCTCTCTGAAATTCAAGAGCGCATGATAAACAAAAACAGTAATACAACTAGGTTGATTGATAAGCTCATTGAAAAAGAATATGTTACTCGTTCGATCAATAAAACTAATAGACGTAAAATTAATATTGCTATTACTAACAAAGGAATAGATTTTTTAAAAGAAATTGATCCCTTAATTGATAGTTTAGAAAAAAGTATTATAAAGAATTTAAAAAAAGAAGAATTGTTAACCCTAAACGAAATCTTAGAAAAGACGAGACATTAATAGCAATTTTTTCCTAATTACTCAATGATTAATAGCAAACTAACTAAAGTAATTAGCTAAACTTCCGTTCTCCCTACGAACGGAAGTTTTATTTTAAAATAATTTGAATTTTAAAAAATACCTTTCTATATTTGAATCAATAAAAAATGAAAACAAACTTTAATCATACTTGGTGGTGGAATTCTCGAAACTAAAATTCGTGAAACTCCTAGTATATTAAACTTAAATATCAAAAGGCTTGTCATTCACGACAAGCCTTTTTCTTTATTCTGAACTTGTTTCAGAATCTAAAGAAAGTGATTAAAAAGCTTTATGAGAGATACTGAAAATAAATTCAGCATAAATGAAAACTTTTAACCTAAATACAAACTTTAAAAAAATACTAACAGACACTATTACGCCTGTTACTGTTTATTATAAAATACGTGATAAGTTTCCAAATAGTATTTTACTAGAAAGTGGCGATTATCACCAAAACCATAAAAACTTTTCTTACATATGCTGCAATCCTATTGCAACATTTAAAGTTGAAAATGAAGTCATATCTCAAAGTTTTCCCGATGGAAGTTCTTCGGAAATACCAATTACTGAGTCGGTAAATGTTGTTGATGAGATTTATAATTTCACAAAGCGCTTCAACACCAATTCTGAAGAAAACTTTAAATTTATAAACAATGGCATTTTTGGATACACAGCCTACAATGCCGTAAGATATTTTGAAGATGTAGAGATTTCTAGAAAGGATAATTCAGTAGAAATTCCAGATATATATTATGCGGTTTATCAAAATATTATTGCCATAAATCATTTTAAAAATGAAGCTTACATTTTTGCACATTGCCCAGAAGGCGCACAAAGTAATGTAGAAGAAATCGATAAACTTATCAATGTTCAAAATTTCGCATCATTTAACTTTAATTCTAAAGGAGATATTTCATCCAATCTAACCGATGAGGAGTTTTTAGAACATGTAGATTTAGCAAAAAAGCATTGCGCTCGTGGTGATGTATTTCAACTCGTGTTATCAAGACGTTTTTCTCAAGAATTTTCTGGTGATGACTTTAATGTGTATCGAGCTTTGAGAAGCATCAATCCATCACCTTACCTATTCTATTTCGATTATGGAAGCTTTAAAATTTTTGGCAGCTCTCCAGAAGCACAATTAATTGTTACGGATGGTTTGGCAGAAATCCATCCAATCGCAGGAACTTTCAAACGCACTGGTGATGACAAAAAAGATGCTATTCTCGCTGAAGAATTAGTAAATGACGAAAAGGAAAACGCAGAACACGTGATGCTGGTAGACTTGGCAAGAAATGATTTAAGTCGAAATGGAAATCAAGTAAAAGTAGAAACCTACAGAGAAGTACAGTTTTTCTCTCATGTAATCCATTTGGTAAGTAAGGTAACTGGAAAGAAACATGAAGCGACTTCAACTATGCAAGTTGTAGCTGATACTTTTCCCGCAGGTACTTTGAGTGGTGCTCCAAAGCATAGAGCCATGCAACTGATTGAGCAATATGAAAAAACCAGTCGTGGCTATTATGGTGGAGCAATAGGATTCATGGATTTTGAAGGTAATTTTAATCACGCTATTATGATTAGAACCTTCTTAAGTAAAGATTACAAACTTAACTGGCAAGCTGGAGCTGGTTTAGTCTCTAGATCTAATCCTGAAAGCGAAAAACAAGAAGTATACAATAAACTAGGTGCCTTAAATAAAGCGATTGAATTGGCGAATGAGATATGAATTTGTCATTCCTGCGCAGGCAGGAATCCATAATAATAAAGAAGTTTAATTAAAAAGATTCCCGTTTTCACGGGAAGTGAACATGAAAAGAGTTTTAGTCATAGATAATTACGACAGTTTCACCTATAATCTGGTGCACTATCTAGAAGATTTAGATTGCGAAGTCACTGTTAAGAGAAACGATAAACTAACATTAGAAGAGGTTGATGCTTTTGACAAAATCGTATTGTCTCCAGGTCCAGGAATACCTGATGAAGCTGGATTACTAAAAGCTATTATCCAAAAATATGCTCCGACAAAAAGCATCCTAGGCGTTTGCCTTGGACAACAGGCTATTGGTGAAGTTTTTGGTGGTGAATTAGAAAATTTAGATACTGTTTTTCACGGTGTTGCTACCAATGTAACGTTGTCTGTTGACAATGAGATTTTATTCGAAGGTTTAGATAACACTTTTGAAGTTGGTCGATACCATTCTTGGGTTGTGAGTAACAATTTACCAAACAGTTTAGAAGCTACTTCGTTTGATGAAAATGGACAGATTATGTCGCTTCGTCATAAAGTGTATGACGTAAAAGGTGTACAATATCATCCCGAATCGGTATTGACACCAAACGGAAAACAAATTTTAAAAAATTGGGTGAATAGTTAAACAATGAAAGACGTTTTAAATAGACTTATTGCGCACGAAACCATCTCAACAGAGGAAGCCAAGCAGATTATTGTTAACATATCTAATGATATGTACAATCCAAGTCAGATTGCTTGTTTTCTTTCAGTTTACATGATGCGCAGTATCACCATTGAGGAGCTTCAAGGTTTTAGAGATGCACTTTTAGAGTTGTGTATTCCTATTAATTTAAGTGGTTACAATGCTATTGATATTGTTGGTACAGGTGGTGACGGTAAAAACACGTTTAATATTTCAACGTTATCATCCTTCATAACTTCAGGTGCTGGTGTACACGTATCCAAACACGGAAACTATGGCGTGTCATCTACTTCTGGTTCTTCTAATGTTATGGAACATTTGGGTGTAAAATTTTCAAATGATGAAGGATACTTGAAACGTTGTTTAGATGAAGCAGGAATTTGTATCCTACATGCACCTTTGTTTCATCCAGCTATGAAAAATGTAGCGCCAATTCGTAAAGAATTAGGCGTTAAAACGTTTTTCAATATACTAGGTCCAATGGTAAATCCATCGTTTCCTAAAAGTCAGTTGTTAGGAGTTTTTAGTTTAGAAATATTGCGTTTGTATAGTTTCTTATATCAAAAAACAGATAAAAACTACAATATCGTTTTTGCTTTAGATGGCTATGATGAAATTTCTCTTACAGGAAAAGCAAAAATTATTTCTAATCATTCTGAAACCTTATTTTCCCCAGAAGATTTAGGTGTAAAAGCAGTGAAGCAATCCGATATTTTTGGAGGTAATTCTGTTGAAGAAGCAGCAAATTTATTTCTTGATATTATAAGCGGAAAGGGTTCTGAAGAACAAAACAATGTGGTATGCGCAAATGCAGGTTTAGCTATCGCAACCAACAAACAAATATCTCATAAAGACGGATTTGAACTAGCAAAAGAATCACTGTTTAGTGGTAAGGCAAAAGAAAGTTTAAAGACTTTAATTGAACTAGGTAAATAAAAATAACGTCACTTCGAGTGATTTTTGAAGTATGAAAAAATCGTATCGAGAAGTCTTGGTCTCGATACAAAATTCTTAAAGAATTTTACTTGACCTGACGACATAATAAATATGAATATACTAGATAAAATAGTTATAGATAAGCGAAAAGAAGTTGAACTTCGTAAATCAGTAATTCCAATTTATCAATTGGAAACTTCAGTATTATTTGAAAGAGATACAAATTCACTTACCAACAGATTGCGAGAGAGTAAATCTGGAATCATTGCCGAACACAAGCGTCGTTCACCTTCAAAATCAGTTATCAATCAAAATCTTAATGTTCAGGATGTCGCTAAAGGTTATGAAAATGCTGGAGTTTGTGGCATGTCTGTATTAACAGATGGTAAATACTTTGGTGGTAGTTTGGACGATTTATTGGTTGCCAGAGCTAGTTGTGATTTACCGCTTTTAAGAAAGGAATTTATCATTGATAAATACCAAATTATAGAAGCAAAAGCTTATGGTGCAGATGTTATATTGTTGATTGCTGCTATTCTTTCAAGAGATGAGATTAAGCAATTTTCGGAGCTTGCTAAACAGTTAAATTTAGATGTGCTTTTAGAAGTTCATAACGAAGAAGAACTGCATAAATCCATAATGCCTTCTTTAGATATGCTAGGTGTGAATAATAGGAACCTAAAAACCTTTGAAGTGAGTTTAGAAACTTCTAAACAATTAAGCCAACTCATCCCAAACGACTTTGTAAAAGTGTCTGAAAGTGGTATTAGTTTAGTAGAGGCTATAAAAACATTACAGCCTTATGATTATAGAGGCTTTTTAATAGGTGAAAACTTTATGAAAACTGATAATCCTGGAGCTTCTGCAACAGGTTTCATAAATGAACTAGAATCATGAAACTAAAAATCTGTGGCATGAAATATAATACTTCTGAAGTTGCAACATTGCAACCGGACTATTTAGGCTTTATATTTTATGAAAAATCACCACGTAATTTTGATGGTGAAATTCCAGAAATAGATGCATCCATAAAAAAAGTTGGTGTTTTTGTGGATGAAAAGATTGAAGTTGTTATTGATTTAGTAAAAAAATATAATATTACCAGCATACAATTACATGGTAAAGAATCTGTGACCTATATTAAAGAATTAATATGTCATTACGAGGAATGTCAGTTCGAGCGCAGTCGAGAACAGAATGACGTGGTAATCTCAAATAAAAAAACAGATTGCCACGATTTTCAAATAAAATCTCGCAATGACATTCCTATCGACATTATAAAAGTCTTCTCCATTATAAACGAATTCGATTTTAGTGTTTTGGAACCTTATGAAGATGTGGTGGATTACTTCTTGTTTGATACCAAAGGAAAACTTCCAGGAGGAAATGGTTACACATTTGATTGGAGCATATTAGAACAGTATCCTTCAACCAAACCCTACTTTTTAAGTGGCGGAATTGGCTTGAATGAAGTAGAAAAGATAAAAGCATTTAAAAGAAATCCAGCTTCAAAACATTGCTATGCGTTAGATGTGAATAGCAAATTTGAGATGGAATCTGGTTTAAAAAATATTGATGAATTAGAAAAATTTAAAGTGTCATTACGAGAAACGAAGTGACGTGGTAATCTCATTCTAAAAGACAGATTGCCGCAACTTTTATTTATAAAAGTTTCGCAATGACGAAAAAAAAGAACATATGACATATAATATCAATAACAAAGGTTATTATGGCGAATTTGGAGGTGCATTCATTCCAGAAATGCTCTATCCAAACGTTGAAGAATTACGTCAAAACTATTTAAAAGTAATGGCGGAACCTGACTTTCAAGAAGAGTTTAATCAACTGCTTAAAGATTATGTTGGTCGTCCTTCACCACTCTATTTTGCTAAACGTCTTTCAGAAAAATATAATACTAAAGTGTATTTAAAACGTGAAGACCTCAACCATACTGGAGCACATAAAGTCAATAATACTATTGGTCAAATTCTCATGGCAAAACGCCTTGGTAAAACTAGAATCATAGCCGAAACTGGTGCAGGACAACATGGTGTGGCAACAGCAACTGTCTGTGCTCTAATGGGATTAGAATGCATTGTGTACATGGGAGAAATTGACATTGCACGTCAAGCACCAAATGTAGCACGCATGAAAATGCTTGGCGCAGAAGTTCGTCCAGCACTATCTGGAAGTCGTACTCTCAAAGATGCTACAAACGAAGCCATTCGCGATTGGATAAACAATCCTGTAGACACGCATTATATTATTGGTTCTGCTATTGGCCCACATCCTTATCCAGATATGGTAACGCGATTTCAGTCCGTAATTTCTGAAGAAATAAAATGGCAACTTAAGGAACATGAAGGCAGAGAAAACCCAGATTATGTAGTGGCTTGTATTGGTGGAGGCAGTAATGCTGCTGGTACTTATTATCACTTTTTAGATAATGAAGCCGTTGGCATCATAGCTGTGGAAGCAGCAGGAAAAGGCATAGATTCTGGTGAAAGCGCTGCAACTTCTGTATTAGGAAAAGAAGGTATTATTCATGGTTGTAAAACCTTATTAATGCAAACCAATGACGGACAAATCACTGAACCGTATTCTATTTCAGCAGGTTTAGATTATCCAGGTGTTGGACCATTACATTCTCACTTATATAAATCTGGACGTGGAGAGTTTTATTCTGCTACTGATGATGAAGCGATGACCGCTGGATTAGAATTAGCACAATTAGAAGGCATCATTCCAGCTATTGAAACCAGTCATGCCTTGGCTATTTTTAGTCATAAAACCTTTAAACCAAATGATGTTGTCGTGATTAGTTTATCTGGTCGTGGTGATAAAGATTTACAGAATTATATTGATTATTTTAAATTATAAAAAAGAACCAAGAATAAAGAGACAAGAAACAAGACTTGCATACGCCATCTATTGTCTTTTCTCTCTTTTCTATTTTCTAAATTAGATGAACAGAATAAACCAAAAATTACAAGAAGACAAAAAGCTTCTTTCTATATACTTTACAGCAGGTTATCCAAATCTAGATGATACAGCATCAATAATTCAAGACCTTGAAAAATCAGGTGTTGACATGATAGAAATTGGCTTACCGTTTAGCGACCCATTAGCTGATGGTCCAACCATACAAGCTAGTTCGACAACTGCGCTTAAAAATGGCATGACTACTGAAAAGTTATTTGAACAGATAAAAGATATCCGTAAATCGGTTTCTATTCCGTTAATAATTATGGGATACTTTAATCCTGTTTTACAATATGGTGTAGAAGACTTTTGTAAAAAGTGTCAAGAGATAGGTATAGACGGCCTAATACTACCTGACTTACCTGTTAATGTTTATGCAGAAGAGTACAAAGCTATTTTTGAGAAATATGGTTTAATTAA
This sequence comes from Flavobacteriaceae bacterium NBU2973, assembly GCA_026162565.1. Lineage (GTDB taxonomy): Bacteria > Bacteroidota > Bacteroidia > Flavobacteriales > Flavobacteriaceae > JAOEIQ01. Next base: position 124,953 of record JAOEIQ010000006.1, read on the forward strand.
TGTGTTTTTAATCACACCGCAAACATCTGATGAACGTATTCGTTATATTGATTCCGTTTCAGATGGATTTATTTATATGGTAAGTTCTACAAGTACCACAGGTGCTAAATCAGGTTTTGGGCTTGAGCAATCAGATTACTTTAAACGTATTGCTACAATGAACCTCAACAACCCACAAATTGTGGGTTTTGGAATATCCAATAACGAAACATTTACACAAGCAACTCAATATGCCAAAGGTGCTATTATTGGTAGCGCCTTTATTAAGCATTTAACTAATGAAGGTATTGACAGATTAGACAGATTTGTGAATGAAATTATTTAAGTATCTTTAATTTTAAATAATTAAATTGAATTCAATAAGAGATATACATTCGGATTTTCAATATTACCTAAAATATAAAGATCAAAAAATAATAGATTTATATTTTGGTTTAAGAGAGTTTATATTAGCAATTTATCCAGAGAGCACAGAACTTTTATACCATACACATGCCTTAACGTCGGTATATTCTGCTTCAGAAAAATTAGGAGATGCCTTTTGTATGATTCCTATTTATACTAACCATCTAAATTTAGGTTTTAACAAAGGAGCTATTTTGAACGATCAACATAGTCTACTCAAAGGAACTGGGAAATTAATTCGTCATATACCTATTGTAAAACCTGAAGATTATAATGATAAAAGAATATCAGACCTAATTAAAAACGCTTTAGAAATAGCAATAAGTGATATGAAATCGCAACCCAAAACAAATGGGTTAACTATTTCTAGAATTAAAATCTAGCTATTTTTAGCTTTAAGCATTTTAAGATAAAAGTCTTCAACCTTTTTTCTAGCCCAAGGCGTTCGCCTTAAAAATTTCAAACTAGACTTGATAGAAGGATCATGATTAAAACATCGTATTTTAATATTATAGCCTAAATATACCCAACCATAATGCTCTACAAGTTCATTAATTATTTGTTTGAGTTTTACACCATGTAACGGATTATTTGGTTGTGTTTGCATTAAATTACTGGCGTATTATACTTAAATATTGACTTAAAAAAACTCGCGATACTGCATGACCCTAAAATCAAATGTATTAAAATTTGGGTTTTTAGCCTTTAGTTGTTTATATAAAGGCATACTACCAATAGATATATTTGCGGCTCCGGATCCTGAAGTAAGAGATACGGTTTTTATAACTCTATCATCTAAAGTAAATTGATGAATTCTAGGCACGTCTTTAGAAACCAACTCTAGTTTTATATTATAATCTTTTATATGTTTTCTAAAAAAATATTCTGGGCCATTTTTACTATTCCCTCCTGTAAATAAAAGTGTATGAATTTTTGGATACTTTTTTAAATAGCAAATAACATCTCGAAGCTTAATATTTTGCATTCCCAAATCTGAAGCATCCATTTTTTCACGTTCTGCACTTTCCACAATATCACAAACTCCAATTTTATGTTTTATTAAATAACGTTTCCGTTCTTCAACAGCTTCTTGTGAGTTATCATATCGTAAATTAAGATTATGAATCACATCTATTTTTTTCCAAAGGGAATTGTAGTAACTGCCATAACAAAAATCTACATCGTTTTCTAAAAGCTCACCTGTTGAAAAACGCGGAGGAGGTAATGTGCCAACAATTAATTTTGCGGTATTATCCTTAATAAAAGGTGGATAAGGATGTTTATGGTGAAACACGATCTTTGAGTTTGCTCTCAAATTTATTACTTTCAGATAACTAATAACTATATATCCAATAAATATTATGGGAAATGGAGCTAACAAATCTAAATGAAAAAATTAGCAAAGAAGCAAAGATTAAGACGAGCTAAAAAAGGCTAGTAACATAAATTAAAAAGCGAGATAATCTCGACTTTTTTATCTGGCAAACACTAACTCTTTGTCTGAAGATAGTTCCTCACTAAAACCATAACCCTCATAATTAAAGCCTTTAACATCATCAATACTATTGGCATTTGTCTCAACAATGTATTTAGTCATATAACCTCTGGCTAATTTCGCAAAAGTCATAATGGTTTTATATTCTCCGTTTTTAAAATCTTTAAAATTAGCTGTTATTACTGGAACCTTTAGAGCCTTTGTATCAATTGCTTTAAAATATTCGTTACTAGCAAGATTTAAAAACAGCTCATTATCGTCAAGCTCTTCATTTAAGGTTTGCGTTATTTTTTTTCTCCAGAATTCATACAAATTTTTATTCTTACCTACTGGAAATTTCGTTCCCATTTCTAAACGATAAGGCTGAATTAAATCCATTGGTTTTAACAAACCATATAATCCAGAAATTATTCGAACACTTTCTTGTAGCTTATCTAATGTATTAGTTGGTAAATTGTAAACATCTAGTCCACGATACACATCTCCACTAAAAGCATATACTGCTTGTCTGGCATTCTCTTTTGTAAACGGTAATTGCCATGTTTGATTTCTTTCATAATTAAGTTGCCCTAAATTATCTGAAATATTCATGAGCTTTGATAAACTTTTAGCAGATTTTTTCTTGAGTAATTTATTAAGGCGCTCAGCTTCACTTAAAAAACAAGCTTCCGTAATGGTATTTGTAGGAACTTTAGTTTCGTAGTTTAGCGATTTTGCTGGTGATAGTACTAGTTTCATAGGTATTACCCAGAAAATTGGGTGTCTAATTAAAGGTTAAACAAAGTTTATACAGTAAAAATACGATGTAATTGAAAGAGATTCAAATATTGATTAGAACTTATTATTATAGTTGTATAACTAATGCCAATACAAATCTGAATAACCTCTTTAGTAACTGATTAGATTCCCGTTTTCAAAGGAATTTAATTTTGATGCTTGGCATAGTTTCGCCATTTTTCAATGCAAAGTGATAAATCTTCTGGAGTTTCTGAAGTAAATCGCATGAACTCTCCTGTTCTAGGATGTTCAAATCCTAATGTTTTTGCATGTAATGCTTGTCTTGGCAGCACCTTAAAACAATTTTCAACAAATTGCTTGTATTTAGAAAACGTTGTTCCTTTTAATATTTTTTCGCCTCCATAACGTTCATCATTAAAAAGTGTATGTCCAATATGCTTCATGTGTACTCGTATCTGATGAGTACGTCCTGTTTCTAATTTACAACAGACTAAAGTTACATATCCAAAACGCTCAATAACTTTATAGTGAGTTATAGCAGGTTTCCCATTATCTACTTCTTCATCTAAAAATACCGTGTTTTGCAAACGGTTTTTTGGATGACGGCCAATATTACCTTCTATACTTCCTTCATCATCTTCTACATTTCCCCATACTAAAGCTATATACTCTCGCTCACTAGTTTTTTTAGCAAATTGATTAGAGAGATGAGCCATAGCCTCTTCAGTTTTTGCTATCACTAATAATCCACTAGTATCTTTATCTATTCTGTGTACTAAACCAGGGCGATTGCTTGAGTTATTTGGTAAATTATCAAAATGATAAATAAGGGCATTTATAAGTGTTCCTGAATAATTACCATGACCAGGATGCACAACCATTCCAGCAGGTTTATTAACTACAATAACATCATTATCTTGATACACGATATCTAAAGGAATGTCTTCACCTACTAATAATTGCTCGTAGGTTGGATGTTCGAAAAATACCTTAACAACATCGCCTGCTTTTACCTTATAACTTGCTTTTACAGCAATATTGTTTACATAAATATTACCATCTTTAGCTGCTACTTGAATCTTGTTACGAGTAGCATTTTCAATAAAATTCATTAAAAATTTATCGACGCGCAAAGATTGTTGACCTTTATCTGCAGTAAAAGAATAATGTTCGTGAAGATTTTCTTGCCTCTGTTCAGGAAATTGTGCCATAAAACTAGTTTAATTTCCGTTTCCTAAAACTAAATCTATTTTAGTAGTTTTAGGCAGCATCATTCCAGGAGAAATAGTTTTACCGTCATAACTTATTTCTAAAACTTCATCTTTAGCAATATGGTCTTTATAAGTAATTTCACCAATAACAAAACCAAGCGCTTCTAATGTAGGCTTTGCTTGCCTGTACGTTTTTTCAATAATGTCTGGCACAGCTACTTTTCTGTAACCAGAAGGATTTAACGTAAGATAAATTTTTCTATTTTCCTTTACTTGACTTCCAGCTATAGGATTTTGATCTATTACAGAATATTTTGGATAGTTAGGATTATAATTAGCCGAGTCTTGAACAACCATAACTAAGTCTTTATCATCTAGTTCAATTTCAACTACATCTAAAGTCTTACCTTTTAATACTGGAACTTCAACAAACTCACCATGATTTGTGGTAATCTTTAACCATTTCAATACTAAAAACACTAATATTAAAACTGCAACAATAGCAATAGCTAACTGCTTAAAAAACTCTTTGCTAGTTAAAAATTTTACAATACTCATACTACTGGTTTATTTAATGGCAAATATATAAAAACCGAAAGGTTTTTCGTTTTCTAATTTATAATGATACTTTTGAATAACTAATTTTAAATACGTTTTATTATTAGTTGTAGATTTTTATAATTATAAATTAATTAAAAAAGATTCTCTTTTTCAAGAGTGTGCTACGCATGAAAAAAAACATAGCCATAATTATGGGAGGATATTCTAGCGAATATCAAATTTCTTTAAAGAGTGGGAATGTCGTATACGAAACTTTAGACTCCAAAAAATACAACGTCTATCGCATTCATATTTTTAAAGATAAATGGGTTTATGTTGATGATACTAATTTAGAATACCCAATAGACAAGAATGATTTTTCTGTAACAGTTTCAGAAACTAAAATCACTTTCGATTGTGTATTTAATGCTATTCATGGTTCTCCAGGAGAAGATGGTTATATGCAAGCCTATTTTAAAATGCTCAACATGCCTCATACAAGTTGTGGTATGTATCAAGCTAGCTTAACGTTTAATAAGCGAGATTGTTTGAGTGTTTTAAAACCCTACGGAGTTAAAACAGCAAAAAGTTATTATGTAAATTTTGGCGACCAAATAGATGAAGATGCGATTGTAAATGCCGTTGGTTTGCCTTGTTTTGTTAAAGCAAATAAAGCTGGTAGTAGCTTTGGTGTGTCGAAAGTATATAAAAAAGAAGAGCTTCAAAATGCTATAGATGTAGCATTTGCTGAAGACGATGAGATTATTATAGAAGAATACCTTGATGGCACAGAAGTGTCAATTGGAGTCATCTCTTACAAAGGAAAAACAACAGCCTTACCAATTACAGAAATTGTTAGTGAGAATGATTTTTTTGATTACCAAGCAAAATACGAAGGCAAGTCTCAAGAAATAACACCAGCAAGAATATCTGAAGAATTAGCAGAAAAAACGAGAACTATTGCAAAGCGTGTTTACGATATTTTAAAAATGACTGGTTTCTCAAGAAGCGAATATATTTTTAAAAACAACGAACCTCATCTTTTAGAAATAAATACGGTTCCAGGACTAACTAAAGAAAGTATTTTACCACAACAAGCAGCAGAGGCTGGAATTAGTCTTTCAGATTTGTTTGATAATGCTATTGAAGAAGCGTTATCTTGATATTTTGAAACACGATTATTTGATACAAGACTATGAAAAGACATAATTTTAAAAAATTACAAATATGGCAAGAAGCTATTGAGTTAATTACAGAAAATTATGAATTTACTAATACACTTCCTGATTATGAAAAGTTTGGTCTACGAAGTCAAATGAACCGTTGTTGTGTTTCTATAGCTTCAAATATATCTGAAGGAACAAGTAAAAGAAGCAACAAACATTTCATTAAATATTTAGAAGATAGTCTAGGATCTGCTTTCGAGTGGGAAACTCAACTTATCGTTTGTAAAAACCTAAACTTTATATCTGAAAACAAGTTTAATTATTTTGAAGAAAAAATACAGAAGTTACAACAAAAAACTTCTAACTTTATAAACAAAATCAGCGATTAATAGTCGTGCTTCATGATTCAATTAAGAATCAAAAAAAATCAAAGCTTATGAAACGAGCTATATTTCCAGGGTCGTTTGATCCAATAACTTTAGGTCACTACGATATTATTGAAAGAGGTGTCAAGCTTTTTGATGAAGTAATTGTTGCTATTGGTGTAAATGCTTCAAAAAAGTATATGTTTTCAATAGAAGAACGTATGAACTTTATAAAAGAAGCCTTTAAACACGAACCTAAAATTACAGTGGTTAGTTACAAAGGTCTGACAGTTGATTTTTGTAAAGAAAATAATGTAGAGTATATTCTACGGGGCTTACGTAATCCTGCCGATTTTGAATTTGAAAAGGCCATTGCACATACTAATCGTGATTTGGCTCCAATTGAGACTGTTTTTTTATTGACTGCTGCAAAAACGTCGTATATAGCATCATCTATAGTTAGAGATGTTATTAGAAATAATGGTGATTACACAAAACTAGTACCGAAAAGTGTGAGAATTAAGTAGATGTTAGATGTTAGATGTTAGATGTTAGAATAAGTAAAAAAATAATCAAAATCTCTTATCTCTTATCTCTTATCTCTTATCTCTAAAACTACAACTTATATTCTGAAAGTGGTTTAGGAAAATCTTCAGGATTAGCTGCTAAATGATATCTAGGGTCATCAACAGCTTCCTCTATAACACTTCTAAATTTAGGGCTCGCTTTATAGAGTAATACTTTACAATCCTCACTTAAATGTTTTAAAGTAATTTTTTTGCCAGCTGCTTCATACTTTTCAACCAAATTAAAAATTGCTTCAAGTGCTGAATGATCACTCACTCGCGATTCAACAAAATCAATCTCTACGTTTTCAGGATCATTATTTACATCAAACTTTTCGTTAAAAGCAGTAATACTCCCAAAAAACAAAGGTCCCCAAATTTCATATACTTTAGTTCCATCATCTTTCATACGTTTACGAGCACGAATACGTTTGGCATTTTCCCATGAAAACACTAAAGCACTTACAATTACTCCGGCAATTACTGCTATTGCTAAATCGAAAACAACTGTTAATCCGGAAACCAAAAACAAAACGAATAAATCTGCTCTTGGTATTTTATTCATAATCCTAAAACTTGACCAAGCAAAAGTTCCTATAACCACCATAAACATTACTCCTACTAAAGCAGCAATTGGTACTTGTTCAATTAGAGGTGCTGCGAATACTATAAATACTAACAACATAACTGCTGCTACAATTCCTGACAGACGTCCACGTCCTCCACCTTTAATATTAATTATAGATTGACCAATCATAGCACAACCTCCCATTCCACCGAACAAACCTGTTATAATATTAGCACCTCCTTGAGCTAAACATTCTCTATTGGTGTTTCCTCGAGTTTCAGTTAATTCGTCTATAAGGTTTAATGTCATTAACGATTCAATCAATCCAATAGCTGCAAGAATTAAGGCATAAGGACCAATAAATTTAAGGGTCTCAAAAGTAAACGGAACTTTATTAAAAATATCTAGTTGAAACGATGGCAAACCACCTTTTAATCCTGCTCCTCCTCCATCTCTAATAAAACTTCCTACAGTAGCCACATCTAAATTCCCAAAGATCACAATTCCAGAGACTACTAAAATAGCGATTAAAGCTTCCGGTAATTTTTTAGTGAGTTTTGGTAAACCAAACATGATTGCCATGGTTAACAATATTAAACCAAACATTATCCAAAATTCAACATTAGTAGAAAGACTGGTAAATAGCTCTGAAAACCACGTTCCCATTTCGCTCCAAAAAGAAATTTCTTCAGGAACTAATCTAGGAAACATACCTAATTGCGATAAGAAAATAACAATTGCTAAACCGTTTACAAATCCCATCATTACTGGATGCGGAATCAATCGTACAAACTTTCCAAGTTTAAAAACACCTGCAAGCATTTGTATAATTCCCATTAAAATAACCGTTGCAAATAAATAATATAAGCCCAGTTGCTCGCTTGGTTCTCCCATGGCATTCCCTTCAGCTACTAAAGCCACCATTACTACTGCTAGTGCTCCTGTTGCACCACTAATCATTCCAGGTCGACCTCCAAAAATTGATGTGATTAACCCAATCATAAAAGCTGCATATAATCCAACCAAAGGATCTACTCCAGCCACAAAAGCAAAGGCTACAGCCTCTGGCACTAAAGCTAAAGCTACAGTTAAACCAGATAAAATATCATTTTTAGCATTTGCTGCACGTCTTCTAATAAACTCTGTCATAACGGGTTATTTTTGAAGCGGCAAAAATACAGTTAAAATTGATTAAGACAAGCTGTAATTCCTAATATTTGATTAGCTTTAGCTACTAAAACGTTTGAAATGCGAAGACTCATCCTTTTACTTTTAATTATTACTTCTTGTACATCAAAAAACAAAAAAACAAATACAGATTTTACTACCGTTTTTGAAAAATCTCAAGGCCTTGAAACTGCTACCTATGAGCAAACAATTGAATATTATTCTGATTTAGCAGATAGCTATTCTGAAATTTCAATGAAAGCAATTGGCGAAACTGATTCTGGAAAACCGCTTCATATTGTTACCTTGAATCCTGATCGCAAATTTGATTTTGATTCTTTTAGAGAAAATAAACGTATTATTCTTATTAATAATGGTATTCATCCAGGAGAATCTGATGGTATTGATGCTACTATGATGCTATTTCGTGATTACGTAAACGGAGCATTAACCCTTCCTGAAAATGTTGTTTTAGTAACAATCCCAATTTATAATGTTGGTGGAAGTTTAAACAGAAACTCTACAACTAGAACCAATCAAAATGGCCCAAAAGAATATGGCTTTAGAGGGAATGCTAGGAACTTTGATTTGAATCGCGATTTTATAAAATCTGACACTAAAAACGCACGAACGTTCGCAGAAATATTTCATCTTGTACGACCTGATGTTTTTATTGATAATCATGTTAGTAATGGAGCAGATTATCAATATATCTTAACGCATTTATTTACACAACACAATAAATTAGGAGGTGAACTTGGTAATTATCTACATAATAAAATGATGCCAAAACTAGAGCAAAAATTGGTTGATAAAAAATGGGATATTACACCTTATGTAAATGTATTTAATAGAACACCAGAACAAGGCTTTAGTCAGTTTATGGATTCGCCTCGTTACTCAACAGGTTACACAACCTTGTTTAACACGCTTGGTATGATGGTAGAAACACACATGCTAAAACCATACAAACAACGAGTTGAAGGCACTTACGAACTTATGAAAAGTATGATTGAAATTGTTGATGAGGATGCCGAACTTATTAAAACAGAACGAGCCAAAGCGAACGATTTCTTTTTAGCTCAAAAAAACTATCCTTTGCAATGGACAAAAGACACCACAAAAACCTCAACACTAAACTTTAAAGGTTTTGAAGGCGAATTTATTGATAGTGATTTAACTGGAGCTAAACGCCTAAAATACAACCGAAACAAACCCTTTGTAAAAGACGTTACTTACAGCAATTATTTTACACCAACTGTTGAAGTAACCATACCAAAAGCTTATGTGATTCCTCAAGGCATGCATCATGTGATTGATTTATTAGAATTAAATCGCGCTGAGATGATACAATTTGAAAAAGATACTACTCTAACTGTCGAAGCTTATAAAATAGACTCTTACGAAACTAGAAAAAACCCTTACGAAGGCCATTATCTACATTATAACACTAAAGTAACAACTGAAACCAAAGAACTTACTTTTAAAGCAGGAGATTATTTAATACAGACTGATCAACCAGCGCTTCGCTACTTATTAGAAACATTAGAGCCACAAGCTCCAGACTCGTTTTTTAACTGGAACTTTTTTGATACTATTTTACAACAAAAAGAAGGCTTTTCGCCTTATGTTTGGGAAGACAAAGCGGCTTTACTACTTAAAATGAATCCGCAGTTGCAGATACAATTTAACCTTAAAAAGAGTTTAAATAAAGACTTTGCAGATAATTGGTATGCGCAGTTAGATTGGTTGCACAAACAAAGTAAAAACTACGAAACGGCACATATGCAGTATCCTGTTTATAGAGTTAATTAAGTTCATTATTAAACATGTGAAAAAAGCTGAAGTAAAAAAGTTATATAATAAATTAATAAAAAATTTAATTCAATTAACCAATACTGAATTTTCCGTTAATGGAATGGAAATTCAAGACGTTGAAAATTTAATATTAGATGAACTAGATTATGCATCTAAATTTCAAAAAAAATTAGACAACAGTAATATCAGAAAGTTTAACAATGATTTTTATTTTGAAAAAAAATTCTTCAACCTTATAATACTCCTCCATGAAAGTTTATATTTAATTTTCAGTAAATATTTCTACCTAAAAGAGGAAAAATTAAAGATAAGTGATTATGATAGAAATAAAATGGTTACTTATTTATTCATTTTAAGTAATTTGATAAATAATCTTATCTCCACATTAAGACTTTTGGAAAGAGGTTTGTCGCAAAATTCTGATATCTTATTTAGAAATTACATGGAACTGTCAGAAATTGGTATAGCTATACTTAATGATGATGAATATTATGAAACTTACAAAAAACAATGTAACTCTGAAAAGGAACAATTTTCAAAATGGAGAAAAACCAAGCCATCAAAAACATTCAGTGTTGTTAAAAATGCTTTATCAAAAATTGAAATAGATGAATTTTATGATATTTTTTACGATGTTAGAAACCAATTATATGGTCATACCTCTAAAACTGTTCATGGAAATATCGACTCAATTCTGAGAGGAGCTTTAGCATTTGGACATGAAACTGATTCCGTAAAATTATCTATTTATGGCAATATAAATTCTGATATTCAAAATAATTTCGCTAACTATTTTATTTATTCAAAAACAATAACCCAGGCAATATCTGTAATACTAGTAAAGGATTACAATTTAAATTTTGATAAATTCGGTAAAGCTGGTAAGTATCATATTTTTTTACAAAGTTTGACAGATAAAATATTTAAGACTTATTTTAAATTAAAACTACATAATTCAATCAATAAAAATTAATTAAAAAAATCATATAATTATTATGTCTAAACCAATAGTCTAATATTCGCATAACTATTCTCTAGTGCTTTTTGGCTTTGTTTAGCATTTAACCATTCTACCTTGGTAATACCTTCATTTTTTTGTGGTGAGAATTTACCTTTATAGTTGGTTTTCATTTCAAACCAATAGGTTACTTTAATTTTATATTTACCGTTACGTTTAAAAATATGATAGGTATTTGGCAATGGTTTTACAATTTGTAATCCAGCAACTCCTGTTTCTTCAGAAACTTCACGCATAGCAGTTTCTTCAATAGTTTCAGTACCTTCGATTTTACCTTTTGGTAAATCCCATTTGTCATTTCTGTATATAAATAAAATCTCTCCTTTATCATTATACACTTTTCCACCACCAGCAATAACATTAGGTAATAACTTTAAAAATTTTTTTAATAATTTTTTCTCATCTTTATAAATAAGTCGAGCAGCTTTTACAGTATCAGAATTTAAATCCTTTATTATCTTTTCAATACTAACGGTTTCTAATAGATAATTTTTAAAATCGGTTTCTTGCTCTACTTTAGTGGTAAGAATAATAGGTTTGTCGCCTACAAAAACGGTTTGCATAGTTAGTTTCAAAAATAATTTGAGCTAATCAAAAATACTATATTAATGTTAATAAATAACTTTATATGGCATTAAAAATATATGTAGTTTTGCCACTATGATTTTCGACACACAAACCGCTAAAAAAACTGCCGAAGTTTTATTACAAATTAATGCTATAAAACTAAAACCAAAAGAACCTTTTACTTGGGCTTCTGGTTGGCAATCACCTATATATTGCGATAATAGAATTGTGTTATCGTTTCCTCCAGTACGTAATTTTATTCGCGAACAAATGGCTAAATTTATTGAGCGCGAATATGGCAAACCAGATGTTATTGCTGGAGTGGCAACAGGAGCCATTGGTATTGGTATGTTGGTAGCAGAATATTTAGGTTTACCTTTTGTTTATGTAAGGCCTGAAGCCAAAAAACATGGTCGACAAAACCAGATTGAAGGTTTTATTCAAAAAGGCCAAAATGTGGTGGTTGTAGAAGATTTGATAAGTACAGGAAACAGTAGTTTAAATGCAGTAAAAGCATTAAAAGCTAACGAAGTAAATGTTAAAGGAATGGTTGCTATTTTTTCATATGGTTTTGAAGTAGCTGCTAATAATTTTAAAGAAGCTAACATCACTTTACATACATTAAGCAACTACAAAAATCTGCTTCAACAAGCTGTAGATACGAACTATATAACAGAAAAAGAATTAGAAACATTATCAGATTGGAATGCCAATCCTAGCGAATGGAACGCTAATTGATATATCTATACTAAAAACACAAATAATTATGAATTTAGAATCACCTAAAGCAACCGTTAATAAATCGCAACAAGAAGTTTTTGATTTCTTATCTGATGTTAAAAATTTTGAATCACTCATGCCTGAAAACATTAGTAAATTTGAAGTTTTAAGCGAGGATAAATTTCTATTTGCTCTTAAAGGAATGCCGGAAATTGTACTCAAAAAGAAAGAAGTAGATGAACCTTGTAAGATTGTTTTAGGTGCAGCTGGAGGATCGTTAGACTTTGCATTACATGTAAATATAGAAGAAGTTTCAGATGATCAAAGCGAGGTGTTATTGAGTTTCTCTGGGAAATTTAATGCGATGATGGCAATGATGATTAAAAATCCTATCAAAAATTTTATTCAAACACTTTCGGAGAATTTGCCTGAAGCTATTTAATTTGACTGTCATTATGAGGATTCAGAATTATACAAATTCTGAATACGTGGTAATCTTTTAAACTTTAGTACAGGAGTTTCAATTCTTTTAAATCAAACTCTTTTATAATTTCATCTTCAAGTAGCACGCACAAGTTTCCTGAATCATTTATAGATTTTATAAAACCAGAAAATAAATTACCTTCAGCATCTTCAAATGTTGAAGGTTTATTTTTTCTAAATAGTAACGATTCATATTCAGCTTTTAATGCTTCTAACTTTTGAGCTTTTAGTAGAGAGAAATAATTTTTTAAGTTTTCTAGAATAGTATGTAAAACTTCTTCTATACTAAAATGTGTACCTGTTATTAATTGTAAAGAGGAAGCGTTAGGTAAATTGTCAAATTTAGTTTGGTTTACGTTTAATCCAACACCAATTAATGTAGCAGATATAGCATCTTGTTTAATGACATTTTCTATTAAAATACCACAGATTTTCTTATTGTCTGACAAAATGTCGTTAGGCCATTTAATACTTAATTTGGGTAGTTGAAATTGTTTTAAAGCCTTTACAATAGCTAACGAGGTTACGATACTAATAAAAAATTGTTGATGTAACTTTATATTTGAAACATCCTTGTATATAGAAGTAATAAGGTTTTTCCCCTCTTGAGATGTCCAGCTAGTTCCCATTTGACCACGACCATGAGTCTGCTTATTAGTTATAACAACAGTATAATCTTTTAATTCCTGATTTTGCAACAACTTACGCAAATAACTATTTGTGGAGTCAATGGCATCAAGTTTGATTATAAGCATATAAAATGGTACTAAGAGAGATAAAATCTTATGATTTTTTTATAAATATAACGAACTAAAAGTAATAACTTTGTATAAATTTAAAATAACTGAATGGCAAAAAATAATAGTACTGCAGACCAATTAATAGCCTCTATATTAAGTGGGATTGAAGATGTAAAAGGAAAGGAAATTAATATTTTAGATTTAAGAGAAATTGAGAATACGGTTTGCGATTATTTTATTGTTTGTGAAGGTACTTCTAACACACAAGTAAATGCCATAGTAAACTCAATTCAAAAAAAAGTAAGTAAAGAACTCAAAGATAAACCTTGGCATATAGAAGGAAACGATAATGCTGAATGGGTTTTAATGGATTATGTAAATGTTGTAGTACATGTGTTTCAAAAGCATATTAGAGAGTATTATGACATTGAGAGTCTTTGGGGAGATGCAATAACAACACAAATAGAAACTAGTTACTAGATACATGTCTGATAATAAAAAACCTAATACTAATAAACCAAAATTTAACGCTTATTGGATTTATGGAATTGTAATTGCCATATTTATAGGCATGCAATTATTTGGTGGTGGAAGCAGTTTTAATGAAGCAAAACCTATAACCGAAAATCAATTTTTAGATTACTTAAGGTCAGGTGATGTTAAAACAGTAGAAATAATAAGGAATACGCACATCGCTGAAGTATTTTTAACACAAGAAGCTTTAAATAAAGAAGTTCACAAAGGCGCTCGAAAAACATCCATAATACCAAGCTCGACAGAAACAGCTAATTATAAGTTTGAATTTGGTGATCAACAAAACTTTGAGGATTTACTTAATCTAACAATCAAAGAGAATTCATTAACTACCGAAAAAAAGTTTGAAACAGAAAATAACCTTTGGGGAGAATTCTTATTATCCCTTTTACCATTTGTATTAATTATTGGTGTATGGATTTACATCATGAGACGAATGTCGTCTGGTGGTGGAGGTGGTCCAGGTGGTCAGATTTTTAATATTGGTAAATCTAAAGCTAAACTATTTGACGAAAATACTGAAGTAAAAACAACTTTTAAAGATGTTGCAGGATTAGAAGGTGCAAAAGAAGAAGTACAAGAGATTGTAGATTTTCTTAAAAATCCTGAAAAATATACTTCACTAGGAGGAAAAATACCAAAAGGAGCTTTGTTAGTAGGCTCTCCAGGAACAGGTAAAACTTTATTAGCCAAAGCAGTAGCTGGAGAGGCAAAAGTGCCTTTTTTCTCTCTTTCAGGTTCTGATTTTGTAGAAATGTTTGTTGGTGTTGGTGCCTCAAGAGTGAGAGATTTATTTAAGCAAGCAAAAGAAAAATCACCCTCTATTATTTTTATAGATGAAATTGATGCTATTGGTCGTGCAAGAGGCAAAAATGCGATGTCAGGTAGTAATGATGAAAGAGAAAACACCTTAAATCAGCTATTAACTGAAATGGATGGCTTTGGCACTAATACAAATGTTATTGTATTAGCAGCAACCAATAGAGCTGATATACTTGATAAAGCTTTAATGCGTGCAGGTAGATTTGACAGACAAATTTTTGTGGATTTGCCAGATGTTAGAGAACGTAAAGAAATATTTGAAGTACACTTAAGACCTCTTAAAAAAGCTGACGGTTTAGATATCGACTTTTTAGCTAAACAAACTCCTGGTTTCTCTGGAGCTGATATAGCTAATGTTTGTAATGAAGCAGCCTTAATAGCAGCTCGAAACGGTAAAAAAGAAGTTGATAAACAAGATTTTCTAGACGCAGTAGATAGAATTGTTGGTGGATTAGAAAAGAAAAATAAGATCATTACTCCAAGCGAAAAAAGAGCTGTTGCTTTCCATGAAGCAGGACATGCAACAGTAAGCTGGATGCTAGAACATGCTGCACCTCTTGTAAAAGTTACTATTGTTCCAAGAGGACAATCTCTCGGAGCTGCTTGGTATTTACCAGAAGAACGACTGATTGTTAGACCAGAACAGATGCTTGATGAAATGTGTGCTGCATTGGGTGGTAGAGCTGCAGAAAAAGTAATCTTCGATAAAATTTCTACAGGAGCATTAAGTGATTTAGAAAAAGTGACCAAACAAGCCAGAGCTATGGTTACTGTTTATGGCTTAAGCGACAAAATTGGAAACCTAACCTATTATGATTCATCAGGGCAAAGCGAATATGGTTTCACTAAACCTTACAGTGAGGAAACCGCAATTTTAATTGATAAAGAGATTTCAGCAATTATAGAAAAGCAATACCAAAGAGCTATAAAGTTACTTGAAGCTAACAAAGATAAATTAACCGAATTAGCTGAAGTCTTATTAGATAAAGAAGTAATATTTAAGGATAATTTAGAAAAGATTTTTGGTAAACGTCCTTTTGAAAAAGAGGAACCAATCTCAACAGTCAAATAAATAAGAAAACTAGATTAACAGTTTGTTAATTTAGTTTTTTTATATTTGGAAAACCCTAGTAAAAGTTAATAGCAAAACTCTACATGAGTTTATTTAGAAAAATTTTCGGCAAAAAAAATGACGACTCTCCAAATCCTATAAAAAGTGAGGAGAGAAGTAAATACATGCCCGAAATCAAACTTCCTATTGATGAGCGATTTACAATTAACTTTAAGGCAAATGGTGGTAAATTTTTGTATTCTGAAAATATAGATGAAGTCTATCAAAACCTCAACTTAATTCTTCAAGAAAATAATTGGAGCGATAAAAATGTTTTAATTATTGATGACCGTTTAAAAGATCATTTCAAGAATTTTGAACTCAATTCCACAAAAAAAATATCTGAAAGTGATTACTTTTTATCAACATGTGAGTATTTAATTGCTAATGACGGTTCTCTGTTAATTTCGTCGAATCAAATTGCTGAAAAAAAATTAAAAGAGCTTCCTGATAATTTTATAATATATGCAACTACTAGTCAATTTGTTGAAACAATTAGTGAGGGGCTTAAAGGAATTAAAGATAAAAATCGTAATAAAATTCCAACAAATATTACTACCATCAAGCATTTTAAAAACACTCCTGAAGATAAAGATTTCCTAACTTATGGAAGTAGCTCAAAAAACTTATATTTGCTACTGTTAGAAGATTTATAAATGAACGAACTGCTTACTAGAGCTATATCTGGTGTTGTTTACATAGGATTGCTAATTCTTTCCTTGTATTCGCCTTATACGATTTCCATTTTGTTTTTTGTATTTGGTTTACTTTCACTTTCAGAATTTAATAGACTCATTCAACTTAAAGGATTGGTTCCTTATATTATTTTCTCTTTACTCTTTTTAGTATTTACCAATTGGGAATTACTATTTAATAGCTCAAAAGGTTTTGAAGAAGCGGCACAAATTCTATTAGTAATTACTGTTTTTATAAAATTATTTTTAATTAAAGATTTGTTTTCAGAAAAAACAATTCCGCTTTTTACATCTAAACGCTATTTATTAACTACTTTTTATATTACCAGTGGTTTTATATTTCTAGTGCTTGTGGCTAAATTTTATACTGAATTTAATCCAGTAATATTATTAGGTAGTTTTATTTTAATTTGGGTTAACGACTCATTTGCCTATTTGATTGGTAAAAATTTTGGTAAGCAAAAGCTCTTTCCAAGTATTTCTCCTAAAAAAACAGTTGAAGGTTTTTTAGGTGGTTTATTCTTTTCGTGCATTGCCAGTTATTTTATTACTAACTTTACAGATACCTTATCATTTACAAGTTGGCTTATTTTAGCTATTATAATTAGTGTTTTTGGCACTTTAGGAGACTTAATTGAATCTAAATTTAAGCGTCAAGCTGATGTAAAGGATAGTGGTATAATTATGCCAGGACATGGTGGATTACTAGACAGATTAGATAGTATTATTTTCTCTGCATCGTTTATTTATTTATTTATTAGAATTGTAAAATATGTTTCATAAAGAAGGTCATAAAATAATATTAGGTACACTTTTTATAGTTGTTGCCTTATTCTTTTTAGTCGATAATTTTATTTCAACTTACTGGATTCGGACGGCTCTTATGATAGTAGTTTTGGTGTTTTTTATTTTAATTCTACAGTTTTTTAGAAACCCAAAACGTCATACTCAAGTAAATGACAAACAAGTTGTATCTCCTGTAGATGGTAAAGTTGTAGTGATTGAAGAGGTCATGGAAACGGAATATTTTAATGATAAGCGCTTACAAGTAAGCGTGTTTATGTCTCCAATTAATGTTCATGTAACCCGCTATCCTATTGGCGGAAAAGTTGTTTTTAGTAAATATCATCCTGGTAAATATTTAGTTGCATGGCATCCAAAGTCAAGCACAGAAAATGAACGCACAACAGTTGTAGTTGAAAACCAAACTTATGGTAAAGTTTTATTTAGGCAAATAGCTGGTGCTTTAGCCAAGAGAATTGTAAATTATGCAAAAGAGAATGATACTGCTACTCAAGGAGCAGATCAAGGGTTTATAAAATTTGGATCAAGGGTTGATTTGTATTTACCACTGGATACCAACATTAAAGTAGAACTTAACCAAAAAGTACGAGGAGGCAAAAGTATTATTGCTGAAATGTAATGAATCCTAAAGAATTAGACATACAATTTCAAGAAGCTGTAGAGCGTATTAATGCTCATACAGATCCTTTTCCTGCTGATTTTTTATTACGCCTATATGCCTATTATAAAAAAGCTACTAATAACTACGGAAGACCGAGTAGTAAAAAACAGATTATAAACGCATTTAAAACAAATGCCTTGTTTCAAGTTCAAGATATTTCTGAAGAAGAAGCAAAAAAAATCTACATAGAGTTAGTCGATAACTACTTTCTTTACAGAAAATAAAAAGAGCTTCAAATTTGAAGCTCTTTTTATTTTCTATTTCATTGATGCTAGTTCAAACTCGCTAAACTAGCTTTTAAGGTTTCAATTTTTGCAATAGCATCTGCTTCTTTTTTCTTTTCAGAAGCAACAACTTGCTCTGGTGCATTGTTTACAAAACGCTCATTAGATAATTTTTT
This sequence comes from Flavobacteriaceae bacterium NBU2973, assembly GCA_026162565.1. Taxonomy (GTDB): domain Bacteria; phylum Bacteroidota; class Bacteroidia; order Flavobacteriales; family Flavobacteriaceae; genus JAOEIQ01. The sequence continues at coordinate 143,547 of JAOEIQ010000006.1, forward strand.
TTGTACTGATTTTAAAAAGCCTTCGGTGTAATGTAACTCTTCTGTTAATTTTTTTACTTCTGCCTCAACATCAATTGCTCCAGCCATTGGTATAAAATACTCATTAGATTTAACTCTAAAAGTCAGTGCACCTTCAACAGCATCAGATACATAATTGATAGATTCTAAATTACCTAATTTTTCTACAACACTATCAAATGTAGAATTCACATTTTCATTATTGATTACTGAAAAGGCTAAAGCATCTTTAAAAGAAATATTCTTTTGCTTTCTTATAGAACGAATTCCAGAAACAACTTCACTTGCAAAATCAAACTCTTCAATAAGTGTTTCATTTACTGGTTTAGCTTTTGGCCATTGAGATATAATTAAGGCATCTTCAACTGATCGTTCTTTAATGTATTGCCATATCTCCTCTGTAAGGAAAGGCATAAAAGGATGAAGAATGCGTAATAAATCTTCAAATATACTTATAACATCTTCTAAAGTTTTATTATCGATTGGCTGTTGATATTCTGGTTTAACAATTTCTAATAACCAAGAAGCGAAATCATCCCAAATTAACTTATAAGTTGCCATTAAGGCATCACTTAAACGGTATTTACTAAAGTGATTTTCTATTTCAAGAATAGTACCCTGAAATTTTGATTCAAACCATTTTATTGCAATGCTACTCGATTCTGGTTGTGCAATAGAATCACTAACCTCCCAACCTTTTACTAATCTAAAGGCATTCCATATTTTATTTGCAAACTGTTTTCCTTGCTGACAGAGTGCTTCGTCAAACATTAAATCGTTTCCTGCAGCTGAACTTAATAGCAAACCAACACGAACACCATCTGCACCATAATCGTCTATTAATTTTAAAGCATCTGGAGAATTCCCAAGCGATTTACTCATTTTACGACGTTGCTTGTCTCTTACAAGTCCTGTTAAATATACATTCTCGAAAGGTTTTTCATCTTTATACTCATAACCTGCAATTATCATTCTAATAACCCAAAAGAATAGAATATCTGGCCCAGTTACTAAATCATTAGTTGGGTAATAGTATTGTATCTCCTCATTTTCAGGATTACGAATACCATCAAATACACTCATTGGCCATAACCATGAGCTAAACCATGTATCAAGAGCATCTGTATCTTGTTTTAAGTCAGAAGCAGTTAAAGACCTCTCGATTTCGCTCGTGGCGACAGCTAATTTCTCGTTAGCAAGTTTAACAGCTTGCTCGATAGTTTCAGCGACAACAAAATCTTCTTTACCATCTCCGTAATAGTAGGCTGGTATTTGTTGTCCCCAAAGTAATTGGCGAGAAATATTCCAGTCTCTGATATTTTCTACCCAATGCTTATAGGTATTCTCAAACTTTCTTGGGAATAACTTAACATCTCTGTCTTCTCCTAAAACGGCTTCGATAGCTGGTTTTACCAAATCTTCCATTTTAAGGAACCATTGGTCACTTAATCGAGGTTCTATAATAGCTTTTGTGCGCTCAGAAATTCCTACTCGATTGGTATAATCTTCAATCTTATGGATATGACCTAGATCTTCTAACTCTTTAACAATAGCCTTACGCACAACAAAACGGTCTTGACCTTCGTAATGTAAACCGTAACTATTAAGCGTAGCATCTTCGTTAAAAATATCTATTACTTCCAAATTATGCTTATCGCCTAACACCTTATCGTTCTCATCATGAGCTGGAGTAACTTTTAAACATCCTGTACCAAATTCTACATCTACATACTCGTCTTCAATAATTGGTATAACACGATTATTTATTGGAACAATAGCTTTTTTACCCTTTAAATTTTGATGACGCTCATCATTAGGATTAATACAAATAGCTGAATCTCCTAAAATAGTTTCTGGTCTTGTAGTCGCAATTGTTAAAGTTTCATCTGTACCTTCTACTTTATAATTTACGTAGTAAAGTTTACCTTGTTTTTCTATGTATTCTACCTCCTCATCAGAGAGCGTGGTTTTAGCTTCAGGATCCCAATTTACCATTCTGTATCCACGATAAATCAAGCCTTTGTGATACAAATCAACAAATACCTTAATTACTGCTTCAGACATATCTTCGTCCATAGTAAATTTAGTACGATCCCAATCGCAAGAACAGCCTAGTTTTTTTAGTTGTTCTAGAATTACTCCACCATATTCATGAGTCCAATCCCAGGCATGTTTTAAAAATTCTTCTCTTGATAAGTCATTTTTATCAATTCCTTGTTCTTTAAGTTTAGCAACAACCTTTGCCTCTGTGGCAATTGATGCATGGTCAGTACCAGGAACCCAACAGGCATTTTTACCTAACAGTCGAGCACGACGTATTAACACATCTTGAATCGTATTATTCAACATATGTCCCATATGAAGTACACCTGTAACGTTTGGTGGAGGAATTACAATAGTATATGGTTCTCTCTCATCAGGTGTAGAATGAAAGTATTTGTTAGCCATCCAATAGCTGTACCACTTATCTTCTACTAAACTTGCATCATATTGTGATGGAATACTCATACTTTGGAATAGTTTTTGAATAATATCCTGCAAAAGTACTTATATTTCTCATTTTGTGAAATTTTATGTGATGTATTATATACTGTTAAAAAAGCTAAAAATATAGTTGAAATTGCATTACATCTAATAATTTTGCACAATGATTAAAAAGTAAGTAAGTTTACAATACAAACAAAATTTAAAAGTGATGAAACAATTAATTACTATTATGTTTATTGGTCTAATCAGTTTAACTGGTTATGCTCAAGATAAAATGGCAAAAATAGAATTTAAAGAAACTACAATAGACTATGGTACTATAGAAAAAGGTGCAGATGGTTTAAGAGTATTTGAATTTACAAATACTGGAGATGCTCCGTTAATAATTTCTAATGTAAAATCTACTTGTGGTTGTACGGTTCCTAAAAAACCTGAAGATCCTATAATGCCTGGAGAAACAGGAGAAATAGAAGTTAAGTACGATACTAAGCGCGTTATGCCAATTAGAAAAACCATAACAGTTCTATCTAATGCCGAAACTCCTACTGTTGCACTAAAAATAAAAGGGAATGTTATCGATCCTGCAAAAACTAGTGTATTAGAAAAGAAAAATAAAAGTTTAATGGAAAAAAATTAAACTTCATTTAAGATAAACTAAAAAAGCTTCGATACTATCGAGGCTTTTTTAGTTTATCTTCTAAATAGAATACAAAATCCATTTCAAAATTATTACGTTTAATTTTTAATTTAATTTTTTCACCATCTTTATCATAAAAATACTTCATTATTTCTTGAATGGTTAAATGATGAGCATTTTTACCATTAATACTCAAAACAATATCATTAGCTAATAAACCTATTCTATCAGCTGGAGAGTCTTTAACTATTTCAGCAATCTTAAATGAAGGCACAAGTTTATATTTAAAATTATTGCTTGATGAAATTGCCTTATCAAATGGAGAATCATTGTTTGTTGCAAATGGTTTTATTAAAATTCCTTTACTATTTTCTTCTATAATTCTAACGCCATCATGCTCTAAAATTATTCCACTATTATTATAATGAAAGGGCTGCTTAAACTTATTACTTTTTTTAAAGTATAATTTCTTGTTGTTATAATCAAAAATAAGATTAAATCGTTTCAAAATATCTCCAGACAAACTACCATTTCTGTTTTTTAAATTTCTAGCTGTAGCAATAGATGCAGAATCAGGAAATGATACGTTTACATTAGAAAGCCGGAAATTGCCTAATTTAAAAGTATTTATTTTAGAACGTTTACCATATAAATTACCACTCAATCCCTTTCCAAGATAATCATCGAAATAGCTTTGATCGGGAAAAATATATTGATCAAAATCTTCAAACAACCATAATGCATCACTGCCTCCTGTATCGATTAATAAATTAACTGGTATAATTTTATTATTTATTCCGATTTCTGCATCTATATATGGTTTTGTATTGTGAAACCTTAATAATTCAGTAGAATATTTTCTATGGCTTTTTTTTCTGAATAAAAATCTATCGTATAATCTTATAAAAGATTTAGAATAATTAATTTCTACTACAAAGTCTTCAAATAAATCTGAACCAATTATACCATGAATAGGAACTCCTAGTCTTGGAGCAAAATTTAAAGTTTGATCTACAATAATAAATAAATCTTGATTAACATTAATTGTCTTACCAACCTTGAATATATTATTTTTAGATCTATATGCATCTACGTAGTCACCATCTCCAAGTCCGCGTAAATAGAACTTTTCAGTATTTTTTAATAATAAGGAGTCCTTTACATCAGTTAAACTAAAAATAATGGGCTTACTAACTCCTGTATCTAATAAAAAGGAAAGCTCAACTCCATTAACTTCAACAGGAAAAACAATGAGACTATTTATTAGTTTGAACTTTATTTTATCTTGTTTAACTCCCGTTTTAAACTTAAAAGTTCCTTGAGAAAAACTAAATAAACTAACAAGCAAAACTAAATAAACTATTAAATATCTCTTAAATAACATATTAGCTATTTGATTAAAACCTGAACTATACAATTTACAAATCTTTTATTTTATAACTCGATTTTTAGAAAAAGTTTAAGATAATTTGCAACTTTGTAAAGTAAAATTAAAATCCATGCCAAAAATTTCGAATAAAGGAGCTGCAATGCCTCAATCACCAATACGTAAATTAGTACCCTATGCTGAATTAGCTTACCAAAAAGGACATACGGTCTACCACTTAAATATTGGTCAACCAGATATAAAAACACCTCAAGGGGCTTTAGATGCAGTTAAAGTTCACTCTCTAGATATATTAGCATACACAAGATCTGAAGGATCTGATTTGTATAGAAGTAAAATCGCAGATTATTACAGTAAGCATAAAATTAATGTTACTAAAGAAGATATAATTGTAACAACTGGGGGAAGTGAAGCTTTATTATTTGCATTTGGTAGTATAATGGATGCTGATGATGAAATTATTATACCCGAACCATTTTATGCAAATTATAATGGTTTTTCCACAGCTTCTGGAGTAAAAGTTGTTCCTGTAGTTTCAAAAATTGACAATAACTTTGCTTTACCTCCAATCGATGAGTTTGAAAAATTAATCACACCAAAAACAAAGGCTATTTTAATTTGCAACCCCGGAAATCCAACAGGTTATCTATATAGTAAAGAGGAGATAAAAAAACTGGCTTCTATTGTAAAAAAGCATGATTTGTTTTTAGTTGCTGATGAAGTGTACAGAGAATTCACATATGATGGTGAAGAACATTATTCTATTATGCAAGAGGAGAGTATTGTTGAAAACAGTATTATTATTGATTCCGTTTCTAAACGCTATAGTATGTGTGGCGCAAGAATTGGATGTCTTGTATCTAAAAATAAAGACGTTATACAAACAGCTTTAAAATTTGCACAAGCGAGATTAAGCCCTCCTACTCTAGCACAAATTGCTAGTGAAGCTGCATTATTAACACCACAAAGTTATTTTGATGATGTGAAAAATGAATATGTTGATAGGCGCAATACGCTTGTAAGAGAATTAGAAAAAATAGACGGTGTTAAAGTTGCTAAACCTAAAGGCGCTTTTTATTGCATTGTTGAACTTCCTGTTAAAAACTCTGATGACTTTGCTCAATGGTTATTAGAGTCCTTCGATTTAAATGGAGAAACTGTAATGGTGGCTCCTGCTGCAGGTTTTTATTCAACACCTAATACTGGATTAAACCAAATTAGAATTGCCTATGTCTTACAAAAAGAAAGCCTTATAAAAGCCGCTAATATTCTAAAAGAAGCCTTAAAACAATACAATTCTTAATGAATAGAATTGAAAAAAACATCTCCTTAAAACAATACAACACGTTTGGAATAGAGGCTTTTGCAAATGAGTTTATTAGCATTTCATCAAGTGATGAATTAATCGATACTCTCAAGAATAACCAAAACAGCAACCTTTTTGTAATAGGTGGTGGCAGTAACATGTTACTTACTAAAAATATTGATGCTTTAGTTATCCATATAAACAATAAAGGAAAAGAAATTAAGAAAGAAGAAGACAACTCTGTTATTGTTAAAGCTCAAGCAGGAGAAAATTGGCACGAATTTGTTCTTTGGAGTTTAAACAATGATTTTGGAGGAATTGAGAATTTATCGCTTATTCCCGGAAATGTTGGCACAGCTCCTATTCAAAACATAGGTGCTTATGGAGTAGAATTAAAAGATGTTTTTCACTCTTGTGAAGCAATCAATATTAAAACCCTTGAGAGAGAAAACTTTAATTTAGAACAATGCAAATTTGGCTATCGAAACTCTATTTTCAAAAATGAAGCCAAAGGGAAATATATTATTACAAGTGTAAACTTTAAACTCTCTAAAAACAATCACCAATTACACACTAATTATGGAGCAATAACTCAAGAGCTTAAAAGCATGAATGTAGAAAAACCAACTATTCAAGATATTTCAAAAGCTGTTATTGCGATAAGAGAGAGCAAACTACCTGATCCAAAAAAAATTGGAAATAGTGGCAGCTTTTTTAAAAATCCTGTAATTTCAATTACAGACTTTAAAATGCTAAAAAAGAATTTTCCGGAAATACCTAGTTATAATGTTTCTGATAAAGAAATAAAAGTTCCTGCTGGTTGGTTAATCGAAAAAGCAGGCTTTAAAGGTAAAACTTTTAAGAACTATGGCGTGCATAAAAATCAGGCGTTAGTTTTAGTTAATTATGGAAATGCCAATGGAATAGACATCTACAACTTTTCTGTGTTAATACAAAAAACTATTAAACGTCTATTCAATATTGATTTAGAAAGAGAAGTCAATGTTATATAAAAGAAAAAGTCTCAACTTTTGGAATTGAGACTTTAAATATAGATAGCATCTATGAAAAGCTATTAATCAATCTTATTAAAAAGGGAATACTATCTAAAGCTTTAAATTAGGTTAAATTTCGTAAAATAACCTTTGATTTTTTCGTAATTTTATAAAACTATTTATACTATATACGTACAAAAAATCGTTTTGGATTTCGATTTGTAAAAAAGTTTAGCTTGAGTCAAAAATTAGAACAACATATTGTAGAATTACTAACTGCCGAAGACAAAAGAGCCGTTAGTTTAATTTATGAAAACTATTCAGATGCTCTTTATGGCGTGATTCATAAAATAATTAAAGATCCCGATTTAGCTCAAGATGTTCTCCAAGAGAGCTTTATAAAAATTTGGAAAAAAGCTAAAACTTATGATGCCTCAAAAGCAAAGCTATTTACTTGGCTATACCGAATTGCTCGAAATACAGCAATAGATAAATATCGAAGTACGAGCTCTAAATTTGAAAAAGAAATCCAAATTGAAGAATCCAACGTATATAAATTATCAGTAATGAGTTTAAATCAAGATACAATTGATTTGAAAAAACACATTGCTGCTCTAGATTCAAAGTACCAAATTGTTCTGAATGCCTTATTTTTTGAGGGCATGACGCAACAAGAAGCTAGCGACGAATTAGAAATTCCGTTAGGAACGATTAAATCTAGATTAAAGATTGGATTGCGAGAATTGAAAAAAGTCTACAATCCTTAAATATTAAATTATGAAAACAAAAATTACACAATTTTTAGATTCTGGTTTATTAGACAGATATGTAGTTGGAGAAGTAACACCATCAGAAATTAAAACTGTTGAGTTGTATATTGAAACGTATCCTGAAATTAAAGATGAATATGAGTTTTTACAGGATACCCTTGAGATAGTTAGCATGAGTAATGCTAAAAAAGTACCAAATAACCAATTATCTAATATCTTAATCCAACTAGATGATAAGCCAGTTATAAAATTAACTCAGCCAAAAAAACGTTCGCCTTGGTTTACATTAGCCGCAAGTATTGCTGCATTAATTTTTGGAAGCACTACTTACATGCTTTACAATCAAAATCAAGCTCTACTTGAAGAAAACCAAGTAGTAGTCGAAGAGATTTTCGATTTGCGAAGTGATATTGATGAGAATAACAGGATGTTAGAAAACTTAAATAGCGAGTTTTTAAAATTAAATAATCCTGAAACTGAAAAATATGTTTTAAGAGGTAATGCTAGAGCAAAGAATCTAAAAACAGTAGCCTATATTAATCCAGTCGATAAATCATCACTAATCGATGTCATTTCTCTACCAGAATTACCTAAAGAACAATGCTACCAAATGTGGGTAGAATTGCAAGACAAAATGGTAAGCCTAGGTATTTTAGATGAAACAGATAGACAACTCAAACAAGTGCCTTATATGGAAGATGCTCTTGGGTTAAGTATTACCATAGAGCCTAAAGGCGGTAATAATAATGCTTCTGTTGAAAACGCAGTCGCTACAATTCCTTTAAAAGTAAAAGATAACTAAAAATAAAAGAGAGCTATTAAGCTCTCTTTTTTTATTAATATATATATCTACGTTATTCTTTATCAAACAAAGCTTTATGTAATAATCCCGCCACAATAGCTCCAGCTATAGGTGCAACCCAAAACAACCATAATTGTCCAGTGTAATCACCTCCAGCAAATAAAGCTTGGCTAGTAGATCTTGCAGGATTTACAGATGTATTAGTAATTGGAATACTTATTAAATGTATTAAAGTTAACCCTAAACCAATTGCAATTGGCGCAAAACCTTTTGGAGCTCTAGCATTTGTGCTTCCTAAAATGATTAACAAAAAGAACATAGTCAATAAAAATTCTGCAATTAAAGCAGAAGTCATTGAATAACCTCCTGGAGATAAAGCATCGTAACCATTAGATGCAAAACCTCCAATATCAGTAAAACCAGCTTTTCCTGATATTATCATGTATAAAGCGCCTGCAGCAACACAAGCACCTACTAATTGAGCAACAATATAACCAGGCAACTCTTTGCCCTCAAATTTTCCTCCTGCCCAAAGACCTAACGATACAGCTGGATTAAAATGACCTCCAGAAATATGACCAACAGCATAGGCCATTGTTAATACAGTTAAACCAAATGCTAGTGCAACACCAGCAAATCCAATACCTAATTCTGGAAATGCAGCAGCAAAAATTGCACTACCACAACCTCCAAACACAAGCCAAAAAGTTCCAAAGAATTCTGCAAATAATTTTTTCATAATTTTAAAATTTATTAGTTAGTTAAGTTAAAATATAAATTATTATTAATAAGACACTTATTTTATTGATAAGTCACTAATATTGTTAACTATTTTAATAACAATCATACCTTTTTATTTACAACTTTTACTTTAAAAGCAGTATCTTTGTCAATATTTTATCAATATAAATAGATGAAGCTTTTAATACTTACATTAGTTCTTTTAGGCCTTGCAATTGCAGGAATAGCTATAAAAATTTGGGCAAAAAAAGATGGGGAATTTGCTGGAACTTGTGCTAGCCAAAATCCTATGCTCAATAGAGATGGAGAAGCTTGTGGATTTTGTGGTAAAACTCCAGATCAATTTAAAGATTGTAGCGAACCTCAACATTCTTAAAATACATGATTATTCTTGATGTATTTTTCTACATCTTCTGTTTAGTTGTAGCAATTCAAATTATATATTACTTATTAGTTTTTGGCAAATTTGCTTTTTCTAAATCAAAAAAACATTCGCAAAAAAATATTGCAGTATCTGTTATTATTTGTGCAAAAAACGAAGCAGAAAACCTTGAAAAATTTCTTCCAGATATTATAAATCAAGATTATCCAGAGTTTGAAATTGTTCTTATTAACGATATGTCTAATGATAATACATTAGATGTTATGGAGAGTTTCAATGAAGATCATCAAAATATAAAAGTTGTAAATGTAAAAACTCATGATGCTTTTTGGGGAAACAAAAAATACGCTTTAACTCTTGGTATTAAAGCTGCAAAAAATAACTTTCTTTTATTTACAGATGCAGATTGTAAACCAATTTCTAATCAGTGGATTAGAGAAATGTCTTCGCATTTTAGCAACACAAAAACCATTGTGTTAGGTTATGGAGCACACACTAAAATTAAAAGCTCTTTACTAAATAAACTAATTAGATACGAAACACTCTTAACTGCCATTCAGTATTTTTCTTATGCAAAAATTGGACTCCCTTATATGGGAGTTGGCAGAAATTTAGCGTATACAAAAGAGGCATTTTTTGTCGCCAATGGTTTTATGAATCATATGAATGTTAGATCTGGTGATGATGATTTATTTATAAATCAAATAGCAACAAAACATAATACATCCATTTGCTTTTCAGAAGAGAGTGTTACAACCTCAATTCCAGAAATCTCTTTTAAAAAATGGTATAGACAAAAGAGACGCCATATCACCACAGCAAATCATTACAAACCTATTCACAAAATAGTATTAGCATTATTTTATATCACACAATTTCTTTTTTGGAGTGTTGGAATTATATTATTAGCCTTTCTTTTTAACTGGAAAATAGTTGTATCACTATTCATTTTAAGAATAGTACTTCAGCTACTAATAATTGTATTTTCAGCCAAAAAACTCAATGAGAAAGGACTTATACTACTATCTCTATTTTTAGAACCTTTTTTAATTATAATACAAATGGTTATCTTTATCAATAATCTTGTTTCAAAACCAAATTATTGGAAATAAAAAAAGCCATTAAACTCGCTAAAGAGAACAATCAAAAAGCATTTAATTTTCTTCTAAATACTTATTGGGATGATGTTTTTGGATTTCAATTAAAGCGTATTGAAAATGAAAATGATGCTGAAGATATTACCATACAAACGTTTTCAAAAGCTTTTGACAGAATAGAAACTTTTGATGAAAGGTATAAATTTAAAACCTGGTTGATTACCATTTCTAAAAACATTCATATTGATTTAATTAGAAAAGAAAAAAGCAAACCAAAAGCTAGCATATCTAAAGACGATGAAGAAAAAGCTTATCAAGTTTTAGATGAGGCTCCTTCTCCTGAAGACAAGTTGATTACGGAGCAAAATTTAGCAAAGTTGCTTCGTGACATCAAAAAACTAAAACCCCATTATCAAGAAGTCATTAACCTTCGTTATTTTCAAGAATTGAGCTACAAAGAAATTTCAGAAAAACTAAATGAACCTATTAATAATGTTAAGGTGAAACTCTTAAGAGCTAAAAAACTATTGGCTGAAATTATTCAGAAAAAGTAATGTCGCAACTTTTTAACAAATTAGGCCCTGGATTACTTTTTGCGGGAGCCGCAATTGGTGTATCGCATCTAGTACAATCTACAAGAGCTGGTGCAGATTTTGGTTTAGGTCTAATTTGGGCTTTATTACTCGTAAATTTATTTAAATATCCTTTTTTTCAATTTGGTCCTCGTTATGCTGCTGCAACAGGAGAAAGCTTATTAGATGGTTATAAAAAGTTAGGGAAAGGAGTATTAATAACTTATTATGCGCTAACTTTTCTAACAATGTTTACCATACAAACTGCTGTTACAATCGTAACTGCTGGTTTAGCTTCTTCTCTATTTGGAGATTTTATAAGTATAGAAGTTTGGACAGTCATCATTCTTGTAATCTGTTTTTTACTATTAATAATAGGTAAATACCAACTTTTAGATAAAGCTATAAAAGTTATAATATTGACCTTAACAATAAGTACAATTTTAGCTGTAGGTTTTGCATTAACCGAAATATCAACTCCAGTTTCAATTAAACAAATAGTACCAAACAACTCTGTAGAAATAGCATTTTTAATCGCATTTATGGGTTGGATGCCAGCTCCTTTAGATATATCTATCTGGCATTCTCTTTGGGCTATTGAGAAAAAAAAGAATATAGAAGAATTTACACCAAAGTCTGCCTTGTTTGATTTTAATGTTGGTTATTTCAGTACCATTTTTCTAGGTATTGGTTTTGTTTTATTAGGTGCACTTATTATGCATAGTAGTAATGAAGCTTTTAGTTCTTCTGCTGGAGCTTTTGCAAATCAATTAATCAATATGTATACAACGAGTCTTGGTAATTGGTCTTACATAATAATTGGTATTGCTGCATTTACAACTATGTTTAGTACAACACTTACCACGTTAGATGCATCTCCAAGAGCAATGGATAGAACCAGTGAATTACTTTTTAATAAAACATACAAGCAAGGATACTTATTTTGGATAGTATTATTAGGAACTGGAACGGCTTTAATATTCGTGTTTTTAGCTTCAGAAATGGGGTTACTTATAAAAATAGCAACTATTTTATCCTTTTTAACAGCTCCATTTTATGCTGCAATAAACTATAAGCTTATTTCAAGTAAGCATACTCCTATCGAATGGCAACCATCAAAAAGTTTACATATTTTAAGTTGGTTAGGCGTTCTATTTTTAGTTGGTTTTAGTGTTTGGTATCTTACTACATTGTAAATAGTTTTAAAAGAATACTTCGTATCTTTGTATTTCGTTTTTTAGATATGAAATGAGCATAAACAAATTTCATCATTAACTATGATATAGTATGATTAAAATTTTTATGCGAATTACTGAATGTACAGAAATTTTTAGTTTCTTAAATTTCAGTAAACTATAAAATTTCAAACAGATGAATACAGATACTGCTTCAAATATTTTACCTGACAGAAAAGGCAAACCTAAATGGTTACGTGTCAAACTTCCAACTGGAAAAAAATACACAGAACTACGTGGATTAGTAGATAAATACAAATTAAACACTATTTGCACATCTGGTAGTTGTCCAAATATGGGAGAATGTTGGGGAGAGGGAACAGCAACCTTTATGATTTTAGGAAATATTTGCACAAGATCTTGTGGCTTTTGTGGTGTAAAAACTGGTAGACCTGAATCTGTAGATTGGGATGAACCCGAAAAAGTAGCCCGTTCTATTAAAATAATGCAAATTAAACATGCTGTTTTAACCAGTGTTGATCGTGATGATTTAAAAGATATGGGAAGCATTATGTGGAGTGAGACTGTAAAAGCTGTTCGCAGAATGAATCCTGAAACAACTCTTGAAACCCTTATTCCTGACTTTCAAGGGATCGAACAACACATTGACAGAATCATTGACGTTGCTCCCGAAGTCGTTTCTCATAATATAGAAACTGTTAGAAGACTCACAAGAGAGGTTAGAATTCAAGCAAAATATGATAGAAGTTTAGGGGTTTTAAATTATTTAAAACAACAAGGTCAACGCCGAACAAAATCAGGTATTATGCTTGGTCTAGGTGAAACTCGCGAGGAGGTTATCGAAACGCTTCATGATCTAAAAGAAAATGATGTAGATGTAGTGACTATTGGTCAATACCTTCAACCAAGTAAAAAGCACTTACCTGTAAAGCGTTTTATTTTACCAGCTGAATTTGATGAATACAAGCAAATTGGTTTAGATTTAGGTTTTAGACATGTAGAAAGTAGTGCCCTAGTTCGTTCTTCTTATAAAGCTCAAAAACATATTAATTAAATGATTCGTGTAGCTATAAATGGCTTCGGAAGAATTGGAAGGAGACTTATTCGCCTATTACATAACCATCCTAAAATTAATGTTGTTGCTATTAATGATTTAGCAGATTCTAAAACATTAAGTCATCTTTTAAAATACGATAGCATTCATGGTGTTTTTACTATGGAAATCTCTCATGACGACAACCATATTATAATAGATGGTAATCAAATACCTTTATTAAACGAAAATCATCCAAAAAACTGTAATTGGAAACCTTATAACGTTGATTTTGTAATTGAAGCTACAGGAAAGTTTAAAACAATACCTGATTTAAATTATCATATTGAAAATGGAGCAAAACAGGTTATTTTAAGTGTTCCGCCATTAGAGGATTCCATTAAAACCATAGTACTTGGTGTAAATGATGATAGTATTGATGGTTCAGAACGTATTATTTCTAATGCTTCATGTACTACAAATAATGCTGCTCCAATGATTGATATTATAAATGATCTTTGTGGCATTAATCAGGCTTACATAACAACTATTCATTCTTATACAACAGATCAAAGTTTACACGACCAGCCTCATCGAGATTTACGTCGAGCGAGAGCTGCAGGCCAATCTATTGTTCCTACAACCACTGGCGCAGCAAAAGCTTTAACAAAAATATTTCCAGAATTATCTCATGCCATCGGAGGTTGTGGTATTAGAGTACCCGTGGCGAATGGCTCACTAACTGATATAACATTTAATGTAAAACATACTACTTCCATTGAAGCTATCAATAAAGCTTTTAAGGTAGCTTCTCAAACCAAATACAAAAGTATACTCGAATATACAGAAGATCCTATAGTATCGATAGATATAGTAGGAAACACACATTCATGTATTTTTGATGCGCAAATGACTTCTGTTATTGATAATATGGTAAAAATTATTGGTTGGTACGATAACGAGACTGGTTATTCGAGTAGAATTATTGATTTAATATGCAATTTATCGGATAAAAATTAGCTTTTGTCGAAGAAATAGTTATATTTGTCGATAAAATGACTTTAAATGTCCCAAGTCAAGTATTACATATTAGCCGTTTTTTTAGCCTTATCAATAGCATCTTTCGCTTCAGATAGTATTTTTGATCAAGGTGGAAATTCTCCAAAAGATAAGATAGAAGATAATATCAAACAAGCTCAATTACTATTTGATAGAGGCGACTATTTCGATGCACTCATAGCACTTCAAACTACTTTAAAAATTGCTGAAGACTCTAAAAATAAAGAAAAAGAAGGTGAAATTCTCATAAAAATTGGTGAGCTTCAATTTTTAACTGGTGATTCTGAAAACGCCATATCAACATTAATAAAAGCAGCAGAAATCAATCGTTTATTGTCTAATGATATGAATTTGGCTGTTATCTATAACTTGAATGGTGAAATCTATGCAAGTAAAGGAGACTTTAAAAATGCCCTAGATTATTATGATACTTCCAAATCCCTTTTTGAACAAGAAGGTGTTGAAACATTAGTTGCTCAAGTCTTATATAATGAATCCAAAATTTTAATAGAACAAAAAAAGTACAATTTAGCGAGTCCATTACTTGAAAAATCCATTGTTAAATCTAAAAGTGAAAAAGCAAACGATTTAACAAGTAAAGCATTAGTTAAAAGTGGTTTAACTTACTTAAATCTGAATAATCTTGACAAAGCTTTATCACAAACCATTGAAGGTTTTGAGCTAGCAAATGAAAATAACTTCTCTCAAACTTTGAGTGAAGCGCATTCCGTATTGAGTACTATTTATGAGCAAAAAGGTGATTTTAAGAATTCAAATATTCACTTACGCCAATTTATTAAACTGAATGATAGTATTAACAAAGCTAAATTCGAAAAATTAGGTCCAAATAAAGAGGCTCAATTTTTATTAAATACTAAAGACCGAATTAACACAGATTTACAGCAAGAATTAATTCAAGAAAAGGCTGATGATGATGTAAACAAATTAACTACTGTGTTAAGTGTTTTGCTAATCACATTCTTATCATTATTAACCTTATCATTATATAAAAACAATAACATTAGGTTAAAAACTAACAACATGCTTCATAAGAAGAATGATGAGCTTTTAACTGAAAAAGAGCGTGCAGAAATTGCTGCCCAAACCAAAACAAAATTTTTATCGACTGTAACTCATGAGTTAAGAACACCTTTATATGCAGTTACCGGAATTACAAATATGTTATTGGACGAAAATCCAAAACCTGAACAAATTCAGCACTTAAAATCTTTAAAATTTTCTGGAGATTATTTACTAACGTTTATTAACGATATCCTTCAAATAAATAAAATTGAAGCCAATAAAGTTGAACTAGATCCTGAAACTTTTAATTTAAAACATAAAGTAGAAAATGTAATTTCTGCTTTAAATAATTCTGCTCACGATAATAATACTATTATTCATTATGAGTATGATAAAGATTTACCACAAGTGTTTAATGCAGATCAACTTAAAATATCTCAAATACTGATTAACTTAATTGGTAACTCAATAAAGTTTACAAAAGATGGAGATATTTGGGTTCGCGTAAAAAAATTACACAATTCAAAAGAGAATTATACAGTTCATTTTGAAGTTGAAGATAACGGAATTGGTATTTCTAAAGAAAAGCAAGAAAGCTTATTTGAAAGCTTCAATCAAGGATCTGTACAAATTAATAGAAAATATGGAGGTACTGGACTTGGTCTCTCTATTGTAAAAGGACTAATCGGTATATTAAAGGGGAAAATATATATGAAAAGTACATTAGGAAAAGGCACAGCATTTTCTTTTGAAATTCCTATGGAATACTCAAAAGAAATAATAGAAGTTAAACAAGAAAACTTTACAACTAAAACCAAAGATCTTGATTTAAGTAAACTTCAAATATTAGTTGTTGAGGACAACAAAATAAATCAAATGATTACCAAGAAAATTCTTAATAAAATGGGATTAACTTGTCAAGTAGTCGATAATGGTGAAGAAGCTGTAGATAAAGTTAAAAAAGAAGATTTTGCAGTAGTACTAATGGATATTCATATGCCTGGAATTAGTGGTATTGAAGCTACTAAACGCATACGATTATTCGACAAACAACAGACAATATTTGCCTTAACAGCAGTGACACTTGAAGATAAAATGCAAGAATTTGAAGAAGCTGGCTTTGACGATATTATCTCTAAACCTTTTAAACAGGAAGACTTCGAGAAAAAATTATACCAAGCATTAACTAAAACAGAAAAAGCTAACGCTTAAAATTAGTAATGAATTGTATAATAGAATTATTAAATTCCTTATCATCAATTTCAGACTCTATAGGTAAATAAAATAAGTTAGAATTTTCCAATTTAGATTCTAAACGTACATAGTCCTTTTCAGTGGTTACAATAAATTGTTTAGTCTCCAATTCTTCAATTTCCTTTTCCGAAAAATTGTGATGATCCTTAAAATTTAAATGTTCGAAATCCAGATTTTGACTTTTCAAATATTCTAAAAATAAATCTGCTTTTGCTATTCCTGTAACTAACGTAAATTTCTTTTCCTTTAATCCTTGAAGACTTATTGTTTCAGTTTTAGAAATAATTTCATTAGAATACTTAATTGTACTAAAATATAATTCTTGGTTTTTATGTAACTGTAATTGCTTTTCAATTAATCTTTTATCATTAGAACTTAAATTATTAGGGCATTTTGTAACCACAATCACATCTGCTCGCTTTGCTCCTGCTCTTGGTTCCCTTAAATTTCCTGTTGGTAAAACAATATCTTCAATATATAAATCATCATGAGTAGTAAGTAATATATTAAATCCAGCTTTCACTTTCCTGTGTTGATAAGCATCATCTAATATTATAACTTCTGGAGATTTTAAATCCCTCAATTTCTCAATACCTTCCTGCCTATTTTCAGAAACAGCAATTGTAACATCCTTACTAAATTTAGAATAAAACTGAAACGGCTCATCTCCAATTATTTCGGCAGTTGTATTGAAGTTTGCTATAACAAAACCATTAGTATTCCTTCCATAACCTCTACTTAAAACTGCTATTTTATTTTTATCCTTTAATAGCCGAATTAAATACTCCGTCATTGGTGTTTTTCCAGTTCCACCAGCACTTAAATTACCAACACAAATTATAGGAAGCTTATAAGATTTAGATTTAAAAACTTCTAAATCATATAGTTTGTTTCGCAACCATGTAACCAAATAATAAATTGGAACAAAAGGAAATAATATGGTTCTTACTAGCTTCAAAGCAACGAAATCAATTTTTCTACTTAATTAATGCGTTCGAAATATAATAATTATAAAATCAAAGACGATAATACGGAACATCTAAAAAAATATTAAATACCAAGTAAATACATAATATTTTATCTTTGAAGCAAACTTATATTTATGATTGTTCAAGATGTTATTAATCTTTTAGAAGATTTTGCACCAACAAGCTATGCAGAAGATTTTGATAATGTAGGATTGCTTTTAGGAGATAAAAATTCAAAAGTATCAGGAGTTCTAGTCACTCTAGATACATTAGAATCTGTTGTTGATGAAGCTATTGAAACGAATTGCAACCTAATTGTAAGTTTTCATCCAATTATATTTAAAGGCTTAAAAAAGATAACTGGTAAAACGTATGTCGAGCGTGTAGTCTTAAAAGCTATAAAAAATGATATTGCGATTTTTGCTATTCATACAGCACTTGATAATGCGCTTCAAGGTGTTAATAGTATGATTTGTGATAAACTTCAACTAAAAAACAAAGAAATACTTATTCCACAAAAAGGAACCATCAAAAAACTCACAACTTATGTTCCTAAAAATGAAGCTAAAAACTTAAGAAATGCATTATTTAAAGCTGGAGCTGGAGATATTGGCAACTACAGTAATTGTAGTTTTAGTTTAGATGGTGTTGGCAGTTTTAAAGGCGGAAAAGAGTCTAATCCAACAATTGGAGAGAAAGGAGAAATACATTTTGAAAATGAAACTCAAATTTCTGTAATTTTTCAGAAACATTTAGAATCAAAAATTATTAAAACTCTTTTTAATGTGCATTCTTATGAAGAGGTTGCCTACGAGATAACCACACTTGACAATACCAATCAAACCATAGGAATGGGAATGATTGGAGAATTTGATACAGCAAAAAATGAAGATGAATTTTTAGAATATTTAAAACACAATATGCAAACAGAGTGTATAAGGCATTCAGAATTAACTAACAAAACAATTAAAAAAGTTGCTGTATTAGGTGGCTCAGGAAGTTTTGCTATTCAAGCAGCAAAAGCAGCAGGAGCTGATGCATTTGTGAGTGCAGACCTTAAATATCATGACTTTTTTACGGCAGAAAATACAATTCTGCTAACTGATATTGGACATTATGAAAGTGAGCAGTTTACAAAAAACCTTTTAGTAGCTTATCTCTCAAAAAAAATTACTAATTTTGCAGTCGTTTTATCAAACATTAATACCAATCCTGTTAAGTATTTTTAAGTATGGCAAAGAAAAAAGAAATAACTGTAGAAGAACGTTTAAGAGCATTGTACGATTTACAGCTTATAGATTCTAGAATAGATGAAATAAGAAATGTTCGTGGAGAACTGCCTTTAGAAGTTAGAGATTTAGAAGATGAAGTTGCTGGTTTGCAAACTAGATTAGAAAAACTTGATGGAAGTTTAGAGTCTTTAGACAGTGAAATCTCCGCAAAGAAAAATTTAATTGAAGAAGCAAAAGCTTTAATTAAAAAATATAGTGAGCAGCAAAAAAATGTTAGAAATAACAGAGAATTTAACTCATTGACCAAAGAGGTTGAATTTCAAGAGTTAGAAATTCAGTTAGCAGAAAAGCACATTAAAGAGTTCAAAGTTCAAATAGAACAAAAAAAAGAAGTTATTTCTGAAACTAAAGAAAAATTAACTGAGCGCGAAGATCATTTAAAGCATAAAAAAAATGAGCTTGATGCTATATTAGCTGAAACTGAAAAAGAAGAGCAAGCCTTAATTAAAAAGTCTCAAGATTACCAACAAGAAATTGAAGAGCGTTTAGTAAAAGCTTACACTAGAATTAGAACTAATGTTAAAAATGGTTTAGCCGTTGTTGCAATAGAAAGAGGTGCTTCTGGAGGTTCATTTTTTACAATTCCTCCGCAAGTTCAAATGGAAATCGCGTCGCGCAAACGCATCATTACTGATGAGCACAGTGGTCGTATTCTAGTAGATGCTGAATTAGCTGAAGAACAAAAACAAAAAATGCATAAAATGTTTGCTAAATTATAGGCAATCAATTTTTAAAATATATTAAGCCAAACTTGGTCATTGAGGCTCTCGAAATGCAAGTTTGGCTTTTTTAATATTTATAATATCGTAATATTGCAATATTACGATATTGTAATCTAAAACAACTAATATAGTTTTAGCAATTTTTAACATTAAGGTTTTGTACTTTTATACGTCTATTGAAAAAGAAAATAAAAAATATGAAACGTTTACTTCCAATATTAATTTTAGCATTATTATTTAGTTGTTCTAATACAGCACAAATAAATCCAAAACAGCAAGCAGTAATAGATGCAGATCCTGTTATAGTTCCAATACAAGATGGTAGAGCAAGAGCTTATTTTGCGAGTGGCTGTTTTTGGTGTGTTGAGGCTGTTTACGAAAGTGTAAAAGGTGTTGATGAAGTTATCAATGGATATTCTGGTGGTTATACAGATAATCCCACTTACGAATTAAGTAACACTGGACGAACTGGTCATGCTGAAGCTGTAGAAGTTATTTACGATCCTAAAGTGGTGAGTTTTGCAACATTAGTAGATATCTATTTCGCTTCTCAAGATCCAACTCAAGTTAATGGCCAAGGACCAGATAGAGGTTCGCAATATCGCTCTATTATATTTTATCAAAATGACGAACAAAAGCACATTATTCTTGAAAAAAAGGAAGCTTTAGCTAAACAGCTTAATGCGAAAATAGCAGCAGAAGTCTATCCTTTTCAAAAGTTTTGGGTTGGTGAAGACTATCACCAAAATTACGAGCGCTTACACCCAAATAACAGATATATACAGGGTGTTTCTATACCAAGGTTAAGACGCTTTCAAGCTAAAATGCCAGAAGTGCTTAAAAAGAATGCTCATTAATTTCATTTTTTAAACCCTCTAACCAATTCTAGGGCAAAGAATTATAACGCTTGTCTTTCTCAAATAATTAGTCGAACTTCGTTTAACATTAGATATAAACGAATCTGTATTGAGCTTGTCGAAATATTAAAACGATTTTATATCAAATCATTGTAAAACATTAACAAAAAAAATCGATGAGAATATTATTAGTTCTAATAATTGTACTAATTCAAAGTTTCAATTTATATGCAGATGCAGGATTAGCTTTTAGATATAAAGTAGAATTACAATATGATAATATAAAGAAAACAGGATACATTTACCATTACACATATTCAGATGGTTACAAAAAGGAAAAAGAATCCTTTTGTGATTATTTCATAAGAGATTTCAACAATAAACCATATTTATATAAAGAAATTCATAGCTTGAATTTATCTGAAAATTTTGAATTAGATTTTTTCTTACCTGAAAATAGGTCTGAATTTAATCTTAAAAAAATAACTAATATAAGATTACTTGAAGAGAAAGAATTTACTGTAGGAGAAAAGATTATTTTGATTGAAAATAAAAATGTTTATGATTTAATAGGGCAAGAAACATTTAATAGAGATGGAATTTACTATTCTTGGATGGAAAATTGTTCTTTTTTTATCATAGCTTTTAACAAAGAGAAAAATATAGTCAAAACAAAAACGACTTTAGACTCTTTAATCAAGAAACATTTTAACAATGAATTACAAATATTTGACGAAAAATTTTATAAAAGCTTTAATAAAGTAAAAAAGCAATTATTGAATGAAAGTATATTAGTCTTTCAATATTGTGATGCATTATAATTAAGAAAAACGTTATTCAACACCGTGTATAATTAATTGCTTTGGCAGGTGATTATACACAAACAGGTTAAACGAACTTACTATTTTTTAGTGGCCTTAATCTCAAACAACAAAGGATACAATCCATCTTTCGTTTTATACATCCCAGAATCAGTTTTAATTAAATCTGGTAAAACATCATAAGGACTTTCGTCATGCTCTTTTAAAAAATCAATATGTAATCCAGCTTCTGTAAGAGCCGTAACAACCTCTCCTAGTCCATGATTCCAAGCATACTCTTTGCTTATCATTTTTGAGTTCTGATCTGCATAAGTGCCTTCATACTCCTCATAGATAACATCTTTTTGATTGTAGCCATATTTCATTTCAGGCTGTCCATCTAAATAATCAAACATCCAAACAATAGGATGAAATTCTACTATATGAAATGTCCCGCCTTTAACTAATCGTTCAGCAATCATTATTGCCCAAGGTTTTAAATCTGGCAACCAACCAATTGTACCATAACTTGTATGAACAATATCAAAAGTTTTAGAAATATGTTCTGAAGTATCTAACACATTGCAGCAAACAAATTCAGTATCTAAATCAAGCTCTTTATTTAAAGATTTTGCAATTTTAATAGCTTCATCACTTATATCTACACCAACACATTGTGCTCCTAACCTATTCCAACTTAAAGTATCTAGCCCAAAATGACATTGCAAATGCAACAATGACTTTCCAGTTACATCTCCTAGAGTTTCTAACTCATAAGGCATTAATGTAGATTTTCCATTTTTAAAAGATTCTAAACTATAAAATTCACTTTCAGCATGTACTTTAGCCTTTTCATTCCAAGTAGCTTTATTAACCTCAAAAAAATTCTTGTACGAGTCCATTGATCTAAACTTAAAAAACTAAAATACTAACTTTGTAAAAAATATCAAGATGAAATATATATCTATTCTTATAATAGCTTTTTTACTAACGTCATGTAAATCTGAAACTAAAAAAGAAATTATTGAGACAAAACGTTTAACTATTGCTGAAAAAATAGCCAATGCTCACGGTTTTGAAAACTGGAAAAATGTAAAAACCATTGCTTTCACATTTGGTGGTAAATTTGAAAATCCTAATAGTGGACGTTCATGGATCTGGAATCCCAAAACGAACGATGTTACTTTAACACTAAACAATGAAACAAGTTCATATAATAGGAACGCGATGGATTCTATAGCCTTAAGTTCTGATCGTGCTTTTATTAACGATAAGTTTTGGGCTTTGTTTCCGTTTCAATTAATTTGGGATGAAGGCTTATCAATCTCCGAACCAATAAAAGAAAAAGCTCCAATTAGCGGTAAAGAACAAAATAAAATCACTTTAGTATATAGTGATGAAGGTGGTTACACACCTGGTGACGCTTATGATGTTTTTTACGATGACAATTATATCATTCAAGAATGGGCTTTTAGAAAAGGAAATGCACAGGAAGCGTCTTTGACAAATACATTTGAAAATTATGGTGATTTTGGCGGTTTAAAAATAGCACAAGAGCATAAAAAAGCTGAAGGTGATTGGAATCTACTTGTTTGGAAAATAAAAGTGACTAAATAATTGGCATAAAGTTTGAATGTCTATTTGTAAGAAAAACATCTAATCTACGACTAACAATCGTATATATTACAAATAGTTTTTTCCGCATTATGCGTCTATATATATTCTAGCTCTTTACTAAATTCTGTAAGGAGCTTTTTTTATAATCTAACCTCTAAAGTCAGCTTTAACATGTGCGCCATCACAATAGGGTTTATTATTAGATGAACCGCATCTGCAAAAAGCAGTAGTTTTATTTTTGGTTTCCTGGTTACCATCTCTATCAGTAACTTTTAATGTACCATAAATCAACAAAGGTCCATTCTCTAAAACCTCAACTTTTGTCTCTAAAGTTTCAGAGGTATTATCGCCATCTGCATTCATATAATAGCGTAATGCTCCTGAAGGACATTGCTTTACCTGATTAATAATAGCTTCTGTAGCATCAGCATCAATTTTTATCCAAGGTCGCTCTCTTGGTTTAAAAACTTTAGGTAAGCCTTTTGCACAAATTGCAGAATGTATACATTTTTCAGCTTCCCAAACTACTGTAGTTTCTCCATTACTATACTCTCTTATTTTACCCATAATATTTATATTTATCTTAAAGATACGAAAAAAGTAAAAGGAAAGTCATCTCTATTTTTACACTTCTTTTCTATCGTATTAATTCCTATTTTTGTAAGAAACCGAAAAACAACTCACCTTGTCCAACTATAAAACTGGTCTTGATTATGCTAAAGAACAAGACAAATTTGATGAATTATCAAGTTACAGAGAGCAATTTCATATACCTAAAGATAAAAACGGAAATGAACTGATCTATCTCTGCGGAAACTCTCTCGGATTACAACCAAAAACTACAAAAGCATACATCAATCAAGAACTCGAAGATTGGGCAAATCTAGGTGTTGAAGGACATACTGAAGCAAAAAATCCATGGCTTCCTTACCATGAGTTTCTAACAGACGCTAGCGCCAAATTAGTTGGAGCAAAACCAATTGAGGTTGTTACCATGAATTCGTTGACAGCTAATTTGCATTTTATGATGGCATCTTTTTATCAGCCAACAAAAGAACGCTATAAAATTGTGATTGAAAGCGATGCGTTTCCGTCTGATAAATATGCTGTAGAATCTCAATTACGTCATCATAGTTTTGATGATAAAGAAGGTTTAATCCTATGGTCTCCAAGAGATGGAGAAGAGTTATTGCGCTATGAAGATTTAGAAGACATCATGCAAAAACAGGGTGACCAAATTGCCCTAATTATGATTGGTGGCGTCAATTACTATACAGGACAATTTTTTGATTTTAAGCGCATCACAGAATTAGGTCATAAGTATGGCTCTATGGTTGGTTTCGATTGTGCTCATGGAGCAGGAAATGTAAATTTAGACTTACATAATTCTGGAGCTGACTTTGCGGTTTGGTGCACCTATAAATATTTAAATTCTGGACCTGGAAGCTTATCTGGTTGTTTTGTGCATGAACGCCATGCCTACAATAAAAACCTCAACAGATTTACGGGTTGGTGGAGTCATAATAAAGAAACACGCTTTAATATGCGCCATGAATTTGATGTGCTGCCAGGCGCAGAAGGTTGGCAATTAAGTAATCCGCCAATCCTATCTATGGCTGCCATTAAAGCATCATTAGATATGTTTAACGAAGTTGGCATCCATAAACTTATTGAGAAATCAGGAAAACTCACTGGTTATTTCGAGTTTTTATTAAAACAACTTGGTGAAGATGTTATTAGAATTATCACACCTGAAAACCCTCTTGAACGCGGTTGCCAATTATCTATTCAAGTATTGAATGCCGATAGAACATTACACGATAAATTAACTGAATCTGGCGTTATTAGTGATTGGAGAGAACCAGATGTTATTCGCTGTGCTCCTGTCCCACTTTACAATTCATTTGAAGATGTATACAGAATGGTTGAAAAAATGAAAACAATTTTAAATGACTAACAAACAACAAAACATACTAATTATAGGAGCAGGTCTTTGTGGTTCATTATTAGCATTGCGTTTAGGACAGCGTGGTTATAATGTTACGGTTTATGAAATGCGACCAGATCTTCGATCTACAGATATTTCAGCAGGTCGATCTATCAATTTAGCGTTTTCTAATCGTGGTAATAAGGCTATGAAATTAGTTGGTATAGAAGATAAAGTTAAAGAGCTCTGCATACCAATGAATGGTCGCATGCTTCATGATAGAGAAGGTATTACGTTTTTATCTAACTACAGTGGTCGAGAGCATGAATATATAAACTCAATCTCAAGAGGCGAGTTAAACGGCTTATTACTAACAGAGGCTGAAAAACACGAAAACGTAACGATTCATTTTAAAAAAAAATGTAAATCTGTAGACTTCGAAAAAACCACAGCATTATTTCAAGACTACAATACTAAAGATGAGTTTATTGAAGATGCTGATTGTATAATAGCTACAGATGGTGCTGGTTCTGCATTGCGTAAAAGTTATTATTTAGAACGGAAATTTCTATTCAGTTTTTCGCAAGACTACCTAACACATGGCTATAAAGAATTAAGCATTCTACCTACAAAAGAAGGTGGCTATAAAACTTATAAAAACGCATTACATATTTGGCCAAGAGGAGATTTTATGATTATTGCTTTACCGAATCTCGATGGAAGTTTTACAGTAACATTGTTTTTGAGTTATAATGAAGGTGAATACAATTTTAACAACTTGACAACACCAGAAATTGTTACCGAATTTTTCAAAAAAGAATTTCCTGATGCTTTAGAATTAATGCCGAATTTGGTTGATGATTTTTTTGAAAACCCTACAGCACCTTTAGGCACTGTAAAATGTTCACCTTGGCATTATAAGGGTAATACATTATTAATGGGAGATTCTGCACACGCTATTGTTCCGTTTTATGGTCAAGGTATGAATGCTTCTTTCGAAGATGTTGTAGAGTTCGATAAAGTACTCGATCAAAATTTAAATAGTTGGGAAGCTATCTTTACCACATATGAGAAAAATAGAAAAAAAGATACAGATGCCATAGCTGATTTAGCAATAGATAATTTTCATGAAATGAAAGATCATGTTGGCCAAGCCATCTTTCAAGAGAAACGAAAAATTGAAATGGCATTAGAAGAAAATTTTCCGGATGATTATTCTTCGAAATATTCTTTAGTTACATTTAACGAGCATATTGGCTATAGAGAAGCAATGCTTAGAGGTCGTGCTCAAGATAAGGCCATACTTAATATGTTGGCAGATGGTGTTATTTCAACTACAGATGATATTAATGCCATTTTAGAAAAAGTAAAAACAGAAACAGAAGCTATTCTTGAAGATGATAGAATTGCTGGACTGAAATAGATATGAAACGTCATTACGAGGATTCAGACCTTTACTGTCTGAAGACGTAGTAATCTTATGAATAGAAGTTCTATTAAAAAGATTGCCACAGTAAATTAAAAAAATCACTTCGCAATGATATATAAAATTAATTCGAAGAATTAAAATAATGACCTCATAAAAGTTATTGTTAAATTTGAAAAAAAGAATTCGTTTAAAAGCTTCGGCTTGTTCGAATTCAGCTATAGCTGAAAAGGTCGGAAGGTTTAGAATTCGAATAAAAAATTTAGATAACTTTTATAAAGTCTAGATTTTTTGGTTCTTTTTCATCAATGGAAAAAGAACAAACAAAAACAAGAAACATGCAAGACAAAAACAATAAGACTTCTACTTCAGCAGAAAAAAGAGTAACACCAAGAGGTGCTTATCCTCACGTAAAAATTGTGGGCGATTTTATTTTTGTATCAGGAACCAGTTCTCGAAGACCAGATAACACAATTGCTGGAGTTGATATTATTGATGAGATGGGAACCAAACGTTTAAATATAGAAACGCAAACTCGAGAAGTGTTAAAAAACATTGACAAAAACCTACAAACAGTTGGAGCTAGTATAAAAGATGTTGTAGATGTATCTACATTTCTGGTTAACATGAATGACTTTGCTGGTTATAACAAAGCTTATGCCGAGTTTTTTGATGCAGCAACTGGACCAACCAGAACTACAGTTGCTGTACACCAATTACCACATCCAGATTTAGTAGTAGAAATAAAGGTGACTGCTTATAAAAAAAGATGATAACCAATACGTCAGTTCGAGTATTTTGCAAAGTAAAATGTATCGAGAACTCAATTAGAAACTAAATTACTTCTCGATACAATTTAAATAAATTGAAATTACTCGAAGCGACAATTTGTAACATTATACTATCTTTAAACACATATAGTTAACCAACCTCAACTCACCATCAACCTAATTTGCTTTCAAAATAGAAAGTGAATGATCAAATTCTTCCGTCGAATTAGACGCAGACTCCTCTCCGAGAATAAATTTAGTAAGTATCTACTCTATGCTATTGGAGAAATTTTTCTTGTAGTTATTGGTATTATGATTGCCCTACAAGCCAACAATTGGAACGAAAAGCGTAAGCTTAATAATACCATTGAAACTCTTATTGATAAAGTTGAAAATGATGTTATTGCTGATATCAAAGATGTAAATAGTGAAATTTCATTTAATGAAGAGCGAGAACTCATGATGCAACGTATTTTAAAAAAGGAGGTAACGAAAGACGATTATCGCCAGTTTAAATATTACGAGATACTCTTTAACTATTCCGATTTTAATCCCAACACCGAAAATTTAGATAAATTATTGGTGTTAGAAGAAGCTGTTAAACCAAAGTATTTACCAATTATTAAAGCTATTAAAAGTCTTAAAGGTCGTAAACAATACAAAGATTTAGCTTGGAATGATTTACAAAAAGCATTTACCAACAATATAGATTACTATTCTTTAAGTGATAAAGATTTAATTTTTAAAAGAGACTCTAGTAGTATTGAAAAAACAATCAACTTTTATCTCACAGATAGTAACTATATTAATCGAGTAAATAATTATAGTATCAAAAACCACAACGTTCTATTCGAAGAGAGAATAGCTAGAGCCAGGTTAATTAACATATTAGTACAAATAAAACAAGTAAAGCATCAATTTAATAAAAATGAGTTATTAAGCTTACTTACTACATTAAACCTTAATCACTATAAAGAAGTTGCTTGTAATAGTACCGCAAAAGATTATCTAAATCTCAAGGGCACAAGACAAAGACTATTAATTTTCAACACTAGTAAAGATAACTTATCTGTAAAAGTTACAGATAAATACGATAATAAATTAGATGAATTTAAATTAAAACCTGGAGTAACTGAAAAACATGAAACTTGGCGTGGAGGTTTACTTAATGGAGGTGACTATTCCAAAGTGATAAGCGTATACAACGATAACAACTGTATAGCAAAGTTTACTGAAGAACTTAATGGTTATATTATAATTGATAATACAATAGTCAATGATTAAATTCTTCAGACATATTCGTAAATCATTAATTGAACAAAATAAAATGGGAAAATACTTTAAATATGCCATTGGCGAAATACTATTGGTAGTTATAGGAATCCTGATTGCTTTACAAATTAATAATTGGAATGACATAAGAAAAAACAAAGCCTATGAGAAAGAAATCCTAACGATTATAAATAAAAACCTAATAAGCGATTCTATAAACTTGTCAATTGAATTAAATAAATCCAGAGTGTCTAACGAGTTAACCAGTAGACTTTTAAAACAAGTGAGTTCAGGATTTATTAGCGATAGTTTGAACAATTGGTTAGGGAAAATAATTTCTTTTGAACGTTTTAAATCGCAATCCAGTGCCTTTGAAGTTTTAAAATCAAAAGGTATAGATATTATTTCTGATACAGAATTGCAACTCGAGTTAATTAGTTACTACGATCAGAGTGTAAATGATATTTATGTAGCGCATAAGGATGTTGAAGAATCTTTCAAAAAAGATTGGGATCCAATAATTCAAGAGGAATTTTCAGATTACAGATGGCGTCAATATGCTATTCCAAATGACCCAGAAGCATTTCTTGAAAAAAAACCAATCATTAGTTTTTTAAGGTTTTATAGAGAAAATAGATCTAGCGGTGAAATTAATTCAGAATTAGCACTAGAAAAAATATCAAAAATCAGAAGGCTATCTAAAAAGTACATTAATGATTAAATTCTTCAGACATATACGCAAATCACTAATCCAAGAAAACAAAATGGGTAAATACTTTAAGTACGCCATTGGTGAAATCTTACTTGTTGTAATTGGAATTCTAATAGCACTTCAAATAAACAATTGGAATGAAGCTAGAAAAGCCAAACTAAACGAGTTCGCTAAACTTAACAAACTACTCGAAGATTTAAAGTTAGATTCTATTGCTTTTGATAAAAACATTAAAGTACTTTCTAAAATAAATGACCTACACCAGCAACTTTATCGTATTGGATTTAAAGGTTCTAAACAATCATTAACCGAAAATCCAAATAGTATTAGACAATATGTAACTCTTGAAGCACCCAGCTTAAAAACCTCGCCTCTATTAACCAGTCAACTGAATAATGAAATTATACGAAAAGAACTTATTGATTATAATGAAGATTTAAACCTTGGAATAATAGAAATGAATGAGTTTGCAAGCATTGTTAAAGATAAAATAAGACCCTATTTAGGCCAGAAAGAAGCCTATAATTTATCCAGTCAGTTTGAGATTCTAGATGCCGAAAAAGTAAATATGATTACTAAAGAAGACCTTATTAAAATAAGTAAACAAGTTGAATTTCAACAAATTCTATTTGAAGTAAATCTTAAATTAAAATCCAATTTATACCATATTAAAAATGAAAGTTTAACACGTAATAGCAGACTCCGAAGTTTAATAATTAATGAACTTAACAATTATTAATGCTAAAATTTTTTCGTCATATACGTCGCTCACTAATCCAAGAAAATGAAATGGGAAAATATTTTAAATACGCCATTGGCGAAATATTGTTGGTTGTAATAGGAATCCTAATTGCATTACAAATAAATAATTGGAACGAAGAAAAAAAAGCCAGAGACAAAGAGCGACAAGTACTCACAGAAATTATTTCGGATTTAGAGTATACAGTATTAGATTTAGATAGAGTTATTAATACAAGAACCAATAACCTTAAGAGAACTATTAATTCTATACAAACTATTATTACTACACTAGAAAAAGACGATCCATACCATGATTCTTTAGCCTACCATTTTAGAGCAGTCAATGCTTATGACAATATCGATTTCAAAACGAGCGGTTATGAATCTTTGATATCCATAGGAACAGATCTCATACAAAATCCGGAACTTCGATCTGCAATTGGAAAATTCCATACCTCTTCAGCTAATAGTACTGAAGGAGCTTTTCAAGAAGTCCATTTAGATTTTTATAGTTATATGATCGATTATTACAGAAAAAATTTTAATACCGTTTTTGTTAATGAAACTCTAGATAAATTGGTACCTATTGATTTTGAAGCCCTCAAAAACGACAAGGAATATATACAATCATTAAAAACTTGGTTAGGCGTTAATATTCCTTATCTCGAGATATTAAATAGCACCAAAGAGGAAGCTGAACAATTAAAAAAAGACATAGAAGATTATTTGAAATAAGCTATCTTGTGATTACTAGATAATGTCAGGTCGAGCGCAGTCGAGACCTCAATAAATTAAGAAAGTGAACTTATATTATGTATACATACTACAATGTGCAGATGGACTCACATACACTGGTGTTACTAATAATGTGTCTAGAAGATTTGAAGAACATCAAAAAGGCTTAAATAAAAACTGTTTTACATATAAAAGAAGACCTCTAAAATTAATTTTTCAACAAGAATTTAACGATATTGAGCAAGCAATTTTCTTTGAAAAGAAAATAAAAAATTGGAGCGCAAAAAAGAAACTGGCTTTGGCACATGGGGAATATGATTTGTTGCAAATTTTATCTGAATGTAGAAATGCAACACATTCTAAATATAATCCAGACATAAAATAGGTCTCGACTGCGCTCGACCAGACAAAAATGGAAAACATTCAAAACTACATAAACGGTCAATTTACAAATCCAGTTAGCGACGATTGGATAGACAATTACAATCCAGCAAGTGGCGAAGTGTATAGCCAAATTCCTAACTCATCTAAAGATGATGTTGAGAATGCTTACAAATCTGCAAAGTCTGCCTTTAAGCAATGGTCTCAAACAACATTAGAAGAGCGCAGCAGAATTATGCTTAAAATTTCAGAACTCATTGAAACAAATTTAGACCGACTCGCGGAAGCAGAAAGTAAAGACAATGGTAAACCGTTATGGTTAGCAAAAGCTGTAGACATACCGAGAGCCTCTAGTAATTTTCGCTTTTTCGCCAATGCCATTACGCAATTTGCAAGCGAAAGCCACGAGAGTGTTGGGCAAAATGCTATAAACTACACGCTGCGCCAACCGATTGGTGTTGTAGGTTGTATCAGTCCATGGAACCTACCACTCTACCTCTTTACTTGGAAAATTGCACCAGCAATTGCTGCAGGCAACTGTGTAGTCGCTAAACCAAGTGAAGTCACTCCCATGACAGCCTATTTACTTGGTGAAATTTGTAATGAAGCAGGTTTACCTAAAGGTGTATTAAACATTGTTCATGGTCTAGGAGGTTCAACTGGTCAAGCCATTGTAGAGAATCCAGATATTAAAGCCATAAGTTTTACAGGTGGTACAGCAACTGGTGCTCATATTGCTAGAACAGCTGCTCCAATGTTTAAAAAACTATCACTCGAACTAGGCGGAAAAAACCCAAACATTATTTTTGCAGATTGTGATTATGATGATATGTTAACAACAACGGTACGTTCATCGTTTGCTAATCAAGGACAAATATGCTTGTGTGGTAGTCGTATTTTTGTAGAAGATAGTATCTATGAAAAATTTAAAACAGATTTTGTAGATCGAGTTAAACACTTAAAAGTTGGACATCCTTCTAATGCAGACACTAAAGTTGGCGCTTTAGTCTCTAAACCACATTTGAAGAAAGTAATGAGTTATATTGATATTGCCAAAGATGAAGGTGGCACCATTTTGTGTGGAGGTAATAGAATTACAATTGAAGGTTACGAAGATGGTTATTATTTACAACCCACTGTTATCGAAGTACTTTCCGACGAATGTCGTGTTAATCAAGAAGAAATATTTGGTCCTGTCGTAACAATAATGTCTTTTAGTTCTGAACAAGAGGTTTTAGCTATGGCTAATAAAGTGGACTATGGATTATCTGCTACCTTATGGACTAACGATTTAAAACGCACCATGCGAATGAGTACCCAGTTACAAGCAGGCATTATTTGGGTAAATACCTGGCTCATGCGAGATTTACGGACGCCATTTGGTGGTGTAAAAAATTCTGGTGTTGGTCGTGAAGGAGGTTTTGAAGCTCTACGCTTTTTTACCGAAGCAAAAAATGTATGTATAAAATATTAAAAGAACACAGAAAAAAGAGCAAAGAAAAGAGACTGATTTAAAGTCTATTCTCTCTATTCTTTTTTCTATTATCTAAAAAAATGGATTTAAAACTAAACAACAAATATGCATTAGTTTGTGGAAGCACAGCTGGAATTGGAAAAGCAACAGCAATTGCTTTAGCAGAAGAAGGTGTTAATATCACATTAATTGCTCGAAATGAAGACAAATTAAAAACAGCTCTAGCTGAACTACCGTCACACAGAAATCACAACTATATTGTAGCCGATTTTTCTAACCCTTTAGAATTACAACACAAAGTGTCTGAATATATTTCAAATAATCATGGCTTTCATATTTTAGTTAACAATACAGGAGGTCCAAAAGGAGGTCCAGTATTTTCGGCTGAATTAGATGAATTTGAGAGTGCTTTTACGCAACACTTAAAGTGTAATCATGTGTTAGCACAAACTCTTGTGCCTTTTATGAAAGAGGAGAATTTTGGTCGTATTATAAATGTTATTTCAACCTCTGTAAAACAGCCTCTTGATGGTTTAGGAGTTAGTAATACCATAAGAGGTGCTGTAGCCAATTGGAGTAAAACTTTAGCTAACGAATTAGGGCAATTTGGTATTACAGTAAATAATGTACTTCCGGGTGCAACAGGAACCGAGCGATTAACACAAATTATAAAAAACAAATCTGCAAAGACTGGAAAAACTGAAGAAGAAGTTTCAGATGCAATGAAAAAGGCAATTCCAGCAAAACGTTTTGCTAGACCAGAAGAAACAGCTAACGCTATAACCTTTTTAGCTAGTGAATGTGCAAGTTATATAAATGGCATAAATCTGCCTGTAGATGGCGGACGAACAAAAAGTTTATAAATGTGAAACGCAATATCTTAATTCTAATTTACAGTATTCTATGGTCTATAAATGCTCAATCGCAATATGCGATTGAAAATTACTCTAATGCCAATATTGAGCAAAAACAAGACATCAAACAAATTGCAGATTGGATTCAGTTTAATGCTATAGACAATGTACTGCCTCTTTTATCTGAAACAAATTCGGTTGATTTAGATTTTTTAAAGATTGAATCTAGCTTTTTAGCTAAAGAATATGGAAGTCAGAAAATTATATCAAATAAAGATATATCTGTAAGTGATGATAGGAGTATTATCTGGTATGAAAGAAACATCTTTAAAGTATCTAAAAAAAATAGAAAAGCGCGTTATCAAATTTATTTCACTGCTGAATATAGTGATGGTTTCTACAAGATAATAGATTTAAATTTTGGTAAAAAGAAAAAAATAAACCTTCAAAAGTATACTGCAAATTGATTATCAAATTTGTAACTTTAAAACATATTTAAACACACAAACGTCATGAGTAAATTAGTGTCTCCTTTAAATTTTAAAGCTTGGATTGAAGAAAACAGACATTTATTAAAACCACCTGTTGGAAATAAATGTGTTTGGAAAGATGGTGATTTTATTGTTATGGTCGTGGGAGGACCAAATAGCAGAAAAGATTATCATTATAATGAAACACCAGAGTTTTTCTATCAAATAGAAGGTGATATAGTTTTAAAAATCATAGACAAAGGCACTCCAAAAGATGTACATATTAAGGAAGGTGACATCTATTTATTACCACCAAAAGTTCCACATTCACCTCAACGAGGTGCTAATACTGTTGGTTTAGTAATTGAATATAAAAGACCAGAAGGCATGCGTGATGCTTTACTCTGGTTTTGTGAAAATTGTGTAACAAAGTTATACGAAGAAGATTTTACTGTTAAAAATATTGAAACAGATATGCCTAAAATTTTTGATAATTACTACAGTGATCTTGATAAACGAAGTTGCCCAAATTGTGGCGAAATCATGCAACCTCCTAAAAAAGTTCAGATAGACTAATATGACTAGAAAACTTCGTATTAACGGTCACTCACATTTATTACCCTATCCAGAGGAAATTCCTCAATTTATGAAGGATAAAGGTATTTTTTGGGTAGATAAAGACCGAAAGTTTATGCTTCAGAAAGATTGGAGTCGTCCAGTAACAGATTCTAGTTTTTTCTTAAATGAAAAACTAGCATGGATGGAACGTTTTAACATTGACCATGCAGTAGTTTTAAACTTATCTCAACTCTATGGAAACGGGTTACGCGTTGAAGAAATGAAACAAGCTTTACGCTTTCAAAATGACTTTAATGCAAAAGTTCAGCATGACCATCCGAGTAAATTTACTTGTGGTTTTGTAGTGCATCCGGGTTTTGTTCGTGGTGCTTGTTGGGAAATTGAACGCTGTGTAGAAGAGCTTGGTATGCAATTATTATGTTTACCAACACATTATATGGATACCATAGGAACGTGGCGTTGTATTTTTGATGAAGAAAACGAGCCCCTTTTTGAGCTTGCCAATAAATATAACCTAGCAGTTGAAATTCACCCTTATGATGGTGAAAAATTTATAAAATTAGAAAACACCTCTTGGCGCTTTCATTTAATTTGGATGCTAGCACAATGTGCAGATGCTTATCATTTTCTTACTTTAAATGGTTATCAAGATAAATATCCTAATATGAGAACATGTTTTGCTCATGGTGGACAATTAGCTCAAATCAATTTAGGAAGACGTATTCAAGGTTTTGATGGTCGCCCAGATTTATTTGAAGGAAAAAGTCATCCAAGAAAAGCAGTTGGTCATAAAAATATATTTTTCGATACACTTGTACATGATACTGGAGGCTTACAATTACTTATAAAAAATCAAGGCTCCAAACAAGTAATTATGGGACTTGATGATCCTTATCCTTTAGGTGAGATGGAAAGTGAAAAACAATCATCGTATCCTGGTAAAATTTTAGATTTAGCTATTGAGCGAAATATTATTTCTGAAAATGAGCGAGATGCCATTTGGAAAGATAATGTAATACAATGGTTGTGTGGAGATGATGAAAAAGCGAAGGTAAAATTAGTGAATAGAATTTTAGGATAATGCACTTCTTACCTGAAGATTTAGATAACTATGTTGTAAATCATTCTGAAAACGAACCAGAGTTATTACAACAGCTTACACGAGAAACTTACCAAAAAATATTGCAGCCTATTATGCTTAGTGGCCCTTATCAAGGAAGAGTATTAAGTATGATATCGAAACTCATTAAACCAAAATCTATATTAGAAATTGGAACGTTTACTGGTTATTCTACTATTTGTTTAGCCGAAGGATTAGATTCTGATGGACATTTACACACTATTGATATTAATGAAGAGTTGTATGATTTTCAAAGAAAATACTTTGATAAATCTGGTTATGGCACACAAATTATTCAACATACTGGAAATGCGTTAGAAATTATTCCTAAACTCGATACAACGTTTGACCTTATTTTTATAGATGCTGATAAACCTAATTATTCTAATTACTTTCATTTAGTAATTGATAAATTACAAACAGGAGGTATTATTCTTTCTGATAATGTTTTATGGCACGGAAAAGTAGTTGAAAAATTAAATCCAAAAGATATTTCAACTAAAGCTGTAATAGATTACAACACACTTTTAAAGGAAGATCCTAGAGTGGAAAGCGTATTACTTCCTATTAGAGATGGATTAACTATAAGCAGAAAAATTTAAGCTAGTCTTTAATAGTTTTTTGTTTTGAAATCGGATTAATACCATACTTATCAAATAGGTATATCAATGAAGTCATAGTTGCAGCACCTAATTCTAGTTCTCGCTTATTTACGTGCTCAAAAGTATCGTTAGCAGCATGATGATAATCAAAATAACGTTGCGAATCTGGACGCAATCCAGCTAATACATTGTTAGATTGCTTTAAA
The DNA here is from genome assembly GCA_026162565.1 of Flavobacteriaceae bacterium NBU2973. Taxonomy (GTDB): domain Bacteria; phylum Bacteroidota; class Bacteroidia; order Flavobacteriales; family Flavobacteriaceae; genus JAOEIQ01. The sequence continues at coordinate 179,831 of JAOEIQ010000006.1, forward strand.
GGACCTACATCTGCTCCACTTCCTCCTTTTTCGAAATAATGAATTAAATAGGGCTTGAATAGTGGTTTCCAACTTAATACTTGCTCAAAATTAGCATCACTACAATCAAAACTAAATCCTCTAGGTGTGAAACCTCCAGCATCACTTTCTAAAGCAAATACATGATTCTCATTTTTTTGTTTTGCAACTTCAGCATATTTATTACCACCTCTTAAACCATTTTCTTCATTCATAAATAATACAACTCTAATTGTTCGTTTCGGTTTAATTCCACTCTCTTTTAATAAACGCAATACATCCATAGATTGTACAACTCCTGCTCCATCATCATGAGAACCATCTCCTAAATCCCAAGAATCTAAATGACCACCAACTACCATAATCTCTTCAGGAAATTCACTACCAGTTATTTGGCCTATTACATTATAGGATTGTACATCTTTAAACTGACGACAATTTTGCTTGAAGAAAAATTTAATCGAATTATCTATTTTTAGCATACTACTCAATAACTCAGCATCATTTGTACTAATTGCCGCAGCAGGTATTCGTTGTGATGGAGGAATATCGCCATAAGTCATACTTCCTGTGTGTGGATAGTCGTCTAATCGTAGATTCATAGAACGGACAATAACTCCTGAAGCTCCTAATTTCCCTGCTTCCATGGCTCCAGCATAGCGTTGGTCTACACAACCACCATAAGCCATAAATGTGCTTATTAGTTTTTCATTCATTGGTCTATTAAAGAACACTATTTTTCCTTCTACAGCTTCTTTGCCTAATTCTTTTAGTTCTTCAATTGTTTGTACTTCAATCACATGAGCTTTTAATCCACTATCAGGAGTTGCTATTGATCCTCCTAATGCACAAATATTAACTTGAGTTGTATTACCTGGAGTAGACTCGATAAAAGCATATTCAGGAACTCCTCTAGTCCATTTTGGCACCATTACTGGCTGCAACCAAACTTTATCTAAACCTAATTTATCTAATTCCTCTTTCGTGTAAGCAACTGCTTTTTCAGCATTTAGCGAACCAGAAAGACGCCCTCCAATTTCATTAGACAAGTAATCTAACCATTCATAACTTTTACCATTAGACAAGGATTGATCATAAATGGTTCTAATAACTTCTTCATCAGATTGAGCAGATACAGAAAATAGACTTAAAAATAGACTAATTACAAATAAATATTTCATGTGTATGTTTTTAAAATGTGGACTTTACAAAGGCTTAATACTGAATTTAAACTTTAAAATTAATCTTCAGATTCTAATTGTTTTTTATATAATTCAAGATTAGCTTTAATCTCATCATCCAATTCTGGTTCTTGAATATCAGAATATTCTTTAAGTGTGTCGTACATTATTTTAGCAACGATATATCTTGCTGTTGGTTTATCATCTGCAGGTATTGTAAACCAAGGTGCATGTTCTTTAGATGTTCTGTTAATAGCATCTTCATAACAAAACTGATAGGTATCCCAAAGTTTGCGCTCTTTTAAGTCTCCCGGAGAAAATTTCCAGTTTTTTTCTCGCTTGTTGAGTCTTCGCAAGAGTCTGTTTTTTTGCTCGCCTTTAGATAAGTTTAGAAAGAACTTGAAAATGATTGTTCCGTTTTCTGAAATATGCTTTTCAAAATTATTTATTTGCTCAAATCGTTTGTCCCAAAAGGCTTCATTGATATCTTCAACAGAGTTAACCGTTGGGATATTTTCTCCTAAAATATAACCCGGATGTACACGAGTGACTAACACATTTTCATAATGTGTTCGGTTAAATATACCGAACTTTCCTCGAGCAGGTAAAGCAATATAATGACGCCAGATATAATCGTGCTTACGTTCTAGTTCTGTTGGAACTTTAAAACTATGCACAACAATTCCTCGTGTATTAAAATCTTTGAAAACTTCACGTATCATACTATCTTTTCCAGCTGTATCCATTCCTTGAATACATACTAAAACAGCATACTTACCGTGCGCATACATAGTGTCTTGAAGTTTACCTAGTTTCTTTCTTACCTTTTTTAATTCATCTTCAATTTCGTCTTTATCAGCATCTAAATTGTAATTAGTAGATCTATCTTTTAAGCTAATTTTTGAAGCAACTTTAAAATTGTTTATATCTATAGTTTTCATAGAACTTAAATTAATTATTTACTAGCAAATAGTTTTACATCGTTCTCACTTACTTGTTTGTCTCCAAGAATTATTAAGCGTTCAACCACATTACGAAGTTCTCTAATATTTCCTGTCCAATCGTATTCTTGTAAGAGCTTAATAGCTTTATCAGAAAATGTTTTTTGAGTTGTACCTTGCTCTGAAGAAATTTTTTCTGCAAAATAGTTTATTAGTAAAGGTATGTCTTCTCTTCTATCGTTTAAAGCTGGAACTTTTATTAAAATAACGGCTAATCTATGGTACAAATCTTCGCGAAAGTTTCCGTCTTCAATTTCCTTTTTTAAATCTTTATTAGTTGCTGCAACGACTCTTACATTTACTTTAATGTCTTTATCACTACCAACACGTTGAATTCTACTTTCTTGTAAAGCGCGTAAAACTTTAGCTTGAGCAGATAAACTCATATCACCAATTTCATCAAGAAAAATGGTTCCTCCGTTAGCAGCTTCAAACTTACCTGCACGATCTTTATTTGCACTGGTAAAAGCTCCTTTAACATGACCAAACAATTCGCTTTCTATTAATTCAGATGGTATTGCCGCACAGTTTACCTCTATCATTGGCCCTTTAACTCGATCACTCTTTTGATGTAACCAATGTGCCACTAACTCTTTACCTGTTCCGTTTGGCCCAGTAATTAAAACACGTGCATCTGTGGCTGCAACTTTCTCAATCATATCTTTAATTTGAGAAATGGCTTCAGACTCACCAATCATTTCGTAGTTTTTAGAAACTTTCTTTTTTAGCCTTTTATTTTCTACTACTAATTCTTTTCTATCTAGTGCATTTCTAACTGTATTGAGTAGTCTATTTAAATCTGGCGGTTTTGATATATAATCAAAAGCTCCTAGACGCATCGTATTAACAGCTGTATCTAAATCACCATGACCAGAAATCATAACAATTGGTATTTCTGGTTTTATTTTTTTAACGGCTTCTAGCACTTCTACACCATCCATTTTTGGCATTTTGATATCGCAGAGAACAAGATCGTAATCTTCTTTTTTAATTTTTTCAATTCCCTCTAAACCATCTTGAGCTTCTTCAACTTGATACGCATCATTTTCTTCTGAAAGAATTTTAACCAATACTCTTCTAATTGCTGCTTCATCTTCTACTATTAATATTTTTGCCATATTTTTTTACTTATTAACTATGTGTACATCGCGTTGCGGGAACGGAATCTGAATATTATTTTCTTTAAACAAACTATTAACTTTAAATCTAATATCACTTTTAGGAATAGCTGCTTCAAAACTATTATTTAAGGTAAAAATTAACCTAAACTCTAAAGCACTATCTCCAAAATTAGTGAATAAAACCAGAGGTTCAGGCACTTCCAAAACTTTAGGATGTGTATTTGCTGCTTCGATTAAAAGTTTCTTTACAAGTTCAATATCTGTGCCATAAGCAACACCAACAGTAATACTCTCTCTTGTTTCGATACCATTTTCTGTCCAGTTATGAATGATTGCCGTTAAATATTTATGATTTGGAATTACTAGAACTTTATTATCTATTGTTACTGCTCTGGTAGTCCTTAACTTAATTTCTTCAATCCTACCTACTTTCCCGTCTATTTCAATAATATCTCCAACATGAACGGTTTGATCTATAAGAATAAAGATACCAGAAATAATATCTTGAAAAAGAGTTTGAAGTGCTAAACCTACACCAACTAATAATGCTGCGGAAGCTGTTAAAATTGCTGTTAGCTGAAGTCCCATGTTTTGCATGGTAATTAAAACTACAAAGAGGTAAATAAAATACTTTGCAAATGAGAAAACTGAATTAAATTTAGGCTTATCGGTTTCTGGCAATTTTCTAGTCACCAGTTTTTTAAAAAACTTAAGTACAAAACCAGTGATTATTAATACTAAAACTACTATTAATATGGTTTGCACTGTAATATGAACAGAATCACTTAATCTAATATCGTAATTTAGAAACTCTCTAATGTTTTGCATAAATTAACTAATATTTAATCCATTTAAATAGCTCTTTGTAACTCGGCTTTTTACCATACATTAATATCCCTACTCTATAAATTTTTGCTGCAAACCAAACGGTGAACATAAAAGTTCCTGTTAGTAAAGCCAGAGACACAATTTGTTGCCAAATTGGGACTCCAAAAGGTATTCGCATTAACATGACAACTGGTGAAGTAAAAGGTATAAACGAAAATACAGTAGAAACTGTACCATGTGGATCTTCAATTACTGTGAATACTCCAACATAAACTGCCAAAATTAAAGGCATTAAAATTGGCAACATAAATTGTTGTGTATCTGTTTCATTATCAACAGCAGCTCCAATTGCAGCATATAAAGAACTATACAGTAAATACCCTCCAATAAAAAAAAACAAGAAAGCAATAATTAAATTGGCAATCGGTAAATTATAAAAAGCAGTCATAGCCATTTTAATTTGGTCTTGAGCTTCAGGGCTCTGCATTGCTTGTTGAACAATTTCTTGTTGAGGCGTTTGCATTTCTGTAAGGCTTACACCAAAAATTGCTGATAGTATTGTCATAGCCACACCACCTAAAATAACCCAAATAGCAAATTGGGTAATTCCAGCTAAAGAGGTTCCTATAATTTTTCCAAGCATCAATTGTACTGGCTTTACAGAAGAAATAATTATCTCTATAATTCTACTGGTTTTTTCTTCAATCACACTTCGCATGATCATATTACCATAAATTATAATAAACATGAATAATAAATAACCAGCAATTCCTCCAAAAGCCAACTTTAAAACATTATCAATTTTAGATGTTTTTTCTCCAGTAAAACTCTCTTGATCTATGGTAATATTAGTTTTTGAAGATTTAATTTTTTCAGTATCAACTCCATCTAGTTCTAGCTTTAAGTCTGTAAGTCGTTTCTCTAACTTACGTTCTAAACCTGCCATTATAGTTAGCGATGGCGTATCTTCTGAGTAGAACCTTACAGAACCTACAACATTTTTAGTCTCGTCAGGTTTAGAAACATACAGCAAACCATATTGCTCTTTTTCTTCTACTTGTTTTTTTGCATCTTCTAATGAAACTTCTTGTAATATCTCATATTTGGTATTTTCTGTATCCTTAAAAATAGAACTTACAAAACCCGAATCGTCTAGAATAGCAATCGTACGTTCCTTATTATTATTTAATTGCGATAAGTAAGCCACAACTGCAATAAGAGCAATCATAATTAAAGGACTTAAAATAGTCATGATTATGAAAGACTTATTCTTCACTTTAGTCAAATATTCTCGTTTTATAATAAGTGGTAAATGGTTCATGATTAGTGATTTTTTACAGATTGAATGAATATATCGTTAGCACTAGGCACTAACTCTACAAAATGATTAATCTGTGCTTTATTACTTAAAAAAGAAATTAAATCGTTTGCTGATTCACCATTTTTTAACTTGATATTTATTTTTAAATCGTCATTTATAGATTTAAAATCTGTTTGAGACGTTTCAAATTTTTCGTTAATAGATTTTATTACAGCTTGTTCATTGTTGGTTACAAGTCCAACTTCAAAGGTATTGGTTTTATATTGCCTCTTGATATCTATTAACTTACCGTCTAATATTTTGTTAGACTTATGAATAAGCGCAATATTATCGCATAGCTCTTCTACAGATTCCATTCGATGGGTAGAAAAAATAACAGTTGCGCCTTTATCTCTTAGTCGTAAAATTTCATCTTTAATTAAATTGGCATTTATTGGATCGAAACCTGAGAATGGTTCATCAAAAATCAATAATTTTGGTTCGTGTAATACTGTTACAACAAATTGAATTTTTTGAGCCATCCCTTTAGAGAGCTCTTGTATTTTTTTATTCCACCAATCACCAATTTCTAATCTATCAAACCAATACTTTAACCTTTTTTTAGCTTCACTATGACTTAAACCTTTTAATTGCGCAAGATATAGTGCTTGCTCACCTACCTTCATAGACTTATATAAACCTCTTTCCTCTGGTAAATAACCAATATCTTTTACATGTTCTGGCTTGAGTGCTTCACCATCTAACATTACAGAGCCAGTATCAGGCATTGTAATTTGATTGATAATTCTAATAAACGTTGTTTTTCCAGCTCCATTTGGACCTAACAATCCAAAAATGCTACCTCTTGGAACACTAATCGACACATTGTTGAGTGCTTTAAAGTTTCCAAAGTTTTTAGAGACAGAGTCTGTCACTAATAAATTATTCATATGCGTTGGTTTTCTTAATAAGATAAGTACAGTAAAGATATTAAATGTTACAGTATTTATTAATACCTTTTTAATTATAAAAACAAAACCCACCCTTAAATTTTCATTAAGGATGGGAAAAAATTGCTATGAAAAAGAAAAATTACCGCTAATTTAGAATTAGCGATAAATCAAATATACAAATATTCTTAAACAAACCTTTATTATTAATAATTATTATTACTATTAATCAGCTTATATTGGTAAAACATTGTAGTATTTTATTTACAAAGAATAAAAAAATCCACTAGTTATAGTGAATTTTGTTTAATGCTCATAATGGTATTAAGAGAACATATCTTTAACTTTTTCAAAAAAGGATTTATCAGTACTTTCTGGTTTAGGCTGGAAGTGTTCGTCTTCTTTCATTTTCTCAAAAAAGTCTTTTTGCTGCTTGCTTAATGTTTTTGGTGTCCAAACATTTACATGTACTAGTAAATCTCCTTTACCATAACCATTTATACTTGGTATACCTTTGCCTCGTAAACGCAATATTTTACCAGATTGAACTCCAGCTTCTACTTTTATTCTAACTTTACCTGTAACTGTATCTATATCTTTTGAGGTTCCTAATACAGCATCAGGTAAACTTATATACATATCATAATGCAAATTATCACCTTCTCGTTTTAATGTTGGATGATCTTCTTCTTGAATGGCTACTAATAAATCACCTGAAATGCCATTTCCCGGAGCAGCATTACCTTTTCCAGAAACCTTTAATTGCATACCATCTACAACTCCAGCTGGAATTTTAATCGACACTGTATCCTCCTCAATTTTTAAACCTTGAGCGTCTGCTTCAGCTGGTTTTTTATCGATTATTTGGCCAGCTCCACCACAAGTGTTACAAGGTGAAGCCGTTTGCATACGTCCTAAAATGGTATTTGTTACTCTAGTAACTTGTCCTGAACCATTACAAGTTGTACATGTTTTATAACTTACACCTGGCGCTTGAACCTTTCGTTTTACTTTTATTTTTTTCTCAACACCATTTGCAATTTCTTCAAGAGTAAGTTTAACACGAACTCTTAAATTACTGCCCTTTATTACACGTCTTCCTTGAGAGCCTCCAAAACCACCAAAGCCTCCTCCAAAGGCACCACCAAAAATATCTCCAAATTGACTGAATATGTCGTCCATATTCATACCTCCACCACCAAAACCTCCGGCACCTTCAAAAGCAGCATGGCCAAATTGATCATAACGTGCTTTTTTATCAGCATCACTTAATACCTCGTAAGCTTCAGCAGCTTTCTTGAATTTTTCTTCGGCTTCTTTATCATCAGGGTTTTTATCAGGATGATATTTTAATGCCATCTTACGATAGGCTTTTTTTATCTCTGCAGCAGATGCACTTTTGTTAACACCTAATATTTCGTAATAATCTTGTTTTGCCATGTTTTATAATTAGAGTTGCCTCTTAAATATTTATTGTCCTACAACTACTTTAGGATATCTAATAACCTTTTCTCCTAGTTTATAGCCTTTTTCTATGATATCGATTATTTTACCTTTCATATCATCATTAGGAGCAGGGACTTGAGTTACTGCTTGATGATCTTCAGCATCAAAGACATCACCTTTTTCTACTTTAACAACAGTTAGACCTTTTTGTTCTAAAGTTGTCAATAGTTTTTGATAAATAAGCATCACACCTTTTCTTAATTCTTCTGCTTCTTTATCGTCTTCTATGTGACTTAAAGCACGTTCAAAATCATCTAAAACGGGTAGCATGGCAACCATTACATCCTGACTTGCAGTCTTGAATAATTCAACTCGCTCTTTAGAAGTTCGTTTTTTATAATTTTCGAATTCAGCAAATAAACGCAGAAACTTATCTTTTTCAGCAGCTAACTCGTTTTGTAACTTTTCTTCAACAGAGATTTCTTCTACTTCTGTTTCGTTAGTTACTTGATCATCTATCTGCTCCTCAACTATATCTTGATTTTTATCTTTTTTACTCATAGTTTACACACTATAATTTCTTTTTTATTTAGTTGGCAAAAGTACTGCCATTATTAATACAATGCCAAAATGTCATCAATTATTTTTTACTAATTAATTTAGAATAGAATTCTTACTTTTGTCATACAAACACAAAAACATTAACAATGAAAAAAAGCGTATTTAATATTTTTATGGTAGCTGTATTAGCAGTTGCTATTGTAGGTTGCAAAAAAGCAAAAGAAGCTAATACTAGTGATGCAGAAGCTGCAACTGTTGCTGAAAGCACTTCTGAAAAATTTATAGCAAATGTTGGAGAATCTACAATAGAATGGAAAGGGTTTAAGCCTACAGGTTCTCATACTGGAACAATTAATTTAGAAAGTGGTGTATTTACTACTAATGATGGAAAAATTCACAGTGGTACTTTTTTAATTGACATGAAGTCTATCAAAGTAACTGACATCCCTGAAACTGAAAAAGGTAATGCTAATTTAGTTGGACATTTATCTAGTGCTGATTTTTTTGATGTAGAAAAGTTTCCTGGAGCTGCTTTTGAAGTTACTGGTCTAGAAGATACAGATGGCAAAACAATGCTATCTGGAAATTTAAGCCTTAAAGGTGTGAAAAATAACATTACATTTCCTGTGTCAGTTTCTGAAGATGGTGACAATTTAACTTTAGCTAGTGAGGCATTTACAATTGATAGATCGAAGTGGAATGTACAATATGGTTCTAAATCATTTTTTGATAATTTAGGAGATAAATTTATTAATGATGATATCGAGTTAAAAATTACAGTTAAGGCTAAAAAATCTTAATCTGTATTTTAATACTAATCAAAAAGCCTCGCAAATGCGAGGCTTTTCTTTTTCATAGCAATAATCTCCTATCTATTTAGGCATCACTACACTATCAATCACATGAATTACACCATTACTACCTTTAACATCTGTAGCCGTAATTTTACTGTAGTTTCCGTTTTCGTCTTTAAGATAAATACCGTCTGTTCCTTTTCTAACTTTTAATGTATTTCCACTTAAAGTTTTCAACTCTATTGTACCTCCAGCCTTTTTTAGTGCTGCAACTACTGAAGATGCATCGTAGTTACCACTTATTACGTGATAAGTAAGTATTTTAGATAACATTTCTTTATTCTTTGGTTCTAACAAAGAGCTTAAAGTTTTAGAGTCAATTTTAGCAAATGCTTTATTCGTAGGAGCAAAAACTGTAAAAGGTCCTTCTCCTTGTAATGCGCTAACTAAATCTGCTGCTTTTAATGCAGTAACGAGAGTTGAAAAATCTTCATTAGATACAGCAATATCCACTATACTTTTTTGAGCTGTAGCGTTTTTGCTAAACGATAATGCTACCAACGTTGTTAAAATAAATACTAATTTTTTCATGATTATTTTTTTAATAATTAAACAATTTATAAGCGCTTTATATGTTTATATACACAGTAATTTATGTTTTGGATGAGTTGCAGTCATTTTTTTTTTAAATTTGATTAATTAGCACTTATAAATGAGCGACCTAATCTTAATAAAACAGCTCCAAAACAAAGATGAGTATGCCTTGTCTAAACTATACGGCAAGTATTCTCCAGCAATTTTTGGTGTTATAATTAGAATGTGTAAAGATGAAGCACATGCTCAAAACTTATTACAAGATACCTTTATAACTGTTTGGGAGAAATCTCATCAATATGATCCAGAAAAAGGACGTTTTTATACTTGGATCTATCGTATAGCAAAAAACAAAGTGTTAAATTTTTTAAGAAAATCTGATCAACTCATCCAAAGTGAAGATTTAAGTGTATATAGTAATAAAGAGGATGAAATTACTATTGATTCAGAATATTTAGAGTTAAATGGTTCAATAAAAAAACTTGAAACACACCACCAAAGAGCTTTAGAGCTTGTTTATTTTGAAGGCCTAACACACAGAGAAGCCCATAAAGAAATGGATGTTCCTCTAGGCACTTTTAAGTCCTATATAAGGCAAGCTTTACAAAAATTAAAAGAACATTACTCTAAAACATTAGTATTATTAATAGTATTAATTGATGCATTGAGATGATGAAAAGGAAAGATATAATAGAAAGTGGAATTCTTGAGCAATACTTACTAGGAGAATTAGATTCTAGTAAGAAGCTTGAAATTGAGAACGCTCTAAATTCTGATACAGAATTAAAAAATTATTTTAACGAATTAGAAGAAACTTTTGAGCAACTGGGTCAAGAGAATGCTATTAAACCACCATTAGATGTAAAAACTAACCTCTTAAAATCAATAAAAAATAATTCTACAGAAGAAACTATTATTAATGATACTAAATCATTTGAGCTAAAAACGCTTTTAACCATAGCCGCAAGTATTGCTGCTATATTACTAATAGGAATACTTTGGACTTATTCTGAATTGAACACTACCAAAAAAGAATTACAAATTGTTGAAGACAAAAATCAAATATTAATTGATGATTTAAATTCTGTGACTGAAAATTTAGAAACCACTACAAAATGGCTAAAACAAATTATCTCGCCAAACTCCAGGCAATATGTACTAATTGGAAATAAACTATCTCCAAACTCAAAAGTTATTAGCTATGTAAATAATGTTGATAAATCTGTAGTGATTAACACTAAAGAATTAGCGAAATTGAATGCTAATCAAGATTATCAAATGTGGGCTGATGTTGAAGGCGAAATGATTAATATGGGAATTATTGATACAAGTAAGGAGTTACTTGCCATGACCTATATTCATAATGCTGAATCCTTAAATATAACTATTGAGCCGAAAGGAGGAAATGACCATCCAACGGTTTCCAAATTAATTTCTAATGTTTATTTAGAGCCTTAATTTAATAAATCTTCAAGTGCAGGTTCTAGATTAGGGAACTCAAAGTTAAAACCTTTATTTACTATTTTAGAGCAATCCACTCTCTGACTCTCAAATAAAATTTGATGCATGTCGCCTAGAGCTAGTTTCATTGCAAATTTTGGAATATTTGGTAATACTAGAGGTTTATTTAAAGTTGTAGCAATAGCTTTTGTAAATACTTTATTAGAAACAGGGTTTGGAGACACACCATTGTATACACCTTCTAATTTATAGTTCATTACATATAAAAATAGTTTCACCAAATCTCTAATGTGAATCCATGATTGCCATTGCTTACCATCTCCAAAAGCAGCACCAGCTCCAACTTTTACAGGTTTTACAACTTTTTCTAAAACACCACCTTTACTAGATAATACGAGACCAATACGTATTTTACTAACAGTAATATTTAAGCTTTTAAATTCATCTACAGCTGCTTCCCATTGTTCTACAACTTCTCCTAAAAAATTCGGGTTGACTTTATCAAAGTCTTCATTATAGAAGTGAGTTAAAGAACTAGGGTAAAACCCAATAGCACTAGCAGAAATAATTTGAGTAACAGAATGTTTGGTTTTATTTAAAGTATCAAAAATTAATTGCAATGACTCTACTCGACTAGAAATTATTTCGTTTTTGTAAGAGGTTGTCCATCTTTCAGAAATTGATGCACCAACTAAATTTATAATCGTGTCAACGCCTTCAAAACATGCTTTGTCAATTTCATGTTTATCAATATCCCAATAAAAGCCACTGTAGTTGGTATTTTTAACTACCTTACTTTTTCTAGAGGTTAAATAATTAACTTCAATATTATTTTCATGACACAAGGGGACTAATTCTTGACCAATTAATCCTGTAGCGCCTGTAATAAGTACTTTTTTCATAACACTACAAAAATACTGAAACTATTAAGCTGAATTTGATATTTTAATAAGGGTTTAACTTTTAATAGCTCTCAACATTTAGCTCTAAAAAACTATTTCATTGAGTCGTATGATGCTTCATTGCTCACAGCATATAGCTTGTTTAACATCACTGAAAATTACGAATCTTTACAAGCGCGTAACATTTCTCGTTTACCTGGAGGTCCTGGAAGTCTTTCGACTGTAAAACCAACTTTTTGCATCGCTCTTCTAACACTACCCTTTGCAGAATAGGTTACTAATACACCTCTAGTTTTAAGCGTTTTAAACATGATTTCAAAAATAGATTCCGTCCATAATTCTGGTTGCACTCTGGCTCCAAAAGCATCAAAATAAATTACATCATATAAATCTTCATCTTCAATATCAGAGAAAAACTGTTTTCGTTTTTCTAAATAAAAATGTGATGTAATTTTTGAATTTACTTCCCAATCGGTTGTGTGCAATTTTTCAAATAGTTCTGTGTCTGTTTCAGAGATTAATTGAGCATAATTAAGTAAGTTATATTCGTCTTTAGAAACAGGATAAGCCTCTACTCCGACATACTGTACTGTTTTGTTGAGTTTTTTAGTTTCTAAAGCAGTAGTAAATGCATTAAGCCCTGTACCAAAACCTATTTCTAGAATTGAAATATCCTTTTGGTTTTTTGAGAATTCATGACAAAAAAAATGCAAACCATGTTTTATAAAAACATGGTTTGCTTCATTTATCGCTCCATGAATGGAGTGGTATTGCTCATTCCAATCTTCTATATAGATAGTTTTAGAACCATCAGAAGTTGTAATTATTTTTCGTTTCATCTGGTCATTTCTATTGCATAAGTCAGTCAGATGTAATTCACATTGCGCAAAATAAATGACATAAGTTTTAAGGAGTACATTTCAAATTACTCCTTTAAAAGTACACCATCAGCTTCAAAAGAATAGGTTCTTTTAGGTGTTTTTATTGCTTCAACCTCTTCAGCAGATTTACCAGCATCTTGAGCATAATGTTTTTGTTCATCAACAGACATCTCATCAACAAAAGCCTTACCGTTAATAATTACTTCTTTACCAGCTATGTCTTTAGGCATAAAAAAACCATAATCTTTAAACTTCACCATAACTTGTTTTCCATTTTGTAAGTTTAATGTCATCCAACATCCTTTTGCTTGACATACTTCATCAACTTTTGCTATCATTTTAGATTGTATAGTGTCACCTTGTTTCATGCTAAAATATACTTTAGTCATATCGCCTTCTCTCAAGGCGCCTTCAGCTAGAATTTTTTTACCAATTGATTGATAGGCAATATCTTGTGTCTCACTAGTAGTTTCTTCTTTAGTTTGTGTGTTATTTTTACAAGCAATAATCGACAAAGCAAAAAGAACTAATAAAATTTTATTACGCATTTTTAGTTTATTTAAATGAAAATATGGGCTAAATATAACATATTATTAACTAAAAACCTGCTTTTATTAACGTAGTTAAATATGTACTTTTGCAGTTGAAATAATCAACTAAACTAATGATAGATTCTTCCACTTACGAAATCGATGTAGTAAAAGCTGCCAATAGTAAAATCAATGGTGTAAATTTTGATGATTTACAATTTGGTCGTGTATTTACTGACCATATGTTTGTTTGCGACTATATTGATGGTAAATGGCAAAAACCTCAAATAATTCCTTATGGTCCTTTGAGTATTGAACCGTCTGCTAGAGTGTTTCATTATGGACAAGCTGTTTTTGAAGGTATGAAAGCCTACAAAGATGATCTAGGAGCTATTTTTATGTTTAGACCTCAAGAAAATTTTGAGAGAATAAACAAGTCTGCTGCTCGTTTAGCCATTCCTGAATTTCCAAGAGACTATTTTTTTAAGGGTTTAAAAACCTTACTTGATTTAGAAAAAGACTGGATTAAAGTTGGTTTAGGGAAGACCCTTTATTTAAGACCTTTTGTAATTGCTACAGAACCTGCTATTTCTGCTTCTCCTGCAAACCAGTACAGGTTTATGATTATATGCTCACCTGCTGCCGAGTATTATGCTGGAGAAGTACGTGTGTTATTTGCAGAAAAATATAGTCGTTCTGCTGATGGAGGTGTCGGTTTTGCTAAAGCAGCTGGAAATTATGCTGCTCAATTTTATCCAACAGAATTAGCCAAGAAAAAAGGGTTTAATCAAGTAATCTGGACTGATGCCAATACCCATGAATATTTGGAAGAAGCTGGAACTATGAATATTTTCTTTAGAGTCAATGACACACTACTTACAGCACCAAATAATGATAGAATTCTAGATGGCGTAACCAGAAAAAGTGTGTTGCAATTAGCAAAGGATTATAACATTAAACATGAGGTTAGACCTATTAGTGTAAAGGAGATTAAAGAAGCTGCTCGCAATGGAAACTTAAAAGAAATTTTTGGAGCTGGTACTGCTGCAGTTATTAATCCTATTGCTGCTTTTGAACATGCAGATGATGTGTTTGAGCTGCCAAAATTAGAAAACTCCTATGCCAGTTTTTTTAAGGACAAACTAACCAGAATACAACATAATTTAGCCGATGATCCTCATGGTTGGCGTTATAAAGTATAAATAAAAAAAGCAGCTCAAAAGCTGCTTTTTTTTATGACTCCAAAATAGCTTTTATATTAGGTTTAAAATAATTTGGGCCTTTAAGAACTTTGCCATCTTCTCTGTAAATAGGTTCTCCATCGTCTCCTAATTTACTCATATTACTACGTTGAATTTCGTTAAACACCTCTTCAATTTTATATTGCATACCATGTTCTATAATAGTACCACATAAAATATAGAGCATATCTCCCAGCGCATCAGCAACTTCAATCAAATCATTGGCATTAGCAGCTTCTAAATATTCTTCATTTTCTTCACGCATTAATTTATATCGTAATACATTTTTTGCTTCTCCTAAATCTGCTTTGGGTGTTTCTCTATGCCCAATTTTAAATGCTGTATGAAATGCTTTTACAGCGTTAATCTTATCCTTCATTAAAATATTTTAGTTTAATTTTGTGTAACTTTTACAATCCTTAAAAATACAGAATTATGTTTAGCAATGGTCAAATCACATTCGGAATTTTATTTGCAATTGCTTTTATTGTTATTCTATTTTTTGCTTACTCAAAAGATAAAGCTCTACATAAAAAATACTATAAAGGTAGTATTTGGGTTTTAGTTGGTTTTATCTCTTTTTTATTGATGCTAGTGACAATTAAGTTTGTATTTATGTAAACCTATTTATCGGTTTTATTTTCTTTTTGTCTGAATTTTCTTCCGGTTCCAGTATCTTTTTCTAACTTTTTAATCAAATATACCTGTTACTGGGTATGTTTTGATGTTCCTATATTCTACACATTTGACTTATCAAAAACTTTTTAAACTAAATAATTATGAAAAATGTGTCAATCCCTCCTTTTTTATTATTCATTATTTCAGCATTTACATTTTTTGCATTGTTTGCTTCATTAAAAAATTTTGATGTTACAAAAAAAGAAGTGTTCTGGCTTATGCGAATCGTAGTGGCATTAGCAGCAAGTGGTGTAAGCGTTGCCATTCCAGGTATGATAAAACTAAGTCACAACAGTGATGGAGAAATTATTACAACAGAAAAAGACCAACCCTTTTATTCGCTTACTGAAAAAGAACCTGCCATTGTAGCTAGTGGCTCTGTAGCTATTTTTGTTTTGGTGTACTTATTTAATCCTTTAAACTCACTATAAACCATTAAACTATGAAAATTACTAATGAAACTTTAAACACGTATTCTACCACTTTAGACTTATGTCCAACTGATGAACCAAGGAACCAATTTGTTTATGGATCACAGTTATATAATACTTTTTTTTGTGTATTTGCTGTTTTTAAAACTGCATATGCTGATAAAGCAAAAAAGAAAATAAAATTAATTTCAGCTACATTCAATATTCTTAATTATAAAGGACCTATTAATATTGGAATTGTTGCTGCAAAATATATTGACGGTAAAATTTTATTGGTTATGAGAGGATTGTCAGATCCTGATCATAAACCAATATTAAACTTCCCAGAAGACACAATTCTTGAAAAGCATGACGGCTTAACTTTTGAAAGAGTTTTATTAAAATTAAGAACCAACGAATCACAATTTAAATATGAGGTTTTTGACTCTGAACATTATATTAGAGATGGGAAAAATAGTATAAAACGCTTACGCCTTGAAGATAGAGATGTCAAATTTAATAATGATTTCTTCAAAAATAATGCTGTTAGAGCAGCATTAAGAAAGATTGATGAAGAGATTGAAATTGGAAGCGAGGGCATATTAGAATTAAGTGAAGATGATTCTCCAATTTATCCAGAAGCAGTAAGCCCAAGATGTATAAGGAGCAACGCTGTGGTTTTATTTTGAATAAACATATTTTAGTCATATTACTTATTGTATTAACTTTCAGATCAGTGGCTCAAACTGCATCTGAAAGTTTGCTTTTAGACACATATTTTCATCAACTTAAATCTTTAGAATATGAAAAAGCTATAAACACATCTAAACAAATAAATAATGACATATTAAAGACACTACTTCAAAATTTGTCGCTTAAACTTAATAATGCTTCTTCAATTTATATTCAAACTAATCTTGCTGATTCTATTTATTATGAAAATGCTTTATATAAATCATTAAACAATTTAAATAAAGGATACTACATATTTTATCAAGAATCGGACAAATCCAGAGCCTATAAACATTTTTATGAAGCACTACTGAATGCAGAAAATACTCAAAATATACCTTTAATAAAACGATGCTTAATGGCTATGTTAGAGTTTTACCATTACGATATAACTCAAAGTAATTCAGATTATAAAGTTTACCTCGAAAAATATAAAAAACTCATTTCTGATAATGAAGACAAAGCTATATACAAACTGTACGAACTCATTTTTTACTCTTCGAGCATAAATGGACTAGATAAAGACTACTTTGATAACGCAAAAAAACTTGATAAGATTATTGCATCACTACCAAATAACAGCAAATTACTTCCTAAACTATATTTTGAAAAAGCGCTTTACCATGAACTATTAAATGAGATAGATAGTTCTAAAATTTATTATGAATTAGCCTTTAATGATTCAAAAAATTACCCCTTTTATGAGTATTTACGTTTTTCAACTTCTGTTAAATTATCTCATATTGAGTACGTTAAAGGCAATTACAAGAAAGCATTACATACACTTGAATCATCAAAAAACTATATTAACAAAATTGATTCTTTAAGCGATTTATATTACTTATATCACTACAAATCAAAATACTTAAATACATTAGGAAATCACCAAGAAGCATATAATTTATTATTTAAAGCAATTGTTACGAGCGAGCAGCTTAATTTTAAAAAAAACACTATTGAGGTAGCAAAGCTTAAGGTAAATCTTGAAACAGAACAGAAAGAAAAACAAATAATCATTGAGCAAGCACAAAAAAAACGGTTTCGAAATGGTATGATTACTTTAGGTTCTTTATTAGTTTTAGGTAGTATCATTTTCTTTTTAATTCAAAAAAACACCAAACGCAAACAGTTATTAGCAATACAAGAAAAAGAATTAGCATCTCAGAAAGTCACTACCTTACTTAAAGAGCAAGAATTAACTGCCATTGATGCCATGATAGAAGGGCAAGAAAAAGAACGACAACGTATAGCAAATGATTTACACGATGATTTAGGTGGTTTAATGGCTACTGTAAAGCTGCATTTTAATGCCTTAAAGGACAAACAATCGCCTGAACTTTACAAAAAAACTACCGAGTTACTAGACGAAGCTTACAATAAAGTACGTACTGTAGCACATACCAAAAATTCGGGCGTTATGGCTAAAAAAGGGTTGCTAAAAGCCTTAAATGATATGGCAAAAACGGTCTCTGCCTCCAACCAATTACAGGTCGATATTTTTGATCATGGCTTAAACGAACGTTTAGAAAATAGTTTAGAACTCACTATTTTCAGAATTGTCCAAGAGCTCATTACCAATGTTATTAAACATGCAGAAGCTACAGAAGCTAGTATTCACATTACCAAACATGAAGAGAGCCTCAATATCATGGTAGAGGATAATGGCAAAGGTTTTAATACCAAAAACATTACTAAAAAATCTGGTATGGGAATACACAGTATTGATAAACGTATTGAAAACCTTGGAGGAAGCGTTACTATAGAATCTGAATTACACAAAGGAACAACTGTTATAATAGACATACCATCATGATACGATTAGCAATTGCAGAAGACCATCAATCATTAATAGATGGCATTAAATTATTACTAGAATACGAAGAAGACATCTCTATTATTGGAACTGCTAACGATGGTGAAGCTTTATTGGATATTGTTAGATTAAAACAGCCTAATGTTGTAATCACTGATATACGAATGCCAAAAATGGATGGTATTACAGCAACAAAAAACATAAAAAAAGAATTCCCTAAAACAAAAATTTTAGCTTTTACAATGTTTGACCAATCAGAAGCAGTAGAACAAATGCTTGATGCTGGTGCTAATGGTTATATTCTAAAAAACTCATCTTTACAAGATGTCCTCACAGCTGTAAAAACAGTTTATAAAGGCGATAATTATTTTGACCCAAATATTAACACTAATAGCTTAGATACAGAATCAAGTTCTAAAAATAAAGGTCTGCTTACCAAACGTCAAATTGAGATTTTAGAATTGATTGCTCAAGGTAAAACGTCTAGAGAAATTGCAGAAGAACTATTTATTGGTACACATACAGTTGATACGCATCGCAAAAATATGATTCGTATTCTTGGGCTTCAGGGAAAAGGTGAGCTCATGCGTTATGCTTTAGAAAAGAAGTATAAGTTTTAGATATACCTAATATTGGGTATTTTTTGAAAATATAACATATACTATTTTTATAATATTTAATTACAATTAATTATGAAATCAATATTATCAATTATATTAATATTTGGAATTACATTCTTTATTAACTCTCAAGAGTTAAAATCAATGAATGATTATAATGGCTATATTCCAACAATTCTAAAAGGGGTTGACTCTGAGGGCAACTTTACTGATGAATTTGGAAGAAACATAATAATAGATAGTTTAAAACTTGATTCGTTTAATAATATAAGTACTACAGTCACAATATTAGATGATAAAGAAAATATTGGCGGTTTTGGTGTTACTTATGAGAAAGGTATTTATAAAATTGTTTATTCATTTGAAATATTTATAAAAGCATATGATGATTCTTCAAAACTTTATCATATTGGTGCTGCTATAGATGTAGTAGCTAATGTAAAAACCAGGAAAAATAAATTAGATTTAAGTTCATTATTTAATTTAGCTATCTCTGCTGAAAAAAATAAAGTTAGAGGGAGTCTCTCTATAGCTGCTAAAGGCTTCAATTCTAACAATATTTATAATTTATTTAATATTAATGCTAGTATTGATAGAGCATCCGTACAACAAGTTTTAAAAAATGTTGGCATAATGATTTCTAAATTTTCAGATAAGACAATTAGTTTAAAACCAGTAATTTTAGGTTCACAATCAAACACTAACTAAAAATAAAATATCCCCATTATTGGGTATTTACTGGCATTACATCGTTTTGTAGGTTTATGGTGCTATTAATTTAACACATCTAAACTAATTAATTATGAAACGATTTTTACTTTATTTTTTTACTTTTTTATCGCTAATGGCATGGAGCCAATGTCCAGATGGCAACAATACTGATACTGATGGAGATGGTGTTGCAGATTGCATAGACCCTTGCCCTCAAAAAGCGACATCTGCACTCGGAAATTTAAGCTTTGAGTCCGATTTTATAGGATGGACTATTCCACAAAACGAGACTTCATTTTCAATTAATGAAGACTCAAGTAATGTGTTACATGACTCTAAATCTCTTTATGTTAATGCACCTAATAGTGCCAATTTTGAAACTCATATAATCTACTCCGAAGAGTTTATTCTAGATGGTAGTGCAGCTTTCAATATAGTAATCCCAATAAAACGTATAGGAAGTAACGATGGTGACGCTATTCGTTGGGTGCTTATTGACGATAATGGTATATATAGATCTTTTAATAACATTTTTACTGCTACAGAAGATTGGTCTAACATTGAAATTAACAACTATGTTCCTGACTTTACAACACATACAAGTACACGGTTTAGATTACAATTAGAGTTTGGTTTATCTACAACAGATATGGTAGTTGATAGAATTGAATTATATAAAACAACATTAACAGAAGATCCAAGTTATAAAGATTTAAATAATGATGGACTTCCTGACTGTGATGGAGTAAATGACAATCATCCTGATTTAGCTGTTTTAGAGACTTTATATCAAAGCATGACAGGAGATATCTGGAATAACAACACCAATTGGTTAGACCCAACTCAACCAATTTCAACATGGTTTGGTATTACAGAAACTAACGGAAGAGTTACTAGAATAGACTTAAACACAAATCAATTACAAGGAACTATTCCTCCTGAAATTGGAGATTTAACCATGTTAGATTATTTAGATTTAAGAAGTAATTTCCTATTTGGTAATCTTCCAACAGAACTTGGTAACCTTCAAAATGCCACTTGGTTTGATTTCCGTTTTAATAGTTTTGATGGAGAAATTCCAAGCTCAATCGCAACAATTCCTAACCTTTTTGTCTTTATTGTATCTAATAACAACTTTAGTGGTACGCTGCCTGATTTCTCAACACAATCTACCAATGCACTCGATTTTTTATGGATTGAAAACAACCAATTTGTTTTTGCTGACTTCGAAAATGAGTTTAGTACCTACTCAACAAATATTGGTAGTAACTTTATATATAATCCGCAACAATTTATAGACGAAATTGATGGCATTGTAGCTAATATTGGAGATATAGTTACTTTAAATGCTTTACCAAATCTAGGGACTAATGTCAATATAGATTGGTATACAGGTGATACATTTGAGCTTATTGGCAATGGCCCAAGTATTAATATTACAGTAAACTCCGAAGCAGATTACAGACCATATATATATTTTGTAACGAGTCCTATTGTAACAGGATTAGGGTTACAAAGCCAAAATATTACAATTGGTCCAGATCCATCAACACATCCTGATTATAATGGCTTACTAGCAATTTATAATAACATGAATGGTCCTAATTGGACCAACCCTTGGGATATAACTAAACCCATTAATTTTTGGGATAGCAATAACTTTGCATTAATTTTTGATGAGACGACAAATCGATTAACAGATTTGGAGTTAGGAAGTCGAGGTCTAACTGGAACTATCCCGCCGGAAATTGAAGAATTAACAGAATTAAAAACTTTAAACTTTTTTCTAAACGATATTTCGGGTGAAATTCCATTAGAGTTATGGAATTTAACCAAATTAAAAACCATATTACTAGGAGCTCAAGAGTCGGGGCAACTACTGTTATCGTCAGGTATTCCGACAGAAATATCCAATTTACAAGAGCTGGAATGGTTAAACCTAACAGGAGTTCCTCTATCACTACCCTTACAACCTGAACTATTTAACTTACCTAATTTATTAAGATTACGTCTTGAAAATTGTGGTTTGTCTGGAACATTACCTGATGAATTCGCTTCAATTTTTGACTTAAGATTAAACGGAAATGACTTTACAGGTTCAATACCACAAGCCATTTTAAATTCAACAGGAAATAATAGATTGGCTATTTCAAATAATTACTTCAATTTTAGTGAATTAGAACCATTAGTAGCTGCTGGAAATTATCAATTTTTAGAGTACTCTCCTCAAAGAACATTAGATACAGAGCAAACAGTAAATTCAGCACCTGGAACAGATATTACGCTAAATGTTAATGACAGTGGTATAAATAGAGAGACGTCTATGAATAACACATACCAATGGTATAAGGACACAATTGCTATTTCTGGAGCTGACGAAAATACCTATACAATATTTAATGCTCAAGCTAGTGATTCTGGAATATATTACTGTGAAATTACCAATCCACTGGTACCTGACCTTATAATTAGACGAGCAGATATTACACTAAATATAGATGATACACTGACACTTAATGATAATGACCAAAATAATATTTCTTTATACCCAAATCCATTTAACAATTGGATAACTATTAATTTACCAGCTTCAAACTCTAAAGTAGAGTTACAAATATTTGATATTAATGGTCGTTTAGTCTTCAATAAAGAGTTAACTTCCAGTACAAATTTAGTAGAGTTGAGTAATTTTAATTCCGGTATTTATTTAGCCAGACTAACAACTAATGCAAAAATTATTACTAAAAAAATTATAAAACAATAGTTGGTTGCTATTAGTCATAGGGAAAAACATACTATTCCAACTATTTTAAAAATCCCCTTCATTGGGGATTTTTTCATGTAAGAGTTTCCTGTAACATTGTGTAACTATTAATTCAACAAAACTTAATTATTATGAACAATCTTAAAAAATTAATGTTAATCACTTTTATTTCTCTAACATCTTTTGCTTGTAGTAGTGATGATGATTCTGGAGATCCTGATTCTACTTCTCAAAATCAAGCAAATATTATTGGAACATGGCGATTTACCTCAAGCACTACCAATGGAGTTGCAGACACAATAGATGATTGCGAACTCATGGACACTGCCTTATTTACTTCATCACAAGTTACATTTACATACTTTGAAGGTGTTAATTGTGCTGATTCAGAATCTGAGACTTTTAATTATTCAATCAACGGTAATACACTTTCTGCAACTATAGAAGGTGAGACTTTTACTTCAGAAATTATAACATTAAACAGCACTACCTTAACCATCCAAGATGTTGATGGTAATGACACTTACACAGAAACATACACTAAACAGTAATAATCATGACATCTAAAATAATTAAAAAACTAGTTTTTGTATTTACAGTGTTTTTATTCTGTATAAATGTAGCTGCTCAAAAAGATAGTTCAAAAACTAAAAGTATTAAACCACTTCGAATAGGAGTTAAAGTTGGTGTTCCAAATATTATTACAGCAAATGCAGAATATGTTACACCTCTTTTAAATAATAGAATTGCACTAGCAGTAGATTATATGTCTCTATCTAAAACTATAGATGACACTAATATCAACTATAATAATTTTGAAATTGGTGCTAATGCCTATTTAAATAAAAAAGGGAAAGGTTTATATTTTGGCATATCTCATTTTTCATTTGATGGTGAAGGCACATTTACTGAAGTAGAATTTCAACCTGATATTTATGAAGATGGCACTGGAACGATACAATTTAATACTATTAACTTGAAACTAGGTTTAAAAATGGGACGTGTTTTCTATTCCAGGTTTGAGGTTGGTTATGGCTTTGGAGATATCCCAGAATATATTGTTGTAACCAGTAAAACAAGCGGACAAACTAAACTTGAAGAGATTCCTGAAATACCAGGAATTAGTAAATCTGGATTACCTATTTTAAATTTCGGATTCGGCTTTAGTTTTCTATGAATTAGTCCAAGTATTACCTAAAATCTTATTTATATTTTAGGTAATACTCTAACCATTAATACTTTTTGTTTGACAGCTTCAGAGTACATATTACATGCCATAAATACTAAAATTGATGAAGGTTACAAACTTTCAAACTCCGAGGTACAACAAGTTATTGATGCAACCTCTAAAATTGTAAAAGATGAAAGTGCATTTACCATCTTTAAAAATATTTTTGAAAAAGCCTCTTCAACAGAGTATCTGTTTTTAAAGAATCTTACTAAAAGAGAGCTTGAGGTTCTAGAATTAATAGGTCAGCAACAAAATTCTATGGCTATTTCAGAAACGCTTCAAATAAAACTATCTACTGTTGAAACCCATCGAAAAAATATACGACGAAAACTCAAAATAAAAGGAAAAGGAAAACTCTACGAATTTGCTATAATTAGTAACCTTATTAAAATAGTAAAATTTGATGATGACAAAACTGAATAAAATCGATACTATCTAAAACTATTATGTCATTCTTAATCACGATAACATCTCTTATCATAATCAATTTTTTGTTATTATTTTTTAGTAGAAATAAAAACTAAAATCAGTTGACAATCTTCTAAAATTGATAAAAATAGAGCTTTTCAGTATATTTGGGTATCAACCAATATTCTAAAAAAATGAAAGCTTTTAAAACTGTACTAGCCCTTTTACTTGTTTTTTTAATTGGCATGGCTATATATATAGCTATTCAACCTAATAGCTATGAAGTTACACGATCTCGAACAATGGATGCTCCGACAGCAATTATTTATGATAATGTTATTGATTTTAAAAATTGGGAAACATGGACCTCTTGGATAGAGAAAAAACCTTTTACTAAAATCGCATATCCTGAAAAAACTAAAGGAGTTGGAGGTTCGTACTCCTGGGAAGATGATGATGGTGCAGGTAATATGAAAACCATTGCTGCTACACCAAATACATCTATAGATCAAGAGCTACAATTTGAAGATTACGAACCCTCTAAAGTAAACTGGACTTTTAAACCAACAGATGATGGAAAAACGGAAGTTATTTGGTCAATGAAAGGAGATAATGTACCATTTGGGTTTAGAGCATTTGCAACTTTTAGTGGTGGTTTTGATGCGATGATTGGACCAGATTTTGAAAGAGGTCTTGAGCGTTTAGATAGTTTATCTCTAGTTGAATTTAATAATCAAAAAGCAATGGCTACTTCTTTCAGGTTAAGTGATGTTACTGAAATTGATTTACCATCACAAGATTTTATTGGATATAAACAACAAACTTCTACTGATATTGCCATGACGGAAATGACTAATTTATTTATGAAGTACATGCCAATGGCAGGAATATATGTAAGTGATAAACTCAAAGAAAATGAATATACTCCTGGATGTTATTACACAAAATGGGATGAAGAAAAAGGAGAAGCTGAATATTATATTGGTTTGTTATTAAAAAAACCGGTTCCTCCTGCTGATGGTATGACTGCTTTAAAATTACCAGCCGGAAAAACACTTACTCTTTCTAAATTTGGAAATTATGGCATTGGAGATATTGAAGCTCACACAAAATTAGGTGAGTATATGCAAGGAAAAAATTCAGACAATAAAGGAATAAGCTGGGAGCTATATGTAAACGATCCTACTTTAGTTAAACCTCAAGATATACAAACTGATATTTATTATCCTGTTAATTAAATAGTATTACATAACTTAAAAAACCGTTCGTGTTAATACATAGAAAGGTTTTTTTATATTCGTTACTAATATGAAACAATTGTTATTAGTTTTTGTTGGTGGTGGCTTTGGTAGTGTTTTACGATTCATTATCGGGAAATACCTCAACAGTCCAGAATCTGGAATTCCTTATGGTACTTTTGCTGCTAATATTTTAGGTAGTTTATTAATAGGAATTATTTTGGGTCTTGCAGCTAAAAATGACACCTTAACTTCTAATCAAACCTTATTATTAGCAACTGGATTTTGTGGAGGCATTACAACGTTTTCAACTTTTGCATATGAAAATCATGTACTCTTAAAATCTGGAGATTTTACCAGTTTTGCTTTCTATACAATTGGTAGTTTTATTATTGGCTTTTTAGCTGTTTTTCTAGGAATGTTTTTAGTTAAATAAAACTAATTCTTTTTAAAATCTTTAATTCCAGCTTTAATTTCTGTTGCCACATAGTTCTCCCTTGGCACTATTGGACATGAATATTTCTTATTGTAAGCACAATATGGATTATAGGCTTTATTAAAATCAATAACTATAGTATTTCCTTCAGGAATTCGTAAGTCAATATAGCGTCCGCCAGAATAACTTTCTTCTCCATTAGTATCATCTAAAAAAGGTAAAAGCAGATAATCCATAAACTCTTTATCATTCATTAAATCTTTTCCTTGATAAACATTCAACTCATGTTCTTGTCCATTTAATTTAAATTTTAAAATTCCAAAAACACGCTCTTTAGAAACGCGATTTGTTGTTGTTTCCATGTTAAACCATTGACTATCTGGTGTTCTTACTAATTCTGCTGTAACAACATAAGTTGAGTCAAATTTGTAAAAATCTAAAGTTTTAAAATTCTTTCTATCCTTATCTTTTAAAGGTGATTTAGTTGCATCTTTAAAATTCGCATTTTGCTCTTTTTGCCATGCAGTTTCTCCTACTAACATTTGTTTATCTTGAGAACAGCCTAAAGAAAAAGTAATTAAAAAAAGAAATAATAAATTCTTCATTATTTTAAATTTTTACGGTTCAAAAATACAACTTAAACTTTTTTTACATAGTTTTACAAAACAAAATCAAAACAATGTACTGTATCGTTACAAATTATAAGCAACAAAGAACCTCTTTAAGAGAAGTAGGTTGGGCGCATTATATATTGTAGTGATATAAATATCAAGAATAACAATTTATAAAAGTCCGACTTCACAGTCGGACTTTTTATTTTTATAACAATCAATCATGAAAACACTTTTTAATAATTACATTGAATCTTTTAAAGGTTTATCTAAAGAAATCTGGTATCTCTCTCTAATAAGTTTAGTGAATAGAGCAGGCACCATGGTAATTCCTTTTTTATCATTATATCTTAAAAAAGATTTAGGCTTCAGTGATACTGATATTGGATCAATTCTGGCTTGTTTTGGAATTGGCTCATTTCTAGGATCATGGTTAGGAGGAAAACTAACAGACATATTCGGGTTTTATAAAGTTATGGTAGCTAGCTTATTTATAACTGGTTTAAGTTTTATAATGCTCCAGTATATAACTTCTTTTTGGGGATTCTGTTTTGGTATATTATTTACAATGACTATTGCAGATAGTTTTAGACCAGCAATTTTTGTCTCTATTAAAGCTTATAGCAAACCTGAAAATCAAACTAGATCTATTGGCTTATTAAGACTTGCCATAAATGCAGGAATGGGAATTGGACCTACAGTTGCTGGATTAATAATTGTTTCTTATGGCTATAATTTATTATTCTGGATAGATGGTATTACGTGTATTTTGGCGATACTGTTATTTTGTTATTTAGTAAAAGAACCGATAAAAAATCCAACAAAAACAGACACTAAAGATGAAGCTTTTGATAAAAATGCTGTTTACAAAGACTTTACATTTTGGATTCATTCTGCCATATGTTTCTTATTTGGAATGGCCTTCTTTCAATTAATATCATCCTTACCATTATACTACAATGAAGTATTTAATTTAAATGAATTTAAGATTGCCATACTCATGTTTTTAAATGTAGGAATCATTGTAGTTTTTGAAATGCCATTCTTAAACTATTTAGAGAAAAAAAACATGCCAGTAACTAAATATATACTAATAGCTTGTGTATTGTTATGCTTAAGCTTTATTGTATTAATTGAAAATTATTGGGTTGGAGTTTTAATAATTAGCATGATATTATTAACCTTCAGTGAAATGCTTGGTTTTCCATATACCAATAAGTTTGTACTAAAGCGAGCTAAAGAAGGAATAGAAGGAAGTTATATGGCCATGTATGCTATGTCATTTTCTTTAGCACATATTTTTAGCCCAAAAATAGGATTAAATATTATTGATATTTATGGATATCAAGTTAACTGGATAATTACATGCGGTTATGGTCTTTTAGGCATTTTACTATCGCTTTGGTTACACAAAAGAATTAAACAAAATTTATAATTTACGAAATTAGTATGGTAACTAATTACATCTAACCAATGGGAAAACAATTAAAATAAACAGATGAATTTAAATCAGATAACTATTCCGTCGCTTGATGTTGTTAAAGCGACGGAATTTTACAAAAAACTAGGATTACTCTTAATAGTTGATGCTTTACCTCGTTATGTTCGGTTTGAATTACCTGAAGGTGATAGTACGTTTTCTATTCATAAAGTAGATAAATTACCATCTGGTGAGGGAATAACTATCTATTTTCAAAATGAAGATTTAGATACTACTGTAAAGGAACTTAAAAACAAAGGTTTAGAATTTTCTAGCGAACCAGAGGATAAGCCATGGTTATGGCGAGAAGCTCATTTATATGATCTAGACAATAATCATATTATAATTTACAGTGCAGGAGACAATAGAAAAAATACGCCTTGGAGAATTAGTTAGGTGTTAAGCCCTTTAATAGTTCTGGATTAGTTTTTGCCATAACGAGCATAATTATAAAAGATAATACACCAAGTAAAACCGTTAGTATTATTATTACTACAGATAAGACTAATAGAAACTTTAAAAATTTTACTATAGCTTGACCTAAATCATGTTTATAAAGTTTACTAAAAGTAAACGAATAATAAAACATAAACAAAATTATACTAAATGTATATACAAGAGGATGTGTGTAAAGGCTTATTAAAAAAGCCAATACAGAAATATACATGGTAGAGCCTTGCATATAAGCATTCATAACAATATGCTCACCAAAATTATAGGGTTTTCGGTAAGTCCATTTACTAACTAAAGCATAAAAAGGCAAAAATAGAAAAGCCATTAAGTTAAAATACTTTATAAAGAACTTTAAAAAGGCTTCTTGAAATTTAATATTAATTTTAGCGGCTTGTTGCTGCTTTTCTAGTGCTTTATATTCTTCCTCTGTTAAGCCTTTAATTGTAGATAAATCTTTTTCAGCAAGTTCACGCATTTCTATAGCTTGTTGAGGCACATTCTTGCTCTGAATATCCATGAACTCTTTTGAAAAGAAATTAAATGTAACTAATGCTAATGCAGCACCAACTGCTAAATAAGCAAATGGATTTAGATATTTTTTTCTAACACCTGTTAAGTATTCGTTGATTACTTTATCTGGTTGTGTAAACATTGTTTTTAGAGTTCTAAAAAACAAGCTTTCTATTCCCATTACAGCAAATAACTCAATCAATAAAAATTTGAGGCTTATTCTACTTTTAATAACCTTACCTCCACATTTGTCGCAAAATTGAGCACTCTCCTCTAGAGTATGTTTACAGTTTTTACAATACATATTATTCGTTTAGCACAGTAAATTCAATTTTTGAATCATTAAAAACAGTATGTGTTTGGTTTTTAAAATCATCCTCTTTGGCCTTATAGATATTAGGCACAAAAGTTTGTGGATTTAAATCTATAAGAGGGAACCAGGTGCTTTGCACTTGAACTTGCAACTTATGACCTTTTTTAAATGTATGATAGACATCTTGTAATTTAATATCTACAGCTGTTTTTTTGTTAGGCACAAAAGGTTCTGGTGTTTCAAAACTATTTCTGAATTTTCCACGCATGACTTCACTTCTTACCATCATATGATAATTGCTCATTTTTAAATGATCTTGCATACCTTCTTCTTGCTCTTTAGCATCAGCAGGATGAACATCTATAACTTTTACAATCCAATCTGCATCTGTTCCTGTAGTGGCAACTTTCAATTTTGCCATTATATCTCCAGCTAATGTAAAATCGTCTTCTAAAACACCTGTTTCAAAAACCAAAACATCAGGACGACGTGCCGCAAAGCGTTGATCGTCTGTCATATACTTTCGAGGTGTAAATACCGTTTTTATATCTTCGGAATAAGGAACTGGACGTTTTAAATCACTTACAAAAACTTCTTTAGAATTACCTTTTTGAGTAAATGCTAAATCTTGATCAGCATTTAAGTACATCGCTCTTTTTTCAACACTTTTTGGTGGCCAAGATTCAAAACTACTCCATTTCTTCTTTCCTGTATCAAACATATAAGCTTCTGGTAAACCAGAATTTTTATCGCCAGTTCCTTTTAAGAAATGATTAAAAAACTTGGTCTCTATATCGCGTTGAAAATTTAATGATATAGAATCTCCAAAATAATAGTTACCAACAAAATTCTTGACATTACTACTCGCCCAACGACCATGATCCCAAGGACCAAAAACCATAGTGTTATAGTTATTAGGATTGTGTTTTTCAATAGTTTTATAGGTTTCAAAAGGACCATACAAATCTTCTGCATCAAAAAAACCACCAACAACCATCGTTGCTACAGACGATTTTATATTTTTTAAATTCTGAATCAAGCCTTTAGGTTTCCATACACTATCATAATTAGGATGCTCTACTATTTCTTTCCAAAACACATCATCTATTTTATCAGATTTAGAAGTAGAAACATCATCTGGCTTTTCATACTGAAAATAACTGTTTAAGTTACTTAATGGTCCAGCATCTAAAAAGAATTGGTACTGATCTTGAGTCCCTAAAGATGGTAATTTATACCAAGCTGAATCTGTTGGTTTATTTTTCTCTGTTCCGAATAAAGAAACAGCTCTAAAATAACTCAATAAAAAGGCACCATTATGATGAAAATCATCAAAAAAGAAATCACCAATACAAGCTTGAGGCGAAGCAGCCTTTAAAGCTGGATGCGCATCAATTGTTGAGTAGGTTGAGTAAAAACCTGGATACGAAATTCCCCAAGTACCAACATTACCATTATTATTTTCTACATTATTCACCAGCCAATCTATGGTATCATACGTATCAGACGATTCATCTACTTGAGTATTATCTTTTTTATTAGGAATATAAGCTCGCATATTATCGTAAACGCCTTCACTCATCCATCGACCTCTTACATCTTGATATACAAAAATGTTACCTTCCTTCATTAAATGACTATTAGGCCCAATTTTGGTTCTAAATTCATTTTCACCATAAGGACGACAACTGTAAGGTGTTCGCATCATTAGAATTGGATACGGTTTACTAGTATCTTTCGGAGAATAAATGGTTGTATGTAATTTAATACCATCACGCATCTCGATAGACACTTCTTGTTTATTATAATTGTCTTTTACATAAGTGTCTTCTACTTCTGGCGCATCTATGTCTTCACGTTCATCTTTATCCTTAACACAAGCTGTAAAAAGAAATAAACACAAAACAGTAATTCTAAAAAGGATTCTCATAATTTTAGTTGGTGTAATTTGAATGACTAAATTTACAAAACAAATGTCTATTTTATTATCATGAAACCTATTCTATTTTTCATATCATTTATTTTTCTCTTTACTAGTTGTGAAGAAACAAAGAATTCCTCTGTGGAACAACCTGTTGAGTCTATTAAAAAAGAATTCCCAAAACTAGAGGCAAATCGCTATAATGTAGCCTTTTTAATAATGGATGGTGTTTATAATACCGAGCTTACAGCTCCTTTCGATATTTTTCAGCATACCATATTTAGAGACAACATTAAAGCTATGAATGTGTTTACAGTCGCTAATACAGATGAAGCTATTGTGAGTTTTGAAGGTATGCGTATTCTACCAGATTTTAATTATCTAAATGACGATTTACCAAAAATTGACATATTAGTCGTGCCTAGTGCAGAACATCATTTAGATACCGATTTAGAGGATAAAACCATGATTAATTTTGTAAAACAAGTTGACAAAGAAGCACAGTTTATCACATCGCATTGCGATGGCGCTTTTGTTTTAGCAAAAGCTGGATTATTAGATAACGCAGTATCTACAACGTTTCCTAGTGATATTGATACAATGCGAGAAATGTTTCCTAAACTAGATATTAGAAAAGAGGTTTTATTTGTTCATGATGGAAAATACATAACATCAGCAGGAGGAGCAAAATCCTTTGAAGCTGCATTATATTTGGCTGAACATTTATACGGAAAAGAGATTGCAAAATCTCTCGCTAGAGGTTTAGTAATCGATTGGGATCTAGAATCTGTTCCGCATCTTATAATCAATTAGCCATGGCATTATTCGAAAAATGGCAACACTTGCCTGTATTTAGAAAAGCTATTGAAATAGAAGAACTTATAAGAAAACTAACCGAAGCAATCGAAAAATCTGATATAGAGTATGAAAAGGAAATAGAATTAGAAATGATTAAGAACACTATTAGATACATGAGAGAAAATGCTATGATAATTCCTGCAAAAATTGCTGGAGCTGCTAATGAAGATATGTTATATGGCATAAAAATGGAGAACGCTACCATCATACGAAAAGCAGCAAAGGAAATTATTACTGACACTCATGGTATACAAATGCATGGATTTAAAGATGTCGAATATTTAGAATTATTACGACATGAGATTGAGGACTTTAGAGTGTTGTTTGCGGAATGGGTAAAAACATTTGATCCTTGGAATTACAATATAGATCGATGGGGACTTTTTAATCCTCCAGGTGTTAATTACGACGATATTGATCCAGATGATGATATTCCCTTTGATTCTTATGACTAATAAGCTTAAAGCAAAAGATTTTTGACAAACATTTAAACTTTAAAACAACTTAAATAAAAACATTGTAAGCATTCCCCAGAATGTTCCTGTGACCATACTTAAAATAGCCAATAAAATAGCATGAGGCATCCACTCCTTATTATAGGCAGACGTTACAGCCGGAGCTGTAGAGATACCTCCAAGATTAGCCATACTAGCAATAGGAACCCAAGCCATATGCAACTTTAATTTTTTAGCTACAAATAGCATAACTAAAAAATGTCCTACAAGCCACACTAAAACAAAAACTACCAGATGAATAGAAATTGATACATTATTGAAATTTAATTTTAATCCGAGAATTGCCATAATACCTATAATACTATAGCCTCCTAATTTTAACGCAAGTGCGTGATTCCAGTTAGAATAAAAATTACCTATTAATAGTCCTACTAAACTAAATAGTATAATCTTCCATAAAAATGATGTAGTTAAAAATGTTCCTAATACTATAAGTAAAATACTTATGATTATAGTTTTTAAAATAGAGGTTAGATGAAACGTGTTGAAACTGGTTTCATCTTCAACAAAATCTGGCACATTATCACTTATATTAAAATAAGTATTTATGGAATCGCTCTTTTTAATAAGTTGAAACATTAAAATAGTCCAAATGTTTACTAAAATATTGTCTAACACTAAAATGGTTAGAAACAAACCTTCTGGGCAATCTACTAATTCTTTTAACACCAATTGACTGGTACTTCCGCCAATCCAACTACCAACAATAGGTACTAAACCTTTCCAGTTTTCGTGTTCTATTATTAATTGTTGATAATCAGAGGTAAATAAATTGAAAACCAATAAAATTAAAGGCGCTAAAGTAGCTATGGCAAAAGATCCAGAAACAAATAATATAATTGGTCTTAAACCTATAATTCGTAATTGTTTAAACGAAAGTGCACTCATTACCATTAGTATAGCAAATGGTATGATATAATCTTTACTCCAAGTGTGTAATAATACCTTGCTAAAATCTAACTCGAACAAATGAGTAACTAATGCTGGAATTACATAGGCAAATAAAATAGCTGGTAACCAATCCAATACTTTTTTTAAATAATTATTTTGAGAACGATCTATAGCTAAAACAGCAATTATAGTAAAACATACAAGAATTATGGCTTGCAACAACATACTATTGATTTATATTTTCAATAATTCCTAAATGAATAATACGTCCACCACTAATATTAACTGGGTTGGTACTTTTTCCAATAATAATGCCCTTTTCTGGAGATTTATATGTTTTTATAACCTCTCCAAAAGGGTTTCTTAAAATTCCTACTATCTCATCTTTTTCAACAACTTGCTTTAATTCTACAGGGACTTCTAGCAAACCTCCTTCGTCAACATATAACCAATACGATTTTTTACAATACAACGCTTTTTCATAATTTGTTGTAGTAAAATCGTGCATATTTAACCAATTCAAAATTTTCTTTATACCAGCTACACCTCTATCTATCATATCGTGTTGATAAATTTGAGGATTGCCATACTCAACTGTTATAGTTGGTATTCCTTTTAGCATAGCTTCTGCTCTCATGGTACGTGAACCACTTGAAACACCAGCTGAAGGCAAACCTTTACTATTCAAAATAATATCTGCATCTTGTAACAATGCCATTTTTTTAATAGTATCGTTTGACATATCAGCACGAACATACAAACTGTTAATTCTCCCAAAACTGGCAGTATGCATATCAACCAGGTAATTTATTTTGGATAGTATTTTTTGGTTAATTCCCCAAACGTATTGTTGACTCCTATTACCATTTGCTTTGCCTGGAAAGTTTCTATTAAGATCCTCTTCATCTACATAACGTCTTCGATCCTGATTGATACTTATGGCATTTAAGCCAGGAATAGCAATAATAGTTCCTTTTAGCTGGTCTGTATTTACATCATTTAACAGTTCTTGAATTACCTTTATTCCATTCAATTCATTACCATGTATAGCTGCTGTGAGGCCTAAAACAGGTCCATCAAATTTACCTTTAACAATAATTACTGGAACAGAAACCGGTTGAGATAAACCATTATCAATGATTTGTAGCCAAAAATATGTTTTGGTATTATATTCTAGAGACTTTAAATTAATAGAATCTATTGTTTGTTGAGCAAATAAAGCAACTGTTAATTGTGCAAAGAATATAAATGAGATTACTTTTTTCATTTTAAGTGCTGTTAGTAGCAACTAAATGTAACGAAAAAAGCTTTTAAATAATCTTTTTTATATCTAATTGAAAATCTGTTCTCCTATGCGCAACAAAAAACAACTCTTGAGATGGTTCGACTACGCTCACCATAAGCGATTCGCACTCTTTTTGCAAAGCAAAAAGCGGCTCTCTGCTTACATATTACGTCTGTACTGACCTCCAACCTCAAATAAAGCTGAAGTAATTTCTCCAAGAGAACATACTTTACAAACATCCATTAAAGCTTCAAAAATATTTTCGTTATTGATAGCTTTCTTTTGAAGATCTTTCAATAGAGCTTTTGTATCGTTAGCTTTATGAAGATTTTCTAACGTTTTAATTTGATATTGTTTTTCTTCTTCTGTTGCTCTAATTACTTCCGCAGGAATAACAGTAGGAGACCCTTTTGAGCTTAAAAAGGTATTAACTCCAACAATTGGGAATTGTCCATTATGTTTCAAAGTTTCATAGTACAAGCTTTCTTCTTGTATTTTAGAACGTTGGTACATAGTTTCCATGGCTCCTAGAACGCCTCCTCTTTCTGTAATACGATCAAATTCAGCTAAAACAGCTTCTTCAACTAAATCTGTAAGCTCTTCAATTATAAAAGATCCTTGAATTGGGTTTTCATTTTTGGCTAAACCAAGTTCTTTATTGATAATTAATTGAATTGCCATAGCTCTACGAACCGACTCTTCTGTTGGTGTTGTAATCGCTTCATCATACGCATTTGTGTGTAATGAATTACAGTTGTCGTATATGGCATACAAAGCTTGAAGCGTTGTACGAATATCATTAAAATCAATTTCTTGAGCATGTAAACTACGACCAGATGTTTGGATATGGTACTTAAGCATTTGCGCTCTAGAATTAGCTCCATATTTATGCTTCATAGCTTTTGCCCAAATCTTTCTTGCCACACGACCAATTACGGCGTATTCAGGATCGATTCCATTAGAAAAGAAAAAGGATAAATTTGGTCCAAACTTATTAATATCCATTCCTCTAGAAAGGTAATACTCTACATAAGTAAAACCATTAGACAAGGTTAAAGCCAATTGTGTGATTGGGTTCGCACCAGCTTCAGCAATGTGGTAACCTGAAATAGAAACCGAATAAAAATTTCGCACATTGTTCTCAATAAAATATTCCTGAACATCTCCCATTAAACGCAAAGCAAATTCTGTAGAAAATATACAGGTGTTTTGCGCTTGATCTTCTTTTAAAATATCTGCTTGAACAGTACCACGAACTTGAGCAATAGTTCTGGTTTTAATATCTTGATAAACATCTTGTGGTAATACTTGGTCTCCCGTGACACCTAACAACATTAAACCTAAACCATCATTACCTTCTGGTAACTCACCATTATATTTTGGTCTTTCCTTTCCTTTATAAAGTTTTGCAATTGTAGCTTCTACCTCTTTCTCTAAACCATGTTGTTTAATATAGATTTCACATTGCTGGTCGATAGCTGCATTCATGAAAAATCCTAATAGCATTGGAGCTGGACCATTAATAGTCATACTCACAGACGTCATGACATCTGCTAAATTAAATCCTGAATATAACTTTTTAGCATCATCTAAACAGCAAATAGACACTCCTGCATTACCAATTTTACCATAGATATCAGGACGATGGTCAGGATCATTACCATACAAGGTCACACTATCGAATGCAGTAGATAAACGCTTTGCTGGCATACCTTGACTTACATAATGAAATCGTTTATTTGTTCGTTCTGGACCTCCTTCTCCTGCAAACATTCGAGCTGGATCTTCACCAGTTCTTTTAAAAGGATATAATCCTGAAGCATAAGGAAACTCTCCAGGTACATTCTCTTGTAAGTTCCATTTTAAAATATCTCCCCAAGCCTCATATTTTGGTAACGCTACTTTCGGAATTTGAAGATGTGATAACGATTCTGTATGCGTTTCTATTTTAATCTCCTTATCTCTTACTTTAAAAGAATAGATAGGATTCTTATATTTATTTACTTTCTCATCCCAACCAGTAATCATTTCCCAATTATACGGATCAAGATTTAATTTCACACGGTCAAACTCTCCAATCAAGAGTTTTACAAAATCTTTGTTTTCAGTTGATTCAATCGACTCGTTATCAATTCCTGCTTTATCCAATTTAGGAGTTTTTCCAACAACCGACTCTAACGTCTTATATATTCCATAGAGCTTTTGAGCAACTTCAACTTGTTCTTTAGCTTTCTTGTCATAAGCACGATTGTTTTCAGCAATTTCAGATAAATAGCGTGTTCTATTTGGTGGAATCACAAAAATCTTCTCACTCATTTCTTTAGAAATCTCGAAAGTAGATTTTAAGTCAGCATCAGCTTTTTCTACCAATTTATCCATAATCGCTTTATAAAGCGTATTCATTCCAGGATCGTTAAACTGCGAAGCAATCGTACCATAAACTGGCAACTGATCTTGAGGAATATCCCAAAGATTATTATTACGCATGTATTGCTTTTTTACATCACGTAAGGCATCTAAAGAACCACGTTTGTCAAACTTGTTTATGGCAACCAAATCTGCAAAATCAAGCATATCGATTTTCTCTAATTGTGTTGCTGCGCCAAATTCTGGAGTCATGACGTACAACGATACATCTGAATGTTCAATAATTTCGGTATCAGATTGCCCAATACCAGAAGTTTCTAAAATAATTAAATCGTATTCAGCTGCTTTTAAAACTTCAACTGCTTCATTAACATATTTAGATAATGCTAAATTAGATTGACGTGTTGCTAAACTTCGCATGTAAACTCTAGGCGAATTAATAGCATTCATACGAATACGATCTCCTAAAAGTGCTCCTCCTGTTTTTCGTTTAGAAGGATCAACAGAAACTAAACCTATTGTCTTTTCCGGGAAGTCAATTAAAAAACGACGAACCAATTCATCTACTAAAGATGATTTTCCAGCTCCTCCTGTTCCAGTAATTCCTAAAACAGGTGTTTTAGAGTTTTTATTTTTAGTATGGATTTTATCTAGAGTATCTTTAGCAACTTCAGGAAAATTTTCTGCTGAAGAAATTACACGAGCTATAGCTTTAGGATTCTTTTCTGCTAAAATATCAACTTCTCCATTTAATGAATCTCCTATTGCGAAGTCAGACTTTTCAACCAAGTCATTGATCATGCCTTGT
The DNA here is from genome assembly GCA_026162565.1 of Flavobacteriaceae bacterium NBU2973. GTDB lineage: Bacteria > Bacteroidota > Bacteroidia > Flavobacteriales > Flavobacteriaceae > JAOEIQ01. The sequence goes on from JAOEIQ010000006.1 coordinate 217,693, forward strand.
AATCCCATTTCACGACCATCATCTGGCGAATAAATACGATCGATACCATAATCCATCAACTCTTTAATTTCAGTTGGAAGGATTACGCCTCCTCCTCCTCCAAATATTTTAATATGCTCTGCTCCTCGCTCATTTAACAAATCACGCATATACTTAAAATATTCGTTATGTCCACCTTGATACGATGTTAAACAAATAGCATTAGCATCTTCTTGAATAGCAGTATTAACTACTTCTTCAACACTTCTATCATGTCCTAAATGAATCACCTCAACTCCAGTTGCCTGTATAATTCTACGCATAATGTTAATGGATGCATCATGACCATCAAACAAAGAAGCTGCAGTAACTATTCTAACTTTATATTTTGGTTTATAAGGAGTTGCTTGTATCATTCTTAAAAAAACTTGATTTTAGTACTGCAAATTTACGGAATATTCAAAAAAATTGAAGCCTTTTTAAGAAATATAAAACATTTACAAACCTAATATCTGTCCTTGTTTTGCAAAATTAAAACCTAAATTAGTGATGCTATCTTGCAAATGATGAGCATCTAGAATTGCTGGATTAGAATGATTGAAATGAATAAAATACACCTTTTGCTTAACTAGTTTACTTTCATTGGAAAATAAGTTAACAGTTTCTTCAATAAAAGGATGAGGCACTTCACTCATTGGTCTTGGGATTTCACCATCTTTAAAAAACGTAGCATCTAGAAAAGCATAATCTACTTTTTTAACTTCATCGACTATACTTTTTTGCCAAAGTTGCCACTTATTAATGTCTGGAATAAATAATGCAGATTTATTGATTCCTTGAATTTTATAACCAACCGTTTCAGAAAACTCATCACGATGTGGCACTAGAAAGGGCGTTACTTTTAGTTCTTCATTTAGAAAGACAGTTGAATCATTTTTCAGCGCTTTAATTTTAATATTGTCTAAACTCACCAATTGACTCCAAGGTCCATTTTGTTCTAAAAATGATTTCATTTTCGGCATAGCGTATACAGGAATGGATTTTCCACCAAGTGCTTCTCTACCCAAATGCATCAATCCAGTATAATGACCAATATGAGCATGTGTTAAAAACACACCATCAACCACTGTTTTTGAGTTTAATTCTTTTTTTAAATCATCTATTTGTTGCGTAATATCGGGAGTGGCATCAAATAACCATTTTTGCTTACTATCCAAATCAACTAAACCCAAACTAGACACCATTTTTTTTGATTCTTCTCCATTATAGTAAGCTTGGCAACATATCTTGCCACAATTTATTTGCGGATATCCTGCGTCTTGAGCAATACCTAAAACTTTAATAAACTGATCTGGTTTTACAGTAATTTCAGTTTCTTTTTCTGAAGCGCAACTATAATTTAATAAATAGAATATTAGGAATAGTTTTTGAAAGACTCTCATAAGTAAACTTTATCTTTGTTAAAGATATAAAACCCAGAACTTATGTTACGTAAATTTTTAGCTATTGTCTTATTTTTTAATGTAACTGCTTGTGATGAATTACAACAAGTTGTTAATCAATTACCTCAACAAGGAGGTGGAATTGGTAATGCAGATATTGCCGCAGGATTAAGACAAGCACTTGACTTTGGAATTGATAAACAAGTAAGTAAGCTGACTCAAAAAGATGGTTTTTTTAAAAACGAGTTAGTTAAAATAGTACTACCTCAAGAACTACAAAAGGTTGATAAAGCTCTGCGAGATATAGGATTAGATAATTTAGCTGATGAAGGTTTAAAAATACTTAATCGTGCTGCAGAGGATGCTGTAAAAGAGGCTACACCTATTTTTGTAAGTGCTGTTAAGGATATCACTTTTGCAGATGCTAAAAATATTTTATTGGGTAATGACGATGCAGCAACACAATATTTAACCAGCAAAACGCAAACTGCGTTATACAACAAATTTGAACCTGTTATTAATAATTCCTTCAGTAAAGTTGGCGCCGATCAGATTTGGGAAAATTTAATTACTAAATACAATGCAATACCGTTTACAAATAATGTAAATCCTGATTTAACTCAATATGTAACTGGTGAAGCTTTAAAAGGTGTGTATACAATGATAGCTGTTGAAGAAAAAGAAATAAGAAATAAAATTTCCTCCCGAACGACTGATTTACTTAAAAAGGTATTTGCGCTTCAAGATTAATTATAAATAAATTATTAATCTAATGGTAATATTATCATAACCTTAAAAAGACGAAATATCCTCATTTTTGTATTGCGATGATTAAAGAAATGTTCTTTTCTTTATTTGGGTTAGTAATTAAAAGTTAGTTAAAAAATCGATTCTCCTCCTAGAGTCGATTTTTTTTTATTAACAATACAATAAATTAACTTTCTGAATTGCAATAAATTATATATATTTATGTACTAAACCAATCCTAAAACATAAAGTTGTGACACAGTCTTTATCACTAAAAAGGAAAAAACGTAAGCTACAAAAGCGTTACATACAACTTATTGAAGATGCTTATAACTTTAGACAAACAGATCATGCTTTGAGTGATATTTCTGAATACAAAGCCATGCAATTATTAAATAGGTTAAACAGACTTCAATTTTTAGATAGAGACTTACAAACTGTTTCTTAAGCTTTTAAAATAGTCGAACGCTTTTAATAAGCGACTTCCATACCAAGAAAATAGTTCACCATCTACTAGTTTTACCATTACATTTTCAGGAAGTATGGATGTAATCTCTATTATATGTTTACTTTTAAAAGGATAAGGTTCTGACGACAATAAAACTACATCTAATTCAGGCAACTCTTTTAAACTAACTTCTGGATATCTTTTTATTGAGCTAAATACATTATGAAAATTATTAAGTTTTAATACATAATCTATAAATGTACTTTTCCCTGCCACCATCCATGGATCTCTCCAAATAAAATAGGCAACTTTTAGTTTGGGCAAATTAGAAGCATAAGCCTTAAAAGCCTTTATGTCATTTTGAATAGCTTCTATTATTTTTGAAGCCTCTAATTCACTATTAAATAATAATCCATACTGCTGAATCATATCTAAACAATCATCAGTAGTTTTTATATCAGATACATGAACTGCACATATCTGTTCGCAAGCTTTGACTATTTCTTTTGTGTTCTCTTCTTTATTACATAGAATAATATCTGGCTTGAGCTGCTTTATTTTTTCAAGCTTAATTTGTTTTGTTCCTCCAACAACCGTTTTTGATTTTTTGATATGGTTTGGGTGCACACAAAATTTGGTAACTCCAACTAATGAGTTTTCTAAACCTAAATCACATAATAACTCTGTTTGACTTGGTACTAAAGAGATGATTCTTCTTGGAGTCTGATTTAAAAGTATTTGCCTATTGAGTTGATCTTTCATATGTAATGTCATTGCGAAGAAAATTTATAATTTTCTGTGGCAATCTTAACTTATAATAAAAAGATTCCCACGTCGTTCCACTACTCGAAATGACGTTTCAATTCTATAGCCATTTGCTGTTGAAGCTCTTCAGCTTTATGTGCCGCAGCTTCTGCATAGTTTTCTTGATTTGAAGCGTAAATTATTCCTCTGGAAGAATTAATTAATAAACCTACATTCTTATTCATTCCATATTTACAAACCTCTTGCAAGTTTCCACCTTGAGCACCAACTCCTGGAACTAATAAAAAACTATCAGGAATGATTTGTCTTATCTCCGCAAGATATTCTGCTTTGGTGGCTCCAACAACATACATGAGGTTTTGTGAATTTTCCCAAGTTTTTGAAGTTTTTAAAACTTGCTTATAAAATTCTTGTCCTTCTACTTGTTTAGTCTGGAAATCGAAAGCTCCTTGATTGGAGGTCAAAGCTAGCATGATAGTATGCTTATCTTTAAACGCTAGAAATGGTTCTACAGAGTCTTTTCCCATATAAGGAGCAACAGTCACACTATCAAACGCTAAATCTTCGAAAAATGCTTTGGCGTACATTGAACTTGTATTACCAATATCACCTCGTTTGGCATCAGCGATGGTAAAAATTTCGGGATGATTATTGTTTAAATACTTAATGGTTTTTTCTAAAGCTTTCCATCCTTTCAATCCATAAGCTTCATAAAATGCTGTATTCGGTTTATAGGCAACACATAAATGATGTGTAGAATCTATAATCGCTTTATTAAAAGTAAAAATTGGATCATCCTCTTCTAAAAGATACTTTGGTATTTTATGTAAATCGACATCTAAACCAATACAAAGGAACGATCGTTTTTTGTGTATTTGCTCTATTAGTTCTTGTGTAGTCATCTACAAATATTAGTCATTAAAAAAGCCTCAAAATCGAGGCTTAAAATTTATAATTCTTCACTAGCTTTTAATAATTCTGTATTTTCGGCTAACATTAGTTCGTCTATTATTTTTTGTATATCTCCATTGATAATATTGGACAAATCGTATAGTGTTAAACCAATTCTATGGTCTGTAACACGTCCTTGAGGATAGTTATAGGTTCTAATTTTAGCACTTCTATCTCCAGAGCTTACCATACTTTTACGTTTTTCAGAATCTGCAGCTTGCTTTTTAGCTAATTCTAATTCGTACAAACGAGAACGCAAAACCTTTAAAGCTTTTTCTAAATTTTTGTGTGATGACTTTTGATCTTGACAACTCACAATCATACCAGTTGGCTCATGGTGTAATTTAATTGCTGAATAGGTAGTATTAACAGATTGCCCTCCTGGTCCTGTAGATGTTGTACGTTCAATACGAACTTCTGCCATATCTAATTCGTAATCAAATTCTTCTGCTTCAGGTAACACAACAACCGTTGCAGCACTCGTATGCACGCGACCTTGAGTTTCTGTTTGTGGCACACGTTGTACACGATGAACACCAGCTTCAAACTTCATAGTACCATAAACATCTTCTCCAGATACTTCAAAAATGATTTCTTTAAAGCCACCAGCAGTGCCTTCGTTAAAATCTACAACACTTACGCTCCAACCTTTACTTTCACAATATTTAGTGTACATTCTATGCAAATCTCCTGCAAAAATACTGGCTTCATCTCCTCCAGTTCCTGCTCTAACCTCAACTACTACATTTTTAGCATCTTCAGGATCTTTAGGTATTAATAAAAATCTAATTTCTTCTTCTAAAGCTGGTAATTGTTCTTTAGCTTCATCTAATTGCATTTTAGCCATCTCCACCATTTCGGCATCACTGCCATCAGCAATAATTTCTTCAGCTTCTGTAATATTATCAACCAGTTCTTTATAAACATCACGTTTATCAACAAGAACTTTTAGATCTTTATATTCTTTATTTAGTTTAACATAACGATTTTGATCTGTGATTATATCTGGTTGAATGATTAAATCACTAACCTCATCAAAACGCTGTTTTACTATGTTTAATTTATCTAACATGAATCTCTTTATTCTGGCTCAAAAATACGATAATTTATGAATTTGAATAACCAAGCTTTAGTTGATTTATAAAATATTTATTTGGCTTTTTCGTTAACAATACTATCATGCAAAAGCTTTCATCAATCTTTGTTTTTTACAAACAACTTATGCTATGGTCTTTTGGAGTGAATGTACTACTAATCATAGTGGCTCCTAATTTAATTCCAGCAATTGCTACCAAATTATTTTTGGTAGCAATTTTGTGGTTTTTTATGATTGAAAATGAGACGACTAAAAAGTTTCAATTTCCTAAAAAACTCAAGATTTCAAAAATTATGTTGTTTGTAGGTAGTTTTATTATTGACTTGTCAATTATGTGCGCTTTCTTATTAATAATGAGAGAGTTTATTTAATAGTGAAACTCACCAAACTTACTTTTAATCGTTAACTTTTTAGTTTCCGATGGTTCAACGCGACCAATAATTTTAGCGTCTACATTAAAAGATTTTGAGATATCAATTATATTCTGTGCAATTTCTGGGTTCACATATAATTCCATTCTATGTCCACAGTTGAATACTTGATACATTTCTTTCCAATCGGTTTTAGATTGTTCTTGTATTAGTTTAAAAAGAGGTGGTACATCAAACATATTATCTTTTATGATATGAAACTGATCTACAAAATGAAGAATTTTAGTTTGAGCACCTCCAGAACAATGTACCATTCCATGAATATCATCAGAATTGTATTTTGAAAGAATCTTTTTAATTATTGGTGCATACGTTCTGGTTGGAGATAACACCAATTGCCCAGCATCCAATGGAGAATTTTCAACAGTATCTGTTAATTTAGTCTGTCCAGAATACACTAACTCTTTTGGAACAGCAGCATCAAAACTTTCAGGATATTTAGTAGCTAAATACTTATGAAACACATCATGTCTTGCAGAAGTCAATCCATTACTACCCATTCCTCCATTATAGGATTTCTCATAAGTAGCTTGACCAAAACTTTCTAAACCAACTATAACATCTCCAGCTTTGATATTTGCATTATCTATAACATCTTCACGCTTCATTCTTGCTGTAACAGTAGAGTCAACAATTATGGTACGTACTAAATCACCTACATCTGCAGTTTCGCCTCCAGTTGAATGAATAGTGACTCCAAACTCTCTTAATTCAGTAATTAATTCTTCTGTACCATTAATAATAGCAGAGATAACTTCACCTGGAATCAAATTCTTATTTCGCCCTATAGTTGATGATAACATAATATTATCTGTAGCACCAACACATAATAAATCATCAATATTCATGATTAAGGCATCTTGAGCGATACCTTTCCAAACTGAAATATCACCTGTTTCTTTCCAATACATGTAAGCCAACGAACTTTTTGTTCCTGCTCCATCTGCATGCATTATTAAACAGTAACTATCATCGTTAGTTAAATAGTCTGGAACGATTTTACAAAAAGCTTTAGGAAATAATCCTTTGTCAATATTTTTTATAGCATTATGCACATCTTCTTTTGAAGCAGAGACTCCACGTTGCGCATATCTTTTACTCACTTCTTGAGACATGAATTGGAAGAATTTTAAGGTTAAGCAAAAGTAAGAATACTTATTTAGTTATCCTTATCAATTTATTAAGGAAGTATCAACATATTTACAGTAAGTAATAAGCATAAAAAAAGCATCATTTAAATTAAATGATGCTTTAATGTTTTAAGCTACTGATTGAGTTTTATGAACTTAAATCAGCACGTTGCTCTACACTTGATAAATTGTCACTAGCAGCTGTGTCTTTGTCTTCTTGCTTATCGTCAAGCGAAAACATAAGAGTCGCAAACATAAGTGCCGCGACACTTAAGAGTAACTTTTTCATTTTTAACATGAATTGATTAATAGCATTACAAAGATATGCAAAAGTACCTTGCAAAGGTTAGCTAGTACTATTAATATTCAATTGATTAACACTAATTTCGATTACCTGTGAAAAATGATAGCCGAAATGCACTTTTTTTTACAAAAAAAAGTAATCTACTACGTACAAATACGTACATGTTTTTAATTAAAATGACTTTTCTGGTACATACTATTTTGTAAAAAGTAATTCTCGATACTTTGTTAAAGGCCATAATTCGTCATCAATAAGTAGTTCTAACTTATCACAATGATATCGAATGTCTTCAATAAAAGGAATCACTTTTTGACAATAGGCTTGAGCTCTTTTTTCAGCTGAAGATAGAGTATTAGCTTGCTTACGTTCGTTTGTCATTTTTGTAACTCCAGAATTAATTGCTTCTATTCTTTTAGAAATTTCCTCAATTAATTCTAACTGTTCTTTAGCATGTTTTTTATAAGAAGCTCCGAAAATATCTTTCAATCCTCTTACGTTTTCAATTAAAATATTTTGATATTTAACAGCAGTTGGAATTATATGATTTCTAGCAATATCTCCAATTGTTCTCCCTTCTATTTGAATACGCATAGCATATTCTTCTATTTCAATTTCATATCTCGCTTCAATCTCAACTGTGTTCATGACTCCTAAACCTTCAAATAATGAAATTGCTTCTTTAGAAATCCTAGCCTTTAATGCCTCTGGAGTGGTTTTATTATTACTCAAACCACGTTTTTTAGCTTCATCTTGCCAAGCTTCACCATAACCATTTCCTTCAAATAAAATGTTTTTTGACTGTTTTATATACTCTCTCAAAACATTGAAAATAGCATCATCTTTTTTCATGTCTTTTTTATCAATCAACTCGTCAACATCACCTTTAAAATCTAGTAATTGTTGCGCAACAATGGTATTTAAAACAGTCATTGGATTAGCACAATTTGCTAGTGACCCAACTGCTCTAAATTCAAACTTATTTCCAGTAAAAGCAAATGGAGACGTTCTATTTCTATCTGTATTATCTAATAAAATTTCAGGAATTTTTCCAACCACATTTAATTTTAAATCCGTTTTTTCTTTAGGTGAAAGCTTACCTTTAGTAACACTTTCTAAATCTTCTAAAACCCTAGTAAGTTGTTCACCAATAAATACAGAGATTATTGCTGGAGGTGCTTCATTTGCTCCTAGTCTATGATCGTTACTTGCGGAAGCAATAGAGGCTCTTAACAATGCTTCATTTTCGTAAACTGCCTTAATGGTATTAATAAAAAAGGTTAAAAATTGAAGGTTACTCATAGGTGTTTTACCTGGTTGTAATAAGTTAATTCCAGTATCTGTACCTAAACTCCAATTATTATGTTTACCAGAACCGTTAACACCTGCAAACGGTTTTTCGTGCAATAAAACTTTAAAGTTATGTCTTGCAGCTACCTTATCCATAACATCCATTATTAAGGAGTTATGATCAACAGCTAAATTAGCTTCAGAATAGATAGGCGCTAATTCAAATTGATTTGGAGCCACCTCATTATGCCTGGTTTTTACAGGAATACCAAGTAACATACACTCTTTTTCTAAATCGCGCATGTAAGCCATTGCCCTTGAAGGTATACTCCCAAAATAATGATCATCTAATTGTTGCCCTTTGGCAGGCGAATGACCTAATAGTGTTCGTCCTGTTAAAACTATATCTGGTCTAGACGCTACCAAACCACTATCTATTAAAAAATACTCTTGCTCCCAACCTAGAGAAGCATTTACTTTTCTTACGTTTTTATCAAAATATTTACAAACTGCCGTAGCAGCTTGATCAACAACTTGTAAAGCTCTTAACAACGGTGTTTTATAATCTAAAGCTTCCCCTGTATAAGCTACAAAAACAGTTGGTATGCATAATGTTGTTCCATAAATAAAAGCTGGAGATGTAGGATCCCAAGCTGTATATCCTCTTGCTTCAAAGGTGTTTCTAATACCTCCATTTGGAAAGCTTGAAGCATCTGGCTCTTGTTGAACGAGCTGACTACCACCAAATTTCTCAATGGCAGAATCATTATCTATTGTTTCAAAAAAAGCATCATGCTTTTCAGCAGTTGCTCCTGTTAGTGGCTGAAACCAATGTGTATAATGAGTAACGCCTTTTGATAAGGCCCAATCTTTCATTGAAGATGCAATTTGATCTGCAATTCCTCTATCAATTTTACTACCATTATTTATGGCGTTAATAACACTATTGTAAGCGTCTTTGGTTAGGGATTGCCTCATGACTTTCTGATTAAATACATTGTTTCCAAATAATTCAGATCGTCTCTTTGACTCTTTAATCTTTATTGGTTTTCTATTTAATATTTCTTTTATGGCATGAAAACGTAATGTAGACATATTGTAATATTTTATTGCAAAAATATCTAAATTTTATCTTAAATTAAGATTAACCCTATTTTTTTTAGGGTATTAACACATGTTAATAACATTTCACCTAAAAATACCCTATTTTTTTTGAGGTTAAAATAAAAATATAGATTTTTGCGCAACTTATTCATTCAAAATAATTTTAACAATGAGCAAATCTAAATTAGAGTACATATGGTTAGATGGATACTACCCAACTCAAAACATGAGAAGTAAAACTAAAGTGATTGATGATTTTAGTGGAAAACTAGAAGATTGTCCTATTTGGTCGTTTGATGGTTCTTCTACAAAACAAGCAGAAGGTGGTTCTTCTGATTGTTTATTAAAACCAGTTGCAATTTATCCAGATCCAACAAGAGTTGATGGGTTTTTAGTCATGACAGAAGTATTAAATGCTGATGGCACACCACATCCTTCAAATGCTAGAGCTAAAATTGATGATGATGATAACGACTTTTGGTTTGGTTTTGAGCAAGAGTATTTTATTATGGATACTCATACACAACTACCTTTAGGTTTCCCAATTGGAGGTTATCCAGGACCTCAAGGTCTTTACTATTGTTCTGTTGGCGGAAAAAATACTCATGGTAGAGATTTTGTTGAAGAGCATGCAGACTTATGTATTGAAGCTGGCTTAAATTTTGAAGGAATAAATCAAGAAGTAGCATCTGGACAATGGGAATTTCAATTATTCGCTAAAGGTGCTAAAAAAGCAGGAGATGAAATTTGGGTGGCTCGTTACTTACTGGATAGACTAACAGAACAATATGGCTATTACATAGAATATCACCCAAAACCAATAAAGGGAGATTGGAACGGTTCTGGAATGCATGCAAACTTCTCTAATACTTTATTAAGAACTTGTGGTAGTCAAGAGGTGTATGAAAAAGTGTGTGAAGCGTTTAGACCAGTCACTAAAGAACACATTGCTGTTTACGGTGAATTTAACGACCAACGTTTAACTGGATTGCATGAGACTGCTGCTATTACAGATTTTAGTTATGGTGTTTCTGATAGAGGAGCGTCTATTAGAATACCTATTATTACAGTAGAAAAAGGATGGAAAGGTTGGTTAGAAGATAGACGACCAGCTTCAAATGCAGATCCTTATAAAGTTGCAGGCAGAATTGTTGAAACTGTAAAAAGTGCCAACGTAACTGCTTAAACACAAATTCGATACATATTAAAAAGGCTTACATTTTAGTAAGCCTTTTTTTATAATTATGATTTAAATACAAATACTAAAAACAGAGCATAAGCAAAAACTAAAAGCATTCCTTTATATCTACTAATTTGGTATTGTTTAGGAATAAATATTAGAGGAATTAGAATAGCTGCAAAACCAAGCATCCAGAAAATATCATGATTAATAATCTGCATTTCTGTAACAGGAATCGTTTTTACTATAGCTGTAAGCCCTAGAACAGTCCCAATGTTAAAAATATTAGACCCTATTAAATTACCAATAGATAAGGCTTTTTCTTGTTTAGCAGCAGCAATAACAGAAGCTGCTAATTCTGGAACACTTGTACCTATAGCAATAACAGTAGCAGCAATAACAGCATCGCTTACTCCTAATGCAATTGCTAAATCTTTAGCGCCATTTACTAACCACTCACTACCAAAGTATAAAGCTGCAGCACCAATTAATAACCAAACTGTAATTTTAAAATTAGACACTTGTGCTAACTTATCATCAACAGCTTCTACAACTTTATCTTTTCTAGAGTTACGTATTAATAGTATTAAAAACAGTATCAAAGACGCAAATAAAATGCATCCTTCTAGTCCAGTTAATTGGTTATCATTAGTTAAAAAATAATATAACGCTATAGAAAATAACATCATTGCTGGCCAGTTCAGCTTATAAAATGATTTATCTACATCAATTGATCCTAGCAGAGCAGTCACACCTAATACTAAACCAATATTAGCAATATTAGATCCAACTACATTGTTTATAGCAATAGCAGGTAACCCATCAAAAGCAGCTTGCAAGCTTACTAAAAGTTCTGGAGCTGATGTAGCGAAAGAGACAACAGTCATACCTATTACCAACTTTGAAATATGTAATTTGAATGATAACGCAACTGATGAACGAACCAAAAACTCACCTCCTACAACTAATAAAATCAGTCCAAGAATTATCCAAAAGAAACTCATATAGTATTTTTTTTGCGAAGATACTATTTATCACTTTAACATAATAAAAACTAAAAATTTCGTTAAATAACTATACTTATAGTTGTATAACTATAAAAATAGTTATATGTTTGAACAAAGAAAACTACTATGCAGAAACTTACAAATAAAGAAGAAGAAATAATGCACATACTTTGGATGCTTGAAAAAGCATTTGTAAAAGATGTTTTAGCAGAAATAAAAGAGGATAAGCCACATTACAATACACTATCTACTATAATTAGAAATTTAGAAGATAAAGGTTATGTTGGATACCATGCTTATGGAAAAACTCATCAATATTATCCTATTATAAGTAAAGAGTCTTATAGAAAACGGTTTATGAATTCTGCTATTGATAATTATTTTAACAGCTCGTATAAAAACGTTGTTTCCTTTTTTGCCAAAGAAGAAAAAATTAGCGTAGAAGAACTTAAGGAAATTATTGATTTAATTGAGAAAAAGAAATAGATATGGAATATTTAATAAAATCTACTGCAGTAATTATTCTTTTTTATATGATCTATAAATTACTTCTTCAGCGCGATACATTTTTTGAAAATAGTCGATGGTTTTTAATTTTAGGTATACTAGGTGCATTTGTAATTCCCTTTATAATTATACCTATTTATATTACTGTTGAACCTCAAAATACTCATAACCACATTACAGGTAATTTTATATTCAATGAAAGCACATCAAATACTATTGAAAGCTCATATAACTGGTCACAACTGTTAACATCTATCTATTTTTTAGGTGTCGTTATTTTTAGCATCAGGTTATGCATTCAGTTTTTTTCTCTGACTTCATTATTATACAGACATAAAAAATATAGATCAGGAAAATTCATTTTTGTAGAAGTAAACGATAACATTTCGCCTTTTTCATTTTTTAACTGGATCGTTTTTAATCCAGAACAATTTAAAAAAGAGGAGTTAGATCAAATAATTACTCATGAAAAAGTACATGCAAGTCAGTATCACTCTATAGATTTACTATTAATACAAATTACTTCAGTATTATTATGGTTTAACCCTTTTATTTGGTTCTACGAAAAAGCCATGCAACAGAACCTAGAGTTTATTGCAGATTCTGAAACACAAAAGCTCACCTATTGCCGCAAAAGCTATCAGCAATTATTATTAAAAACAAGTGTGCCAAATCATCAAATGGCATTTGCAAATAATTTTTTCAATTCATTAATTAAAAAACGAATCGTTATGTTACACAAATCAAAATCAAGAAAAAGAAATCAATGGAAATATCTTACAATTTTCCCTTTACTAGCATTTTTCCTAATGAGTTTCAATACCAAAAAAGTATACATAGAAGCTGATACAAAAAATGAAAGATTCACTATTAGTGCAGAAACAACTAATAAAGATTTAAAATCTATCGAAAATGCTTTGTCTGCTACTAACTTAAAACTAAAATTCACAGATTTAATTAGAAATGAAGATGGTGATATTCAACGAATTTCTATTAACACGAAATATGAGGAAGATAGGCGTTTTATCAAACGAATGACCTTGAACAATGATCTTAAGGTTGAAAAAATTGAACCTTTTAACTTATCACTAAATAAAAAAGACAATACAATAGATTTCTCATTTATTGGTAAAGATCAAACATCTCATATTTCAGATAATAAGATTTCATTTTCTGGAGAAAATAGCATTACTACCATTACAAGCCCAAAGTCTATTTTAGGCTCTAGTTTAAATTTAGGAGATTTAGACGTTGCTATAATCTCTAAAAGTATGTCTAAATCCGATCTTGAAGAAATTAAAAGCAATTTTAAAGAGAAAGGTGTTACTATAAATTTTAGTAATATTAAGAGAAATAGTGATAATGAAATTACAGCAATTTCAATTTCAGCCAGTTCAAAAACATCCAGAGCAAAACTAGAAGTTGATAGTGATAAACCGATAGCTCATATAGTTATTAAATATGATAGTGAAGAAGAAACTATTTCTTTACAAAACACATCAAGCGACTCTAGTGGTATGCATTTTATAAGCAGTGATACTAAACATAAAATAACTACTCATGGAAAAAGCAGTAATGTTTTTACTTTTAGTGATAGTGATGATGATGAAATAATAATTGAAACAAATGGCAAAAAGAGAAAAATCAAAACCCTTGGCGGATCAGTTCATATCATCTCTGATGATGACGAGGAAGTAATAGATTTAGATGGAGATGATGAACATACTGTTATTACAAAAAGTAAAGATGGTAAAACCATTAAAAAAACTGTTGTAAAGAACACTTGGGTATCTGATGATGACGATACAGTTATTACTCTAGGAAACAACGCGAATAAAAATGTCTTTATTTCAGCTTCTGGAGATAAAAACCCTTTAATAATTTTAGATGGAAAAGAAATAACTCTTGAAGAGTTTAAAGATTTAGATTCTGATAAAATAAAGACTGTAAATGTTGTAAAAGGAGAAAAAGCAAAAGAGGAATTTGGCGATAAAGGAAAAGATGGTGTTATAAAAATAACTACTAAAGATTAAGTAATTATTTCTAATCTAAAAAGCCAAAACTTGGTCATTGAGGCTCTCGAAATGCAAGTTTTGGCTTTTTTTATGTAATAGTATCTGCTATTGTATCACTATTTTTTTGGTTAGTGTTTTTCCTTTAGAGGAAAGCTTCAATAGATACATTCCTTCCAAAAGATTTAAATCTAAATAGATATCATTACTTATAGTGGCAGATAATACCTCTTTACCAAGAACAGAATAAATTGTCAAATTAGTCTCTTCGGTAATACCATTAAAAAACAATCTATTGCTGGCTGGATTAGGATACACGTTAACTTTTGCTAAATCAGACTCTTCTAGACTCAATGGCTGATTCCAAATTTGACCAATTTTATTTCCCCAAATGTGTTCTACTAATTCGGGATAATCAATAAATGGATTTCTATTAAATTGCCAAGTATAAACTATGTTATTCCTATTCATTTCATAATCATCTGGCGGATCGTTTCTATGCCAATCTAACAAAGTTGCTAAATCTCCCAATTGACCTGTTGTGTTTGGCAAACCATTTACTACTTGCAAACCGTTATACCTTACTTCCATAAAAAGCACACTTCTAGCAACATCTCCATAAAAACTTCCAGCTGTACCTGAAGGTCCATTATACTCATCACTAGTATTGCCATTACTATAATGATCGTTACCTCTTGTACTATTCTCTGGACCATCAGCAGCCCTTAAAGCGTGAGCATCAGAATTTGCATGCCTCAATGAATCTGCTTCTGTTGTCCAAAAAATATCAGGCCCATCAATTATGTCATCGTCTTCTATACTAAAAAAACCGCCTCTTGATCTTGGGTATGTATGTTCTCTATTCCATTTACCGTTATTATTAGAGGTTGTTTGAAAATCTAATTTAGATCGACCTTGTTCTATATATACCAACCAAACCTGATTACTATTTTCAGGGTTTTGATCGGCTTGTTTTAAAATATCAATAACATCGTTGTAGGTTTGGGCTCTTACTGTGTTTGGATCTGCAATTATATCTTGCATTGCTTGTTTTAAATCATCATCAGCTAAACCATCTAAACTATCATAATAATCATTAGGTTGTGTACTTTGTACTAAACCAAATGTTGGATTTAAAGGTGTTCCCCAAACTGCTGAAGTAAAATCATTATCAACAACTCTAATAAGTATTTGGTTATTAAATGGTATGTAAGGCGATTGTAAGTTGTTAAATGTAATTAATAGCTCCTCGTCACCTTCATCTAACGTATCATCAATTAAAGTAATGGTAGTAGATACTGAATCTTGACCATTAGGTATTGTTAAACTGGTGACTCCTGAAAAATCAGAACTATCAAAAGTACCATTATCTAAAACTATTTGAAAACTTACATCTTCTGTTACTATGCCTTCAGAGGTAAATGTTATTTCAAAACTCTCTCCTTCTCCATATGCATTTAAACTTGTAGAAATACTAATTGGGTTAAATAGAACTCCACTTCCATCATTTAAAACTCGTGGTGTTGGCGTGGCTGTAAAATAGGTTCCGTCGTTATTACGCTGTATGGAATTAGTATTATTACTTGAACCTTCATTTATTTGCTGAATATCTGCAAAATTAGGGTCATCATTAAAAATATCGATTAAATCTAAATCGTCAGGATCTGATGTATCGTAAATCAATACATCTACTAAATTTGTAATAGTTGCAAGAGTCATTTCAGGGAAATCTGTATCATCTCCTTGATAAATTGCTACTGCATCTGCACCATTTTGAATAACATTTTCAGATATTAATAACTGTGGAAAAGGTGCAACAGTCTCGCTACCTATTACTAATAATCCATTTTCATCGGTTGTAAAACCATCTAAATCTATTGCAAAATAACTAGAGTTCATACCACTAGTTGAGCCATTAAAAAACACCAACACGAACCCATCTAATAAAAAATTTGGTATATCAGATTTTAGCTCGACAAATTCTTGAGTGTCTGTTCCAGGAGTATCACAATCTAATTCGTTAATAACAACCTGACTCATTGATGATTGAAAAGCACATAATAATATGAGTGAAATGAGCAACTTTTTCATAGGGAAATATTTTTACAAAAGTAAGAATAGCAATCAATCTAAATATAAAATCATGGTTTTGTTATAAACAAATTTACTCATCAAATAAGTACAAATCATATTGATAATATATGGACTATAGTTATTCCAAAAATTATTTCAGAAAAGATGGATTGCTCAAAAAAGGAGATTTTCACTTGATTTACTCCCTAGGATTTATAAAATGCATCCAAAAACGCTCTACAATTATTACAGTTTAAAACAATTTAAATATAATAAAGTTATTAATTATTACTTTATTGAAGATAAGTCACAAAAATATATAACTATTTTCATTTTTTTACTTACAAAATAGACTTCAAATTTATTCTTTTTTAAACAAACGTTTGGCAAATACTTCAACCAAAATATATATTGGCCAAACCATTTAGAAATGGACACTATTTATCAATCTTATTAAGCTAAAACTATGATCACAATTGCTAAACTTTTAATCGAAATACTTGTCGGTTAAATCAATCAAAAAACAAGTATCAATCAATTTCATCAATCACTAAAAACAAAACAATGATTACAATCGCTAAACTTTTAATCGAGATATTAATCGGTTAACATTTAAAAACAAGCCTAATCTTTCCAGATTAGGTTTTCTTTTTTTAATCATTTAGTATTCCAATACAGTTTTACTACTTTTGAAATATGAAACAATCATTCTTTAAAATTTTAGCAAAAATTAATAAAGCGGTTTTACCTAGTTACACAAAACAACGATTGGATTTAAGTAAAGCCTCGAAATTGCAGATGGCAATTTTTGGATGGAAGGTTTATGTAACTAAGAATGCTTTAGGTTAGAATATAAAAAAGACTTAAGCAAGATTTTATTCGCTTCGCTCGAAGTTCCACTTTGAAAATAGGATTAGCTCATAAATATGTCAAGGAGGTTATGAATAGGGTAAAACAAAACATCTAAATATTACTCCTACCTTTTTCAATAGCTTACATAACATAAATTAGTGGCCTGGTCACTTTGGGATTAATCTAATATGAATAAAGATTACCTTGACAAAAAACGAAGAAATAAGTATGAAAATCATAAAATTATCAGTCTTTGTGTTTGTTTTACTTTTAAACGCTTGTACTACTAAAAAACAAGAATCGAAAAACAATGATTCACTAACTGTAGAGACTACCTTTATTGGTCAAAAACCACCTGACTTAATTCCTGAACCCTTTGCACCTGGACTTGTTACAACTAATGGTTGGGAAAATTGCGGGGCTTTTAGCCCAGATATGAAGGAATTTTACTTTCTCAGACAAGTTGGAGAAACTAATAAGAAGCAGGAACTTGTAGTCATTCAAAATAAAAATAATGAATTGCTCGAGACTGTTATCTCCCCAAGAGCAGGAACACCATTTATCTCCCCTGATGGTAAAACAATGTATCTAGGCAGAAGATATAAGGAACGTACTAATAATGGAGAGTGGTCTGAAGTAAAAAAACTTGAATCTCCTTTTGATAGTTTACCAATTATGCGTCTAACTGCTTCTTCAAAGGGAACTTATTTTTTTGATGAATTCAAACGCGACTTTACAGGCGATATTCGATATTCAAGAATTGTAGATGGCAAGTATGAAGAACCAAAATTGCTCAATAAAAATATTAACACAGGAAAAAGTTTTCACCCCTTTATTGCGCCCGATGAATCCTATCTCATATTTGATAGTAAAAGAGAAGGAGGATACGGCGATTCTGACCTCTATATTAGTTTTAAGCAACAAGACGATTCCTGGGGAGACCCTATAAATCTCGGAGATAAGATAAATACAGAAGCCTGGGAGGCATCAGCTAGTGTTACCCCAGATGGAAAGTATCTTTTCTTCAATAGAAATATGGGTTCAGATAAATATGAAAACGTAGATATTTTTTGGGTAAGTAGTCAGGTTATTGAAGAGCTAAGACCTACTAACAGAGAGAATAATGATATACAAGATAAATACCACGTTCTTAAAGGTCCTTATATTGGACAAAAGCCTCCTGGTTTAATACCCGAAGTATTCGCCCCTGGTATCGTTTCAAAAGAGCATCAAGACTGGACCGGTAGATTCACGCCTGATATGAAAGAATACTACTTCACCAGAAATAATAGTGTAAGTAGAAAAAGCACAAAAATTGTTTTTAAGTTTGAGAATAATCGATGGAGTGAGACCGAATTAGACCCCAAAATGGGTGGTTCTATTTCGCCTGATGGTCAAATAATGCATGCTGGAAATAAATATAGAGAACGCACGGAAAATGGCTGGTCGGAGTTAAAAAGTCTTGGTCAACCATTTGAAGATATCCCTATTATGGTGCTGACAGCGTCCTCAAAGGGCACTTACTTTTTTGATGAGTTTAAACGGGATGTTACGGGCGATATTCGTTATTCGCGACTTGTTGATGGGAAGCACGAAGAACCGAGATTACTCAATAAAAGTATCAATAGCGGAAAAAGCTTTCATCCATTTATTGCTCCAGATGAATCGTACTTAATATTTGATAGTAAAAGAGAAGACGGATTTGGAGATTCAGATTTATACATCAGTTTTCGACAGCAAGATGGCTCCTGGAGTGACGCCATTAATCTAGGAGATAAAATCAATACAGAAGGTCCCGACACTGGAGGAGTTGTATCGCCAGACGGAAAATACTTTTTCTTTAATAGAAAGATTAGCTCAGAAGACTCCGATGTATACTGGGTAGATACTCAGGTTCTTCATATGCTCAGACCTAAACAATAAATAAATCAAATAATGACTTTACAAACTTATAAACTAGACCTCAATTCATAAATTGAACTCTAGTTCAAAGCTGTATTTTTTTAGTTAGTGTACTCTTAAATTGGGACCCTATAGGTATTTTAGTTTCACCTATAGTAATATAGTCTGGAGTCATTGAGTCAATTTTTTTAAAGTTGACAATAAAAGACTTTTGCACTTGAATAAAATCTTCCGTGAGATTGGATAACGCTTCCGATATGGTTTCACGTGCCATTATTTTTTTATTGGACATTATATAGTATATGTAATTACCATCTTTTTCTAGATAGTGTATCTCTTCAACTTTAACTTGATGTACTTCTAAACCGCTTTTAATAAAAATAGTTTTAGAGGTTATCACGCCATTTGGGGTAATAGGCGCTTTAATAAGTTTACTAGTAAGTTTTGTAATTGTTGTAGAAAAGCGTTCTAAGCTTATAGGTTTCAAGAGGTAATCAAATGCGTTAACATTATAACTCTCAACAGCGTGTTCAGAATACGCAGTTGTAAATACAATTGCAGTTTCTTTAGAAATCATTTTAGATAGAGATAGACCGCTTAAATGAGGCATATTAATATCTAAAAAAATGACATCTATTGGATTCGCATTGATAAATTCTAAAGCTTTAAGCCCATTTCTAAATGTCTCTACCAATTGAAAATCAGAAAAATGTGATAAGTATGAGCTTATTAGCTCAATCGCCTTTGGTTCGTCATCTACTATAATTACCCTAATCATCTGTATTAATCGTTAATTCAACTTTATATGTTTCATTCCTTTTAAAAACTATCGAATGTTTATGAGGATATGCTAAATCTAATCGCTCTTGATTTGATTTCAATCCAAAACCTCCGCTTTCATTTTCAAAAGGTACTTCGGGAATAGAATTCTCAATACTAAATACAACGGTATCTTTTTTTGATAAGTCGATATTTATATGAATAAATGCATTTTCTTCCGGTTGCACACCATGTTTAAAAGCATTCTCTACATAACACAAAAAAATACCCGGTTCAATAAATTGCGTATCAAAACTCCCTGAAGTTTTGATTTTGAAATCTATTTCATCATCTTCAAAACGTAATAAGTGTAATTCGGCAAAATTTTTAAGAAACTTAATTTCGTCTGTAATAACAACTTTTTCGTTTTTGATATCATAAACCACAAAACGTAATAAGCCTGATAGCTTGTCAATACCTTGAGCTAGTTTTGGATTATCTCGTTGATCCACCATTGCCATTAGATTGTTCATGGTATTAAACAAAAAGTGGGGCTGTAATTGTTGACGGAGTAAATTTAATTCTGCTTGATTTTTTATTAATTCTAGTTGCTGCTTATCCTTTTCATCGACAATCCATTTTTTTGTAAATCCATAACAAATTGCAACAGCAAAATAAAAGATATTCATTATGGAAAGAATATTGAAGCTTTGGATGACTTTGAACTTGCTTAGGTTTTCATCATGTCGATTGATTAGGTAAGCAAGGAGAATTTGCAAAAAGAACGAACAAAAGAATAAAAGAATGGTCTTTAATACAAAAACACTTACTGATTTGGGTCTTTGTAATTGATGTATGAAATTCAATTCGATATAAACAAAAAAAATAGCGATAGCTTGTAATACCAAGAATGTATATAAGCGTAATTCATTGCGTACGAGTATTGTTCTCTCTTTTCCCTCAATGACTTCAGTACCTGCTGCATCGTTTGTGACGCTACCAAAAACAAAAAACCAAGTAAAAAACGCCCAAAACAGAATATTTATTAGTATTTCAATGCGCTTCAATTTCATGGCATTAAATATACCGTTATTAATTTATAAAGACCTTATTCTGTTATGAAATAGGGTGTTTACGGTACAAAAGAGTCTTGATGTAGCACTTCACATTTTCTTTGTTGTTTATAATAGCATGTTACCTCTTTATAACTTCATATAATAGATTAGTCGACTTATTCTTTATTTGTCAGAACAATTAAACGTTAAAAAATATTACATGGAAAAATTATTAGTTCTATTCGTTTTTGTATCTCTAGGTCTAACCGGAAATGCACAGGAGGACAAAGGTTCTAAAGAAATAAAAGTCCCTATCGAAACTTTAAAATCTTACGTTGGAAAATATGAATTGGCTCCCGGAGCGATTATTGACGTTACTGTAGATACAAGTCGCATTTTTATACAATTAACAGGTCAATCAAAATTCGAGATTTTCCCATCCTCAATATCTGAGTTTTATCTAAAAGTTGTGGAAGCTAAAATAAGTTTTCATTCTGATGAAAAAGGCGAAATATCTAGTCTCACTCTTAGTCAAAATGGACGAGACAATTTTGCAAAAAAAATAGAGTAAATCATGAAATTTTACAAAGTACTAATATTAATAACTTTTATCTCTTCGCTATCAATAAAAGCACAAGACTACTCAAAACAGTTTGAAGCATTCCAAAAATCCATTGAGTCAAAAAATATAGTCGAACTACAACCTTTTATAAGTTCGGAAATGGCTATTCCTCCATTGGTTACAAAGGAACAATTAACACCAGAGCTCTTAGAACGCGTATTAAAGGATGTATTTGAGAGAGTTTCTTCAGTTTCCATGAAGGATACTCAAAATGGAGAAATGATGGTTTTCTATGATTTTAAGGATAAAAACACAAAGGACAGGACTTCTTCTATTCTTTTAGATTCGGATGGAAAAATTAAAGAGATTAAAATCATAGCCGCTCTTATTAATGAAGAAAGGGAGAAAACAGAAAGTAAGGATGCAGAACAACCAATTGCCGACGAGTTCACTAAAAAATACCCAGCAAAAAAAGTAGAATTCGCAACATCGGATAATAGGATAGTTATAGGGAATTTATATGAAATAGGATTAAATCAACCCATAATATTATTGGGTCACCAATCTGGCTCTAACAAGTATGAATACGCAGATATTGCGCCTAAATTAAATGCTATGGGATACAATGCCTTGGCTATAGATTTAACTGGAGGAGGAACATTTGCAGCTCATAATAATGAAACACTAGATAGAGGTACAGATGTAGAAAACGATAGACAACTTATTCAAAGGAGAACAGGACAAGAAATTAATGCTGCCGTTGATTATTTATACAAAAAATACAATCAAAAAGTAATTGTATGGGGAAGTTCCTTATCTGCAAATTTTGCCATTATTGTTGCTGCTAGAAATGAGAATGCAAAAGCCGCAATAAGCTTTAGTGGTTTAGCAAGTGGATTAACTGAAATACTAACCACATTTGAAAAACCATTATTCATAACCTCTTCTAAAGAAGAAGTGTATCGGGTAAAAGCCCTTTTAAAAGATAATTCAAAAGAGCACATCACACATTTTATACCTAATAGTGAGGGTGGACACGGCTCTATGGTGTTGTGGAATGGGCAACCATATGCAGAAGAATATTGGACTGCGGTAAAAGCCTTTTTGTTTAAAATAAATAACTAATATGAATTTAAAAAGACTTCCTTTATTAAAATTTGCTCTAAAATATGGACTCATATTGGCAGCTATCCCAACCATTTACAATATTGTATTGGTGATAATGGGCTTACATCTAGATTATAACTATTATGGAGAAGGCTTAGGAGAATCGTATACTAAAGCAAGAACGTATCTTCTTCCACTACTACTATTTATAGCTATATATCGTTATAAAAAGATTTCTGCACCACCTCTAAAGCTGAAAACAACACTAAAACTAGGATTGTGGATAGTTCTCATTAGCGCTTTTGTGGTTATTGCTTATAACTTCATTTTCAGGATTTTCATAGAACCAGAATTCGGCACTAAATTCTACGAAATAAATAGAGCGCAGATTTATAACATCCTATTAGAAGGACATCAAGAAATAGGTAGAGACTACACAGATGCAGATATGGATGGCCATATAGCAACCAATGGCAGTTTATGGAATATGGTCTTTGCCCATGTCACTCTCAACTTCATTTTCACCCTATTTTTTTCGTTAGTGTTTGGGCTTATATTCAGAACCAGAAAAAGAAGAAAAGCCGTGTCATAATTTTTTAATTTCTGTATCTAATACTGATGAAGACACTCGAAGAACGGCACCTCGAATTTTCAAACAGAAAGCTCATAGGGAATTTGTAACGTGGTGGAACGAGCCATTGATTTTTTCTTTCATTCGGTAGAGCAGGTTAACAGCATTAAACCTCCTATTTTTATTGTAGCTGGAAAATGAGATACTAATACTCCTGTTAAAAGTAATGCTCAAAATTATAATCGGTTAATTTAAACAAGTGAGCTTTTTCTTTTTGGAGAATATGTAAATCATTGTGTCTTTTTAGATGAACCTACTTAATTTGAAAAAAAGATATTACCTGAATTAACTATTGACCATCCAAATGTAAATCGAAGAGAAATTCACAATAAAACTATCGAACTAGCTATTGACTTTTTTAGAAAAGAACTATAATAACTAGCATTCAATCTTGGATATTAGGTCAACAGTGTTGACGATTAAAAATCTGTTGACCGATTTGTTTTCTTCTTTCAGATAAATTTAGCAAAAATTAATAAAGCGATTTTACCAAGAATGCTTTAGGTTAAAATATAAAAAGGATTTAAGCATGATTTTATTCGCTTTGCTCGAAGTTCCACTTTGAAAATAGGATTAGATCATGACTTCGCTGTTCCTTAAAGCTCCGCTTTGAAAATAAAACTAATCAATCCTATTATAATAAAATAAACTCTCAAAGCTATACTTAATAAAGGATTAACTTTCAGCAGCTCGTTGTTCCTTAAAGCTCTGCTTTGAAAATCAAAAACTCAAACTTTTAAATCATGCTGTCTGATACCATTAATTATTTATACAAAACGTCTCTAAAGGATTGCTAGCGCATCCTTTTTGATACGCTTTGAAAATCAAAAAAGAAACAAAATAAAAAAGCAAGCTATTTATTTTGCTTGCTTTTTTGATTTATTCGTGACCTCGGCAGGATTCAAACCTGCAACCTCTTGAGCCGTAATCAAGTGCACTATTCAGTTATGCTACGAGGCCATTTTTGTGGGTGCAAATATAATGCAATAATTTATAATTGAAAATTTATTACTAAAAATATAAAGTGATTAATCCTAGACTATTTCAGCACTTAAACCTGCATCTAAAAGCAGGGAACATCGAGGCTTTAAATCATCGTAAGAACCTGTTTTAACCGTGCATTTACCTTTGTAATGTACAAGAATTGAACATTGTTCTGCTTGCTCTGGAGTATGATCGCAAGCGTAAATAAGCGTATCTATAACATGATCAAAAGTATTAACATCATCGTTATAGAGAATAATTTCATTTTGTTTTAACGTATCCTCATCAAGTAATACATCTTCAAGGGCTTTTTCTTTTGTCATAACACTTAATATCTTAAGCTAATTTAATCAATTATTCAGAAAATATAAACTTTAGAGCAACCCATTCGTTCTTTTCAAAGTTTTCGACAAACTGCAAACCTAAAGTCTCACACTTACTCTTTATCGATGGAATATCGCTATTGTAAAAACCACTTAACAAAACCATTGCGTTAGGGTTTAAGCATGAAACATATGTATCTAAATCTTTAAGAAGAATATTTCTATTAATATTAGCAATAACAACATCATATTTTTTCCCCTTAAGCAAAGATGCATCACCTTCTAAAACAGTTATAATTTTACAATTGTTGCGTTCAACATTTTCTAGACTATTTATATAACACCAATTATCAATGTCAATAGCATCAACTGATTTAGCACCTTTCATTTCTGCTAAAATTGCCAACACTCCTGTTCCACTTCCCATATCTAAAACAGATTTACCAACAAAATCATTTTTTAGAATATGCTGAATCATCATATGTGTTGTTTCATGATGACCAGTCCCGAAACTCATTTTAGGCTCTATAACAATATCGTACTGTGTATCTGGCTTTTCATGAAAAGGTGCACGAACCGTACATGAATTATCTACAACTATTGGTTGAAAATTTTTCTCCCATTCTTCATTCCAGTTGGTCTGTTCAATTTCTTCATGAGTGAAGGATATTTCAAACTCTTTTGAATTTAAAATGAAAACAGAATCAAGAATCTGATCATTCCATTCCTCTTTTTGAATATAAGCTGTAACGCCTTCATGAGTTTCAACAAAACTTTCAAAACCTACATAACCCAATTCTGCGATTAAAATCTCGGTAGCTGGTTGTAAAGGTTTTACCTTAAAATAATAACCAATGTAAATTTGATTATTCAAGACCTAAAAAGCATTTACAATTGCAAAAAAGTCTTCTGCTTTTAATGAAGCTCCACCAATAAGTCCGCCATCAACATCTGGTTTGCCAAAAATTTCTTTAGCATTATTAGGCTTTACACTTCCGCCATACAAAATAGATAGATTATCAGCCACATCATTATTGTATCGCTCTTTGAATAAACTTCTAATAAACGCGTGCATATCTTGCGCTTGTTCAGGAGTAGCAGTTTCTCCTGTACCAATAGCCCAAACAGGCTCATAAGCTAAAACTATATTTTTATAAGCATCTGCATCTAAATGACACAAGGCATTTACTAATTGTGATTTTACAACAGTTTCCTGATTACCAGCTTTTCTGTCTTGTAACTCTTCTCCAAAACAAAAAATTACTCGCATACCATGTTGTAATGCTTGGTCAACTTTTTTAGCTAAACTTTCATCTGTTTCGTTGAAATAAGCACGACGCTCACTATGACCAAGAATAACGGTTTTTATTCCTAATGATTTTAGCATTTCAGCACTTACCTCTCCTGTGTAGGCACCATTGTCTGCAAAGTGCATATTTTGAGCAACTACTTCAATACTATCTTGACGCAATGCTTCAAAAGCATGCCAAAGATTAACAAAAGTTGGAGCGATCATGACCTCAGCATTAGACGTTTGAACTTGAGATTTTAAATCTGAAATTAATGATTCTGTTTGAGATAAATCATTATTCATTTTCCAGTTTCCTGCTACGATATTTTTTCTCATTGTAAGGCTTGTATTAGTTTTTGATCATCTGCTTTTACAGATTTAAATAATTTTATGTTTCCTTGCGAATCTACAACCATGTATCGAGGTATCCAACTCAAACTAATAGATTTACCAAAATCACTTTTCATTCCTTTTGGCATTAAATAATGGTCTCCAACGACCTGATATTTCTGAATACCTCGTTTTAGACTTTCTAACGATCTATCAGCGGATAAAAATACATAAACTGCATTTGGAAATTGATCTTGTAGCGCTTTTACTTTTGGCATTCCTTTTATACAATCGCCACACCAAGAAGCCCAAGCATCTATTACTATTTGTTTCCCATCATACTTTTGTAATATATCTTTAAACAAAATCTCTTCTCCAGACAAAGTTAACATGGTGTCATTTAAAGCTTCTTCTGGAAACTTGTCTAAAGGTTTTGTACAACCAAAAAAAACAAATAGGGTAGAGATTAGTAAAACTAATTTTTTCATTTAAAACTATTTTATTCTAATGTTACTTTTGGATCTAACCAAGCATATATTAGGTCGACAAAAATATTGATAATTACAAATAGCGTCGCTATTATTAAAACAGAGCCCATAATTACAGGTAAATCAAGCGTATTTAATGCATTTACTATTTCTTTTCCAAGACCATTCCATCCAAAAATATACTCAACAAACACTGCTCCAGCTAACATAGAGGCAAACCATCCTGAAATGGCAGTAACAACTGGATTTAATGCATTTTTAACGGCGTGATTTTTTATGACTTGAAACTCACTTAATCCTTTTGCTCGTGCTGTACGAATATAATCTTGATTCAATACTTCTAAGAGCGAATTCCTCATTAACTGAATAACAACAGCTAAAGGACGAATACCTAAAACGACAGCAGGAAGTATTAAGTTTTTCCATTTAATATGATTCGCTTCACCAAAATCATCTAACACATATAAACTTCCTGTCATTTCTAAATTGGTATACTTATGAAGCACAAAACCAAAAAGCCATGCAAATAATATGGCACTAAAAAAAGATGGCACGCTCATTCCTAGTGTACTTAATATCTGAATAGTTTTATCAAGAAATGTATCTTTATATAATGCTGAAATTATTCCGAATATTATTCCTAGAATTATGGCAATGACTATTGCTGCAATAGCTAAAACAAACGTATTTGGTAATGTTTCGGCAAGCACTTGGCTCACACTTTTACCTTGTTTAGTGAACGACTCACGTAAATAAGGAAATTTAATAGCTACATCTGTATTACCCAGTGAAAATAGTTTTGATGCTGCATACTTTTCCTTATCTAAAAACGTATAGTCACTTTTATTTTTTGAATGAAAAGATAAAGGCGATAAATCATTTAAATAATACAAATATTGTGTACCTATTGGTTTATCAAAACCATATTTAGCTTTTACAATAGCCAATTGTTCACTGTCTTCATTTTGACCCAACATCATTTGTGCTGGATCACCAGGAAGCACATTAAATAAAAAGAAAATAACTGTAATAACTCCTAATAAGGTTAGGAGCGCATAAAAGATTTTATTTAGAAGGTAGCTTATCAGATTACGATTACTTATTTTTCTCTTTAATTTTTTTAATCTGCTCTAATGAATATGGTTTATAAACAAAATCCTCTCCAAAAATTCTTTTTGCAGATTCTTCTACAGTATCGTAAAAACCTATCTCTTTACGAAGTTTATTAACGTTTTCTGGATCCTTAATTGGCCAGATAAATGAAAATCCGTCTGAGATGGTGCTTCCTTGAGTACCATAGATTTGCTCTTTACCTTGATACATTAAATGTCTATCTTCCATTTGAGCAACGGCAGGTTTTGAAATTTCTCCTTTTTCTGAAGCTTTTTTAATTATTGGCAAATACTCTTCAATGCTATTAGAATGTTGTATTACATACCAAGCAGCTTTATTTGTTGGTTCTCCAACTAATGATTTTCCTGGATAACCATATTCTTTGATAATTTTTTCAACCTTCAATAAATTTAATGAATCTACATCGTTCCAAACTTTCATATAACCCATTGCATCATCTTGGATTGGAAGGTTTAATTTCTTTGCTATTGCATCTTTTTCCTCTTTAGTTTCAGCAAAATAAATTTCTCTAACTCCTTGATCTAATGCATAAATTTCATCTAGCTGTTTTTTTAACTCAAAATTTAAATCTGGTTTTGCTGTGGCTAAAGTTTCTAATTGTAAGTTTTTAACATCATTCCAATGCAATTTTTGCATTACAGTACCATTTTGCAATTCTAAAATTCCAGGATTAGAACGTACAACTGTTTTTAAAGCTTTCTCATCACATAGATAGGTATCAAAATTTAAGTCGTAAGCTTCCTTAATACGCTGTTTATCTTCTAGTCCAGAAGCTGACAAACCAATTACTTTATACCCTTTTTTAATAGCGTTATCAGTTGCTAGTTTCACTTTTTTAAGTCCCTCTATTTCTGCATTCGCCATATCATACATGACAACCATAACGAGGTTATCTTCTGACAAAAATTCGTCAGTTAAATCTTCATCTTCTGTTTCAATAGAAAAATCCTGAATTGGTGGTGTATAACCTTCATCTATTACTTTTATTTCATAACCTACATATTCTCCTCCTTCAACAGTTGGGTAACTTCCGTTAGTTACAAATTCTTTTTCTTCACCATTAACTTTAAATTTCCAAGTATATTCCTGAACGGGTTTAGGTGCATCTTCTGGAATTGACATTCCTTCCTTTATATTCGCTCCAATTTTGTAGGCTCTAAAATCTTTTACTGGTAAATGCATTAACACATGATAACCAAACCATAAGCACGCTATAAAACTTAAAAGCGCCATAACCGTTGTAGTAAGTTTGCCAAAAATTGGTTTGATATGTTTTAGTCCAAAAAACAGAATGAGAATAAAAACTAAAAGTATGACATCTTTTGTAAAGCTTTCCCAAGGTGTTAATTTTAAGGCATCTCCAAAGCATCCACAATCTTTAACTTTATCGAAGTACGCTGAATAAAAGGTTAGAAACGTAAAGAATATAATCATACCTAAAAGACTCCAGATAGTAAATTTAGGTTTATAACCAATTAATAAAAATACACCGAGAACAACTTCAAAAACTACAACCAAAACTGAAATAGCTAAAGCATAAGGCTCTAAAAATGGTAAGTTAAGTACATCAGCACTAAAATACTCTTGCAATTTATATGAAAACCCTAGAGGGTCGTTTAGCTTTATAAGTCCCGAAATGATGAATAAAACTCCAACTAAAACTCGTGATATTTGAACTAAAAATTTCATATACTAATTTTCGTTTAAATGGATTAAGGCAAATACTGCATAGTTTATCATATCTTGATAGTTTGCATCTATACCTTCGCTAACCAACGTTTTGCCAGAATTATCTTCAATCTGTTTAACTCTTAATAATTTTTGTAGAATCAAATCGGTTAAAGAACTCACTCTCATATCTCGCCAGGCTTCACCATAATCATGATTTTTATCTTGCATTAGCTTTTTTGTAATGGCAACTTTTTGGTCATACAAGTCAACTGCTTCATCAAGTTCTAAATCAGGTTGTTCCACAACACCTTTATCTAATTGAATTAGAGCCATAACGCAGTAATTAATAATTCCGATAAACTCACTTACTTCTCCTTCATCTACTTTTCTTACAGCATTTTGTTGCAAACCTCTAATGCGTTGTGCTTTTATAAATATCTGGTCTGTTAAGGATGGTAAACGCAGTATTCGCCAAGCGCTTCCATAGTCTTTCATTTTATTAATAAACAAATCTCTACATGTTGTTACAACAGCATCATATTGTTTTGAAGTATCTTGCATAGATTAAACTGAATTTTGCGTAAATTTCGCATAAATAAATTGAATGTTCAAGGTTTACGGTTTAAAGTTTTCTTAAGCTAAACCAACACCTTACTATACTGTACAAATGACCATAAACTGTAAAGGGCAACTTATAGACTTATCATCACCGAAAGTGATGGGAATTTTAAACTTAACGCCAGATTCGTTTTACGATGGCGGAAAGTATAAAAGTGAGCAAACTATTTTAAGTCAAGTTGATAACATGCTAAAAAAAGGTGCTACTTTTATAGACCTTGGTGCTTACAGTTCGAGACCTAATGCAGATCATATCTCTGAAGAAGAGGAGTTGTCACGAATACTTCCAGTCGTAAAATTATTAATTAAGGAGTTTTCAGAAATTCTATTATCAGTAGATACTTTTAGAAGCCATATCGCTAAAGCCTGTATTGAAGAAGGAGCCGCATTAATTAATGATATTTCAACAGGAAATCTAGACAATAATATGTTAGCAACTGTAGCTCAATTACAAGTACCTTATATCATGATGCATATGAAAGGCACTCCGAAAACTATGCAACAGCAGACAAATTATGATGATTTAATTAAAGATATATTGCTTTATTTTTCAGAAAAAATAGCCGAAGCTAGAGCCTTACAAATAACTGACATTATTATAGATCCTGGTTTTGGTTTTGCGAAAACTGTAAAGCAAAATTTTGAATTACTAAATAAATTTGAACTTTTAAATATCACAGACTTACCAATTTTAGCAGGTCTATCTAGAAAATCAATGATTTATAAAACATTAGACTCTTCTGCTAAAGAAGCGCTAAATGGGACAACTGCTTTAAATATGATTGCCTTACAAAAGGGTGCTTCTATTTTAAGAGTTCACGACGTTAAAGAAGCTATAGAATGTATTAAACTTAATAATGCATTAAACTAATACTCTTTAGTTGGATTGTTTTTTCTATTTTTACTAAAACTATCCCAAAAATTGGAAATACTAGAAGCTTTAAAATTTAATATTGTCGATATTATCGATGTTGTTTTAGTTGCTATTCTACTTTATTACGTTTATAAGCTTGTTAAAGGTACTGTTGCTATTAATATTTTTGTTGGTATAGTAATTATGTACTTAATCTGGAAGCTCACTCAAGCTTTACAAATGCAATTATTAAGTAATATACTTGGTAGTTTTTTAAGTGTTGGAATGTTTGCCTTAATTGTTGTTTTTCAACAAGAGATCAGGAAATTTTTATTAATGATTGGTTCTGCTAATTTTGGTAATAGACGTAAATTTTTAAAACAACTAAAATTTTTAAAAACCGATGGTCAAACATTAACAGATGTTGACACTATAATTGCTGCTTGTAATAAAATGAGCTTATCAAAAACTGGCGCTTTAATTGTTTTAGAGCGCAATAATAATCTAGATTTTCTGGTCAATACTGGAGATGAAATGAATATTAAAGTCACGCAACCTATAATAGAAAGTATTTTTTTTAAAAACAGTCCGCTTCATGATGGAGCCATAATAATTGATAATAATATTGTTAAAGCAACTCGTGTAATTCTTCCTGTAAATAATGAAAAAAGTATACCTTCAAGATTTGGTTTACGTCATCGAGCTGCCATTGGTATAACCGAAAAAACGGATGCTCTAGCCATTGTAGTATCTGAAGAAACAGGACAAATTTCCTACTTTAAAAATAGTAAGTTCATCATGTTTGACGATACTCAAGAATTGGCAAGTATAATTAAAGCAGATTTGGTTTAGACCACTTCTTCGCTTAAAAACTGAACTTCATATAAGTTTTTATAGTAGCCGTTTTCTTTTTGAAGTAAACTATCATGAGTTCCTTGCTCGACTATATGTCCAGCATCCATAACTAAAATTTTATCAGCTTTTTTAATGGTTGCTAATCTATGCGCAATAACAATAGATGTCCTTCCTTGAGTAATTTTATCTGTAGCATCTTGTATTAACTGTTCTGAATAAGAATCTACAGAAGAAGTCGCTTCATCTAAAACTAGTATACTTGGATTAGTAACATAAGCTCTTAAAAAAGATATTAATTGCCTTTGACCTGAAGAGAGCATCGTTCCTCTTTCTTTTACATTATAGTTATAACCATTTGGGAGGCTCATTATAAAATCATGAACGCCAATTTCTTTAGCAGCTTTTTCAACCTGATCTTGAGTAATATCAATATTATTGAGCGTGATGTTATTTAATATGGTATCTGCAAACAAAAATACATCTTGTAATACTACAGCTATTTGTTGCCTTAATGAATTTAGCGATGCTTCTTTGATATCTACACCATCAACACAGATAGTTCCGTTATCAATTTCATAAAAGCGATTTAGTAGATTTATAATCGTAGATTTTCCAGCTCCTGTAGCTCCGACTATCGCTACAGTTTCACCAGAGGTAACTTCAAAATTAATTCCTTTTAAAACTTCTTCATCCTTTACATAACTAAATCTCACATCTTTAAAGGCGATGTCTCCTTTTAGATCCACTAAATTTAGTGTTCCAGAATCGTCAATTTGAGAATTGGTATCTAAAACTTTAAACACACGTTTGGCAGCAACCATTCCCATTTGTAACGTGTTAAACTTATCTGCTATTTGACGAAGTGGTCTAAATAACATTGGAATCATCATTATAAAAGCAGTTAGGTCACCTAATGATGCTGATTGATCTAAAGCTGTGTTTAATCCGCCATACCAAGCTACTAAACCAATCGTTATTGAAGAAGACAATTCTGCAATTGGAAAGAAAATGGAATTATACCAAACTGTTTTTAACCACCCTTTTTTATGACGCTCATTAATAGCCTTAAACTTTCTGTATTCGGTATCTTCTCTTGTAAATAACTGAAGGATTTTCATTCCAGTTAAGCGTTCTTGAACAAAAGAATTTAAATTAGACACTTCAGTCCTTACCTCTTCGAATGCTTTTTTCATATACTTTTGAAATAATCTGGTAGCATACAAAATAACAGGAAGCATTAAAAAAACAATCAAACTGATTTTTACATTCATATACAACATAACTGAAGCTACTATAATCATTGTAAGCACATCACGGAAAATCATAAATAAACCTTCCCCAAAAATATCAGCAATACGTTCCATATCTGTTACTGCTCTTGTTATTAAAACACCAACAGAGGAATTATCATAGTACTTCATTTTAAATCGAAGCATGCGATCAAATAATTTAACTCGAACATCTTTAACGACACTTTGCCCAAGCCATGCAGCATAGAAAATAAATAACAATTGAAAAATTGCTTCAACCATTAAAAGCCCAATCATCAAAAAAACATAAGGCAGAAACCCTTCAAATTCTCTTTTAACAATATTATTATCTATTGCTTGTTGTAAAACATAAGGCCTTATTGCACTAGCTAGAGAAATTATTATTACTGCTAAAAAAATACCAAAAAACACAACCTTATAAGGTTTTATATAATGGAGTAACCTTTTAAAAAGTGTTACATCAAAAATTGGTTCTTTCCTTTTTTCGCTCATTAACTTTTTAATTTAATAGATTCTGGATAGTCTATTTTAGTCAAAAATAAACCTTTTGCAGGAACTGAAAAGCCCGCTTCTCCTCTATCTTTAGATTGTATAATTGTATGCAAATCTTCAACTTCTAGTTTTCCAGATCCAATCTCTATCATTGTGCCAACAATTGCTCTAACCATATTTCGCAAAAATCGATCTGCTTGTATGACAAAATGAAGTTCATCAGCAAACACACTCCAATTAGCAAACTTAATATCACAATTATACGTTTTTACATCTGTTTTACTTTTAGAGAAGCATTGAAAATTTTTATAACTAAATAGTATTTTGCAAGCTTCATTCATTTTATCAAGGTCTAACTCATTATTTATTAAGTAAGAGAAATCCGTATTAAATACATTTTTAGCTAGACTCACTCTATAAAGATATTGGCGACTCAAAGCATCAAATCGAGCATGCGCATCATCTTTAACTTTAAAAATACTTTTTATTACTATATCGCTAGGTAAAAAGGAATTTAATTTAAAAACTAATTGCTTCTCATCAAATAAAACTTCAACATCAAAATGCACATACATTTGCGAAGCATGAACACCTGCATCAGTTCTACCAGCCGCTACTACAGAAATTGGATTTCGTAAAACTGTTGACAGTGCTTTTTCTAAAACCTCTTGTACTGAAATAGCATTGGGCTGATTTTGCCATCCATGATATGCGTTTCCGTTGTATGCTAATTCTATAAAATATCGCAAATGAATACTTATTTTTGTTAAATAAGAACACAAAGATACTAACAAACCTGCAAGGTTTTAAAAACCTCACAGGTTTATATAAAAATTAACTTTTTTTGAAAAAAATTCTGCTTTTATCAGACACCCATAGCTACATTGACAATACAATTTTAAAACATGTTAAACAAGCTGATGAAGTTTGGCATGCTGGAGATATTGGTGATTTATCGGTAACTGATGCCATTAAAGCTTTAAAACCTTTAAAAGCTGTATATGGAAACATTGATGATGATAAAGCCCGTTTAGAATTTCCAGAAAATAATAGATTTATGTGTGAGAAAGTAGATGTTTGGATTACACATATTGGTGGGTATCCTGGACACTACAATATGAGAATTAGAGATGAGATTAAAACGAATCCTCCAAAATTATTTATTTGTGGACACTCACATATACTCAAAGTAATGCCTGACAAAAAACTAAACCTTATACATATGAATCCTGGAGCCATTGGTAAACATGGATTTCATAAAGTAAGAACCATGTTACGATTTACCATTGATGGCATTAAGATAGATAACCTTGAGGTAATAGAATTTAGTAGATAAAGAAAAATCCGAAGTTTTCACTTCGGATTTTTCACGCACTAATATACTAAGATGATAGGTTTATCGTAATCGATCTACAGATTTTACAAGATCTTCATCCTTTTTGATGGCTTTATTAGCTAAAACCAGAAATACGATAGAAATGATAGGAAGAAGAATCCCAATACCTTTCTCTGAAACATTAGTTTCTCCAGATACATTTAGAGATTGATACACAAATAATCCTAGTAAAAAAAAGTTTAATATGATGTTAAGTCTGCCCAATACAAATTGAAGCTTTCTATTTTTAAACATAAATATCGTTATGATAGCTAACGCAGCAGAAGCTAAAAACATCCCGAAATAAAGCATGTTATCTTTAGCAAAAACAGCAATACCTTTAACGTTTTCCCATAAGTGAAAAACAAATTGTAATCCACCGGAAATAACTGCGACAATAAAAAGATATATGGATTGTATACGTTGTATCATAATTTTGAGGCACAAAAATAACAGTTTCTTTTATATAAACATATATAAAGTTTTAAAATAAAGTTGTATAATTGCAATAGCGTAACGCAAATTAATCTGCAACAGCGTTTTAATTCTTCAAGAATATCATCAAAAAATTTCTTCCAGTTTATCGTTAGAAAATTTTTAAAGTTCAAAAAAAACATATTTAAATATATTCAATAACAAATCAATGTTTGAAATTTCACAATTAAAAGAAAAAAAATTAACTGAATTACAGGAAATTGCTCAACAACTTAATGTACCTAAATTCAGATCTTTAAAAAAATTAGACTTGGTTTATCAAATTCTTGACTACCAAGCTGCTAACCCTAAAGCTATACAAGAGGTCAGCAAAGAGGAAAAACCTCAAAGACAAAAAAGAGAACGCGTTCAACGACAGTCTAGTCAAAATCAACACTCTTCAAAATCTGACAACTCTCAAAACAAAAAAGAAGAATCTTCAGCTAAAGCTTCACAAAAGCAAGAAGATTCAAATTCTAATCAAAAAGGAGAAAATACATCTCAAGAAAAAAGTGAAAACTCTAAACAACATAGAGACACTAATTCTAACAAAAAAAGGGATAATAACAGAGACAATAATAAAGGAAATAACAGGCAACATAAAGGGCCAAATGGTAACAAAGACAATAGAAACAGATACAGAGAACCTGATTTTGAATTTGATGCTATTATAGAAAGTGAAGGTGTTTTAGACATCATGCAAGATGGTTATGGTTTCCTTCGCTCATCTGATTACAACTATTTATCCTCTCCAGATGATATTTATGTGTCTCAATCTCAAATACGTTTGTTTGGTTTAAAAACTGGAGATACAGTTTTGGGTCATGTTAGACCACCTAAAGAGGGTGAGAAATATTTTCCATTAATCAAGGTTAGTAAAATTAACGGACTAGATCCTCAAGTTGTAAGAGACAGAGTTTCTTTTGAACATTTAACACCTTTATTTCCAAGAGAAAAGTTTAACCTAGCAGAAAAACAAAGTACTATTTCAACCAGAATCATTGATTTGTTCTCACCAATTGGAAAGGGACAACGTGGTATGATTGTATCTCAGCCAAAAACGGGTAAAACTATGTTATTAAAGGATGTAGCTAATGCAATTGCTGCTAATCATCCAGAGGTATATCAAATCATCTTATTAATTGATGAACGTCCAGAAGAGGTTACAGATATGCAACGTAATGTTCGTGGTGAAGTAGTGGCTTCTACTTTTGACAAGGAAGCTCATGAACATGTAAAAATTGCTAATATAGTTTTAGAAAAGGCAAAACGTCTAGTTGAATGCGGACATGATGTAGTAATCTTATTAGATTCCATTACACGATTAGCAAGAGCCTATAATACTGTGCAACCAGCATCTGGTAAAATATTAAGTGGTGGTGTTGATGCAAACGCCTTACATAAACCTAAACGCTTTTTTGGTGCTGCTCGTAATATTGAAAATGGTGGTTCTTTATCAATAATAGCTACTGCATTAACAGAAACTGGATCAAAAATGGATGAAGTAATTTTTGAAGAGTTTAAAGGAACTGGTAATATGGAGCTTCAATTAGATAGAAAAATATCTAACAGAAGAATTTTCCCAGCAATTGATTTAACCTCGTCAAGTACACGTCGAGATGATTTACTACTAGAAGATAATACCATACAAAGAATGTGGGTAATGCGTAAGTATCTTGCCGATATGAATCCTGTTGAAGCTATGGAGTTTATTAATGATAGATTTAAACAGACAAGAAATAATGAAGAGTTTCTTATTTCTATGAATGGTTAAGACATGTAAAGTAAAAAAGCCTTGATAAAAATCAAGGCTTTTTTTATGAACAAAACTTAACTAAAAACATTATATAAAAAAAAGCTTCTCGATTGAGAAGCTTTACTATATTATATAACAAATACTACTTCTTATAACGCTGCCACGTGTTTCGCTAAACCTGACTTTAAGTTAGCTGCCTTGTTAGCATGAATGATATTGCGCTTTGCTAATCTATCAATCATACTTACAACAGAAGGAAATAATGCATCTGCATCCTTCTTTGAAGTAGTCTCACGTAATTTCTTAATTGCATTACGAGTTGTTTTATGCTGGTAACGATTTCTCAAACGTTTAGTCTCGTTACTTCTAATTCTCTTTAATGCTGACTTATGATTTGCCATTATTATGTTCTTTCTATTTATTAAAAAATTGTAGCCCGTAGGGGAATCGAACCCCTCTTACCAGGATGAAAACCTGGCGTCCTAGCCGATAGACGAACGGGCCATTTTTCTTGATTGTAAATATAAATTTACTGTTATATTAACCTTTCAAAAAACGAACAATGTTTCCATTGCGGATGCAAAAATACAACTATTTTTAAAAGTTACAACTTCTATCAATATTTTTTTTAAAAATTTAATAGGCTTTGGCAAAAAGCACTCTTTTAGTGGATGGCTTACCTGAATAAACGCAAACACCTTCCTCTTCAATAGAGTCTAGAGGAATACAGCGAATAGTTGCTTTTGTAAGTTCTTTTATTTTATTTTCAGTTTCCGCTGTACCATCCCAATGAGCAGATATAAAACCTGTTTTAGCCTCTAATACTTTTTTAAAGTCCTCAAAATTTTCAACTTTAGTTATATGATTATCTCTAAAGTCAAGAGCTTTTTTAAACAAACTATCTTGAATTTCTGTAAGAAGTTCTTCTATCTTATTTTCTACACCATCAACAGAAATATTAATTTTTTCAAAAGTATCCCTTCTAGCTAATTCTAAAGTCCCATTTTCTAGATCTTTAGGACCAATAGCTATCCTTAAAGGCACACCTTGTAATTCATATTGAGCGAATTTAGCACCAGGTCTCTGTGTGGTTCTATCATCATATTTAACAGAAATACCTCTAGACCTTAAACTATCCATTAAAGTTTTGGATAAATTAGTAATAGCTTGTAACTGCTCATCGGTTTTATGTATAGGTACAACAACCACCTGATATGGCGCTAATTTTGGAGGTAAAACTAACCCATTATCATCACTATGAGTCATGATTAAAGCTCCCATAAGTCTTGTCGATACTCCCCAAGAAGTTGCCCAAACATAATCTTGCTTTCCTTCTTTATTAGCAAATTTTACATCAAAAGCTTTTGCGAAATTCTGCCCTAAAAAGTGAGATGTTCCTGCTTGTAACGCTTTACCATCTTGCATTAACGCTTCAATGCAATACGTATCTTCAGCTCCAGCAAAACGCTCGCTTTCGGTTTTTACACCTTGAATAACAGGAATTGCCATAAAGTTTTCAACAAAAGTAGCATACACCTGATTCATTTGTTGCGTTTCTGCTATAGCTTCTTCTTTAGTCTCATGAGCAGTATGACCTTCTTGCCATAAAAATTCAGCAGTTCTTAAAAATAAACGTGTACGCATTTCCCAACGTACAACATTAGCCCATTGATTGATAAGTAATGGTAAGTCTCTATATGATTGTATCCAACCCTTGTAAGTATTCCATATAATAGCTTCAGATGTTGGTCTAACTACTAACTCTTCTTCTAATTTAGCTTCTGGATCTACCCTAAGCTTTCCTTCTTTATCAGGATCATTTTGCAATCTGTAATGAGTTACTACAGCACACTCTTTGGCAAATCCTTCAGCATTTTTTTCTTCAGCTTCAAATAAACTTTTAGGTACAAATAGAGGAAAATAGGCGTTTTGATGCCCAGTTTCTTTAAACATTCTGTCTAATTCTGCTTGCATTTTTTCCCAAATAGCATAACCATAAGGTTTAATTACCATGCAACCTCTAACTGCAGAATTCTCTGCTAAATCAGCCTTTACAACAAGTTCATTATACCATTTGGAATAGTCCTCATCTCTACTTGTAAGTTTTTTACTCATATACAGTACTTTGGCACAAATATTGTGATTGTGTTAAATAAAAAAATAGTTCGACAAAACTAACTATTTTTGTAATGTTCAACAATTAAATTACAATAGATATGCAATTTTATTACTTCTTAAAATCAAAATTGCCAGTCCTGCCGTTTTAAGCTTAATGATTGGAGCGACTTCTTGTGGGTCATACCAATATGCAAGTCAAGACAATGATGGTATTTATGATTCAGAAACTGTAAGATACAGTGAAGAACAACCAACCAGAACAACTACCCAAGCAAATAATAATAGTACTTATTATAAAAATTATTTTGAGGAAAAAAGCAATCAATATTCTGGTTTAACAGATGAAAATGTAATTTTCACTGATATTGATTCATATGAAAGTGATTATGTTGTTGAAAACGATACTATAAGATATGTAGAAGGTAATGCTGGATGGGGACAAGTAAGTGATAATGTTGAAATAAATGTTTACACGCAACCTAATTTTGGTTGGGGCTGGGGTTGGGGACGACCTTGGGGAGCTTTAGGATGGAATAACTGGGGTTGGGGACGACCTTGGGGATGGGGTTGGAACCACTGGAATGCTGGCTGGGGATTTGGAGGCGGTTTTTACGATCCTTTTTGGTGCCCTCCATTTGGATTTAATGGTTTTGCAGGATATTGGAGCCCATGGAATCGTGGTTTTTATAGAAATGGAGCGTTTATTCATGGATATAGAAATAGCGTTGCCTTTAATGCTGGAAGAAGATCTAACTTCAATAATGGGCTATCTAGCCTAAACAGAAGGAATTCTAATAGCAGTTTATCAAGAAGATCAATAACAAGAAGAAGTAACTCTACTATAAATAGAAGAGGTTCTAATCAAAGACCTAGTGTAAATAGACCAAATTCCCAAAGACCTAGCGTAAATTCGAGACCTACATCATCTAGGCCAAGAGTGAATTCAAGACCAAGTTCTAGACCAAACGTAAATTCGAGACCTACCTCAAGACCAAGAGTAAACTCTAGACCTTCGTCAAGTACAAGATCTAATTTTTCTAGATCAAGAAGTGGTGGCTCTTCAAGAAGTGGATCTATATCAAGAAGTTCTAGAAGAAGAGGATAATTCAACCCTAACATACACATAATAAAATAATATGAAAAAGTTTTTCTTACTATTCATAGGTGTTATATCTATGTTTAATTTAAATGCTCAAGACATTACAGATGCTTTGAGATATTCGCAAGATAACATTCAAGGAACAGCCAGATTTAGAGCTTTGAGTGGTGCATTTGGAGCTTTAGGAGGTGATATGTCTGCTGTAAGTTTAAATCCTGCAGGATCGGCAATTTTTAATACTAGTCATGCATCTGTATCGCTTTCAAACTTGAATGTAAATAATGATGTCAGCTACTTTAATGGATTTACTAATTCTTCAAATTCTGAAATTGATTTTCATCAAGCAGGTGCTGCTTTCGTTTTTAATAGTAGAAATGATTCACCTTGGAGGAAGATTGTTTTAAGTATTGCATATGACAAAACTGCAAACCATGATACAGACTGGGTTGCCAGAGGAACAAATCAGAACAATTCAATTGGTAATTATTTTACCAATATTGCGAATGGTATTCCTCTAGGAGAGTTTCTTGCTTTCGATGGCGAATCCGATTCTGAAGCCTATGCAGATATAGGTTCTACTTTTGGATCTAATCATCAACAAGCTTTTCTTGGTTTTTATTCATTTATTTTAGAACCAGAAGACATTAATAACGACAACAATACAGTTTACAGTTCTAATGTAGGTAATGGTCCTTATCAACAAGAATATGCTTATGCCGAAACTGGTTATAACGGGAAGGTTAGTTTTAACTTTTCAACTCAATATCAGGAAAATATTTATTTAGGAGTAAACCTAAATACTCACTTTATTAACTATGAAAAAAGCACTCAATTATTTGAATCCAACAATGATACTGGAGCAGTGATTAATGAAGTACTATTTAATAATACCTTATCAACTTTAGGAACTGGTTTCTCTTTTCAACTAGGTGGAATTGCAAAATTAAATCAAAATTTAAGAGTTGGATTTACTTATGATTCGCCAACTTGGTATACTATAACCGATGAAACTACTCAAGCCATAGAAACCTTTAGTATTGATGGAATTACTGGAAACTCTGATAATGAAGTATTCAGTGTTATACCTCAAATTATAAATATATTCCCTGAATACAGATTACAAACACCATCTAAAATAACAGGAAGTGCTGCTTTAATTTTTGGAAGTCAAGGTTTAATTAGTTTTGATTATTCAAGAAAAGATTTTAGCAAAACAAAATTTAAACCGACTTCAGATCCCAATTTAGCATTTCAAAATAACTTAATATCTGAATCTTTAAAGGTAGCTAACACCTATCGTTTAGGAGGAGAATATAAATTTGAAAATTTCAGTTTCAGAGGTGGATATAGATTTGAAGAAAGTCCTTATTTAAATGAAGATTTTTATGGTAATTTAACTGGTTATTCATTTGGTTTAGGGTATAATTTTGGTAACACCAAACTAGATTTAACTTACGATACTTCTGAAAGAGAATTTAATCATCAGTTGTTTAATACAGGATTAATTGATTCGGCAAACATAAATAGAAAAATGGATAATATAACGCTTTCTTTAAGTTTTAGTATCTAAATAATTTGACAATTTATTTTAACACTAAAAAACCCAAACTAAAATTGCTTTTAGTTTGGGTTTTTTCTTTTGTTTTCAGATTATTACCTCCTATCGTTTCAAGGCAAAATGAGCTTTAAACTCTTTTCTAGTTCCTGTTAGTGGTTCGGTGTACTCTATAGTAAACCAATAATCATCATTCG
>JAOEIQ010000007.1 GCA_026162565.1 Flavobacteriaceae bacterium NBU2973
GTAAACCTGATAATACCTGCGCATCTGCATCGGTTAATGTGAATTCGGCAAAACCATCGTAATCGTCATCACACACCTCTAAAGATACATCTCCTATATCTGTGGCTGTTACATCTAATGTTACTTCTGC
The DNA here is from genome assembly GCA_026162565.1 of Flavobacteriaceae bacterium NBU2973. Taxonomy (GTDB): domain Bacteria; phylum Bacteroidota; class Bacteroidia; order Flavobacteriales; family Flavobacteriaceae; genus JAOEIQ01. The sequence continues at coordinate 131 of JAOEIQ010000007.1, forward strand.
AATTCTAAAACAACCGGTTCCTGTATTTTGAACTCGTACATATACTACTTGTGGATTTACGGTATTAGTAAATGGTGCGGCTGATTGCACATTTGTCTCCGTTTGTGCATCGGCTAATGTTAAATAATACGTGAATGTGTAATCCGCAACATCACCTGATACTAAAACATCTGGGTTGGCTTGATCTAAATTATACTCCGTTAAGCCATCTGGAACACCATCCTCATCACACTGTTGGAGAACGATATTTTGCAACTCTGGTAATTGGTTGACTAACAATGGTACTTCTACTGAACCAAAACATGTAGTACTATTATTATCAACTAATCGAGCAAATATTATTTGAGGATTACTGATATTAGTATATGGGCTAACCAAGGCATTAATACCAGAATCTGCATCTGTTTGATTTTCATGGTAAGTAATTGTAACATCTGCAATAGTATAACCAGCACTTGCCGCTACTTCAACATCTTTATCCGTTAAAGTAAATTGAGCAAAACCATCATCATCGTCATCACAAAATTCTAAATCTGTAATTATCTCGTTAAATATTATGTCTGTTACTTGAATTTCAAAACTAGTAGTATCATGACAATCATTATTACTGACACTTTCTATTCTTGCATAAATAGTTTGTGGATTACTCGTATTAGTATAAGGACTCACTAACGGATTATCTCCAGAATCTGCATCTGCCTGACTCTCATGATAGGTAATAGTAAAATCTGCTGGTGATTGTCCGCCTAAAACATCATCATCATTTAACGTTAAATCAAAGTTGGTAAAACCTGTTCCACTACATTCTACTAATACAGAAGCAGGGTTTGCTGTTGGCACATCTGTTACTACAATATCTAAATTAGCTGTACAACCATCATCTGTTATGTAAGATATGGTTGTTGTACCTGAAACTAAAACAGTAAGTAATCCTGTATCATCTATTGTTGCAACTGTTGTATTAGATGAAGACCATGGCATTGTTGAAGCTGGTGTACCTGAACCTGTTAATTGAATGATATCGCCAACACAAGCTGTACTTGGACCAGTTATTGTCCCTTCGCCTATTGTAACTGGAATTATATTACTCTGAATACAGTTAACAAGCGATCCTATTTGTATACGATAATCTGAACTTGGAGGAAGACCTAGAGGAATCGTACAAGTAATTACTCCACTAACATCTGTTGTTACAGAGCCAATGTCTACAGCATTGGTAAAGTCTCCAAACTCATCACTTAAAGAGACTGTAAATTCAGCTCTATCAAAAGATCCGGTTAATATAAATGGTAAGTCAAAGGTGTTACCAGGGCAAAAAGTTAATGGTGGATCTGGTTCTGGTATTTCTATATTATTTAATAAGTCTTCATAAACAGATACAAATATTTGCCCATTGGCTTGATACACTACTACTATATTATCTGTAACTGGGCTTCTAGCAATATTATGACTATCTCCTGTTGCAATAGTTATTGGCGCATTAAAGGTATCGCCTTGATCAGAACTCACATTCATTAATAACTCACCAGAATTACTTCTGTAACCATCAATGAGCGTCCCTTTATTGTCTGCGTATAGTGTTCTCCCTTCAGAAGTAATTACATTCTCTCCTAAAGTTATTTGGGTGGCGTTTCCTGTGGTCACATCTATCTTGTAACCAAGTGTATCTGAAGGTGCAAAATCGCCACCACCAACAAAAATAAAAGTTCCACAAGGTCCATCACTTAAAGCATAACTTGAAAAGAAAACTTGAGCAGAAGCTGGATTTAAACCAATTTGGGTTAATGAGTTACCTTGATCAATACTTTGAAATAATGCTAATGTAGGATTGTCCATTGGTGCATACACCACGCCATTTTGATCTGTTAAAACATCTGCATATACCATAGTAAGTCCAGTTGGAACAGTATTAAAAGCTCCAACACCATTATTAGAATTAGAGTACACATTAACTCCTTGTTGATCTATTAAATAGACATTGGTCCCAAACGTTGACATATGCACATCTCCAAATACGCTAGAACCAAAACTAACAGGAGCTATAAAGCTTGTAGCTTCATCCGAACTTGAGACCAGATTAATATTCCCATTTTGAGTCCAAGCTACAAACACCATACCTGCATCATTAACAGCCAATTCTGGCTCTGAGCCATTTACACTAGCCACTAAAATACTCGGTAAAAAGCTTTGACCTCCATCTGTACTTTTAGCTATTCTAATTTCTGTATTATTAGCATACACTACATATATATTACCCTCAGGGCCTACAGCAACATTTCTACTGGTATTAGCACTACCTATATTGTTACTAGTTCCAGAATCACTTACAGGTGTATCTGCAAACAAAGGCGTTTGCGACAGAAGAGGAACTTGATATAAAAAGATACAAATAAGTAGAACCCAAAGTTTATACATTTTGTCAATATTCAGGAGATTATATAGCATTGTATTATGATTTGTCGAAAGGCTAAATCTAAATAATTATTTTGATTTAAAGGCTAATATCATTTAGACTATCTATCAAAGACTTATAAAATAGTTGTTCTACCAAAATCACTTATTTATAAAATTCTTATATTTAATGTGAGTTTTCCTAATAGACTTAATTAATAGCAGACCTATTACAATTTTTGTAATACTATTAAGTTTATGAAATTACTCAACTTCAATATCATAAAGCTATTAGCATACTTAATTACAGGTATATTGCTAAGTTTTTTCTATACATTCCCAACTCAATACATCTTATTGATTTCTGTATTCTTATTGATAGTTTTATTTTTTCTAGATCAATTCTACAAGACAAAGAAGACCGTATGGTTTGGAGTTGTGAGTTTTACTTTGATGATTTTAATAGGAATACTGACTGTTAATTTTCATAATCCGAGGAACTATAAAACCCATTATACTAAATATCTTAATTTAGATAGTTTATCTACTGATATCATATCTTTTAAAGTTTCAGAAAAATTAAAACCCAGTGCTTTTCACGACAAGTATATTGGTAAAATCATAACGATTAACAATAAATCAGTTACAGGGAAATTTCTGATTAATATTGCTAAAGATTCAACAAAAACCAAATTACAAGTTGGAGATATGTTTATTACTTCAGAAACATTAAACAGTATTCCTCAACCAAAAAACCCTTACCAATTTGATTACAAATCCTATTTAGAACGTCAATATATCTATCACCAAATCTATTGCGATCACACATCGCTTTTTAAAACAAAAAATCAGTCAATAAGTATCTTCTATTTTGCTGCAACCATACGAGAAACAATTAATGAAAAACTCAAACAATTTAACTTTGAAAAAGATGAATTAGCAATTATTAATGCCTTGCTTCTAGGAGAACGAAAAGAAATTGATGCTACTATCTATCAAAATTATATTAACGCAGGTGTCGTCCATATTCTAGCTGTATCAGGTTTACATGTTGGTATAGTATTACTGATACTTAATTTTATTTTAAAACCTGTTGAGTATTTAAAACATGGTAAACTTATAAAGACGATTGTCATTCTCTTGTTACTATGGTCGTTTGCTATAATTGCAGGATTATCGGCATCTGTAACTAGAGCTGTAACGATGTTCAGTATTTTAGCGATTGCTATTAATTGGAAACGTCCAACAAATATTTATAACACGTTGGCAATATCCATGTTTATCTTATTACTTATAAAGCCACTGTATATTTTTGATGTAGGGTTTCAATTAAGCTATGTTGCTGTTTTTGCAATTGTTTGGATTCAGCCTTTACTTTATAATTTATGGAAACCTAGATTAAAACTGGTAGATTTTTTCTGGAATATATTTACTGTAACTACTGCTGCCCAAATAGGTGTTTTACCTATAAGCTTGTATTATTTTCATCAATTTCCTGGTTTATTTTTCATTTCTAACTTGGTCATTATTCCTTTTTTAGGTATTATTTTGTCTCTTGGTTTTATTGTAATTATTCTTGCAGCATGTAATATGCTTCCTCAATTTATAGCTGATTTTTATGGAGTTATTATTAGTTTTTTAAATGATTTTATTGATTGGGTAGCGCAGCAAGAACAGTTTTTAATTAAGGATATCTCTTTTAAACTTCTATTGTTATTTCCCATTTATTTATTGTTAATCGCAGTAATTAGATTTTGTAAAACCGTAAACTACCCAAGACTGGTTTTTGTATTAATCTCTATTTTAATTTTACAAGTGAGTTTAATATTTATTAAATATGATTCAAGTTCAGAAGAGATAGTAATATTTAATAAAAGTAGGCATACAGTAATTGGTAAAGAATTTAATAAACAACTCACCATTTATCATAATTTGGATAGCTTAAAAGTAGTTGAAGATAACTCCATAAAGAATTATAAAGTAGCGCGTTTTATAAAGTCTATTAATGAAGACTCCATTAAAGATTTTTACGTCATTAAAAACAAAACGCTTTTTGTGATTGATAGCCTTTCAGCTTATAATGTAAAAACAGTAAAACCAGATTATATTTTATTGAGAAACTCTCCTAAAGTAAATCTCAAACGGTTAATTGATTCTCTAAATCCAAAATTAATTATTGCAGATGCCAGTAACTTTAAATCCTATGTAGCTAGATGGAAAACAACTTGTAAAAAAGAAAAACTCCCTTTTCATTCTACTTATGAAAAGGGAGCTTATATTTTTAAGTAACTTCTCGATACGTTTCAATTTTTTAAAGTTGAAATACTCGAAGTGACATATTATTTACTATTTAGTCTTGGTTTCAGTGAACTCTGGTTTGAAAGCTTTAAAATATTCATTAAACTTTTCTTGACTGTCCATCCCTTTGTGATCATTGTTCTTAAAGAGTTTTAAATACAACTCTAATTGTTGAGCCGTTTTATAACCTCTAACTGGTGTAATAAAGTCAGCCTTTTCGTCTAGAAATACAATAGTAGGATACGCTCTAATTTGATAATATCTAGCAAGCTCATGACTTGAATTTCTTCTATTCGCTTTCGCTGGATCGTAATTTGGATTTCCAAATGTATTTCCATTAAAAGTGACACTCTCATTACCTTCTGCATTGAACTTTACAGCATAATAATGTTTATTAACATAATCAACCACATCCTTATTATGGAAGGTTTCTCTATCTAATTTTTTACATGGACCACACCAATTGGTGTACATGTCAATCATAATTTTTTTAGGATTTTTTTTCTGAAGTGCAATAGCCTCTTCAAAGCTTACCCATTTAATTTCTTGTGCGACAGCTGTTGAAACAGTCACTACTGTCACCAACATTAGGAGTATAAGTTTCTTCATCATATTTCGATTTGTTGCAAAATGCATACCGAACTTACAAAAAATGCTCCTGATTAGGAGCATTTTACTGTTTATTTAACGTTTTTTTCGATTATCTAACGCCATGCATTAGTCTCTTTAATAAAGGATGCAGTAATAAAGATACTAAACCTAATGCTATTGGTATAATCGTAAAAATTAAGAAAAACCCTGAAAGACTATACTCTTGAGTAATCTTTTCTATATCACCACCAACGTAATGCGCTAGTTTATTTCCAATGGCTATTGCTAAATAATACACACCAAACATAAATGCGATCATTCTAGCTGGAATAAGTTTACTTAAGTAAGACAATCCCATTGGTGACAAGCATAATTCACCAAGCGTATGAAATAAATAGGCAAAAACTAACCAGGCCATGCTTAAACTTGCAGCTTCAGCTCCAGCAGGAACATTTCTAGCTCCAAAAGCAAGGAAAGCAAATCCTAAACCTAACAAAAATAGGCCTAGAAAATATTTAACAGATGCTGGTGGATTGTATTTACTATCCCACCATTTTGTAAATAATGGTGCAAATATTATAATAAATAGAGAGTTTAAAATTGCAAACCATGTAACCGGAACTTCTGTTTCAGTAGATTGAAATTCTGTATATAATTTATAGATAACAATAGCCCAAACTATTACAAAACTACATCCTAATATGATGTTAGAAAGCCCAATACGATTAAACGTTTTTCTAAACAAACTCAATAATACATAAGTAATTATTGCAAGAGGTACTACTGTAACTATTAGATCCACCACTTTAAAGGTAGTAGCAGCTCCACCAACTAATAATCTATCAGTAAAGTCACGCGTATAAATTGGCAACGAACCAGCAGCTTGTTCAAAAGCCGCCCAAAAGAAAACCGTAAACAAACAGAATATTGCAAAAGCAATCATTCTATCTCTCTCAATTTTAACATAACGCGGTATTCTAATTATGAGTAATACTATAAATGTCAACGCTGCAACCAATGCAAAAAACAGAGAATCATTCATTCCCGCAATTGAGAAATTAAGTGTTTGTATTCCTCCTATTTTACTTAAAGGGTCATTGATGATAAAAATTAGTGCTGAAATTGTAAAAATTCCAATTAATATATTGTCAATAGTTAAAAACGGATTTAATTTTTCACCAGCTTTTTTGTCTAATTCTTCTTCTAAATCTTCTGCTCTATCCACTTCTTGTTTTGTAGGTTTATCGCCCAAAGTACCAAATAGTGGTTGCGCAAAATAAAACTGTAACATACCTAGTAGCATGAAAATTCCTGCTAAACCAAATCCGTAACTCCAACCTACTTTTTCTCCAACCCAACCACATAACATAATACCTAAAAATGCACCAGCGTTTACGCCCATGTAAAAAATGTTATAAGCGCCATCTTTTTTCTCATCGTGTCCTTCGTACATTTTAGAGATTATAGATGTCATATTAGGTTTGAAAAAACCGTTACCAACAATTAATAATGCAATTCCTATATATAATGAAGTTGGTGTTTCAATTGCCATAGAAGCGTGACCAAGAGTCATAAGTAATGCTCCAATAACCACTGCCATTCGGTATCCTATTTTTTTATCTGCTAACCAGCCACCTATTAAAGGCGTTAAATACACAAAAAGTGCATAGGTACCTAAAAGTGATAAAGCAGCTTCTGTACTCCAACCCCAACCTGGATTATCTCCAGTAATTAGTCCTGTTAAAAATATTACTAAAATAGCGCGCATGCCGTAATAGGAGAATCGTTCCCACATTTCTGTGAAGAATAAAACAAACAATCCAGCAGGATGTCCCATTACTTTAGTATCAAAAAAGTTTTCTGATGATTTATTCATATTTAAAAATTTAGTTAGTATGCAATAGAAAACCCTCAAAAAGAGGGTTTGTATTTTTTTAGTTATCAGCTATTTCAAAGCCTTCAGCTTCTTCATGTTTTGTTCCTTGAAGATCCTCAGCTCCATGAGTTAAACGTTTTAGTGGCTTAAGAATAGCAATAATTAATAAACCAAACAATGTACAGAAAATAGCTATTCCTGTAAACACTTGAAATTCTCCAGCTCCTTCAGATAATCCTCCAACAAGTCCTGCCAATTTATTCCCTAATCCAGTTGCAGCAAAATACGCTCCCATCATGAACGAAGCATATTTTAATGGAGCTAGTTTAGTTATAAACGATAGAGCAACAGGAGAAGCACATAGCTCTCCTAAAGTATGGAATAAATATGCTAATACTAACCATATCATGGCAGATTTTTCAACTATATTCTCGCCATCCATAACGACTTCAGTAGAAGCTTTAGTCATAAAAAAGAAACCAAAACCCATAACAATTACTCCAACTGCCATTTTAAATAATGATGACGATTCTTTACCTTTTTTACCCCATTTATACCAAAATGAACCAACAAGGGTTCCTAAAGTAATAATGAAAAATGCGTTAATGGATTGAAACACAGCCGCAGGCACTTCATTTCCTATAAATGGAAGAGAAAACGATAATACTCTATCTGTTTTTTGTTCTGTGTAAATACTCATTAAACCACCAGCTTGTTCAAACGCACCCCAAAATACTATGATGATTAAAAACGATAAAAACATAACTAACATTCTATCTTTTTCAACTTTAGTAAGTGGTCGTTTTCTAGCCTCTTGTTCTTCAGCAGAAGCTTTTTCACCTCCAGAAAATTCTCCTACACCTTTTAAATATTTTTGACCATATAGATACACTATTTGACCTAATGCCATACCTATTCCAGCGAGTCCAAAACCATAGTGCCAACCCCATTTTGCAGCTACAGCACCAACAATAAGTGCTCCAAGAAAAGCGCCAAGATTAATTCCTATGTAAAAAATATAAAATCCTCTATCTCTTCTATCATCCCCTTTTTTATAGAGTCCACCAACCATTGAAGAAATATTAGGCTTTAAAAAACCTACACCAATAACAATTAGAATTAAACCAGTGAAAAATGCCCACTGTGCATCAACTGCTAGAATACCATGACCAAGGCATAAGAGCAAACCTCCTAACATAACCGCTTTCTTTTGACCAATAAATTGATCTGCAATCCAACCACCAGGAATAGACGTTAGGTATACAAACATTGTATAGGTTCCATAAAATGAAATTGTTTCAGCATTAGTCCAGCCATAACCTGATTGAGGATCTCCTGCTATTATTGGAGCTACTAAAAACAAGGTAAGTAGTGCTCTCATTCCATAATAAGAGAAACGTTCCCACATTTCTACAAAAAAGAGAACATATAATCCGGCTGGATGTCCAAATATTTGTTTTTGGTTATCCAAGTGTGTAGCGTTCGACATAAATTTTAGTATTAGTTATATTAGTTAGTAATTAGCCTTTAATTTTTATTGATTTAGACATTTTAGTTTCAGATTTTTCTAGTTTATCACCTAAAGTCTTATCAATAAAATTAGTCATCTTTTTATATAAATGTAATCTAGTATTTCCACCATAAATGCCATGATTTTTATCAGGATAAATCATCCATTCAAATTGTTTATCAGCTTGTATTAAAGCTTCAACCATTCGCATAGTATTTTGAACATGTACATTATCATCTGCTCCACCATGAATTAATAAGAAATCCCCTTTTAATTTATCTACATGATTAATTGGTGAGTTATCATCGTATCCACTAGGGTTTTCTTGTGGTGTTGTCATATAACGTTCGGTGTAAATAGTATCGTAAAAACGCCAAGAAGTAACAGGTGCAACAGCGATTGCCATTTTAAATACATCATTACCTTTAAACAAGGCATTGCTACTCATAAACCCTCCATAGCTCCACCCAAAAATTCCGATTCTTGATGCATCAATAAAAGGCAATTCACCTAATTGTTTAGCTGCCTGTATTTGATCCTCAACTTCGTACTTTCCTAATTCTTTTTGAGTAACTTTTTTAAATGCAGCACCTTTTAATCCAGTTCCGCGACCATCAACACAAGCAACTACATAACCTTTTTGCGCCAACATTTGGTACCAATAATCATTAGAACTGTTCCATCTATTAGCAACAGATTGTGATCCTGGTCCAGAATATTGATACATAAATAGAGGATATTGCTTATTTGCATCAAAATTAGCAGGTTTAATCATCCACATATTCAAATCATTACCATTCACATTTATGGTGCTAAACTCTTTTTTAGAGGTATTATAATTTAAAAGTTCTTGAGATAGTTTATCGTTATCCTTTATACTTTTAATTAGGTTTCCAGATTTTGAACTATTGAGTGTGTATTCTGTAGGTGTAGAAGCTGATGAAAATGAATTAATAAAATATGTGAAATCAGCACTAAAAGAGGCACTATTGGTCCCATCGCTTTTTGTTAAGCGTGTTTTATTCGTACCGTTTAAATCTATTGCATATACATCTCTATTTATTGAACCATTTTCAACTGATTGGTAAAAAATTCTATTAGTCTTTTTGTCAAAACCATAATAGTTAGTGACTTCCCAATTTCCTTTCGTTATTTGATTGATTAACTTTCCATTCTTATTGTAATGATAAATATGATTGTAGCCATCTTTTTCACTCGTCCAAATAAAACTATCATCTTTTAAAAAAGTCAAATCAAACGTCACATCAATGTAGGCATCATCTTTTTCAGCCAATACTAAATCAGATGACATATTAGATGCATCAATCATCCACAGGTCTAATTCGTTTTGATGGCGATTCATAAATTGTGCGCTTAACACATTATCTTGGTTTGTCCATTTAATTCTAGGAATGTAAAAGTCATTGTATGACTTGTCAACTTTTACTCCTTTGGTAGATTTAGATTTCAAATCATAGACATGTAGAGAAACTGTTGCGTTTGTTTCTCCTGCTTTTGGATATTTAAATACTTGCTGTGTTTGATATAAATCTTCACCATAAACATCCATAGAGAATTCAGGCACATTTGTTTCATCAAATCTTATAAAAGCAATTTTATTACTAGTTGCATTCCACTCAAAGGCACGAACAAAACTAAACTCTTCTTCATATACCCAATCTGTTATACCATTTATTATCTTATTTTTTTCACCATCACTAGTAATTTGCATCTCTGCTCCAGATTGTAAGTCTTTTACATATAAATTATTTTCATAACCGTAAGCTACTTTACTAGCATCTGGCGATAAAGTTGGCTCTTGTATTTTTTTATCAAAAATTTTAGTCAACGTACCATCATTGGTATCATAAACATAATAGATTCCTAAAGTAGAGCGCCTAAAAACAGACTCTTCTTCTGTAGCTAAAATAATTTTAGATTCATCATCACTAAAAGTGTAATCAGTAAAATATTGAATTTGATTTAGGTCTCCAGAATTGACTAATGTTTTTACTTTTTGAAGTGTTTCATAATCGTAAATATCAATACTCGTTGTGCCTGTTTGGCGATCAAAATTTAAAACAGAATACTGCTGTCCATTCTTCATAGAATGTAAAGCATCCATTCGTTGTGTTCTAAAAGTTCCGTTCCAAATTTCTTCTAAAGTGATGTCTTTTTTTTGCGCTGTTGTAAGTGAAGTTGCTATTACACAAATAAAAAGGAAAAATCTTGAGATTGTCATGTTTTGTTTTTTTCGCAAAGCGTTGTCAAGTTTACTAAAAATTATGCAAATAACCCGAAATATTAACAGTAAAATCGCCAATATTATACACAAAGCGCACAAAGTTCGTACCAAGAATAGTATCTTTGTATTTCTAATTTGTATTACATGAATACCACTATTTCTGGTTTTTCTAAATTATCTAAATCTGAAAAGATTGATTGGATAATTGCCACTCACTTTAATAATGACTCTTCTGCAAAAACTACTTTAACTCAATATTGGAATTCTGATGAGAAGCTTCAAAAACTACATGATGAGTTTATAGAGAATACTGTAAGCAATTACTATTTACCTTTTGCTGTTGCACCAAATTTTAAAATTAATGGGAAATCTTATACCATTCCTATGGCAATTGAAGAAAGTTCTGTGGTTGCAGCGGCTAGTAAAGCAGCGAAGTTTTGGTTAAATAGAGGTGGATTTAAAGCTGAAATATTAGGTACTACTAAAATTGGACAAGTTCATTTCATGTATTATGGAAATGCAGAAGAGCTTACCAACTTCTTTAACACTGTTAAACCTAAACTGTTAGAAGACACCAAATCCATTACCAAAAATATGGAGAAACGTGGTGGTGGAATTTTAGATATAGAATTACGTGATAAAACGCAAAATATAAACGGCTATTACCAGCTTCATGCAACTTTTGAAACATTAGATGCCATGGGAGCCAATTTTATTAACTCTTGTTTAGAGCAATTTGCTAAAACATTCAAAAACGAAGCTGAAAACACACTTAATGATTCTGTCTCTGTTGTAATGAGTATTTTATCTAATTATGTGCCAGAATGTTTAGTTCGCGCAGAGGTTAGTTGCCCAGTTGTGGACTTAAGTGATGACCCTTCAATAGATTCAAAAGAGTTTGCAGAAAAATTTATTCAAGCTGTGAACATTGCAGAAATAGAACCTTACAGAGCAGTGACACATAACAAAGGCGTTATGAATGGAATAGACGCTGTTATTTTAGCAACGGGAAACGATTTTAGAGCTGTTGAAGCAGGAGTTCATGCCTATGCTTCAAAAGATGGTATCTACTCAAGTTTAACACATGCATCTATTGAAAATGATATTTTTAAATTCTGGATTGAAATACCTTTAGCTCTTGGTACTGTTGGTGGATTAACCAGTTTACATCCTTTAGTAAAACTGGCACTAGAAATGTTATACAAGCCCACTGCTAAAGAACTGATGCAAATTGTTGCTGTTGCTGGTTTAGCACAAAATTTTGCTGCATTACGTTCGTTAACTACAACTGGAATACAGCAAGGTCATATGAAAATGCATATCATGAATATTCTCAATCAATTTGAAGCTAATGAAGCTGAAAAGAAACTTGTTTTAGAGCAGTTTAAAGATCAAGCTATTTCTCATAGTGCTGTTGTTGAAGCTATTGAAAAATTACGAATTAAAAACTAAAAGGTGTTTGAGGCTCTCGAAAACACTTTGAATACAATTTAATTATAAAATGCCTAAAAGTTTTGTATATATTTTAGAATGTTCTGATGGTACTTACTATACAGGAAGCACAAAAGATTTAGAATTAAGGTTACAACAACATCAATCTGGTCAGGGATCTAATCATACAAAAAAAAGGTTACCTGTAAAATTAGTTTATCACCAAGCTTTCAATAAAATAGATGAAGCTTTCTCTAGAGAAAAACAGATTCAGGGTTGGAGTAGATTAAAAAAAGAAGCATTAATTAAAGATAACTTTGATAAACTTCCTGAATTATCTTTAGCTTATCGTGATATGGTGTCTTCGAGAGCCTCAGACACCCAGAATATAGAGAAGATAAAAACTTTTTATAGTCATGGAAAATTATTATTAACGGGAGAATATCTAGTTTTAGATGGTGCTTTAGCATTAGCAGTACCTACTAAATATGGCCAAACCTTAGCAATCGAACCAAACGATGAAAAACTAATCAAATGGAAAAGTATTGATAATGATGGTAAAACATGGTTTGAAGATTCTTTTGCTTTAGAGGATATTATAACAAGCTCTTCAAAAACCATTGATGATATATCTATAAGGCTGGCATCCATTTTAAATGCTGCTAAACAACTTAATCCTGATTTTTTAAATAATAACCAAGGTTATAACATAACTAGCGCTCTTGAATTTCCAAAAAATTGGGGATTAGGTTCTTCATCTACTTTGATTAATAACATTGCTAATTGGGCAATCGTAGACGCCTACAAATTACTAAAATTAACTTTTGGAGGCAGTGGTTATGATATAGCTTGTGCTCAAAACAATACAGCAATTACTTATAAAATTTGCAACAACGAGCCTGCAATCTCTAATATAGAATTTAGTCCTAATTTTAAAGAGCATCTCTATTTTGTATACCTAAATAAAAAACAGAATAGTCGTGAGGGAATTGCCGCTTATAAACAACAAAAAGTTTCTAACGAAACTATCACTGAAATTAGCGATATTACCAAGTTAGTTACTAATTGTAATACACTCAACGATTTCTGTTTTCTTATAGAAAAACATGAGTCAATTATCTCAAAAACTATAAGGCAAAAACCCATTAAAGAACTTCTTTTTAAAGACTTTAAAGGTTCTGTAAAGAGTTTAGGTGCTTGGGGAGGTGATTTTATTTTAGCTGCTTCTAAAGATAATCCTGAAGACTATTTTAAAGCTAAAGGATATAATACAATACTCGCTTTTAATGATATGGTTTTAAACTAAAAAAAGCTTCACAAATTGTGAAGCTTTTATGAAATATATTTTAGTATATTAAAAGTGTTCTGCTCTATTATCTTCGATATCAGCAGCTTCTTTTAAAGCATTATATAATTTACCATTAACAGCACCTGATTTAGTATTACCTAAACGATTAGCAGCCGCTTGATAGGCATTTTCTGCTGCTGTTGCTGGCGTTACTTTCGTCACTTCTATTACATAAACTCCTTTTTCGCCTTCTATTAAACCAGATGTTGCTCCTTCTTGTAAACCAAATGCCGTTCCTATAACTTTAGGTTCTTTACCAGCCCCAGCTATTGTTGGATTCTTCATTGTTAAAGCATTAGCTGTTTTAACGGTTTGTCCTTCAGCTTTTGCAATTTCGTCAATTGAAGTAGCAGAAATTCTATCCATAATCATTTTTGCTTTCTTCTGGTTTCTTAACACTGGAAGTGCTGTAACAGATGCTTGCTGAATAGACATTAAGCCTTTTTTGTTTTTAGCACTTAATTGAACCACTGCATAACCACCATTAGATAGATTAAAACGCTTGATATCACCGACATCAGTTCCATCTTCAAAAGCCCAACGTACTATTTGGCGCTGACTTCCTAAACCAGGAATATTTTCATCTAAACTTTTAATAGTATTTACTGGTCTAACAGTATAGTTTTTTTCTTTTGCAATATCTTGGAAACTACCTTCGTTTGCAGCTATTTCAAATTTAGACACTTCGTTAAACACATTATTAATTGTTTTTTCTGAAGCCTCTATTTGTTGAGCTAAATTGGCAATTTTAATTACTCGCTGATAATTTTTTTGATCAACTATCTCAATAATGTGATATCCAAAGCTTGTTTCAACAACATCGATATCTCCTTTCTTATTTTCAAAAGAAAAATCTTTAAATTCTTGAGCTAATCCAGATTGAGGAGTAAACCAATCAATAATTCCATCTTTTTCATTACTCACTTTATCTGATGATAAATCCAGTAAATCCTTAACTGTTTTAGGAGTGGTTTTAACAATATTTAAAATACTATCTGCAGTTGCTTTAGCTTGTGCAGGAGTTTTAGTGACATCTGCTGCTGCACGTTGACCTCCAACATAAGGAATTAATATATGTCTAACTTTTGCAGAGTCTGGCATTTGCTTCTCCTCTACAACTTTAGTAATCATATAAAATGGGTCTTGTTTGTATGGACCAAATGTTTCTCCTTTATTTAAGTCAAAAATACTGTCTACTATATTAGTAGGCATTTCACTTCTGTATAGAAACTTATCGTTAAACTTAATATCAGAATTAGCATTTACAAAATCAGCATCGTTAGTAGTATCTTTAAACCCTACCACTGATTCGTCAACTTCATTAGTTGTAGGATTATCCTTTTCTCCATTTAATAACTTTATTAAATTAGCTTTAATAGCTTCTTCATCTTCTAAAGATGCTTCTTCTTTAAATTCAATAAAGTTGATGTTTCGAGACGCTTCAACTTCATATTGTTTTGGATTCGCTCTAATATAACTTTCAACTTCAGCATCTGTTACAGTAATGGTACTATCTGGTATAGAAGAAAAAGGTACTTGAACATATTTTAAATCTACTTTGTTATTATCTAATTCAAAGTCTAATTTCCCTTCAGCGATAGTTCCAGAAACACCTGCTTTAATCATGTTAAAATAAGACTGTTGCATGGCATTGTTAGCAAGATTATTTTCATAATCTACCCATTGTTGGTAAGCCACTGGAGAAGTAGACTTGATATTAGCTATATACTCATTTAATTTTGCCTCGTCGTAAATACCATCTGCGTTTTGAAAATTAGGATTACTTTGAAGTGCATTTCGTAAAATATCACGCATCTGGTCTTTTTCGATAGTAATCCCTAACTTATCATATTGCTCTTGCATGATTGCATTTCTAACTTCTGCATCCCAAACACGATTCATTGCTTGAGTATTTGTAGCATTAGGCCCTAACTGCCTTTGCATATTTTCTACTTTTAACATAAAATCCTCACGAGTTAAATCTTTACCATTAACTGAAGCTATTACGTTTTGAGATTTACTAGTAAGTGCATCACTATTTTTAAATAAGTCTGCTAGTACAAAAGAGAATAATGCTAAAGCAATTACTAATATTAAGAATAATGAACGTTGTCTAATTTTGTTTAATACTGCCATCTGTCATTAAAATTTATTCAATATAGTGCGCGAAAATACTATTTTATGTTCAATAATAAAAGCCTTATTCATTAATTTGTAGGGCGTTTTAACTAACTGAAAATAAATATGAAAATTTGGTAAGAATACTAGACTAATATCTAATTATTTGTCTTGGTCTAAAACTTTTAAGATAACTGTATCTATTTTTGTATTTGATACTTCAATTATAGTGAAAAGGAAATTATCAATTTGAATAGATTGATCTTTTTGAGGAATTTCCTCGGTACTATTAACTATAAAACCACCAAGTGTTTCATAGTTTTCACTTTCAGGCAACTCTAACTTATAAGTTTCATTAATATAATCTACTTCGTGTCTTGCCGAGAGTTTAAATTCGGATTCTGATAATTGTTCTTCTAAAAGCTCAATAGAATCATGCTCATCTTCTATTTCCCCAAACAATTCTTCAACAATATCTTCTATTGTCATCATTCCTGATGTTCCACCATACTCATCTAAAACAATAGCGATACTTTTACGTCTTTTTGTTAACACATCCAGTATATCTTGAATTAGCATGGTTTCAGGAACAAACTCCACAGGTCGCATAATAGACTTGATGGATTTAGGTTTTTTAAATAATTCGAAAGAATGAACGTATCCTAAAATATCGTCTACAGTATCTTTATAAACTAATATTTTAGAATAGCCAAGAGACACAAATTGTGCATTGAGGGATTTTATTGAATCATGAATTTCTATTGCTGCTATTTCTGTTCTAGGAACCATAACTTCCCTAGCTTTTACTCCAGAAAATTCTAAAGCATTTTGAAAAATTTGAATTTCAGAATCTACTTTTTCGTGTTCGTCTACAGTTTCCATTTGCTCACTAATATAATTTCCAAGCTCAACCTTTGTAAAAGCAAGCTGCACCTCATCACCTTCAGTTTTAAATACAGTTTTGAGTACCACATCTGAAATCCAAATAACAAAAACTGAAATTACAGAAAATAACAGATAGAATATGTAAGCAGGAAATGCAAAAAATTTCAAGAACTTATTAGAATAAATTTGAAAAAACACTTTAGGTAAAAACTCTGCAGTTATTAATATTATAAGTGTAGAAATAACTGTTTGCGATAGCAAACTTAAATCGGTTAACACATAATTTAAAAAATCATATTGAGTAGGAACTATTGACTGAAACCATTTCATCAACAAATCTCCCATAAAAAACCCATAAACTACTAACGCTATGTTATTACCAATAAGCATGGTAGCAATAAACTTTGAAGGTCTGTCGGTAAGTCTCGTAAATATTTTTGCTAAAAAATCATCTTGCCTTTTCTCTAATTCTATATGTATTTTGTTAGAGGAGACATACGCTATCTCCATCCCAGAGAAAAATGCTGAAAACAGTAACGATACAATTATAATTATTAACTCTAAACTCATTGTTTATTAGAATCTCTATCCTGAAATTTTTGTCGATACTTTTTTCTAAAGAAAAACATAAAAACAGCTAATGCTGCTAAAAACAGAGACATATAGGCTCTATTTCTATCTGATGACCAATTAGAAAATGCATCATATAAAAAAAGTGTTACAAAAAATAAGTAAGCATACTGCAGTAATTGTAATAGTTTCATCATGTAATTTTAATTCAGGTAAAGATAGTAAAGTTCTAGTTCTCGTCTAAATAAACTATCCCAGTAACTTCAGAGAGTCCTCCCTTTTCAATCTTACTATCAGAACTGTAAGCATTAGCATTTACAATTTGATCTTTTGATTTATACGTTACGGGCTGGTTAGTAAACAACCATTCTTTTTCCTGATCGTAATATAATTGCTCAGCAAATAATGTGTCATTAGTTTGTGTTACTATTATAACATTTTTTCGAAGATCTATTAAATCTGTTTCTGTAAAGATCGTTGCTTCGTCAGAAAAAATATTACTCTGACCTCCATCATCATCAAAAACAATTAGATGAATGCCTTCAGGAAATTCTTGATATCCAAAATCTCTGTTACTAAAATCTAACATTTTAGGACTTATTAGGTTTGCCTTAACGGAGCTTTGACTGGAGGTATCTGCTAGTTTTGAAGTGTATTTTAGGTTAATATTTTCTGCTTCAGAGATGGGCTCTGTTTGCGGCATACCAATATTCTGAATATCTTTAAAATTATCTTGGCATGAAAAAACTATGGTCACAGCAAACACTGTGACCATAAAAAATTTATTATGTTTTAATTTAAACATTAGATTTTTGGTACTGTAACACTTCTTTGTATCCAACAACCAATTCTAATAGTAGTTCCTCCGTTACCAGCACTAAATATTTCTGATTTTTGTGGAGCTTTAGCCTCATAGTTAGCAGCTAAACTACTATTTCCTGCTTTTCTAGCTTCTTGAGCAGCTAACCAAAAAACAGCACGTTTATTGAAGTTAGTATCACCACAGTCGTTAGCACTAGAAGCATACATTCTTGCTATAGCTTCGTATGGTGTTTTATTAGAAGGGTTTAACTTTAATGCTTCACCATAATAATTTCTTGCTTTACTGTAGCTACCTGCATTTCTAAATTTATTAGCAATAGTTTTATATAATTTAGCCTTTTTAAAGTTATCTGACTCTAGACTTATTGCTTGCTCATAAAATGTTACAGCTTCACTAGTTTTTCCTTCTTTATCCTTTAAAATTCCTAAATAATATGCTGAATTAGCTGAAGGACTTAAGTTATGATAAGCATTTACTAACTTAAAGAATAAAGGATCACTTGTGCAGTCTTTAGCAGACATTCTACCAGCAGCTCTTTGTAACCAAACCGCATCATTTTTATTCGCATCAAAATCTTTAGTGTACAAAGGAATTAAAGTAGCACAATTAGCTCTTTCACCTAACTTACTATCTATACTTCCTGAAATCTTATCAAAAGCATCTAAATAGCTTTCGTAAGACTTTTTATACCTTCCCTCTTTTTTAGTTAAAGCAGTTCCAGCTTCTTCTTTAGTCACTAAAACATTAAGTAAATCTGAATAGTTTTTTACTTCATCCTCAACTTTTTCAACAACATCATCATACTTATTAAATAATGCTTGTGCTGGTTTAGCTCCAGCATCAAACAAATCTACCATTAAAGAGAAATAGGTATATAAACTTTTAGGGTTAGTAAACGTATCTTTATCTGCATTATAGGCAGTATCAAAACACTCATACAATTCAGCGTCAGATTTACCTAATTCTTCTTTATTATCATACATTAACTGACAAGCTTTTGCTGCAAACTCTCCTTTAGGAGTTTTACTTGCATAATGCAATCCTCTTTCTTCCCACATTTTAATTAAATCGTTTATAAATGCAACTTTTTCAGCTCCGGAAGATTTATCAATTTTATGTTCTAATATTTTTTCACCATAAGTATAAATGGCTCTACTAAATTTAGGACAATCTTTCCTTAATTTCATAAATGATTCATATGCAGCATCATAATTTTTTGCTTTTGCATATTCTGACATAATTG
Organism: Flavobacteriaceae bacterium NBU2973; assembly: GCA_026162565.1. Taxonomy (GTDB): domain Bacteria; phylum Bacteroidota; class Bacteroidia; order Flavobacteriales; family Flavobacteriaceae; genus JAOEIQ01. Next base: position 19,460 of record JAOEIQ010000007.1, read on the forward strand.
AAAGATTTGTGTGACACTCTGCATCTTGAGCAAAAGTCACATTAAAACCTAAAAACAGTAATACTGCTAATAATGTAAATTTCGTCTTCATTCTTTTTAATTTTAATCTGTTAGTCATATTTTCTTTTTTGGAACCATCTATCATTTAATGATAAACTAATTTGGAAATTCATAAAATTCTCTTGAACTAGGTTGCTATTAGTTGTTCCACGCTTTCCAATTTCAAATCCTAAATTCGCATTTGATATTACTCTACCAAATAATGAACGCCCAACTGGCATTCCTACTCCAAAAGATATGCCAAACTCTTTTATAGACTCATTATTCACTTTTAAACCTGTGTTTTCAAAACGGAAACCGCCTCTATATACTACACGTTTAAAGTAACTAGTAAGTGAGTTGTAGTTTGGTATGTAAAACCCACCCAATGAAAAAGTGGATGCGTTTTCAAAGGTAGTGGTATTGTTGGTATTATTAAGTAAAGGGTTAGAGAAGTCTGCAGTGTTTTGGGCTACATATTCAGCTCCAATAAACCACTTACTTCTCTCACCAACACCAGCACCAAAAGATAATCTAGAAGGCAATGTTAAGTCTGTTTCTTTTAACCCATTTTGCTCTAAAAAAGGATTCCCATCAATTGTATTAACTTCGATTTCTTGACCAGTAGCTTCATTATATAAAATAGACGCAAATCTCCTTTGGTTATTTGAGGTTAATCTACTCTCCGGAGAATATGTAATTCCAGAAACTAATTCAATAGTTTCATTAAGCATTTTTTTATAACTCAAACCTAAATTAAAACTCAATCCGCTTAAGCTAGAGTTATCTATTTGTCTGGATTGATACGTTCGTAAGTTTCCATCTTCATCATATAAAAATTCAATAGCACTATTTTCTATTTTACCAAAATTATAATCAGTATTAACCCCTAGGCTTAATTCTTTAGTTATTTGATAGCCAACTCCTAGAAATACTTTATTTACTCCACCTTCACCACTAAACCTATTAGCAATATCATTATTAGAATTATTATTTTCTAATTTATACCCTACTGATGTATAAGGTAAAATTCCAAACCCAAATCCAAGTTTACCTATAGGTACAGATAATGCTAAATAATCAAAAGTTGTCGACGTTACTTTATCGGTAGATTGATTTGTTTTTAAATTAGTTGAGTTATGACTAGCTCCAACAGCAAACTTTACAAATCTAGCCTCATTATTTAAACTAGACAGATTTAAACCTCCATATGACGCAGGGTTTCTTAAATTAATGTGAATACTATCAGTATAAATACTCAAACCTCCCATACTCTGATTTTCAACAGTACCTCTAAACTTCAAACTACCGATACCAAAATAAGAATAGGGTGAAGCTGTACCTTGCTGTGCATTTACGCTAATTGCAAAAACTGTGATTAAAACTAATAATAGTCTCTTTGTCATTTACTTTGAATTGTATTCTAAAATGTAATTTAATCCCTCTAATAAGAAATTTGAGTTCGCAAATATGCTACTTTTTAATCGCTTTGACAAGAATTTAGCATCTCCTCCTGTTAAAATAACTGTTAAATCTGAATATTTTGTTTCGTATTCATTAACAATTCCTTCAATCTCCTTTATAATCCCAAAAACAACACCTGAATGAATAGATGTTTTAGTAGAATTTCCAATTAATATTTTCGGTTGTCTTTTTGCTAATAACGGTAAGTTTGCTGTAAAATTATGAAGTGCTTTATAGCGCAATCTAATTCCAGGAGATATGGCACCTCCTAAATATTCATTTTTAGAATTAACAAAGTCATATGTGATACAACTTCCTGCATCAATGATTAGGACATTATTTTTTGGAAATTGTTCTACAGATGCTGAAACTAAAGCTATTCTATCAACACCAAGAGTTTTAGGTGTAGCGTATAAATTTTTAAAAGGAACTTTTGTGTTATGATTAAGTTCTAATAATGCTGTGCTTTTTTTTAAAGCATTAATAGCTGATTTAGGTAATCTCCCAACAGAACTAACAATACCTTTATCAATAGTATATGATTTAAAAATATCTTGTATACTTTTTTCAAACTCATCTTGATTTGCAGACAGTCTCTTTATAAGTTTATTTTTACTGTAAACCGCCAGTTTAATGTAAGTATTGCCTACGTCAATTATTAAATTCATATATCAAAATAAAAGCTGTAAATTTACAAAACGAATTTTTATAAATTTTCTTTTGCGAATATTAAAATTGCATATATATTTGCAACCGCAATTTATGCAACTGGTGCCTTAGCTCAGTTGGTAGAGCAAAGGACTGAAAATCCTTGTGTCCCTGGTTCGATTCCTGGAGGCACCACCACTAAAAAGCCGATTCATTTGAATCGGCTTTTTTGCTTTATAAGATTTCGTAAAATAAATTTAAATTGAACTTAACAATTCGATCTCTAGTTGTTCTAGAGATTTTCCTTTTGTTTCAGGTAATATTTTTAAAAGTACTAAAAAACCTATAAAGGCTATTATACCAAAAATAAAAAAGCTTAATGCATTTCCTAAATTTGATAACTCCCACGGAAAAATTAATTGAACTAAAGAGCTAATTAATGAGTTAACAAATGCTATTACTCCAATTACCAAACCTCTATATTTCAATGGATATAATTCTGAAAGTAAAACCCACATTACAGGACCAAGTGAGAAAGCGAAACAGGCTACAAAACCTAATATCCCTAAAAGTATTAAGGTAGCATTGACTGAAGTCGCCTCCTCTAAAATAGCACCATCATTTTTACTATATATTGCATTACCCAAAATTGACTTTACAGTACTTTTAAAGTCTACATCATTATAATAAGTTTTATCTACAATTGACAATAATCGTTCTGAGTCAGAAAAATCAAATTGATTAATACTTTCTTCAGATAACTTATATGTTGCTTGGCTAAATCCATAAGAACATAACATTAAACAAATGGAAACACCTGCTGTACCAATTAACAATAATGGCCTTCTTCCCATTTTATCAATGGTATAAATAGCAACAAAAGTAAACACAACAGATATGGAACTTAATAAAACACCCGATGAAAAAGCAGCATCCGTTCCAATTCCTGTTTGTTTAAATATGGAAGTTGCATAAAAGTAAATAGCATTAATTCCGGTAATCTGCTGTAATATGCCCACAATCAAACCCACAATTAAAATAAAACGCAATGATTTTTTTAGTAAATCTTTGAGCTTCACTTCAGATTTATTTGAATCATCATTTATATTTTCTTGTATTGAATGAATCTCCATGTTAGCCCTTTTAACTCCATGTAATTGAGATAAAATATTTTTTGCATTTTCAAAATTCCCATTTAGGCATAACCATCTTGGGCTTTTAGGTATAAAAAACAAAAAGATAAAATACAGTAATGCTGGAATTAATTCAACACCAAGCATCCATCTCCAGACATTTTCAGCATCGAGAAATGTGTTTTCTTGAGTAGTATATTTGTTAAAAAAGTAATTGCTTAAAAATGCAGCGAAAAATCCAAAAACGATATTTAACTGTTGTAATGAGACAAGTTTACCTCTGTTTTCAGGTGATGAAATTTCAGCAATATACATAGGAGCTAGAACTAAAGCAGCACCAAAAGCTAATCCTCCTATTATACGAGCTACATAAAGCATCTCATAGGAAATTGCTATTGAAGAAAATAGAGCTGATATAGCATATAATATTGCTACAAAAATCAAAATAGTTTTTCGACCAAACTGATCGCTCAACCTCCCAGAAAATAGCATAGCTATCATAGCTGCAAATGAAGGTGAACTCACTACCCAACCTGTTTGCATATCATTCAAATTAAATTCCGGGCCAGCATAAGACATGACACCTGAAATTATTCCAGCATCAAAACCAAAAAGAAAACCTCCTAGCGAAACTACAAAAGCAATAAAAATTAGTTTTTTATTCATAGCAGATGAATGAAAGCAAAAAATAGAGCCTTTAAAAGGTAATAGTTAATAATTATTCAAACAGAAAAAAATCTAACTGTTTTTTTTTAATTCAGTTAACATAACTTGAGTTGTTTTACCTAAATCAAAATCAGGTTGCCAACCCCAATCAGCTCTTGCTTTTTCATCGTTTATAGACTTTGGCCAAGAATCTGCAATGGCTTGTCTAAAATCTGGAGAATAACTTATTTTAAAATTAGGTAAATGTTCTTTAATTGTATTAGCAATCTCTTTAGGAGAGAAACTCATTGCTCCTATATTATAGGATGATCTAATCGTAATATTATTAGACTTTTCCTCCATGATACTGATAGTAGCTTTAATTGCATCATCCATAAACATCATTGGTAAATAGGTGTCTTGGCTTAAAAAACACGTATATGTTTCATTATTAATTGCTTCATGATAAATTTCTACAGCATAATCAGTTGTACCTCCTCCTGGCATTGCTTTATGGCTGATAATTCCTGGATAACGTAAACTTCTAACATCAACACCATATTTTTCATGGTAATACTCACACCAGCGTTCTCCAACTTGTTTTGTTATACCATAAACTGTTGTAGGCTCCATAATGGTATGTTGTGGCACGTTTACTTTAGGAGTTGTTGGTCCAAAAACAGCAATACTTGAAGGCCAAAATATTTTATCAATTACTTTTTCTTTAGCAAGATTTAAAACATGAAATAGAGAATTCATGTTTAAGTCCCATGCTTCCATCGGATATTTTTCTCCTGTAGCACTCAAAAGAGCAGCCATTAAATAAACTGTTTTCACATTGTTATGCTTACAGCAATCCTTAACAGCATTAAAATTTTTAGCATCAATAATTTCAAATGGTCCCGAATTTACTAAATCTAGATTTCTAGTATTAATATCACTAGCTATTACGGAATCTATACCATGAATTTCTCTTAATTTCATTGTAAGTTCGGTTCCTATTTGTCCACAAGCACCAATTATTAGTATAGTCTCGGTCATTGATATAATTATTGAATATATTTCAAAAATAACGAAGTTTTAATTTAAATTTGACAAAAAAAACACAAAATAAATTCTGTTTTTTATTAAATTTCTTATTAATGAAAAAGTCTTTTCTTAAAGTTCTACTTCTTTTATTCCTCACTCCATTTTTACTTATTAATTGTAAGAAAGAAGATCAAACTGAAATTACTAACAAAAATGAAGTCCAAAATTCAAATAAAATAACCAAAAGTGATATTAATGACATAAAGTATATAGATTATATATTAAGTGATCAATCTGTAAAAGCAGTATCTGAATGGGTGAAGTTTCAAGAATTACAGGAAGAAATAGAAAAATTAAAAAACGGAGAAATCAATTTTTTTAAAGAAGATATTGTTCTAATAACAACACTGTTTGAAGAGTTAGAAAATACTATTCCTGTAAACATTAACAATCCAGAGGTTACTACACGAATTACTGTTTTAAAGAATACTTTATTTAATTTAAATTCTGAATTAAACCTCGAGCGAAGCGATAAAAGTCATAGCTTAAAATCTATTAAAGAGCTTCTTATAGCTTCATCAAACTTAAAACTTCAAATTAACAAGAAGTTAGAAATGGACTCTCAAAATATAATTAAACCGCAATAACATTTGAATTTACTTTCAAAAATCTTAATATTTTGTTAAGATGTAACAAAATCGCATTTCAAGCTTCTAAATAATAAGTAAATTGTACAATTAAACTAAAACAGAAAAAATGAAAACCAATGCAAAAAGGTTATCTTTTGTTGCATGTCTAGCTTTTTTAAGCATATTGGCTTGTAAAGAAGATAAAAAAGAAATGGCTGAAGTTGAAAAAATTCCAGGTATTGTTCTAGAAAACATGGATACTTCGGTTAACCCTAAAGATGACTTCTATAATTATGTAAATGGAACTTGGATGAAAACCAATACTATTCCTGATGACAGAACTCGTTGGGGAGGGTTTGGAGTATTACGTAAATCAACTGATGCTGACGTCCTAGAAATTATTAACACTTCTAAAGAGTTAGGCACATATGCAGATGGAACTGATCAGAAAAAAGCATTATTATTATTCGAATCCCAATTAGACACAGTAGCAAGAAATGAAGCTGGGATTGAACCATTAAAACCCTTATTAGAAGCTATTAACGGGATTAATAATTTAAGTGATATGCAAACAGTGTTTGCAACTACTCTTGGTGTTTCTGCACCTTTTACTAGTCTTGGAGCTGGCCCAGATTTAAACGACAGTAGCATGAATACTGCTTGGGTTGGGCCTGGAGGTTTAGGCTTACAACGAGATCGCTATTTAGATCAAGATGGAAATGCTAAAGACATAAGAAAAAAATATGTAGCTCATGTAGCCAGAATGTTTCAATTTATTAACTACGATGAAGCAACGGCGCAACAAGCAGCTGAAAAAGTACTTGAAATGGAAACTAAACTTGCCGAACCTCGTTTAGACAAAGTACAAAGTAGAGATGTTCGTAATTATAACAACCCAATGACTATTGCTGAAGTGTCTAAAATGACACCAGTAATAGATTGGAATAAGATGATTAATGATATGGGAATCAAGAAGCAACTTGATACAGTTCTTGTTTCTCAGCCAAAATACATGACTGCTCTTAACGAGTTTTTAAAAACTACTCCTATTGAAGATATTAAAACATTAATGACTTGGAGCACTTTAGATCAAGCAGCAGGTTATTTAACTACTGAAATAGAGAGAGCAAATTGGGAATTTTATAGCCAAGCATTAAGCGGTGCAAAAGCGCAACGACCTGCTGACGAAAGAGCTTTAAGTAATGTTAATGGGTCTGTTGGTGAAGCCATTGGAAAATTGTATGTAGAAGCAAAATTCCCACCAGAAGCTAAAGTTAAAGCAGAAAAAATGATTGCTAATGTTATTAAAGCTTTTCAGAATAGAATTACCAATTTAGATTGGATGAGTGATACCACTAAAGCTAAAGCTATTGAAAAGCTTGATAAATTTACAGTAAAAATTGCCTATCCAGATGAGTGGGAAGACTACTCTGAATTAATGATTAAAGAAGGTAATAGTTATGCTGAAAACATGCTAGCTGTTGGAAAATGGAATTTAGATAAAAACCTTTCTGAAATTTACGAACCTATTGATAAAAAAGAATGGGGAATGTCTCCTCAAACTGTTAATGCATACTTCAATCCTATTAATAATGAAATCGTATTTCCTGCAGCAATTTTACAACCACCTTTCTATAACTACACTGCAGATGATGCTGTAAATTATGGTGGAATTGGTGCTGTTATTGGTCATGAAATATCTCATGCTTTTGATGATTCTGGAGCGCGTTTTGATGCAGACGGAAATGTAAATAACTGGTGGACTCCAGAAGATTTAGAAGAGTTTACAAAAAGAGGAAATGCGCTTGCAGAACAGTACAGTGCAATTGAAGTTTTAGATAGTGTTTACATTAATGGTAAGTTTACTTTAGGTGAGAACATTGGAGATTTAGGTGGAGTACTTGGTGCTTATGATGGTTTACAATTATTATTTGAAGAAGAAGGAAGACCAGATGATATTGATGGATTTACTGCAGAACAACGTTTTTTTATGTCTTGGGCAACAGTTTGGAGAACTTTAATTCGTGAAGATGCTTTAAGAACACAAATTAAAACTGATCCTCACTCGCCTGGTGTAAATAGAGCAATTCAACCTCTTAAAAATATTGATGCTTTCTATGAAGCTTTTGATATTAAAGAAGGTGACAAAATGTGGTTAGCTCCTGAAAAACGAGTTAGAATTTGGTAATAAAAATTCCAAATTAAATAAAAAAGCAGCCTAGACAATTAGTATCTAGGCTGCTTTTTTTATTTGAGATAATACTCTAAAATTTAATTCTTTTCAGCTTTTTTAGCCTTTTGCGCTACTAAAGCTTCTTTACTGATTTTAGCCAAATTAAAATTTGGCTCCATAGCTAAAGCTTGATCAAATAATGTTATTGCAGCATCTATATTAGCCGTTTGGTTCTCTCTAAATTTTATTAATCCTTTTAAACAAGTAAAAGCAGCTTTAGATTTTACTTGATAAGGATATTGTGTTTCATAATAAGTAATACCAACATCATCTTTTGAGTTGGTAATTCCATATTCTGTTTTCTCAAGAGCTTTTTCAAGCTTATTTACTTGAATGTATAAATCAGCTAGTTCATAAGCAATTAAAAGATTTGGTGATTTAGCAAATAACTTTTCAAAGTGAGGAATAGCTTTGTCTGCCTGATTTAAAGCTTTTAAAGAAACGGCTTTTATTTCTGTTGCAATTTCAGAATCATTAGCTTTATTTTCAATTCCTATGGTATTTAAAGCTTGTACATACTTATTATTACTCATATACATATAAGCTAAAGTATCTGAAATAGCCTGATTAGGATTTAAAATATTTAAATGTGTTAATCCGTTAATAACACCTTGCACATCTCCTTGAGCTTTCATTTGGTTGTAGTAAGCTTCAAAGTGCTTAACTAATTCAGATTTTGTCTGGGCTTGAGAAAATCCGCTGACAACTAAAACTATTAATACTATAATTTTTTTCATTCTTTTGAGCTTTTATTTGCAGCGCAAAACTAAAAAATTATCAGTAACTACCTAATACCTTAACAACTATATAACAAATAATTAGTCTATTGAAATAGTTTTTTTAATTATTACTGCATCATTTAAAATGAAAGGTTTGGGAATCATAGACCGTTCTCGATCTGGAATTTTAAAATGTCTGTTGTTTAACAAATCAAAAGAAGATTCATATAACTCAAACTTAGTTGTTTGATCTTTAGGTATAGAAAACTCCATAGTCAAAGGTTCATTATCACTTACATAATAACTAAATAATCTGTTTCTATATGTATTTTGAAATGCAAATATGTCTCCTTTGGCCCTTTTTGGCGATACTCCGTTTATTTTAAATGTGTAAAAGTTATTGGATTCAGAACTAAATACTTCATACCTATTTACTGGCCTTTTAGATTCTACATAAATGGAAACGTGTCTTTTATCATCTATGATTGTATCCTTATACACTTCAAAAGTTGGATATACTAGTGGTTTTAAATCTGTATCATTAGAGTAGGTAAAACCACTACTGTATTTACTTGAAATCGTATTATTGCTGTTTATATTATCAGGATTTTGTCCTAAAAAATGTTGAGTCCAATCATCTAATTTAGTATCATAAGTTATCCATTTAGCAGAATTATTATCGGCATCTAACATATAGACAATACTGTTAGGCTTCGGTCTATCTTCAGAAAAATTGGAATTAAAATGTGCTAGTATTAAAGCCATAAAAGCTAATCCAAAAAACAGATAACTCCAACGCTTTTTATGTCTAAAAAACCCAAAAACTGGTAATAAAAACCCAAATATTAATACTACTAAAATTGAACTTACAAATAGAATTTTCAAACCTAAACCAACAGGAAACATCTTCACAAAAGGGCTCATTATCAAGAGTACTGGAAAACATAGTAATGCCATTATTATTAGACTTGGCCTACCTTGTTTAATCAATATAAATAAACTTAACAGCGCAAAAAACACAGGAATAATAAAAAAGCTGGCCCCTTTTAATTCAAAAGCAATATAAGCGCATATGAGCAACCAATACAATATTGGAGCTATCAATAAACTATTGGTATTTCGGGCTTTATAAAAACGACTGTAAATCCAAAAACAAATAGCTACAGAAAGTAAAACAAATGCCCAAATATAAGTATGACCGTTATAAGTAAAACCATGAAGCATCTCCTTGTAATGTGGATATAGAGCCAGTATAACATACTTCCAAAATACAAAAGCAAAAACTCCAGATACAATTAAACTTGAGGTAAACGCAATAAAACCTTTAATTATTTCTCTGAAGTGTAATTTACGTTTACGCTTTCCATAAATTATTAATCCAATAAATAATATAGTTGCCAAAAACAGCATTGGGAAAATCCAACCAAAAGGATAAATAACTGTTTTAACTAAAGGTGCATTGAAGTAAATATAGTCTTCATCACTTTTTATATTATTCAAATTAGCTTGAGAAAAATAATTTAAAAGTGGCATTAAATACGATCCTTGATGCTCTAGTGTGTTTCTATCTAATCGCTCGTAAGTATCAAGAGCAGTATGATAATCATAATGATCATCTATAAAAGCAAAGTTAAAACCATCAATATCTCCATCTACTCTAAAGCGTGTTAAATCCGTATCATTTGGTAGCATTTTATAAATACTATATGCTAACGAATTAGCAACAGGAAATTTTGGATTAGCTTCAACAAACTGCTTCATTAAATTAGCATTACCTCCATTAGTTTCTATAAGCATATAACTTGGTCCTCCACTACCTCTAGCTTCGAAGTTTAAAACCAAACCAACATCTTTTGCCCAAGGATGTTTATTTACAAATAAACTAGCTCCATTTAATCCTAACTCTTCAGAATCTGTAATTAAAACTATAATATCGTTTTTAGGTATTTCACCTTCACTTAAAAAAGTTCGTAACCCTTCTAAAATAGTCACAACTCCTGATCCAGCATCGCTGGCTCCAAATGAAGAATGTGGACTACTATCGTAATGAGACAACAGTAGTAAGGCTTTAGAATTATCGCTTCCTTTTATTCTAGCTAAAATATTTTTAGGTTTCGATAGATTTCCCCAACGGCTTATATCATAACCGTCTTGAATTTCAGTCTCTAATCCGAGTTTTTGAAGCTCTTTAGTGATGTAATCTTTAATTACAGTATGTTCTTCACTTCCAACATAGTGTGGTTGTTTGGATATGGCTTCTAAATGAACGAGCGCTCTTGCAGTAGAAAATGAATTACGATCTGCATCAATATCAGAAACTTTTTGTGGCATAAGAGCAGAGAAACTCCAATATATTGCTAAAATAAGCAAAGCTATAGCAATGACTTTTTTTATCATGATGTGGTAGTTAGTTAGTGTTTTAAAGTTACTAATTTTTATACTAAAAAAATGAGTATAGGATAACTTACTAAAAATGAGTATATTTAGTAAACTAAAACATATATATTATGGGCATTAAAAGTTTTCAAGGTTCTAGACGTGAACAAAGCATGACAACAGATAGCACAACTTTAAGAGTTAAGGATTATATGACCACTAACCTTATTACTTTTAAACCCGAGCAACCTGTTGAAGAGGTTATTCAGTCATTAATCAAACATAAAATCTCTGGTGGACCTGTTGTGAATAGCAATAACGAACTTGTTGGTGTTATTTCTGAAGGTGACTGCCTTAAACAAATTAGCGAAAGTCGATATTACAATATGCCAATGGAGAAAGATAATGTTGAAAAACGCATGGCGACAGATGTTGAAACTATTGATGGCAATATGAATGTTTTTGATGCTGCTAATAAGTTTTTAGAATCTAAACGCCGACGTTTCCCTATAGTAGAAAATGGAAAGCTAATTGGACAAATTAGTCAGAAAGATATTTTAAAAGCCGCTTTAGAATTAAAAGGTCAAACTTGGAAATAGATTATTGTACTCTTTTAACCAAAGCGTAATAACCTCCCTCTAGTGTTAAATACCCTTGATCGTATACAAAGTAATACACAGTTCCAGCTTTTGTGGTATAAATACTCGTAAAATAGTTAAAATCGAAACCTTTTTCTATAAGCTTTGCTCTGGATGTTTTGGTTTTATCCTTTGGATTTAATTCTTCAAGAATTCTATAATTTTTACGTAACCTATTATTGACGTTTCTAATTAAATTCTTATTGTCTTTATTAATCCGATTATTATAAGAATTTCTACAAGCATCACTGCAGAATTTCTTATCTATACGACCAACTATCTTTTCACTACATTCAAGACATTGCTTTTGCATATGATTATTTATTTTTATTTTTTTTATAACGTAACTTGGCATTCTCAATAGTTTTCTTTCGATATTCTTCATCAGTATGATATCGATTCTTTGATCTTGCTAGTGTTTTTTCTTTGTACAACTCATCCTTTTGATATCGCTCTCTGTTGTAGGTTTGTATTTTTTCTTTTTTTTCTTGATAGCGCTTTTGGTTATATCGTCTTAATTTAAGTTTCTTATATTGATCTAATGAAAGTTCATACCAATTAACTAACTCTCCATCACAAGGAAATTGCTCTAAATAGTGTAGCCCAATTTTTTGAAGCACTTTGTTTGAAGCCATATTTTCTATCTCTGCGGCGCCGCACATAGTCTCAATATTCAACTTTTTAAATCCAAAATCTAGAGTTGCAAGAGAGGATTCTGTAGCATACCCTTTTCCCCAATAGCGAGGAATAAAACGATAACCTATATCGTAAAAATCCCTTTTATTTCCTATCACTTCTTTATCTCCTGTATTGAATTTTATACCAGACCAACCCATAAAATCACCAGACGATTTTTCTATTGCTGCAAAACGTCCAATTCCTCTTTCCTCGTATTGTTGCCTAATAAATGAAATAGCTTCTTCTGCTTGCAATTTTGTTTTTATAGGCTTTTTCCCAAGATACTTATGTACTTCAGGATTTGAATCTAGCTTATACATACCTTCTATATCAGATTCTAATATTTCTCTTAAAATAAGGCGTTCTGTTTCTATGTAAAATTTCATTCTTATTTATTTAAAATTGAAATGTAAGCTGTCCAAGGTCCAACTTCGCTTTTATATTGCTTTGCCATAACTCTTGCAATTTGAGCAATATGCCCTAAATCGTGAGTAACCCAACAGGCTAATAAATTTTTTAAACTCACTTCTCCCAATTGAGGATGTGTAGCTTTTAAATTAAACTGATCTTCAGAAATATTGCATGATTTTAAATAGTCTAAATTTTGTTTTCTAGCTATAGAAAATTCATCTAGTAACTGGTTTAAGGATTTTCCTTTAGATTCTTCAAATTGTGCAAAGCGATCAAAAGTTGGAAATGTTTTAGTTTCAGAATCTGATAAAATAATTTGTAATCGTTTAATCCAATCTGTTTTTTCTCCATGAATTAAGTGTCCAACAACATCAAATGCAGACCAAGTTTCTTCGCCTTCATTACAAAAAATCCATTCATCTGATAAATTTTCTAAATACGCATAAAGAATTTTAGGCGTGCGTTCTAAAATCTCTAAAGCCTTATCAAGTCTATATTCCATAACACTTGCAATATACTAATTATTCGTTTACAAACGACTACAAACATTTACAAACGAATTTAAACAGTTACTAACCGATTAAAATTTGCAAGTCGTTTCATATTTGCACTGTTGAATTGAACGAATGATATTCAATATAATTTAAACCTTATCTTATGAATACGTTAAGAAACAAAGTACAGTTAATTGGTAATTTAGGAAATGATCCAGAAATCGTGAATTTGGATTCTGGCAAAATGTTAGCAAAGTTTTCGATTGCTACTAATGAAAGTTATAAAAACGCTCAAGGCGAAAAAGTAACAGATACACAATGGCATAATATAGTTGCTTGGGGAAAAACAGCAAGTTTAGTTGAAAAATACCTACAAAAAGGTAAAGAGATTGCCATAGAAGGAAAATTGACTACCAGAGCATGGAGTGATAAAGATGGTATAAAACGTTACACAACAGAAATTGTGTGTAATGAATTATTAATGTTAGGGAAGTAACACTTTACAAAAAAAGGTTTAACTTTTCAGTTAAACCTTTTTTTAATTATTGTGATTTATATAACCTATATCATATAATTTGAGACGTACCGTTTAGGATATATCACTATTTATAAATTGTTAAAACAGGTTTAAACCTACATAGAATTGAAAGTTTCTATTTCTAAAAGTACCTTCATCAGTATTAGAAATATCTGTTATACCTAAATTATATCTTGCGCCTATCTTGAAGTTTTCTGTGAACTTATATTCTGCACCGACAGCGGCAGAAAATTCAAATGATTTAAGGTCAGCGTCAATAAAAGAATCACCATCATTATTATCTAACTCAATAGTGTCTTTTACCATAAATCCAACTTGTGGTCCTACTTGAAAGGATAACCCATTAGAAAATGGCACATAGTTAAATAAAACAGGCACTTTTACGTAATTTACTTTTTGTTTAAACTCTATACCTTGAAGGTTCACATTAGAGCCTTCTTGCGAGTACAATACTTCTGATAAAATTCCTGCTTTTTCAGATAATCTAAAGTCGCCATAAAAGCCTACGTGAAATGCAGACAAGGTAGTAGTTTTTACTTGAATATCTTGGTCTGGAATATCGTATTTAGCTGTTTGGTTAGCAAGGTTTAAACCTGCTTTAATCCCAAAGTTGGTTTTGTAGGCATCTTTAGCATAATCTGGTGTCATTGGTTCTTGTGACCAAATTGCAAAAGAGGTAAGTATAGCTGCGAGGGTTGTTAATTTTTGAAATTTCATTTTTTAAACTATTTAAAATTATAGTTCAAAAATAGTTTTGCGTATTGGCTTTCAAGGTTACTTTAAATCAACGCGTTAACATAAACAACCATCCTCTTTTTTTATGCAATGTTTAATTTTGTTGTGTAGTTTTATGGTTTCGTTTTGATTAATATTAAAGTGATTTAGATTTTAAAGAATATAAATCACCTCTTCTTTGTTTTGCAACTTAAAATTGAAATTAATAGGGTTAGAATAAATATTTCTGCATGAATTGTATAGTTACAAGTTGTTAAATTGTATTAATTGAAACTCTGGCGAACTATCAAATAGCTCGTCCAATATCCATTTGTGAGCAGCACCATAAATGATTAAAATACGTTCTTGTTCTTGTTCAACTAAATTAGCTGCATTTGCGAAAATGCGTGTATTGCGTTCAAACCAATAACCCGTTAAATCTGTCCCGGCATAATCGTGATAGACGCCAAGATTTACCATTCCTGTAGTCCATAACTGTTTAGTTCTTTTAGTATAGGTTTCAGAGTTATATAGTTTTATAACATCCAAAAGACCGTATTCATTTTGAATGTTACTTGTGTACTCTATAAAACGTCTGTTTTCTTCATCATAGCTATGAAAGGCTTCGGATTGTCCTAAAGAGTCTGCAAACTTTTCTATATCATCAATCTCACCAATGGCTTCTGGCATAGGAGGCCTGTTATCTATGCAATACAGTTTTTGGTGCCCTAGAATTTTTGCTAATCTAAATCCTACTTGAAAGGTTTCGTTTCGTGGTAATTCAAAATCTCCTGCTACATATTTTTGATACTGATTATCTCGCCTCTCTTGTAATTCAGGCTTCCACTCAATAGCAATTTTTGTTGGATTATACTTTTTTAACCTATCAATAATGGTCTCTAGTTGTATTTTATTTTCTTTCGATAAAACATCCATTTTTTTAGCTTCTTTAACATCACTACCATCTGTTGCCATGTCAAAGTGAAAGGAACCAAACACCAGTACTTGATGAGGTGCCTCTTTAGTAATTACCGGAAAATTATCAACGATTTCGCCAATTACAGATTCCTGGTTAGGTCTTTGCGTCTTTTGGGAACAAGAGCAAATAAAAAGACAGATAATGAGTATTCTTATTTCATTCATTTTTGAATATTATATTATTTACGATTCTAAATCAATAGCACAGGTTTTATATTAAATTTCCTTTGTATAAGTACATTTAACATACTTTATCAAATCATTTTGAAGTAGAGTTCACCATTTCCCAAGCCCAGTCAATTATTTGTTGACTTATTCGGTCTTCCCATTTTCCGGGTTTGAAATTAAAACTACTACTGTAATTTGGGTGAATGGTACTCCAATGGTCTAAATCTTTGTATTTAAATAATTTATGGTTTTGGTGATCATTTTTCTCTAAAACTGAAATAATCATATCGTTATCATGTTCTGTCATTATCCAATCATTGGTGCCCCATCTCATCCTTACAGGTACTTTAATATTTTCCCAATGTTTTGCAAAGTTGAAATCTTGTACTTGATGATAATATGACATAGGACGACCATACATATGATTTAAATCTTGTCTATGTTGCTGGGCATACGTTGGATTGCTATTTAGCACCTCTTCAAAACTTCTTTTTTTAATTAGCATTTCATAGTACAAAGGAATGTAAATCGTATTCATTAAGTCATATATTTCTTCTTGACTTTTTCCTTCAATTTCAAGGATTCTTCGTTCTATCTCAAGCATATGCTCATACCAAGATTTAAAAAAAGTACCATCTGAAATGACACCTGCCAAATCAAATGTATTTGCCAAGTAAGGCGCCAACGCACTTCCCATACTATTGCCATAAACAATAATTTTAGTCGCATCTATATAAGGTTTTGACTTGAGATCTTTAATGGCAGTTTCGTAACCATTAAGTTCTGTTTTAAAATCTGTTTTCCCACAATCGCCCTCACTATCACCTACACCTGGTTTTTCAATTCTGTATAAAACCATATTCGATTTCTCTGCTAAATCTTTAATAAGTCTTACCCAATTATTGCTTCTGCCAGAATATTTTTCTACTGATGAGCAGCTCAAACCCTGAATGAGTATGATTGCAGGATGTTTCTTATCAATGTTCCCATCTGGAATAGTAATTATGGAACGTTGCATTAGCCCAAAATCACTTATTATATTGCCATAAATCGTTTTAACGCCGTTGTTCTTTTCAAAATCTAATGGTTTTAAACGAATCTGCTTTGTAATCAACTTTTGACCACGTTTAACCTTGATGGTTGTTTTTTGGTCAGACCTAATACCATACATAATGGCACTCCAATCCTCTTGATCAATTACATTTCTATGGTTAACAGATAGAATACGATCATTGGCTTTTATACCTTCATTTTCTAAAGGAGAATTATTTTCTATGCTTTTTATTACTGCACCTGGAGTAGCATTGTTTGGCCAAGAAATTTCGGCATTAAAAGTGGCTCTTCTGGATAAATCTTGACCAAAAGAACAGATGGAAGAGAATAATACAAAGAAGAAAAAAGGTTGCTTTAATGTTATCATTGTAGTTGATTTTTTTTGGCGAGTTGATTTTATTGTTTTAATTCTTGATGCTTCTATTTTAATCGTTTTACTATATCTCCTTTTTTAAAAATAGTGTTTAAATAACCTTCAAAATAAATAGGAACACAAATATCTTTTGGTAGGCGAACAGCAAAATGAAGATGTGGACCTCTTGAAAATCCAGTATTACCTGAATAGCCAATATGCTGTCCGCGCTTTACTGTATCACCTTTTTTTACCAAAGTGCCGTTATGCATTAAGTGTGAGTAGGCTCCAAATGTACCATCATTATGAAGTATTACAATTTTGTTTGCTTTTTTCACATAATTTTTACCACCAGATTTTTTAAAGTTATTGATAGCATAAACAACAGTACCTTCTCGTGCCGCATAAATGGGTGTTCCTACAGGGATATCAAAGTCAATAGCATATTTAGAGTGTATGGCCGTATGTGAACTTTTACCGTTAAACCCTTGAGAGATTCTTACGTCTTGGCCAATTTCTATAGGTAAACTATATAGATAATCCGTATTATGTTTTGCGGTTTTACTATCTCCATAATAAAATGAAGTGTCTATATATTCTGATAGAAAATTAGATTGCCCTATTTCATCATGAAGCTTATTTGAGGTTTTAATCACATTGAATAGCGTATCTTTAGATGATACAAGTCCTCCTTTTACAAGAATATTTTTAGACTCATTTTTACGTAACCGAGCAGAAATTTCAATAGGTGCAAATGAGTTACTGACAATATGGTAATATGTTGTATCGTTCGTCTTTTGGACGTAAAAGTACACTTCTTTAGGTTGAGTATTCTTTTTCTTACACCCTTTAGAAAACGTAAGAAATAATAAGCATATAACTAATAATTTATCCATTCTATATTGATTGATTTATACATTATTTAGAAGAGTATAGTTTTCACAGATTATGGCAAAGTATTTAGGCCTCAACCCTTAACACCTACAAAAGTATTGCAATGATTCTCTCAGAAATTTGCAATCTTACAAAACACTTAACTTGAAAGATAAAATCAACTATTGGTAACACTTTTATTTTTGTTGTACAGTTTTAGGGTTTTGTAATAAAAAAATCAAGACTCATGTTAAAACTCAACAGATAACTGCTTTTATACTTACATTTGGAATGTGAAAATTACTGACACTTTTAGATATCACTTACTCCTTGCAATTGTCATAATTGTAATGGATTTTTTCGTAGATTATGTATTTAAAAGCAGAGCATATTTTTTAGAGAGCTTTACACCTTTAGGTATAATTTTTAAGGTCACTTACTACACAGCTTTTTTTTCTATCTACATCATAAACTACAGAGTCATTTCACCAAGAACTTTAGCAAAAGGGAAGTTATTGTTATTTGGTATTGGTGTAATAGGATTGTTTTTTGTTTTTGCAGGTATTAGATACGTTTTAGAAGAAATAATAGTCTATGAGTTAACGGGTTATCATAATTATCCCGAAAGAAACAGAACATTTAAATACTACATACTCGATAGTTCCTATTATAGTTTGAAATCTATTCTTTTTAGCACCTTTATGTACCTCTTATTTTTATATTTAAGAAACACCTCTAAAATGCATAGTTTAGAGCTAGAACATCAAAAGGCAGAACTAAATAATTTAAAAGCACAATTAGAACCTCACTTTTTATTTAATACGTTAAATGTGTTTTATTCTGAATTAGCCGAAAAGCAACCCGAAACTGCTAAAGGTATTTTTAAATTATCAGAGCTATTAAGATATATTACTTATGAGACGAAAAAGGATTTTATGTCCCTCAAAGAAGAGCTGAAATTCATTAAAGATTATATGTATTTACATGAAAAACGATTTGAGAACAATCTGTTTTTAGACTTTACAGTTAAAGGTGAAGTTGGAACTCAAAAAATACCAAGTTTAATTCTAATTCACTTTGTTGAAAATATTTTTAAACATGGAGTCATTAGTGAAGAATCTAATCCAGCAAAAATACTCATAACAATTACTGAACGTTATCTCATCGTAACCACAAAAAACAAGGTGTCTCATGTAAAGAACTATAGTAGTAGAGGAGTAGGAAAAATAAATCTTAAAAAAAGATTAGAATTGTTATTTGAACAAGATTATATTTTTAAAATTAATAAAAAGGATAGTTTCTACAATACGTATTTAAAAATTCCCTTAAAAAACTAATATGAATAATTTAAAGTGTTTAGTAGTAGATGATGAAGCTCCAGCAATACGATTGTTAGAATCTTATATAAAAAAAGTTCCTTTTCTAGAGCTGGTAGCCACATCTTCAAACCCAATAGAAGCTATTGCTATAATTGAAAAGGAAGAATTGGATATTATATTTTTAGATATACAGATGCCAACTATAACAGGTATACAGCTCTCTAAAATAATTAGTAATAAGGTAAGTGTTATATTTACTACCGCTTATCCTCAATTTGCTATAGAGAGCTACGAGATAAATGCTATTGATTACTTGTTAAAACCTTTCGAATTTGAGCGTTTTTACTCGGCTATATCTAGAGTTAAACCGAAAAAGAAGTCAAATCTTATTTCACTCACTGACGATTTCATTTTCATTAAAACTGATGGAAAAAACAATTTTGAAAAAGTTTTCTTAAAAGATATTTTATATGTGGAAAGTTTAAAAAATAATATCTGTATTCACACAAAAGAAAATCAAATTATTACTTATAACACTTTAAAAAACTTTGAAAACCAATTACCAGCACATTTATTTATAAAAATTCACAAATCATATATTGTCTCCATCAAAAGCATAGTAAAAACAACTTCATTGGCGGTATATGTTAGTTCTAAAAAAGAACTACCAATTGGTGACACATACAAGAAAGCTTTTTTTGAAAAAATTAATGATTTAATGTTATAATCTTTTTTAATGATGCAAGTAAATAAGGTATAAAACGTTATACAACAGAAATTGTGTGTAATGAATTATTAATGCTAGGCAAATAATAAAAGCTTTAGTGATTTTTTAAAAAAGGCATCAAAAATTGATACCTTTTGATTTTTTAAAAGCAAATACTATTGAGGTTTTTGTCAACATGCTTCTTACATTTGGCAAATAGCATTAATTAAGTTGTAAAACAAAAAAAAGGATATGATAGTAGCTGACTAAGAGTTTAAATAAAAAAGTTTAGACCATGGCTTATACTTTTTTTCGTATTACTTTTTCTAATTTTTCAGCATAAAATGAGAAAGCTTGTTAGGTTTTTTATCTTGAAAATAACATACTAACATTGCTTTTATAAGTCCGCCCGATGGGTACCTTCCTATCGGATATCCAAATAATATTGCCTTCTACTTGGTCTATTTTATCTATAGCTATAATAAATGATTTGTGCACTCTTAGAAAGTGAGAGGCTGTTAAGAAATCATTATAATAAGATATATTTTCGTGACTAATAACACAGCTGTCTAGAAAATAGAGCTTGGTATAATTGCCATAAGCTTCAATAAATAAAATATCTTCAGATTTAATTTGGTGGTATTTTTTATCTCCTTTTACGAAAAAACGAAAATGTTCATGAGATTTTTTATTAGTATGAGGTTTATGCGGTTCTGAACTAATAGCTTTATTAATAGCTTTAACAAAGCGTTCAAAACTAAAAGGTTTTAATAAGTAATCTGATATATTTAATTCATAACCTTCTAAAGCAAACTCTTTGTAAGCTGTTGTTACTATAACCTTAGGCCGTTTTGTCAATGTTTTTAAGAACTCAAAACCTGTAAGCTTTGGCATATTCAAATCTAAAAATATCAAATCTATAGATTCATTATTTAAAAATTGCATGGCTTCGATAGCATTGTAACAGCTCTTTTTAAATTCTAGATGGGGCAACATATCACAAAACTCTTTGATAAGTTCGTGTGCTAATGGTTCGTCATCTATTATGATATACGTTGTCATTATTTATTGATTATTAATTCGACGTTGTATGTAGTAGGTGTCTTGTTTATTATCAACTCATACAAATCTGGATAGATAAGATCAAGTCTACGTTTTAGGTTTTCTAACCCAATTCCTTTATCGTTTTGTTTCACAGAGGAATCATAATTATTTGTAATAGAGAAATGAATATCTTTTTTGGAGCTATTTAGGGTCATAGTAATAAAAGCATCATTAGTCAATTTTTCAACACCATGTTTAAATGCATTCTCTAATAAAATAATAAATAACAATGGGGCAACTTCATCATTAGGCAAAGTATTGTGATCAAATTTTAGGCTTACATTTTTGTGATGTCTAATTTTGTGTAATGCCATATAATTCTTCATGTAACTTATTTCTTCAGCAATAGAAACGCGATCATTTTTACCTTCATAAATAGTGTACCGCATCATATCAGACAGTTTTACTACCACTTCAGGTGCTTTCTCTGAGTGTTTAACTGTTAGAGCATATAAGTTATTTAAAGTATTAAAAAGAAAATGAGGATTTACTTGAGTTTTCAATAACTCTAATTCAGCTTTAGCCTTTTCAGACTTAAGATTATTAAACCATTTCCATTGCTCGTGCGCCCAAATGAAAAACAAAACGGGAACAGGAAACACAAGTAAATTAATCGCCTTTTGCTGATATAGATTAAGATAGTTTTCATCTAAACGCAGAAATAAGAAATAGCACAATGCCAATCCATAAGTTATAAAAATTAGAATCTTATACTTCGTGAAGAACTTTGGAAAAAAAAGATAGACTACACCTAACCAGAAAATAACTATCGAAAAAATAAATATGGGATGATCTGGAACATTAAGATAATTGTCTGTTCCAAAAATTAAAAAAGCAATAATGAACAAGACTACCACTTTTATTACAAATATTTTTTCCTTTTTTAAGTAATTAAAATGGTATAAGGCAAAAGAAGTTACCAGCCACCAAAAACCAACAATAGATATTATCTCTAAAGTTGCGCCCTTTGGGAACTTTATTATACTGATCCACTCTAAACACATTACTACAATGGCTAAAAGAACAGCACCAATACCAAAGGCTTTATATTTTTTTATGAAATATCTCATATGTCAAAGCTACGGTTGTAAAAGTCTTTATACAAACGAATTGATAAACAACATCATTTTTAGCATTAACAACATATATTTTAGCATCTAAAACTGTTCGAACTATTTCGCCTGTTTTATAAACTTAAAAAACTCGCAAAGGACATTTTTATTAGCTACTGTTAAATTTCAAAAATAAGTTTGTTTTAAAATTAAAAATCGATGAATACACTTGTAATTGAAAATGTATCTAAAACCTATCCTAATGATGTAAAGGCATTAGATTCTATTAATTTAAATATCTCTAATGGAATGTTTGGTCTGTTAGGTGCTAATGGTGCCGGAAAATCAAGCTTAATGCGAACTATTGCAGCACTTCAAAAACCTTCTGCAGGTTCTATTAAATTCAATAATGTTGATATTATTGAGGCACCACAAAGTGTACGTCAAAAACTTGGATATTTACCGCAAGAATTTGACGTATACCCTAAAATATCTGCTCAAAAACTTCTAGAGCATTTTGCTGTTTTAAAAGGAATACTCAATAAAAAAGAACGCAACTCTCAGGTTTCAGCACTTTTACAACAAACTAACTTGTATCAGCATCGAAAAAAATCAGTTCATACTTTTTCTGGCGGTATGAAACAGCGATTTGGTATCGCCCAAGCTTTATTGGGAAATCCACAGCTCATCATTGTAGATGAACCCACTGCTGGACTCGATCCAGAAGAACGACACCGTTTTTTAAACCTGTTAAGTGAAATAGGACAAAATATAATTGTCATTCTATCAACTCATATAGTAGAGGATATACAGGAATTATGTCCTCAAATAGCGATTCTAGCTAGAGGTAGAATTATTTCAAAGGGAAGTCCCAGAGATTTAGTAAAAAGCATCTCTGGTACTATATGGAGTAAAATTATTTCAAAAGATAAAATAGCCGAATACAAAGAGAATTATCAGGTCATTTCCACTAGGCTTATTGCAGGAGAAACCCAAATAAGAGTGCTTTCTAACAAGCAGCCTTCGCCAGAATTTAAGGTGGTTACTGTAGTGTTAGAAGATTATTACTTCATGCAAATGTACCTAAATCAATCATCAAAAAACAACTAATATGTTATTACAATTACTACGCTTTGAAGTATTATACCAATCAAAGCAACGAGCACTACTCATTTTCGCTTTACTCTTTTTTTTCTTTGGTTTTTTTATTGGTAGCAGAGGTCAAGCACCTGCTCAAGTAAATTTCAACTCAGCTTATCAAATAACAAATAGTGTAACTATTTTTTCATTAGGTTCACTTTTTATTGTAATGTTTTTTGCCATTAGTGGTGCTATTAGAGATAAAAAGCATCAAATGGAAGGACTAATTTTCAGTACTTCTGTACAGAAAAATTATTTTTTTTGGAGCCGTTTTATTGGTGTTTTCTTTTTTAGCGTGTTAGGTTTTAGCCTTTTCCTTCCTGGATTTATTGCTGGACTGTCGATTGCAGATTTAGATTCTAGTCGAATAGCACCATTTAGTTTACAATCATATATATGGCCTTTTTTGGTGATAGTAATCCCAAATATTTTTATCTGTACATCGCTTATATTTTCTGTAAGCATACTATCAAAAAGTAATCTAGCTACTTATGCAAGTGCTGTACTCATTTATGTATTATACTTTGCTATAGCATTTTATTCTAATTCACCAATCCTTGTATCTTCAGTCTCTGCTTCACCCGAAGCAATTGCCATGGCAGCTATGACCGACCCATTTGCTGGAGCAACATTTTTTGAACACACACAGTTTTGGACACCTTACGATAAAAATAATTTGACATTTTCGTTTTCTAGATTTTATGTGTGGAACAGAGCACTCTGGATGGGATTATCATGTATGATAATCGCAATGACTTACCGTTTCTTTTCTTTTAGAAAAGCTTCTAAAAAAATTAAAGGAAATCAAACAATTACCAAAGCTCCTCTAGAAACTAAACCATACTTCTCTGTGGCAACTAGAATCAATGCTACAGCACAATGGAGAGCTTTTTGGTCATTATTCATGATTGATATGAAAAGTATTTTTAAGAGTCTCCCTTTTTTAGTTATAATCCTGACACTATTAGCAACTTCAGTTTATGAAGTCTATGCAAGAATATTTGAAGGAGGCCCGTATGGAGATAGTTTGTATCCATTCACAAATGTACTGATAGAAATAGTCATGGAATTAGTCCCTATTTTAAGTCTTATTCTTATTGTTTTTTACAGTGGAGAACTTATTTGGAGAGCAAGAGATAAAAAAATGGATAGTATTTTAAATACAACCGCTACATTAAACTGGGTGTTTTTTTTATCAAAATTAATTACACTAGTATTAGTACCTATGTTCCTTATTGCCTCAGTAATATTTGTTTGCATAGGTTTTCAACTAGCAAAAGGGTATTATAATCCAGATATCGTACAATACATATCTCTCTTTTACTATTATGGAGCTTCTATGCTGGTGTATTGTATGGTAGCGATTTTTATACAGAGCGTTGCAAATAATAAATTTCTTGGAATGGGGATTACAGGATTAGTACTCCTATTACTTGGGTCTTCACTATCATCATTCATAGGTGTTGAACATCCAATGTTACGCATAGGCGATATGCCAATCCCAATGTATTCTAATATGGCAGGATATTCTAAACAAGCTTCAGCTTTTCATATATATACTCTATACTGGATTTCTTTTGGAATTACCTTATCTGTTCTGTCATTTAAGTTATGGAAGAGAAGCTCAATAGGAACTAGTAATTTTCTTGAAAGCTTTCGATTTAAAAAATGGAAACTCTGGGAAATTGTAGGGTTATTCGTTTCACTTATTTTATTCATTGGTTCAGGAATCGTGCTATTTAATGAAGTAACTATGAAAAATAGGTATGTAAATTCGAATGAACGCATGGATTATGCTGAAGAGTATGAACGAAAATTTAAAGTATACGACAGCATACCAAGGCTTCATTACTTTGATATGAAAACAGAAGTAGACATCTATCCTAATGAACTTAAATATAGCGTAAGCGCAGATTATGTTTTGATTAACAAAAACGAAGTTCCAGTAACTCACATATTTATTACTGAACGAAAATCACTTTCTGAAATTACACTAGAAAATGCTGAAATAATCCTTAAAGATACCGTTTTTGGCACATACCTCTTCAAGTTTACTAAACCTATCCTTCCTAATGAAAAAACAGGAATACACTATAGTTTTATCAAGCAATCAAGTCCATTTAAGGTAGATAAATCCATTTTAAAAAATGGTACATATATTCGACACGACGAGTTTGAACCTGCTTTGGGATATAGTCATTCCATGGAAATATCTAATGCTCATGAACGTCAAAAAAGAGGGCTTTCAAAGCAAGAGGTAGAACCAGAAGGAGATGCGCACCTTTATTCTAAAGAAGCACGTCTTGGAAATGTTACTTATGAAACGATTGTATCTACAAATCATAATCAAATAGCTTTGGCGGCTGGAAATCTAATAAAGGATTGGGAAGAAAATGATAGATATTATTATCAGTATAGGTTCCCTAATAAAAACATCCCTTCTCTAGCTTATATTTCTGGTAAATATGAATTAAAAAAGAGCATTTATAAAGACATTTCAATAGAACATTATTACCATCCAAATCATGATATGAACCACCTCACAATTGACAATAGTACCAAAGCTACTTTGGAGTATTGTATGACAAATTTTGGAAATTACCCTTATAATCACTTGCGAATAGCAGAAATACCGTCCTTTCATAGTTTTGGAGGTGCTGCGCACCCTGGACTTATCAGTATGGTAGAAGATAATTTATACCTAATTGATATTAAAAATACTGGGACTTTTGATCTTGTATCAAAACGAACTGTACATGAGGTTTCTCATCAATGGTGGGGAATGATCTTAAAAGCTAAAAATGTAGAAGGAAGTGGATTTCTTGTTGAAGGTTTTGCCAAATATACTGAAGGGGTTGTTCTTGAAAAAATGTATGGAAAAGGAGCTCTTTGGCAACTCAATCAAGCATCTAATGACCGTTATTTTGGAGGTCGTGCATTTGCTTCAGAGAAAGAAGTACCATTGTATCTAACAGACGGGCAAAATTATCTTAACTATGGTAAAAGTGGACTTGTTATGTTGTCAATACGTGATCTTGTAGGTGAAGACAAATTAAATCACGTATTAAGAATACTTACTGAAAAGCATGCGCAGAGTCAAGAATTTGAAGTGCATACATTGGAGTTTTTAGATGAATTATATAAGATTACCCCAGAAAAACATCATACTTTAATTGATGAATGGATGAAACAAATAGTTCGTTACGATTTGTCAATTGGTAATTCTTCATATAAACGATTAGATAACGGAACTTACGAAATTACTATGGAAGTAAAAGCCAAGCGTTATAGAACTATAGCTAATGGCGAAGAAAAAGAGATCGTAATTAATGAACCTATTCAAATAGGCTTGTTCAAAAAACATCCAAAAGATTTAGGCAAAAACGATACTCCAATCTATTTAGAGCAGCATAATTTAAAGGATAGCTCAACAATACTTAGAATCCAAGTAGATGTTTTGCCTGATGTGATTTCTGTCGATCCGTTTTTAACACGCCCTGATAGGGTTGTTAGTGATAATTTAGAACGTTTGAAGAAATAGGGATAAACGAGTCTTAAATGCGTAAAGTCTTGTTGGTTTTTCGGCATATGTCTTCTATTTTTTAACTGCCCTAATACACATAAAAGCTGGAAATTTATTAAGTTCTTTATAATGCTTTTGATCTAGCTTTTCGAATTCTCTTAAGGGCTTTGGCTCTATCAATTTGTCAAAATAAAACCCATTATTAGTTAAGGGTGCAATACAATCATGAAGAGATCTTCTATAACCATTAATTTCAATTGGGATTCCAAACCCTGACCAAATACATTTAACAGGTTCCTTTTTGAAATATTCTGTAGATTTATAGTAATTATATTCAAAAAAGGGGTGTTCAATTGAGAGGATTAATTGGCCTTTGGTTTTGAGAACTCTATGAAATTCTTTGATTGTTATATCCCAATCCTCTATGTAATGGAGGGCCAATGCACATAGAACAAAATCAAAAGATTCGTCATCTATCATTGTCAAAGGTCTACTTAGATCGTGTACAAAGAATATGCCTTGATTTTTGTTTCTTTCCTTGGCAAATTTTATCATTTCTGAACTGAAATCAAATCCAGTTACATATGCCTTTTTAGAAAGCAATATTTCCGCATATTTCCCAGGTCCACAAGCTGCATCGAGAACCGATTTGTTGTTTACGTCTTCAAGTAAATTCAACGTGTTAGGCCTATCGTAATAAGCATTATGAGGTTTGTGTTCTATTAATCTATTGTAGCTTTAGGCTAGTTCATTGTATGCCTTTTTGATTTTTGCTTTAATCATAGTTTTTACTTGTTAGATTGAATTAATAATATTCCTGAACATAAAATCCAAACGGCTACACTAAAAACAAAAATCCTAAAACCAATTAAGCTCGTAAATGTAAAACCTGTAAGACCACCAATTATTGAAAATATTAATATTAATAAACCGAAATAGCCTAAGTACTTAGAGATTTTTTGGGTTTTAATTATTAAAATAGAATAAATCAAGATTCCAAAAATAAGAGCTACAATAAACACATAATCTAAAGCTTTATTAATACTAAAACCATAACTTGCTATAATATTTAATACTGTTTCGTTTTCATCTAAATTTGCTGAATATTCATTTAAAAAATTTGGTAGTATTAAGCCATTAAATAAAGCTGCTAACATTGCTGAAAAAAGTCCAAGAGTTGCTGAAATTAGGGCAAGTTTAGAAAGTTTTCTTTGACCTAAAAGTATATCAGATAAACCATAGAACCCAAATAACATAAATGGTATGCAAGCAATCGCAATTGCATGTGCGATTTGCATTTGAGGTGCCTGACTAATAACGTCTTCAAGTGTACCGCCTGAAGGGTGCAAAACCATTGTAGTAATAGCCAAGAGTGAACCTGTCGACAAAGAAATCCCCGCTGTAGTATAAAATTGTTTTTTCATTGATGAGAAATTTAAATTATAGACAAATATTCATCTAATTAGATAAATTATCCCTTGACTAAAATCAATTAATCAGATAATTCTTTTTCTAATACGGCTTAATGTTTCTGGAGATATCTTGAGGTAGGATGCAATCATTGCTAAAGGAAATTTTTGGATTAGCATAGGCTTTTGAGTTAATATATAATGGTATTTTTCTCTAGCAGATTTATCATTATCAAAAAACTCAAGTCGATTATTAGCTATGTCCAATATTTTTCCAAGCTTAAGAAAGCTATGAGATATTGCTATGAGTTTATGTATTGATTCAATGCGCAGTTCATACACCGTGCTGTCTTCAAAAGCCTCAATTGAGTTATGGGACGGTTTTCTCGAAGTGAAACTTCGATGATTTAACATCCAATCTTCTGTAGAGTATAAGTCAATAATTTTTATATTATAATCTTCATCTAAGTAATATTGATAAAAGCTTCCTGAAATAATAAAATAAGCTGATGAGCAAACATCACCGATATTAAGTAACGAATCTCCTTTCTTTACTTCTAAATATTTAAGCTTATCCTTTAAAAGGTCTGTTTCGCTTTTAGAAAGCTTAATGGCCTCTATTAAATAGTTTTGAAGTGAATTATTCTCTGGCATAATTTCGTTTTAAAAAGAGATTATAAAATCACTTTAGTTAAAGTTCTTTTGTCATAAGAATAGCATCATAAGACTTATTGTCTATTCTATAAATGTCTTTAACTTCAGTAATCTGTTTAAATCCTGATTTAAAATACAATTTTATTGCATTTATATTTTGAGAAAGTACCCATAAATCAATTTGCGCTAATTCAGTATTAGCTTTAATCCAAGTAAACATTGATTCAATTAAATAACTACCTACTCCTTGCCTTCTGTAATCTCTATGAACGCCCATACCCATTATTGCTCTATGATTAGTATGTTTTTGATTATATGATTTTAAATCTATATGACCGATTATTTCTTTACTATTGTTTACAGCAATTAATACTCGTCGCCAGCCTATTTTACCAACTGGTATTTTTTGACCAACTTTAAAACTATCAACTATTTCTTTCGTGATGTTGCTATTTTCAATAGAAAGAGGAAGAAATTTGAGGGTGTTATTTTTTCCATTATCTGAAATATGGTCCTTAAGATAAATGAAAAATTCATTATATTTTTCTTCATGAAGAGGTATTACTTTGAATTCCATTATTTAAAGGTTTTAATTTTTATAATTACAGATTATAAAGTTTTTATTTGTAGTCAAATGTTGTATAAGGGTTTGGCTATGATTTCATCAAGCAATGGTACTCGAGTATCATATCACCGACATGGGCATAACGATTGATTGGTTTGAAAAACTATAAATTTGCAAAAAAGCTAAAATTCTCATTAGGACAGAAGCACAAAGCGCCAAATGAAATAAATAAATTCAGGCCTAATGAACTTTAGTTGTTATTAGCGCTAGTTATCCTTTATTTTAGAATCAATATTCACCCATTTAACCTTCCAATTCTTTTTTAAATACTCGCCAGTAGTAAAAAAAAGAAATTTGTTATCTGGTGTTACATAGGGATTTCCCTGGCCATTAACATTTATGTTTTCATTTAATTCTTTTGGCTTTGACCAATTTCCTTTACCATCATTAAAGCTTATCATTAAGTCTAGTTGATTACCAATCCTCGCAAAAATCAGATAATCCTCTTTTGGACTAACATAAGGTGTGCAAGCTCCGTTATCCAATTGACTTGAGGGAATAAATTTATCGGCACCACTAAATTTTCCTTTATTTTCGTTTGACTTATAAATATTCATCTCACTATAATCTAGATTGCTTGAATGAAAATAAAGTGTTCCAGAATTGGTTATGGTTGGGTGAGAAACTAATTTATTTCTCAAATTTGGTATATCAACAAAAACAGGTTCGCTCCATTTACCGTTAATCTTAACTGATTTCCATATATGCCAAGTTGCGCTAACTCCTTTAATTTCTGTTGGTCTTGTAGAGCTGAAATAAAAGGTGTTCCCATTAGGTGAAAAACTCATTCCATGGTCGTTATAGTCACTATTAAAAAAAGCTTTTTTTGGATTAGACCAAGCTCCATTAATTTTACTAATTCTAAAAACGTCAAAATTTTGGAAACTTGTATCAGAAATTGTGTAGTAATAATGCTCTAAATCAGGGCTAAATACTCCACGATGGATTATTTTATTTTCTTGTATTAATTCTTCTTTAAATACAATAGGCATATTGTTGGGTATCACTTCGGCTAAGAAAACCAATGATTCACTATTTTTTTTACAACTATGCAAGGTTACAAGTAAAATAACAATAAGTTTCTTCACAATATTTTTTTGCGCTTTAAATAGGTTTATGGGTTCTATTAAATAATTTTGTATCCATATTTAATTGTATTTTGCTTAAAGCCTTGTTGTAAAATGTTAATCTAATTTTCCGATGATGCCCCAGCCATTTGCTTTTTCTATAACTACACAATGAATTTTATTTTCACCTTTTTTAAGTGGAAGATATAGTTTGTTGGTATTGATATCCATGTGCCCCATAAACTGGACACCTTTTTGTCTAAAAGCGTTATTACCCTTAAAAAGAAGTTTACCGTTAAGAAATACCAAAACTTTATCACTGTAGTCAAAGGAAAAAATCTGGGTTTTATTTTTCGTTGAATGTACAGTTATAGAGGCAACCACATATTCTTCCTTATTTTGTTCAAAGCTACCAAAGGTTGTCTTTTTTACATATTTAGAGATGGGTAATAATCCAGATGCTTCGGTTGATACTGTAATGTATTTCTCTTTTGAAAAATCTTCGAATATTACTTTGCCTTCTTCGTAAGGATACGCTTTTGTGATTTCCCAGCGGTTTATAATGTTGTCCTCATTAATAATTGTTTGGGTTGCAACTTCTTTTTCAGAATTACTGCTATGCATGACTCTAAAGTTCGAGAATCGGTTTCCAAATAAAGCCCAGAGTCCGATAATACCTTCTTTTTGTTCTGTTTTTAAATTATCCACGGTCATAACCTTAATGTCATTAACAAATACTTCAGCGCTTCGGTTTTGTACTTCAATACGTAAGCTATTCCATCCTTTATCTTTGAAGGAAGTACTTGCTTGGTATTCGCGATATAGTTGCCAATTGGATTCGTTGTTAAACATTGGCGTGTACTGAACTGCATCAACCTGATTGGATTTGTGTAATCGTATGTATACCTCCTCTAAATTATCGTCTTGTTCCCTAAAGCTGATACCAGCAAAACTTCTGATAGATTTTGCATAGACGTCTACCTCGATAAATCCGTTGGTAAAATTCAGGTTCTTGACTGTAGCCCTTCCATTCTTTAGAACAAGAGTTTTTCTATTTTCAAATTTTTCAAATATAGCATCATTGGGGATGTTCCAATTAGAAGGAATCATCTCAATTTTTGTTGGACTATTTTGTGCTACTAAAATTTGGATACTAAACAGCCAAATGAAAAGATAAACGATTTGTTTCATGATTTTTATTGCAAATTTTGATTTGTATATTAATAATCTTTATCCATTAGAATAATAGATTATTTTTTTAAAAATAGTTTTTAATTGTAGTTCATTCCGATGGTTGACGAATCAACACTATACCAATCCATATGAACCAAATAATCTGACTAATCCCAAAAACCTCTTTGAATACATCAGAAGGTAATACGGTTAAAATACCTGCGACACCTACAAGCAGACCTAGAAAGCTCAATGATTTTGAATAAAAGAAACCCTTAAGGCATATAATACTTAAAAACAACACCCAAATTCCACCAACAATCTCATTGCCTCCACCCAGTCCTTCTGAAACGATACCAACGCTTGTCCAGATTGTCATGGCTTTTTCAGGATTATCAATTCCTATTTCTAATACAGAATTGAGTCCAATATTTGCAATCATTCCACTAGCAATAACCAAACCAACCCAGATGATACCAAAGGCAGATGTAACCAAAGAGAAGTTGGAGAAACCATCTTTGACACGTTGATGCATAGCTACCACTAGAACAGCCAGAAGTATTCCGAACAAGACATAGCTAATAAAGGTAATTGAAGATAAAACTAGATAATTATCTGACAAGAAGGCTAATCTTTGACTTTCAGATGCTTCTTTGCTCGGATAATCCAATATTGCTCCATAGACTATGAAAGCTACGATGTAAATTAAACCTAATAAAATAGAGGAAAACCCACCTATTTTTTGAAATGTTTTTGTATTCATAATTAGTCTTTTTTTGATTTAAAATCTGTCATTTTAAAAGGTATATAAGATTGATTTAAATTTTCAATTATCTGATTTAAAGCAATTTGAGCCTCTTTCATAATGGGCAAAAATGGCCAAATATGGGGCATGTTTTTTCCTTCAATCAATTTGATATCTACATTGGCTTTTTGTATCTTTTTGTAAGCCAAGATTTGGTCAGGGTAGGTAATGTCTTTTTCCGCAACATAGATAACAGTTTCAGGAAAACCATCAAAACTTCCATAAATAGGTGAAATAATCGGCTCTTTTAAATCGTAGTTCCCCGCACACATCTTTTTTGCACTTAGAAGCCCTTTTTTTGAGAGCATAGGATCTATGAGATCAATCTTATCTATTTCCGAATTGCTAAAGGATGCGTCCATTACAGGAGAGACTAAAACAAGTTTATTTGGGACTGATTCATTCTTCGCAATTAAACGTTGTACCATCGCCGTGATTAATGTGCCTCCAACAGAATCTCCAATACAGATAATTTTGTTTGGTTGATAATATCCTAATGCCACTTTATAGATGGCGTCAATATTTTGTGATATCTCTGAAATTTTATATTCAGGTGCTTTGGGATAATTACACATCCAGATGGTATAACCTGTTTCTTTAGCTAAAGTTTTAACAGTATCCCAATGATGTTGTCCTGGGCCAGATATAAAAGCACCACCATGAATAAACAACAATAGTTTATCAGTATTTCGATTATATTTAACCTCTGTTATTGAGCTATTTAAAATTCTAAAACTATTCGTTATATACTTTTTAAAGAACTTTCCTGTAGGATGACACACATCATCTATTCTTATAACGTCATAATCAATTGGATCTTGACTAAATTTTCGTTTTAGTCCTTTTAGTTTAATAACTGCAAGCGTAATGTAATATGTGAAGCTTTGTTTCAAATTTAGAGTTATATTTACTTACTTAAAGCCCACTCGTGTTCTATGTCAAAATCAATGTTAACAGTTAGTTTTTCATTAATATCGACTCTTAATAAATTGAAGTTGACTTCTCCTTTAACTCGTTGTTTTCCTGTGGTGTAAAAAGGTTGGTCTTGCTCAACATCTAAATCCATTACATCTTTAATGTTTAAGGTATTAGTATGCTCTAACAACAATACATAACTACCTTCAAGATCTTCTAAGATGTTTTCATTCTTAGCCTGTTCATAGGTTTTTTCACCTATAACATTTCCTAAAAATTGAAAACCATTTACATAGTCTTCTGCATCTGACATTATAGCAAATAAAGGATAACTACCTATTTTTAATTTAGGGTCGAGAGTGTTATGTCTTTTTTGTAGAGAAATATCAAGTTGATATTTTTCCTCCATGGCTTCATTTAATGTAATACCAAACAATATTAAAATACTTTCCTTTCTTGCGGCGTTACTACTACTCATTAAATAATCGGTAGTAATGCATTCGTCTTTACCAATTTTAACTTTACAATAATAGTTAGGTTGTTCAGTTAAATCGCTATTTTCAAAATCAGTAGAGGCTTTATTTTGGCTTAAAAGTGATACCTCCTTTGCTTTATAATCCTTACATGATTGCAATATTGAAGATAGTCCGAAGACGATAATTAATAGTTTTTTCATCAGCTTTAGATTTGAACTCATTCAATAACTCAATTTTTAATTAATTTATTTTTCTTAATTCAACTCTTCTGTTCTTTGCCTTTCCTTCTTTAGTGGTATTTGTTTCTATTGGTTTTGTTTGCCCAAAGCCTTTGCTCTGTAACCTTGAAACATCTACATCTTCATCCCGTAAAGCTAAAAGCACAGCTTGTGCTCTACTTTCAGATAGTCTCATATTATCCATTGCGTTGCCTGTATTATCGGTATGACCTTCTATACTTATTCTGAGATTCGGATTGTTCTTCATCATTTTGGCAACTTCATTAATAATATCATAAGATGTTAATTTAATTCGGGATTTTCCAGTATCAAAATTGATATATAACGTGGCTACTCCTTCTTTTTCGATAGCTTTATAAATGTCATCAGCTGATATTTTTTCGATGGTTTGAACAAAATTTTGAAGCTGTACAACACCTATACTTTTAGAGTTAGAACCAATTTGAAAACCTATTTTTTGGTTAGGTGTCTTTAATACATAGAAACTTACTGGCTGATTTACTACATCAACCGCATAAAATTTATGCATGTGCTCGTAGATGCTGTTAGGGTCTTCTCCCCATTTTTGTGTTAATTCAGTTGGTATTTGCCCTTCAAATAGTGATTGTGCGCCTATAGATTTTAAATAATCGGAAATACTTTTTTGAAAATAGAATTCTTGCCATTCTTTATCATCTTCCATTTTTATTTTTATTCGTTCCACCTTACCATCTAAAACAAAAAAAGAGTTACCATCAAAAAATTCGAGCTTATCAAACTCATAAGACGTTGAATATTCTTTATCTATTATCATTCCTTTTGGAGGAGAGACAAAAGGATAAGCACCTATATCAACCATCGACTTTTGAATTTCATCCCAATTAAATGGTTTTGTTTTTTTTATATCGGAATTTGACTTATTTACTTTTACTGAACTGGTCGCAGTATTTGTTTTTACAGATTCAGATAGTTTTTTAGTCTCTTTGTTGCAAGCCAAAATTGTAATGCTTGCAAGGCTTATTAAGAATAATCTTTTCATTATTTATACTTTTGCTTTGTAATTAAACGCTATTACGAACACGCTTACCTTGTAAATGCTTTGTTCTATTTTTTATTAAAGAGTATGTTAGCATTTATCCAATACACTTCTCCTTTTTCCACTCCTGTCCATCCTTTTTTGTTAGGGTTGTTATACTTTCTTGAATAGAAAAAATACTTTTCATCAGAAGACATATAAGGACAGTAATAGCGCCAGTTACTTTCATAGTTTAAGGGTATTTCTTTTGGTTTTGTCCATTTACCATTTTCGTTGAACGTTATTTGAAATTTACCTTGTCCATTGGTAATGGCATATCGTTCATCTGGTGATATGTATGTTATTAGTTCCTTGTTCTCTGTCTTAAGGTTCACAACAACAGGTGTTTCAAATTTTCCATCTCCCAGATATTGTGCGCGATAGGTCTGCATCCCTCCTTTTTTACTGGGTCTATTTGAACGGAAATACAAACTCCCATCTGCTGTAACTACAGGATACGTTTCAAAATATTTAGTGGAAATAAGAAAATCTACTTTAGAGGCTAATTCCCACTCTCCATCAACTTTCCTGCTTTTATATATGTCTGGTGGTATGTTATACAGTTCTTCTCGAGTAACATTATTGTTGTAAAGTTTGGGGTCAACACCAAGGAAATACATGGTTTTACCATCTTTAGAAATTGTAGGGTCACATGCAACAGAAACTAAAACATCATCATCATACATTTTAATAGGTTTAATATCAGACCACTTTCCATTAATACGCTCAGAATGATGAATAACAAAACTATTGTCTACAATTCTTGAGAAGAACATTTCCGTATGATCATAATTAAAAACTATATTAAGTTCAACGCTATCAGTATTGACTAAATTTGGCGCAAATAATAAAGGTTTTGTAGAAGGAAGCGTTGTATCGAAATACGAAAGATTAGAGCTTTTACAACTAAAAATAGATATTAAAATTAGCAAAAAGGATATGTAGATGTTTGACTTTTTCATTAAAATCGATATCCCAGCCTTAGGTGTAAATTGATTGTTAATTGACTATCTCCTGATATAGTTTGATTAGAAAAAAAATGTTGATACCCAATACCTAAACCAGTTTCGTACGTAAAATGATTACCAATATGTCGTCGTATTCCCCAAGTAGGAATTATTGAAATATCGCTCCTTACACTAACATTGTCTATATTAGAAATGACAAACCAATCAGGATGATAGCTCGTTTTCAAAGACAGAAAATTACCACTGTTTCCATCTATTCTTCTCGATTTGTTTTTTCGTTTATTCAAGTTATAATACCAACGCGGTTCAGCAGTAATTACTGGTGCCATTATAAATCCGTTTACATCGTACAAGTCGTTGAGCCAAAAACCTGCGTCGAATCCAAGTTCTGTTCGTAAGGCTATTGAATTAGACAGTTTAGATTCATTATGCCCCCAAATACCTAGTAGTCCTGTTTGTATACCAAAGGTTGATTTTTCTACACTCGCATATTGAGCATTTGCTGTTGATATCACTAAAAAAAGTGAAAATACTACTGTTATTTTTTGCACAATTTAAATTAACTTAAGTTCCATATTAGTTCAGTTAATCTTTCTAAAGCAGATTCCCATCCATTGGCAACACCCATTTTCTCTTGTTGGATTTTATAGGCCTCATTAGGATGAATCACGTTAAGTGTAAATTGAGTTGTATCACCTTCAGTTTCAAATAAAATTTCTAATTCAATACCTTCTGTTTTTGGTTTAAAATTTGCTTCGGTGTGTATTTTATTTTTTTCTATAATTTCTTTGAATTTTCCTTCTGCTATAAATTCCATCCCGTTTGGCATTTTCATATTATAATGCCAAGCTCCACCAACTTTAAAGTTGTAATGAACAATTGTGGTTTCCATGCCTTGAGGACTCCACCATTTCATAACATATTCTGGCTCTGTATAGGCTTTCCAAACCAATTCAATTGGTGCTTTGAATATTCTTTTAAATGTTAAGGTTTTCTTTGATTTATTCATATTTGTTTAAAGTATTTATGCTAGTTAATCCAAGCTTTCACGTTCCATAACCAGTTGCCCCTTATCATTTTCAGTAATTTGTTTAAGGGTTTTATTGGTTAGTTTATCTATATAAAAGGTCGTTATAAACTTGTTATCGGAAATATCACTAGTAGTTTTAACTTCCCAAACCTTTCTTTGCTCATCATTAAACTCCATTTCAATTGACTTAGTATCTAAAATGGTTGCAGTCATAATTCCAACTTTTGATTTTGGATTAAAATCAAATATGGATATCTCTACAGCATAGTCATCTTTAAGCGGTAGTAATCGTATAATATAAGGATAAGAATTGCTGTCAAAAAAAGGTTCAATAGTCGTTTCTAAAATTTCTGTTATTGAGTCAGTCTCTAAATCTTTATAATAACCAGTGATTTTTTCTCCAAACTTAAAAACCATTTCGCGCATAGGGTTTTTAGACGAATGATAAACGGGTTTAAAATTTCTAGAACCAACAACAGTACTATCTATATATTCACTACTTGGTAGATTTGCTAATCGTAATATTGTTGTGATAGAAATAGTTTCGGTAGTTTTATCTAAAGAGGTATGAATTTTCCCAATTGGTATTTTTTGTGAGCCCATTACAAAAAACGTATTCATGGTATACTTTTCTGGAAATACGAAGGCTTTATCAATTTTTAGATTTGATGGACTTATTGCTGTTTGACAGTGTAAGGAAGCTATGGATAGAAAACAGATGCTTATAAGCCCAGTGATGTACTTCATGTTCAGATTATTGATTGATGAATGGCAAATATGAAAATTTACCTAGAGAATATATTTGACATTTATCAAATAATATCATACCAATTTACAGATGACTTTTAAATAAGTATTGAAGTAACAAAATGCCTATTGCAACGTCTCATTTATGAAACCTTAAATAATAATACAGATAAAACGCTAAATGGAAAACTTATTAAAAACTTTCCGAGATATTGGAGGTTTATCCCCTGAAAATGAAAAGCTTCTACTTGATACTATTGAACGAGTGGAGTACCCATCAAAAACTATACTTCTTGAAGAGGGTAAAGTATGTAACAGCCTTTATTTTGTTGAGAAAGGTCTTACTAGAATCTATCTTTATAAAGATGGCAAAGATGTGACTTGTTGGATAGGACCAGAAAATGAGTTTATTGGTGCTATAGGTAGTTTTTTCACAAGAGAGCCAAGCAATAAATGGATAGAAACTTTAGAGCCATGTGTTTTGTGGAAATTTGACTATGTACAATTAGAAAAACTATTTTCTACTAGTCGAGAACTTGAAAAAATAGGTCGACTATTTAGCAATCAAGGAATTTTACTCCTCGACAAAAGGCTTGACAATATTCATTTTAATACTGCAGCAGAGCGTTACGAGATGTTCATTAAAAATCACCCAGATATCTTACAAAGAGTTCCATTAAGTATGGTAGCGTCTTACCTTGGCATGACCCAAGAAACACTGAGCAGAATAAGAGCACAGAAGTGATTTTTGATAAATGTCAAATTATAAATTCTGACTAATATTTATTTTTAGGAGTAAATGTATTTAGTCTACAATTTATATCTAGATTTTGGTGTAGTGGGTTCGATTAGCATAGTATTTGTTCAATATTTTTAAGTTTTAGAGAGCGTATGACTTTATAAAACGTTACACAACTGAAATTGTGTGTAATGAGTTATTAATGCTCGGTAAATAACAACAACTTTAGTGATTTTTTAGAAAAGGCATCAATTATTGATGCCTTTTTACTTTAAAAACAATCTATGTTAGTTTATTATAAGAAATTCATAAAAATTAAATTCTGATAATTTATTGCTTCTTCCTTTTGTATTTTTATGTAGTAATTTATTTAAAATGTCTATACAACCTAAACTCACTCGTTTTAATCAAAACGTTCTCTCTAAATATCAGATATAC
Organism: Flavobacteriaceae bacterium NBU2973; assembly: GCA_026162565.1. Classification (GTDB taxonomy): domain Bacteria; phylum Bacteroidota; class Bacteroidia; order Flavobacteriales; family Flavobacteriaceae; genus JAOEIQ01. The sequence continues at coordinate 58,455 of JAOEIQ010000007.1, forward strand.
AACAGTATATTTATGACCTTGCCTTTTGATACTATTACCAAAACAGGTGTTCTATTACCATTATTTCATGAAACTTGTAAAAAAGGATATGCCAATGGTGATGATCCAACAACTATTGTAAAAACATTTTTTGAAAAATACCAAGCAAGACGATCTAAAGACAGTCAAATCAAATTATTATTTCGCTTTATTCAATATATAGAACGTCAGGTTGTTTTATTTGATGCTATTGAAGATGCTGCATTTCCAATAGTAAATAATATGGATGGAATTGGAACACTTCGACATTTAAAAGAAAATGCTGTTGCAGAGAATAAACTAGGCGATTTAAAAAAATACCTCAACGAGTTTAAAGTTAGAATTGTTTTAACTGCGCATCCAACACAATTTTATCCAGGTTCAGTTTTAGGCATTATAACCGATTTGGCTAAATCTATTGAAAAAGATGATCTACTAACCATAAATAATTTGTTAGCTCAATTAGGTAAAACGCCTTTCTTTAAAAAGAAAAAACCTACACCTTACGACGAAGCTATCAGTTTGATTTGGTATCTAGAACACGTGTTCTATGATTCTTTTGGAAAAGCATTTAACTACATTAAACAAAACATCTATGATGATAATGAAATGCCGAATGAGATAATAAATATTGGATTTTGGCCTGGTGGAGACAGAGATGGAAATCCCTATGTCACGCCTGATACGACTCTAAAAGTGGCTATGAAATTAAAGCAAGCTATCCTACGAAATTATTATAAAAGCATCAGAAGTTTAAAGCGTAAGCTTACTTTTAAAGGAGTAGAAGAGTTAATAACAAGTCTAGAAAGAAAACTATATGATGCAAGTATTAGCCCAAATGCTAAAACGGCAATTTCATTAGATGAATTCACTAATACTTTAAAGGATATTAAAAATTTAGTTGTTCGAGATCATCAATCTCTGTATCTAGATGAAATTGATAGTATTATTAATAAAACCCAACTTTTTGGTTTTAGATTTGCTACGTTAGATATCAGGCAAGATAGCCGTAAGCACAATGAGGTATTTAATGATGTTACTAAAATGCTATTAAAAAAAACAGATTTGTTGCCTGAAAATTTTAATTCACAAACTGCAAAACAACAAGTTAGAACTCTATCTAAAATAGAAGGCTCATTAGATATTAAATGGTTTAAAGATGAATTTACCATCAAGACACTCAAAACAATTAGAGTGATAAAAGAAATTCAAGAAACAAATGGTGAATTAGCCGCTAATCGTTACATAATTAGTAACAATCAAACAGCTTTAAATGTTATGCAGTTATTCGCTATGCTAAAACTTACTGCATTTCATGATGAGTTAACTGTTGATATCGCTCCTTTATTTGAAACAATTCCTGATTTAGAAAATGCTTCAGATGTAATGGAAGAACTCTACTCTAATAAAGCATACAGAGAACATCTTAAAAAACGTGGCAACAAACAAACTATTATGTTGGGATTTAGCGACGGAACCAAAGATGGTGGTTATTTAATGGCTAATTGGGCTATATATAAAACCAAAGAAGCTTTAACTAAAATTTCTAGAAAGCATAAAATTTCAGTCATATTCTTTGATGGTCGTGGAGGTCCTCCTGCAAGAGGCGGCGGAAAAACACATAATTTCTATGCCTCTTTAGGCCCAACTATTGAAGACAAAGAAGTGCAATTAACTATACAAGGACAAACAATAAGCTCAAATTTTGGCACTAAAAACTCTTCCCAATATAATATGGAACAGCTTATAAGTTCTGGAATTCTAAATCGTTTAAGTGATAACAACCCTAAACTTTCTCGAACTGACAAAAGCACTATTAATAATCTAGCAAAGATTAGTTACGAGAATTATAAAAAGTTTAAGCAACATCCAAAATTTCTATCTTATTTAGAACGTATGAGTACCTTAAAATACTATGCTAAAACAAATATAGGTAGCCGACCTTCTAAAAGAGGTAACTCAAACGAGTTAGTTTTTTCAGACTTGAGAGCTATCCCTTTCGTGGGCAGTTGGAGTCAATTAAAACAAAATGTTCCTGGTTTTTTTGGTGTTGGTACAGCACTTAAATATTATGAAGATAAAGGTGAATTTAACAAAGTAAAACAACTTTATAAAAATTCTAATTTTTTTAAAACTTTAATTGAAAACAGTATGATGTCTATGGCTAAATCATTTTTTGATTTAACTAAATACATGGCTGATGATGAAGAGTTTGGCGAATTTTGGTTATTGATACATGAAGAATACTTATTGAGTAAAAGACTGATTTTAAAATTAACTGGCTATAAAGAATTAATGGAAGAAGAGCCTGTTGGTAAGGCTTCTATTGAAGTAAGAGAATCGATCGTATTACCGCTTCTAACTATCCAACAGTTTGCTCTGAAAAAAATTCAAGAATTACAGAAGTCAGAACATCCTAATCTAGAGGATATGGATATTTATGAGAAAATTGTTACACGATCACTTTTTGGTAATATTAATGCCAGTAGAAATTCTGCTTAAAAGAAAATCTCTTGAGCTAATCTATAAGTATTAGCGTGAGCTTCAACAATAATTTTAATATCAGGAGAATAGCCTCCTCCCATCGAACACATAACAGGAATTTGATAATCTTTACACGATTGTAACACAAATCTATCGCGTTCTTTACAACCTTCTATAGTTAAGCCTAGTTTTCCAAGTTTATCTGATGCTATGACATCTACTCCAGATAAGTAATAGATAAAATCGGGTTGTTCTTGCTCAATAAGTTTTGGTAACGTTTTATAGAGTAACTCAAGATACGTTTTATCATCGCAATTAGTTTCTAAAGCTATATCCAAATCGCTTACTTCTTTTTTAAAAGGGTAGTTACCTTTACCATGCATAGAAAATGTAAATACTGACCTATCATTAGCAAATATCTCTGCTGTACCATTTCCTTGATGCACATCTAAATCAACTATTAATATCTTTTTAGCTAGTCCTTTATTTTGAATATATCTAGCTCCAATTGCTTGATCATTTAATAAGCAAAAGGCCTCTCCTCTATTTGTATAAGCATGATGAGTGCCTCCAGCAATGTTCATGGCAATTCCATTTTTTAATGCATGCTCACTAGCTTTTATAGTACCATCTGCAATAATAACTTCACGCTCTACTAGAACATCGCTTAAAGGGAAACCAATTTTTCTAGCTGCACGTTTATCTAAAGTGAGGTTACACAAATCTTCAAAGTAATCTTGCGTATGTACTTGTAGAATATAATTTGAATCTGGTTTTTCTGGCTCAAAAAAATTAGACTCTATACAAGTACCTTCATGTAATAATTGCCAATGAAGCATTGGATATTTGCCCATTGGAAAACGATGCCCAAGAGGCAACGAATATTTATAAATAGGATGATATGCTATTTTGAGCATTGAGTAAAAATTAAATATACGTAATTCTTCGTATGTTTTTTAAAGTTTATTGGTTCTACTTTTACTAGATAAAACTTGTAGACCTATGAAACTTCTATTGAAATTTATTTTAGTACTTATTTGTGTTCCTACTTTTTCACAACCTGTCGACTTTGTTAATGCACCTTTAAATCCCATAGCTTTAAAGTATAAGAAAGAACATTTCAACCTTAAAGGAGATGTTTTTGGTTATGATGTATTTATGTTTGATGAAAAAGGATTTCTAATTAAACATAAAGAGTTTGAAATGAATAGATACTTGTATGATAATGGTTTACCATCTGCTACGACTTTAGGAAATACATTTTATTTTAATTCAAATGGGCTTTTAGAAAAGAGGACGTTTCCATTTAACGGATTTCAAACCGAAACTTACACTTATGACACTAATGGGTTATTAAAAGAAGTCAAGTCCACATATTCATCCTCAACCAAAAATTATGACTATGACAATAAACAGAGACTTATTAGAAAAAGTGAATATGGTAAAATTAAAACCTATACTTATTTACAACAAGGAGGATTATTGATAATAACAGAAAAAGATGAAAGTGTTAATCCACATAAAACAAAAACACTAACCTATAAAAACGGACATCTTGTTAAAGATGGAGATTATGAGATTCCTTTAAAATTTGATTCTAAAAATAACCCAATTGATCTCTACAAGGGATCTCCGATTTACTTCTCTGATGTTAAAAACAAGAGCAATCTGTTTTCTGTGGTTTATAATAAACCTTCATATGTTAATTTTAATAAAATTTCAGACTGTAAATTTTATTTAAATGATAAAGAAGTAAACTTCATTTACAATCGCACTCTGGGAAAAAATGACATAATTATATATGATATTTTCAATCACAAATACTTGACTTTGAAAGATGTGTTCAACGATTCGAAATCCGGAAAAAAACAACAAATTACAAACCTTTTTATTGATGGTAAATCATTTCTTGAAATTTCGGGTTCCACAAAAATGCTCATTCACCAAGGAGTTCAGATGTCACAATCTGCTTTTTTGCCAAAAACATTATTTATCTATTCTCAATCTAATTATTACATTATCTACGATGCACTTTTGAATAAAACATTTTACAGAAAATACGATCCCTCAAAAAGTTTTGCATTTTATCCTCTAGATGAATTAATGTCTGAAGACAATATTTTCTTTATAAAAGATGGAAATAAGGTAATGACCATGGAAAAAGGTAAGGTTATAGAAAATTCAGAGTATACCATAGCTTACAATAATAATGATGGTGTATTATTAAAAAATGGCGAACCTAAATATTACCTTCCTAGTTATAAAGTAGCAAAAGATGTGACCATTTATTCAGGACGAAAATATAATAAGAATAAAGATCAATATACTGTTACGAATTCTAATGTTACTCAAACTACAACTTCAAGTTCGTTAAATAAAAGTGTCGGTTGTATATCAGGAAATTGCAAGGATGGTTATGGTGTTTATAAACTTGAAGGTGGAGGTGTTATTGAAGGTTTCTTCAGTTATGGCAAATTAAATGGCTATGCAAAACATGATTTTCCTAATGGTGATAACTATACTGGTAATTATGTTAACGGAAACAAATCAGGCTTTGGAATCTATAAATGGAAAGCCTCTAGCACAGAGTATTATGGCGAATGGAACAATAATATGATGAATGGTTACGGTTATGTTGTAACTAATAATAAAACCACTCAAGCAGGTATCTATACCAACGGAAAGTTAACTACAGATCTACTACAAGATTATAAAAATAAAAAAGTAACAGGAAATAACTGTTTGGGAGACTGCAAAAATGGATATGGAAGTATTCAATATAGTGGTGGAGATGTCTATTCAGGTTTTTTTATAAATGGCTATCGATCAAGGATAGGAGGCTATCTTTGGCATTCAACTAAAAATTTTCATACAGGACAATACGACTCCAAAGGAAATAGGATGGGAACAGGAATGTTTGCTGATAATACCTATGTATATTTTGGAGAAATGATAAATGGTGACTTAACTGGAAAAGGTGTTAAAACGACAATTGCAACGGAACAGACTATTTACGGAGAATTTGAAAAAGGAACTTTAATTAAAGATTATAAAAACTTATAAACCTGTTAGACTTTCAGACGTGTATTTTGGTTTGATTTAATTTCTTGAACTTCGAAATACATCTTAATCAATAAGAAAGGAAGAATTGATAGTACACTAGCGGAATTATCATTAAAGAAATTTAATTTTTGGGTTATAAAAAACCAAAGGAACACACCCAAAATAATTGATAGATGAAGCGTAATAATTCCTCTTGATAGTACATGATGTACTATAAGTTGGTTTTTCTCATTAATATAGAGGTATATTTCTCTTGCTAAAAATGTGATAATGCTTAAATTGAATAATGAATTTCTAAACCAAAAAACTTCAAAGTTATTTATAACCAAATCTTCACTTTTCCAATTCATAATCAAGCCGAAAAAAACAATGATAAAAATCAAATAAATCATCAAAAAGAAGCATCTCGTTTTAACATCTTTAAAGTAGTTGCTTGAAATATTCAAGAGATTTTTTTTATTAAAATACTTTAAACCATCAAAAAAGGTCTTTAAAAATTCGTCCCACCAAAACAGATATAGAATATAAAACACACTTATGTTTTTATTGTAAATTGCAATTACTGTAATCATGGTCATTGTAAATAATGACACATATTCTGCAAGGGTCGTATATTTTTTGTCGTATTGTATTGACACTGTTTATTAACTGATAACTAATACATCTTAATCTTCCAAATAGAATATTAGATTATGGGCTAAAATGATAGGCTATTTTAAGTATTAATTAATTTTCTACCAATATATAAATATAACTATTAGAAGTTTTATTTAAATAACCAAATATATAATCGTCCTGATATTTAAAAACTGTTTGAAGTTTTGCTTTAGACAAATTATTAGCTTCAACATACTGTTTTATATTATCAAATCCATTTAAAGGAACCTCCTCACCTGGCACATGATTAAATTGTTCATCAAATACACATTCAATACGTGTAGATCTAGTATTGGCATACGATTGATAGGCTGCTGTTAAAATAGCGTTACCAACTCCTGCTATTATACCACCAACTATACCTCCACCATAAACAAAAACCATTCCTCCAGATTCTATAGGTTCGCTACTACCAATAGTTACCACAAATCGATCATCCTTTTTATAAACAAATGTACTTACATTCGAGTTGGCTATTTTTCTTAAAAATTGTGCTGTTCTATCTAGCTCTCTATACTTTGCTAACTCGCCACCCTCTAATATAATAGGCGAATTTTTAAAAGCTATTTCTTTCTCTCTATCGATGCTTAAACTTTTTATAAGTTCTAGGTTGGTTAAATCGTATATATCATATGCTAATCGATCTCTTGTACTGTACATACTAAAAAAATAACCATCGTAAACGAAGGAATTAGTTTTATTACCTCTCTCCTTTTTAATGAAGTTAATATTCTCTATTTTTTTATATACATAAGTTCCATCATTAACATTAATAGATATAAGTCCAGTATAACTATCAAAACAATTAAAGGTGTAGGTAATTATATCACTTTCAAAATATATTTTATTTTTAGTAGAAGCAATTTCAAGAGAGCTAGGTTCTTTAGTTTTTATATTATTTGTTTCTACAGGATTTTTCAAACCTCTTACAATCGCAAATAAAGTAGTTTTTAAACCGTTATTTCTTTCAAATTTTTCGTTAGATAAATCGATTTCTTTTATAGAAAAACTACTATCAGATTTAAGAGTGTACAATTTTAAAATAGAAGAATTCCTAACGGTTGTTAAAAAATAAACATTGTTATTAGACTCAAAAGATTCAACAAAGATTTCTTTGTCAAACTCAATTCCAATATTATCTTTAAAACTGAAATTAGAAGACCCAAAACTAAATGTTAGAGAGCTAAATTTTTTACTGGAAAGGCTTTTAAAAAACAACGTGTAATTATTACCCTTCTTACTGCAACCCAAGTAATTATTGAAATATTTGGGCAGTTGATTAAACTTAATTTTACTTATTTGCTCTCTGTTTTCATCAAATAACCTTGCTTCTAAAAACCTTGAATATTTAAAAAAAGTTGCAAAATTTCCTGTTTCCTCATCTACAACATTAATAATCTCATTTGGCTTTTTATCGGAAACAGAATAATCTAGATTGACTGTTAGCCAATTACTAGCATCTTGAGCATAAACATTTAGTAATGTAAAATTTAAGATTAATAGAATTAAAACGCTCTTCATTTTAACTAATGGTTAATCCATTTTTAGTGTCTTGGTTAGCATCTGGATTTACAAATACTAATTTGCCTTCTGGTGTTTCAGTCATTAAAATCATACCTTCACTTTCTACACCACGAAGTTTTCTTGGAGCTAAATTCACTAAAACCGTTACTTTTTTACCAACTACTTCTTCTGCTGTAAAACTTTCAGCGATACCAGAAACAATGGTCCTTATGTCAATTCCTGTATCCACTTTTAAAACCAATAATTTTTTAGCTTTCGGCATTTTTTCAGCTTCAATAATAGTACCAACTCTTATATCAAGCTTGGTGAAATCCTCAAAAGTAATGGTGTCTTTTTGAGGCTCAACAACAGCATTTTCAGCATCATTAGCTTTTTTACTAGCTTCTAATTTATCTAATTGAACTTGAATTGTTTTATCTTCAATTTTAGTGAATAACAATTCTCCTTTTTCAATTTGATGATCTTGAGGAATTAAGACATCTTTGATTGAAATGTCCTTCCAAGTGGATTCTGCATCGAGTGCGGAATGACAAAGAATGTTTTTTAATTTATTAGAAGTAAACGGCAAAAATGGCTCACTTAAAGTTGCTAATGCAGAAGCAATTTGTAAAGCAACATACATAATTGTTTTCGTTCGGGTTTCGTCTGTTTTAACAATCTTCCAGGGTTCTTCGTCAGCTAGATACTTATTTCCTAGCCTTGCTAAATTCATTAACTCTTGAGATGCTTCTCTAAATCGGTAACGTTCTATAGAACTAGAAATCACATTAGGATACGCTTTTACAGCTGCTAAAGTTTCTTGATCTACTTCTGTAAATTCTGATGGCGTTGGAACAATTCCATCATAATACTTATTTGTTAAAACAACTACGCGATTAATAAAATTGCCAAAAATGGCCACTAACTCATTATTATTTCTTGCTTGAAAATCCTTCCAGGTAAAATCGTTATCCTTACTTTCTGGTGCATTAGCTGTTAATGCATAACGTAATACATCTTGTTGATTAGGAAAATCTACTAAATAGTCTGGTAACCAAACTGCCCAATTTTTAGACGTTGATAGTTTATTACCTTCAAGATTTAAAAACTCATTTGCTGGAACATTGTCCGGAAGGATATAACTCCCTTCTGCTTTTAGCATAGCTGGAAAAATAATACAGTGGAATACAATATTATCTTTACCAATAAAGTGAACAAGCTTGGTATCTTGATCCTTCCAATAAGGTTCCCAATCTTTACCAACTTTTTCTGCCCATTCCTTTGTAGCAGAGATATAACCAATTGGTGCATCAAACCAAACATATAGTACTTTTCCTTCAGCTCCTTCAATTGGAACAGGAATTCCCCAATCTAGATCTCTTGTTACAGCACGAGGTCGCAGACCATCATCTACCCAAGATTTTACTTGACCATACACATTGGGCTTCCAATCTTTTTTATGCCCTTTTAAAATCCAGTCTTTTAAAAACTCTTCATGTTTATTAAGAGGTAAAAACCAGTGCTTTGTTTGCTTTAATGTAGGAACATTGCCCGTAATAGCTGATTTAGGATTTATTAAGTCTGTAGCATTATGGCTAGTTCCACAGTTTTCGCATTGATCACCATAGCTTTCTTCATTACCACATTTTGGACATGTGCCAATCACAAAACGATCTGCTAAAAACTGATTCGCTTCTTCATCGTATAATTGCTCGGTAACTTCTTCTACAAATTCATTTTTATTATATAGAGTTGTAAAAAATTCTGAAGCTGTTTCATGATGAATCTTTGCAGATGTGCGTGAATAGTTATCGAAAGTAATCCCAAAATCTTCAAAAGAGGTTTTTATGATGGCGTGATATTTATCAACGATGTCTTGTGGTGAAACACCTTCTTTTTTTGCCTTTATAGTAATAGGAACACCATGTTCATCACTTCCACAAATAAAGGCTACATCATTTCCAGTTAAACGTAAATATCTTGCATAAATATCTGCTGGCACATAAACACCTGCTAAATGCCCAATATGAATTGGACCATTAGTATAGGGTAAAGCTGCAGTAATTGTATATCTTTTAGACATGTATTCTTTCTTTTAGAAGCCACAAAAGTACAAAACACATCGATTAACTTAAAGTCCCTTTGTTTTAATATTAATCTTTAATTTCCTCCAAAATATTTTCCGAAATTTTGACTCCTCTATAATCTATTAAAACATACCAAATATTAGTAGTACATTTTCTATTAAGCACATCTTTAGAATCACAAAGTTGAGTTGTCCCTTTAATTAGAAAGCCTTTATCTACCTTTTCTGCTGAATACGCGTAATCATTATCAAAATTACCATAAGTATTCTGCCAAACTTTATTACCTTTTTTATCTACCTTAATAACATAAAAATCATAATTCCCCTCTCCATAGGAGCTGGTTGAACCTATAATCAAATATCCATCTTTTAAAGCTAAAATAGAACTAGCCTTATCATAGCCATTACCTCCATATCTTTTAGACCAAATTTCATTACCATTTGCGTAATTAGCAGTTAATAAAATATCTGAATTTTCTCCATTTTTTGAGCCAATAGTAGTTACATTAATTGAACCATTTTCAGTTTTAATTTTAGGTTGAAACTTTAGATTAGCTTTCTTTATAAACTTAATATTTAATGCCCTTCCATTTGAAAGTAATATTTGATTTACTCGATCAAACTGGTCTCTTTTAGCATTTAAAAAATAATTACCAGCTGACATAAAATTTTTATTGTAAACAATAACATCATTAAAATTATCATCGGCAAGCTTCATCTTGAGTGAATCGATGTTAGTCATCTTCATTTCAATGTTTACATTTAATTCGTTATTGTAGTAAATTCCAACTAAAGCTTCTAAATCTGAATACTTTACACCATTATCATCTCGTTTTTTATATGTCATGGTTTTTCCAGATGAATAATATTCTACCATTTTATCTTGATAAAAAACCACTTTTAATCTTGGGTTATTTGTAAAGGCATACTTATTTTTTTCTTCTAAGAACATTTCAATTGTAAAGTTCTTCTCTTTCCAATAGGTTTTTCCATCTTTTTTAAAAATCTGAACCATTGAATTATTATTAGGATACGTATAATTTCCTGAAATTAAAAGATTTGTGTCATCTATACTTTCGTAATAACCACTGTTGTATTTTGATTCTCCCGATGATTTTGGTAGAATTATTTCACTAATTTCTTGAGCGATAAGATTACTGCTTATATTACCATTATTACTCATTATAAAAACAGACAATTTATCCTCTGGAAATCTGTAAGTTTGAGAGTGAAAACCATAAGTTCCGCCAGAGTGATGCACAGAGGGCCTTCCTAATTTATCCTCAATTTCTAAACCAAAACCGTAAGTTTTAATTTCGCTATTTTCAATTGATTGTTGACTTTTTGCCAAAAGACTGTTTTTATTTTCTTCAGATTTTTGGACAGCTATTTCATAAGTTAATTGATCCTTAAGGGTTGTAAACAAGAAGCCTTCTCCATTGGTTTTTGTAACAGTTGGAACCTCCCACCATTCTCCTCTTCCCCAATCCGAATAAGGGTTTGCTCTATTAGGAATGACTTTCATATAACGTTCTACAAAAGATGTTTCCATCATGCCTAAATTCTCAAAGAATGTTTTAGAATAATCATTGAAAGTCTTGTTTGTTATCTTCTCAATAACTTTTGTTAAAACTATATAATTAGAATTACTGTAACTGTAAGTTGACCCGGGTTTAAAACCTAAATCCTCTTGTTTTTCTAATAGGCCTAAAATATCATCATTATCCAAACCAAAACGTTTCCACCAAACAACTCCTTCCAAATCTAATAATTCGACATAATCTCTGATGCCACTTGTATGATTAATTAGGTGTCTAATTTTTATTGATGCTTCTACTTCAGAATAGAGTGTTGGAAGATATGTTCTTAAATCATCTTCTAGATTCAATTTGTTTTTTAAGGCTAAATCCAAAACCATTAAAGCAGTAAACTGTTTTGCGGTTGAGGCAATATTAGACCTCGTGTTTTCATTAAATTTAACTTGATGTTGGAGATTAGATAGTCCTCTATATCTTTCGTAAATAACGATTCCATTTTGAACAATTCCAACTGCAACACCAGGGTGATTTTCTTCAACTTTTGATTGAATTAAGGAATCTATTTTGTAAAATTTTTCTTTTTGTGCTGTAACCGAAACTGCAAAGAGTATAGCAAAAAGGATGATTGTTTTTTTCATGATGCATCTAAATTTTCCACAAAAATGGTACTAAATAGAAAGGTAACCGCTTCAAATCTTGATTTGAGACCAATATCACCTCAATTTTTCAATAAAATCTTTAGGTGAAAGACCAGTGCTTTTTTTAAACGCTCTGTTGAATGTAGCTTTACTATTAAATCCAGCATCTAAAGCAATTCCTAACAAAGTTGTTTGCTTGTACGCCCCTTTTTTTAGTTTATTTTTTACATCTTCTACTCTGAAATGATTTATGAAATCATTAAAATTCATATCAAAACTACTGTTTATAGTTGTTGAAATATTTTTAGTATTTGTATTAAGCTTTTGTGCAATATCACTTAATGTTAATTGTGGATTTAAATAGATTTTTTCTTCTGAAATAAGTGCATTAATTTTAGTTTTCCATAACTCTAAATCAATTTTTTCTGAACCAGTCTTTTCTTCATCGTCTAGTATAGGAGTTGCGAGGTTTTGTGAAATAAAAACTGATGACTTAACAGCATTTGCATAACCGCTTAACGCAATATAAAAGAATACCAAAGAGAAACAGATAAAATACCAAAAATGACTTCCGAATTCGACCCACTGTTCATTAAAAATAAAAAATAAAAATCTTAAAATGATGAGACATAAAAATGCCCATAAAAAGTTTTGAATCCATTTAAATAAAATAACTTCTGCATAACTAACCGTATTAAAAATAGCTTTTTTATAACTTTTGTACTCCATTAACCCTTTGACTACATAAAAAGAAATAGATAAAAACCCAGTCACTTGATACCAAGCTTTTAAATCTTTATCTCTACCATCAGCATAGAAATAGTATTCATCTAAAACAAGCTTATCTACAATAAAAATAACGAAACTGTATAGTAAGTAGAGTATTCCTGGAATGAAGTGAATCCAATCCTTATTTTGAAATTCAAAATTAGTATTCAGTAAGCTTTTAATATAAAAAAATAGCACAGGACCAATTACTAAAACCTGCATAAAGGGTAAAAAAAAGAGGATATCACTTGTAATGTCTTTTTCGTACCAGCCTGCATAACCGAGCATATATGGAACAATATAAATAGCACTTAAAAACAATAGAAAACTTAACCACTTGCTACTATTATTATGACTTGCTATTCCTTTTCTTAAAAGAAGAAAAGAGAAAACAATCCCATTAAAAAAGAAGATGAGTAACAATGAACTTTTTTGACCGAAATGAAAAGGAAATTCCAAATTTTGATGTTTAAGAACATTAAAAGTATAATAATCATGTATTTTTACGAAAGGATATCTCAATTTTTTAAGTTTGAAAAAATTAGCACACATATTTTTACTGATATTAGCATCTGTTAACGCTCAAGAAACAATGAATATAGTCACTCCACCTTACCTAAAAACTGGCGATACAATTGCAATTGTAGCTCCTTCAGGAATTTTAAACAATCGTGAAGATGAAGTTGCTCATGCAAAATCACTATTAAAAAGTTGGGGATTGAATGTGATTATTGGCAAACATGTATTTAAACGCGACAATCATTTTGCTGGAACAGATGCTGAACGTTGTGAAGATTTTCAAGAAGCGATGGATAACCCAAATGTAAAAGCAATTTGGTGTGCTCGTGGAGGTTATGGTACAGTTAGAATTCTAGACAAACTCGATTACACAAAGATTAAACAAACCCCAAAATGGTTAATTGGCTATAGCGATATTACTGCTCTTCACAATCAATTTCATAATAATGGTTTAGAATCTATTCATGCTATGATGTGCGTAAGTCTACCTAAAGATTTAAATGAAATACCTGAAACCATTTCAACTTTTAAAGATGCTATTTTCGGTAAACAATTATCTTATGATTTAAAAGGTTCAAAATATAACAAACCTGGAAATGCTTCGGGACAGTTGGTTGGAGGTAATTTAACGCTACTTCATACCATGTTAGGATCTGAAACTAATATTGATACAACTGATAAAATTATTTTTATTGAAGAAATTGGCGAATATAAATACCATGTAGATCGTATGCTACAAAGCCTAAAACGTGCCGGTTTTTTTGATAATTGTAAAGGTGTTCTTGTTGGTGATTTTACTAAAATGAAAAAAAATAACACAGCGCTTTGGGGAAGTACTATTGAGCAATTAATACTTGATGCATTATCAGATTACAATTTTCCTATAGCCTTTGGAATGCCTTCTGGTCACGAAGATGATAATCGTGCGTTAATTTTGGGAAGAGCTGTTGAATTAAATGTCAGTAAAGAAGAAACTTCTGTTAAATTTGAATAATGGCGTTTTATGATCTATCTAAAGACGAACGCATTGTTTTGGTTGACAAGATTAATCAAGGTATACAATCCGATTTAGAGAAGAATCAAACCACTTTTATTATTGATTACTTTTCTGATGATGATACGTATATTAGAAAAACAGCTTATCTAGCAATTGGTAAAATTTACTACTCAAACCCTGAATTACAAGCTACAATTTTTAATGTTTTAAAAACCTTAATAAAGTATGAGGACGAACTTATAAGGCAAACAGTTATTAATGCAGCTGGAGAAATTGGTAAATTTCATTTTGAGAAAGTTCAACATTTTATGGACAGAGGATTGTTTGACAATCATCATCGTGTTAGGAATGCTGTAATTGGTTCGATTAAAAAAATGGGAGAAAAAAATCCCGAACCTGTTTTAAATTGGGCAAAAGGATATTTAAAACATGAAGATAAAGAAATACGTCGCGAAATTTGTCATGGAATAGAACTTCGCGGCAGAACACATCCTCAAGATATATTACCGCTTTTAAAAGAATTAGAATTTGATGAAACTAAACGTGTAAGTGATACGTTAGTTCATGTTTTAGGTCAAATTGCTTATAAGAGAGGTTGCTTGAAAACTGTTGTTTCTCATCTAAAGACTTGGAAAAATAAAAAGCTTGTTCAAAAAGCTTTAGACGAAATTATTGATGTTCATGATCGTTATAAAACATTTGCTGTTTTAAGTCAACAAGAAGCAATTGCTTATATTAGTGAGCATTACGAGAATTAAAACGTGTTTATAGTAAAAGTACATAACCATATTATTGAGCATTGTCAAAAGTTAATTAAGCACTATAATTTTGGACAACGTAAAATGGCTAACGGAAACCAAGAACAACAATTAACGGGAATAATTGGGCAAAGTGTAGTCATGGATTTGTTTGGATTAGGTTTAGTTGATGGTGAATCTGGATTTGATGAAGGTGTTGATCTTATTTTCAATAATAAAAAGATTGATGTAAAAACTATGGGACGAACAACAGATGTTAGACCCAATTACACCAATAATTTTTTAAAGCTTCAAGATTATTTTAATACTGATATTTATATTTTTTGCAGCTACCATAAACTAAAACAGGAACTAACAGTTTGTGGTTGGATTGATAAAATAAACTTTACTTCTAAAAGAAAATACTTTCCTAAAGGAAGTATAAGAACAAGAAGTGATAACACTAACTTTAAAACTTTTGCAGATTTGTATGAGATTGATATTAAAGATTTGAATCCTGTTATAGGATTGATAGATTTAAAAACACAATTATCTAAACTTTAACTATGGCAAAGCATAACGAACTCGGCAAAAAAGGTGAACAACTAGCTGTAGAATTTTTAGAGCAAAAAGGCTACCATATAATTGAACGTAATTATAGATTTGATAAAGCTGAAGTAGATATTATAGCACAACGAAAAGATACACTAGCCATTATTGAGGTAAAAACCCGCTCGTCTATAGATTTTGGAAATCCTCAAGATTTTGTAAAACCAAAACAGATTAAAAACCTAGTTAAAGCAGTTGATGAATATGTAACTGTAAATAATTTAGATGTTGAAGTCCGATTTGATATTATTGCTATTGTAAAAAACAAAAACCAATTTGATATTGAGCATTTAGAAGATGCTTTTTATCACTTTTAATTATCACCCTTTTCTTCAGCTTTCGCTTCTTTTTTTGGGAGAGGATTTTCTTTTAAAAACTTTTTTAAAGCAATAATATCTTCAGGTTTTTCAATGATTTTTTTATCAGCATCTAAAACAAAGTACGAAGGTGTAGCAGTTACATTATAGTTGTTACCAATCTCGTTATCCCATTTACCTTCTCCATATACATGATAAAAATCTGGAAAATCATAGGTCATGTTTTTCCATCTGTAAGGTTCATCCTCCAATCCAATAGCGACTACTTTTAAACTCCCTTTTTCTGAAGAAGCAATAAAGTCTTTTAATTGTGGAATCTCTTCTAAACAGTGAGAGCAAGAACTACTCCAAAAGAAAATAATATAACGTTCTGCTTTATTTAATTGAGACAACTTCTTTATAACCGGTTTTTCCTTCTCAATAACTTCAAAAGAGAAATCTGGAGCTGTTGCTCCGATAGAAACATTTTTAAAGGTAGTTATAGCTTCAACTAATGTTTTATCCTTTTTCTCTTTAGCTAGACTCAATAAATAATTAGTAGTAATATGGTTGGCAACCGCTTCTATATTACCTTCAGACATTTGTAACCATAAAACTTCTAAAAGTGTTTTTTGTATACCTTTATCTGATGAAGAAATGGCTTTAGCAAAAGCATTAATATTTTCTATGTATGCCTTATTTGGGTCAGCTTCTTCATCGACCATTCCAAAAACATAATTAAGCATTCGCTCAATTAAAAAATTGGAGCTCTGTAATGATTTACTACTAAAATCTATGGCATCAAAATAATGCGTCTTTATATTAGAAACATATGTGTCAAAATCTTCGAAAGTTTCTGGAATATATGGTCTGTTAGCTTTAATAAAATCTAGAGCCATCATACCTTGTGCAGCTTCTTCAAACTCTTTTTGAGTGTCTTTTTGAGCTTCAAATATTTCTATTAAAGCCTTTTCATCAGTGCTTTCTTGCTTATAAAAGTTACCAATAGTATTGCT
This sequence comes from Flavobacteriaceae bacterium NBU2973, assembly GCA_026162565.1. Taxonomy (GTDB): domain Bacteria; phylum Bacteroidota; class Bacteroidia; order Flavobacteriales; family Flavobacteriaceae; genus JAOEIQ01. Next base: position 75,384 of record JAOEIQ010000007.1, read on the forward strand.
TACTAAAGCCATACTTTGAAGGTACGATTCATACAATTTATTTTCTGAAGATGTTTTAAAAGCAACTCCTGTTTCTGTATTAAAATCTAACTCAATATCCTCTTTACCATCGTAAATAAAATCGAAATTATGCTCTTCTTGAGGTAAGGCATAAACAACCCGATAAATCCCTTTGGTTGCAGTTGAATCTAATTTAAATTCAAACTTACCATCTTCTTCAATTTGGGAATTGGTCGTGTAAATAGAAGTTGTTGGTGTTACTTTATATAGAATAACAAACTTGTAATCTTCAGCTGGAGTAAATGTTCCCTTAATTGAATTTTGACCTACACAAATTGTAGTTGTTAATAGGAAGAATGCAAGTAGGTTTTTTAACATTGTTTTTTATTATTTAAGACACAAAATTACATATTGTGTCACACATATCCATTTTTATTGGTCAATAATCAAGCCAACATCTCCACTATGCTCGATATTTTTTTGATTTTAAGAGTTTACAATTGGTTGTAAAGCTTCTAATGCTTTTTCTATAGAAGAAATATTATCGAAAGTTAGTAATAATCGTAAGCCATTTTTGGTTTGTTTTTCTTTCATTTTACAGGCTCTTGGATTAGATTGAACATATTGTAATAATTTTGAAAAATTAGAGCTTTGATAAAAACTACTTTGCTGGTCGCTTATAAAATAACCAACCAACTTATTATGCTTCATGATTATCTTCTCTAATCCTAATTTAGTGGCAATCCATTTTATACGAACACTACTTAGTAAGTCTATTACTTGAGTTGGCATCTCACCAAAACGATCTGTAATATCATTTTCAAATTGTAATAATTCTTCTTCTGTTTTTAATGTATTTAGTTTTGTGTAGAGATTTAAACGCTCTGTAATACTATTAACATAATCATCTGGAAAGAGTAATTCAAATCCAGTATCTATGGTTACATCTTTGACAAACGTTTTTGGTTTATCATCATCTTTGTACAAATCTTTAAACTCGTTTTCCTTGAGTTCATCAATAGCTTCACTTAAAATTTTCTGATACGTATCAAAGCCTATTTCATTTATAAAACCACTTTGTTCACCTCCTAACAAGTCTCCAGCGCCACGAATTTCTAGATCTTTCATCGCGATATTAAAACCACTGCCTAATTCTGTAAATTGTTCTAAAGCAGTAATTCGTTTTCTAGCATCGTTTGTCATTGCCGAATATTCTGGTGTAATAAAGTAGCAAAACGCTTTTTTATTACTTCGACCTACTCGTCCTCGCATTTGATGTAAATCACTTAATCCAAAGTTATTAGCATTATTAATAAAAATAGTATTGGCATTTGCTACATCTAGTCCACTCTCTACAATCGTTGTACTTACTAAAACATCAAATTCGCCATTCATAAAAGCAAGCATTAATTCTTCTAACTTTTTACCTTCCATTTGTCCATGACCAATACCTATTTTAGCATCTGGCACCAAACGTTGAATCATTCCTGCTACTTCCTTTATGTTTTCAATACGATTGTGTATAAAGAATATTTGTCCTCCTCGTTGAATTTCATAACTAACAGCGTCACGAATAGTTTCTTCATTAAAACGGATTACATGACTTTCAATTGGATAACGATTTGGAGGTGGTGTTGTAATAACAGATAAATCACGAGCAGCCATTAAACTAAATTGAAGTGTTCTCGGAATTGGTGTTGCTGTTAAGGTTAAAACATCAACATTTTCCTTGATAGTTTTGAGTTTTTCTTTTACAGACACTCCAAATTTTTGCTCTTCGTCTACAATTAATAATCCTAAATCTTTAAACTTTACTTTTGGATTTACTAATTGATGCGTACCAATTATAATATCAACTTTTCCATTAGCTAAACCTTCTAACGTGTCTCGCTTTTGTTTGGCAGTTCTAAAACGGTTAACATAATCTACAGTTACTGGAAAATCTTTTAAACGCTCTGAAAAGGTTCTAGAATGTTGATAGGCCAAAATAGTTGTCGGTACTAAAACAGCTACTTGTTTTCCATTATCTACAGCTTTAAAAGCCGCACGAATAGCCACTTCTGTTTTACCAAAACCAACATCTCCACAAACTAGGCGATCCATTGGTCGTTCGCTCTCCATATCTGCTTTTATATCTGCAGTAGAAGTTATTTGATCTGGAGTGTCTTCATAAATAAATGACGCTTCCAGCTCATGCTGCATAAAACTATCTGGTTGATATTGAAACCCTTTACGCATTTTACGCTTTGCATAAAGTTTTATCAAGTTAAACGCCACCTCTTTTACTCGAGACTTTGTTTTCTGTTTTAGGGTTTTCCAGGCTTTACTTCCTAGTTTATAAACTTTTGGAGGTTTACCATCTTTACCATTAAACTTGGTGATTTTATGAAGCGAATGAATACTTAAATACAATACATCTCTTTCACCATAAACCAATTTAATTGCCTCTTGCTTTTTGCCTTCTACTTCTATTTTTTGCAATCCACCAAAACGACCAATTCCATGATCAATATGAGTTACGTAATCTCCAATATCTAAATTGGTTAATTCCTTTAAAGTAATAGCTTGCTTTTTAGCATAACCGTTTTTTAAATGAAATTTATGATAGCGTTCAAATATTTGATGGTCTGTATAACATGTAATTTTATTGTCATCATCAATAAATCCTTGATATAATGACAGTACTATCGTTTTATAATGAACCTCTTGCTCAACATCTTCAAAAATATCATGGAAGCGTTTTGCTTGCTGATCACTTACACAAGCAATATAATTTGTATAACCATTTTTATGATTCTCATTTAAATTCTCAATTAATAAATCAAACTGTTTGTTAAATGATGGTTGCGGTTTTATGTTAAATACGATTGAATCATTTGAGCTATTAAAATATCTAGTTGATCCGAACTCAACCACATTAAAATCGAGCAATTGCTTTTTTAATAGTTCAGAATTACTAAATAATTCTTTTGGTTCTGCATGTTTAATTTCTTGAGATAACGATTTAAAAGTTTCGGAAGCTTTTTCAAATAAACTATCTGTTGTGGAGAAAAGAATTTCAGCGTTCTTAATAAAAACTACAGTTTTTTGGGCAATATATTTTAAAAAACTCTGTCTACTTTCTTCTAAAAACTTATTAGCAACATTTGGTATAATACTCACCTTTTTTATTTGCTCTGTTGATAGTTGTGTTTCAACATCAAAGGTTCTAATACTATCTACATCATCACCAAAAAACTCAATTCTGTAAGGTTCGTCATGTGAAAAAGAAAAAACATCTACAATCCCTCCACGAACAGAAAACTCTCCAGGCTCTGTAACAAAATCTACTCGTTTAAACTGGTAATCAAATAACACTTCGTTTACAAAATCTATAGACAAATTATCATTTACAGAAATTTTGAGTGTATTTCTCTCAAGTTCTTTTCTAGTAACAACCTTTTCAAATAACGCATCAGGATACGTAACTATAACTGCTGGCTTTTTTTGCGAGTTGATTCTATTTAAAACTTCCGCACGTAATAATACATTAGCATTATCTGTTTCTTCAATTTGATAAGGCCTTCTGTAGCTTCCAGGATAGAACAACACATTTTTAGCATCTAATAACTGCTCTAAATCATTTAGGTAATACGCAGCTTCTTCCTTATCATTAAAAACTAATAAAAATGGTTTATCAGCTTCTTTAAATGCACTAGCAATAACTAATGATAAAGATGATCCAACTAGCCCTTTTATATGTAATTTATTCTTGCCTTGAGCAGAGTCGAAAGGTTGATTTTGGGAAATAGCTGTTTTCAGATTTTGCGTTTGCAAAGCCTGAATATACGTTTGCGAGAGATGTGTTTTACTCAAGTAAAAATATTTTGTGCAAATATACTTTAGATTTTAGATTTACGAATTAGGATTTTTGATATTGTTTTTATTGCATTAATGATTGTAGCCACTTCCTTTTTATAAGTGCTAATAACATAAAAATATAAAACTAAAAGCCCGACATATTACTAATAAATTACCTTAATAAACAAGTGCCACTAAAGTAAATATACTCAAAATTTCGAGCTAAATTTCGGAGCATTTAAATCTCGATTATCACGTAAAATGGAATGCTAAAAAAATAAAAATTAGTTTTAATAGGCATTTTGTTTAACTATATTTGCTACACTTAAAAAAACAAAAAAATATATGTCAATTTCCGATTTATTTGATAGTGGATTTAAAAAGCGTAACCAAGATCATTTTGCAGCGATAGTTAGAGTTGCCATGGACGATGGTGTTATTTCTGATGAAGAAAAAGCATTTTTAGATCGCTTAGCCCGAAATCTAGATATCACAGAAGTAGATTACAAACAAACTTTAAAAGATTATAAAACACATCCTATTAATCCTCCTGTATCTTACGATGATCGTTTGGAGCGCCTTTATGATTTAGCTCGAATGGTTTATGTAGATCACATTAAAGGAGATCACGAAGAAATAGTCTTACACAAAATTGGTGTTGGTTTAGGTTTTTCTCCAGAAAATGTAAAATATGTAGTAGATAAAGCTTTAACTTTAGTAAGTAATAAAGTTGATTTAGATACTTTTATTGATGAAATAAAAAATATGAATAGATAATTTTATCTTCTAACTAACAATAAAGGCGAACTTGATCATTGAGGCTCTCGAAATGTAAGTTCGCCTTTTTTATTATTGAGCATTTCGCATAAACTCTTCGGCTTTTTCAACCATATTTTTACTACCACAAATAAATGGCACACGTTGATGCAATTCTGTTGGCATAATATCCATTATTCTTGTAAAGCCGTCACTCGCTTTACCATTAGCCTGTTCAGCTAAAAATGCCATCGGATTACACTCATATAACAATCGTAATTTACCATCAGAATTTTTAGAACTTTTTGGGTACATATATATACCACCTTTAATCATATTTCTGTGAAAATCTGACACTAAAGATCCTATATATCTAGAGGTATAAGGACGATCTCCTTCTTCCATTTGGCAATATTTTATATAATCTTTTATTCCTTTTGGGAAATGAATATAATTACCTTCATTCACAGAATAAATTTTACCATCTTCAGGAAACTGCATATCAGGATGCGATAAATAAAATGTTCCAATTGCTGGATTCAATGTAAAACCATTTACGCCATCTCCTGTTGTATAAACTAACATGGTTGACGTACCATATACTACATAACCAGCGGCGACTTGTTGACTCCCTTTTTGAAGAAAATCTTTAATAGTAACTGGAGTTCCTACTGGAGTGACACGTCTATAAATAGAAAATATAGTTCCAACAGATACGTTAACATCAATGTTAGACGAACCATCCAAAGGATCTATTAAAACCACATATTTATTTTGGTGGTTTTCATCTTGGCTGTTAATAGTAATAAAATCATCTTCCTCTTCACTTGCAATACCACAAACTATATTTCTATTAGTAAGAGTTTGAATAAACTTATCGTTTGCATAAACATCTAACTTCTGTTGATCTTCTCCTTGAATATTAGTATCGCCTGCTGCACCAATTATATCTACTAAACCAGCTTTATTAACTTCATGATTAACAACTTTAGCAGCTAAACGAATCGAATTAATTAATCTTGATAATTCACCAGAGGTATATTTAAACGACGACTGATTCTCAATAATAAATTCACCTAAAGTTTGGTTTTGTCTAGACATAAATTGGGTTCTTATTTTTTGCAAATATCGTATTTTTTAACAAACTATAACGTTTTCGTTGTTTTTATAAATTGCCATACATAAGCAACTTTAAACTATATTTATTCAGTAAAACAACATTTCATTTAAATATGATATAAAATTTAGTTTTACTTCATTAACCACTGCGTTAATACATACATTTTTTTCATTCTATTTTGTCAATTTTAAAATGAAAAAAATCATGTATTTTTGATTCTCATTTTATTTGTATGTCAATCTCAATCAGAAAAGCCGTCAAACAAGATATGCCAAGAGTTCTTGAATTAATTAAAGAATTGGCTGATTTTGAGTATGAGCTTCATGAGGTTGAGCTATCTGTAAAAGATCTTGAAAACGATGGATTCGGCTCTCAACCAAAATTTACCTGTTTTGTAGCTGAAGATTCTAAAGTGATTCAAGGAATTGCCCTTGTTTACCAACGCTATTCTACTTGGAAAGGAAACGCTTTACATCTAGAGGATTTAATAGTAAACAAACAAGCTAGAGGATCAGGAATTGGCACCTTACTTCTTGATGAAGTAGTACGTTACGCCAAGAAAATTAACGTAAAACGTATTAGCTGGGAAGTACTTGATTGGAATGAGTCTGCCATTACTTTTTATGAGAAAAAAGGCGCCAAAGTTTTAAGAGATTGGGATGTTGTACAATTAAACGAACAAGGAATAGAAAACTATTTGAATACTATTAATTAATTATAAGATTCCCACTGAATTTTATATTGAGCGGAGTCGAAATATGGGAAATACATATGCGTGTCTTTAAGTTTGGTGGAGCATCTGTAAAAGATGCCAATGGTGTAAAAAATTTAGCAACTGTACTACAAAAGGTTGGTTATAAAAACACACTTGTTGTAGTGTCTGCAATGGGAAAAATGACCAATGCTTTAGAAGTGGTTATAGATAACTACTTTAATAATAAATCAGAGTTGAAAAATTCCCTTAATCACATCAAAGACTATCACGAAACTATAGCATTAGAGCTATTTAAAAGTAAGCAGCATGCTATTTTTAATACATTACATGAGCTATTTAATGAATTATCTAGCTTTTTAGACAGAAATAAATCTCCAGATTACAACTATGTGTATGATCAGACTATAAGTTTTGGAGAGCTTATTTCAACTACAATTATTAGCAATTATTTAAATAGCATAAACATCAGTAATAATTGGTTAGATGCCAGAAGTTTTATAAAAACGGATACTTATTACAGGAGAGCCAACGTTAATTGGGAAAAAACGCAAAGTAATATTGTTGAGAACCTCAACACGTCTGTTTTAAATATCACTCAAGGTTTTATTGCGAGCGATTCTAATAACTTTACAACAACTCTAGGAAGAGAAGGTAGCGACTACACAGCAGCAATTTTTGCTTACTGCCTAAATGCTGAAAGTGTGACTATTTGGAAAGATGTGCCAGGTGTTTTAAATGCTGATCCTCGATATTTTGAGAACACACAATTATTACATCATATTTCTTATAGAGAAGCTATTGAGTTAGCTTTTTATGGAGCTTCGGTTATTCATCCTAAAACATTACAACCACTTCAAGGAAAAGAAATTCCTTTATTTGTAAAATCATTTATAAACCCTGAAGATAATGGCACTTGTGTTAGTAAAAGAAAAAAGATTGAGCCAGAAGTTCCTTGTTTTATTGTTAAAAACAATCAAGTACTTATTTCGTTATCATCATTAGATTTCTCATACATTGTTGAGGAAAATATTAGTGAGATTTTTAAATTATTACATCAATACAAAATGAAAGTCGATGTGATACAAAATTCAGCAATTAGCTTTTCAGTATGTATTGACAACATTTATAATAACCTTGAAAAACTGATTCAACATTTAAAAGCAAAATTTAGGGTAACTTACAACGAAAACGTAAGTTTATATACCATAAGACATTACAATTTAGACGTTTTACAAAATTTAGAACAAGATAAAACGGTGTTACTAAAGCAATTAACACAAGAAACAGTGCAAATAGTGACAAAATAAACAAATTTAGTACATTTACCTCATGCCAAAAAAGTCTGATATTGGATTAGTATCTGCAAAAGAAGTTGCCAAAGCCATCAATGCTGATAAGTATGGTTTATTAGGTACCTTCTTTGGTTGGTTACTTATGAAAGTATTAAAGATTTCTACACTCAATAAAGTATACAAACGTAATAAGCACTTAAGTGATGTGGCATTTTTAAATGGGGTTTTAGATGATTTTCAAATTAATTTTGAAATTCCAGAAGAAGATTTAAAACGTCTTCCAAAAGAAGGACCTTACATTACTATCTCTAACCATCCACTCGGTGGAATAGATGGCATTTTGCTTTTAAAATTAATGCTAGAACAGCGAAGTGATTTTAAAATAATAGCAAATTTTTTACTGCATCGAATAGAGCCATTAAAACCTTACATTATGCCAGTAAACCCATTTGAGGATAGAAAAGATGCAAAGTCTAGTATTACAGGTTTTAAAAACTCTATTCTACATTTACGGGAAGGACATCCTCTTGGCATTTTTCCTGCTGGAGAAGTTTCTACATACAAGGATGGTAAACTAGTAGTAGATAAACCTTGGGAAGAAGCTGCTATGAAACTTATTCAGAAAGCTGAAGTTCCTGTTGTTCCCATATATTTTCACGCTAAAAATAGTCGCCTTTTTTATCGTTTATCTAAGATTAGCGATACGCTAAGAACCGCTAAATTACCATCAGAGCTTTTAACACAAAAGCACAGAACTATTAAGGTTAGAATAGGAAAAGCAATTTCGGTAACAGATCAAAAATCTCATGAATCACTACAAGACTTTTCTAACTTTTTAAGACGAAAAACCTACATGCTTTCTAATGCTTTTGACGAAAAAGGCAAAGTGCTTAAAAATATTTCTGACAGCTTAAAAACGCCAATTATTCCTAAAGTTCCTAAAAAAATAGTAACTCCTGTAGATGCTGGATTAATGATCAAGGAAGTAGAACATTTAAGAACAGACGATAGCAGATTATTAAAGAGTAAAAATTATGAAGTTTATCTAACTTTAGCAGATAAAATACCAAATATTTTAAGAGAGATTGGCCGTTTAAGAGAAATCACGTTTCGTGAAGTTGGAGAAGGCACAAATGAAGCTATCGACCTTGATAAGTTTGATCGTTATTACCACCATATGTTTCTCTGGGATTCTGATAATAATGTGCTAGCAGGAGCTTACCGAATGGGATTAGGTTCTCAAATTTTTAAACAATTTGGTATTGATGGTTTTTATCTACAGGATTTATTTAGATTTGAACCAGAGCTTTATAAAATGATGAGCCAATCCATAGAAATGGGTCGTGCTTTTATCATTAGCGAATACCAACAAAAACCTATGCCTTTATTTTTACTATGGAAAGGCATTGTACATACAACGCTTCGCTATCCAGAACACAAATATTTAATTGGAGGTGTTAGTATTAGTAATCAGTTCTCAAACTTCTCTAAAAGTTTGATGATTGAATTTATGAAATCACATTACTACGATCCTTATGTCGCTCAATATGTACATCCCAAAAAGGAGTTTAAAGTAAAACTTAAGGATGCTGATAAAGATTTTGTATTTGATGCCACAGAGGCTGATTTAAATAAATTTGATAAAATTATTGATGAAGTAGAACCTGGAGCACTGCGCTTACCTGTTTTGCTTAAAAAATACATTAAACAAAATGCCAAGTTAGTCGCATTTAATGTAGATCCACTATTTAATAATGCTGTAGATGGTTTGATGTATATAAAAATTGCCGACTTACCTGAAAGTACAGTTCGCCCAGTTATGGAAGAATTTCAAGCCGAACTAGAGCGTAAATATTCTGGGCAAAATGGGAATCAGGATAAATAGACTATATACTGGAAAACACAAACTTCATTTCTGTAGCAATCTGTAAACTTCTATTTAAATAGGTTTCTGTTTGTTGTGGTGTACCATCAGATTTTTTTGGATCTTCATAAGTAATAGCAATACGCTTATCACAACCTAAAACTATTGGACAACCTTCGTCTGCTGAAGAGCAGGTCATAATTGCTGCAAACGCTGAACTAGGATTAAAGGCATCCTCAAACTTTTTTGAAAATGCAACTACAGCTGGTTGGTTTGAAGCATATTTTACGCTATAAACTGGGTTGCTACCTTCAGAAAGTGCTTTGATTTTAAAACCTTGATTTTGTAACGTCTCTCCTACTTTTGGAAACATGGCTGTTGCCTCTGTCCCACCAGAATAAGACGACACATCTTTAATATTATAATATGCAGCCATAGTTTGTGCCCAAATTTGAGATAAATGACTACGACGAGAATTATGAGTACATATAAAATTTAATCGGATTGATTGATTGGTCTCTACCTTATCTTTTAAATAGTATATTAAAGGCTGTAATACCTTTTTACGCTCTTCAGAAATAGAGGACACTTCTAAAGATTTTATAATATTAGAAATGTCTTCAAATAATATATTGTTTAAATTCATAATAGTATTAACAACAACCGCTTTCTGGTGAACAACAAGAGGCTTCTTCTTTGACAGCAGAAGGTTCAGGAACTGCTCCATTGAGCTCTGTCGAAATGCCACAAGCTTCTTTTGCTTTACAATCGGTTTTTTCAACAGCTAATTTAAATACTAATTGTTGTCCTTGTATTACGTAATCGTTAACATACAATTGTGCAGTATGAAAATGTGCATTACTATATTCAAACTTCACTTCGGCATCTAAATCGTAAGATTTCATTTTACCAACTTTATTTAAAATACCTAAAGCTTTATAGGTAGACATATAGTCCGTTTTACCTAATTCATCAGGACTTTCCCAAAGTTGAATAATTGTTTCGTTCCAAGTATCTGTTCTTGCTCCACAATCCACAGAATCAACTTTTATATGCTTGACTTCTGTAATATGATAATTAGCACCAACCAACAAGTTTGGAGCGTATTCAAACAATAATGACTTATCTTGATTGTTTTTTAGTATGTTAAATAGTTCTTGAGTTTTCATTAGATATTTCTTTTTTATATGTTTTAGTTAGATACTTATTATTAATTATCTACTAGCAACATTTTAATTTAGTTGTCACAAAAAACGAATTAAGAAGCACTCTAAAATGTTCGAATGTTTCTAAATTAATGCAATAGCATTTGGCTTTCCCTTTAAAAGTACCTTTAAGTAAACCTGCATCAGCAATAACAGTAAGATGTTGTGATATTGTAGCTTGAGATAAGCCTATTTCATCAACTAAATCATTACAAATACAGCTTTCTTGTTCACTAATATGTTTAAGAATTGCTAAACGTGCTGGATGCGAAAATACTTTAGCAACTTGAGCAATCTCGTTAATATAATCGGAATGAATAAATCGTTTCGTAACTCCCATTTTAATTATTATATGATGCAAATATAGTTATATTATCGTAATATTGCAATATTACGATAATATTGATTAAAAATAAAGCCAGAAAAAATTCTGGCCTTAAAATTTTATAATGATTTAAACCAATCTTGAAATAGATGTCCAATTGCTGGTGTTTCTTTTTTATCACCACTTAAAGCGCCAACCAAACTCATTATCCATAAAACTATCAGCACTAGGTTTGCAATCCAACCAATAACAGGAACGAAACTCAATACCATAGCAAATAACATAAGACCTAACATTTGTCTAATATAAAAAGAAGCGAATTCCGTTTTCTTGTCTCCGCTATTCATAATTAGAGCAATTATCCAACCTATTAAAGTTATATGAGCAATTATAGCCACATTTTTACCATCACTTAAAACCGCTTTAGCATCATCTGCAAAGTCACTTGCTGCTTCTTTAGCATCAGCATATACTTCTTTTGCTTTTGCTTTAGCATCTCCTGCTAAATCTTCGGCTTTATCAGCTGCTTTTTTAGCACCTTCTTTTACATCTCCGATCATATCATCTAGATCGTCACTTAAGTTTTTGTTATCGTCTGACATATTTTTGATTATTTAGTGTGTTTAAATTTACAAAAAAAACCTTTTGTTTTTCTTTATATCTTACTTACCAAACAGTTTTTGAAAAAAGCTTTTAGTTTTTACTGTAGCTTCTCCTAAAACTTCTTTTGCCTCATCAGCTAAATCTTCGAGTTTTTCTCCTGCTTCACCAGCAAATTCACTTGCTTTATCTGCAGCTTCTCCTAATACCTCTTTAGCCTCACTAGCCAATTTAGCAGCCTTTTCTTTAGCCTCTTCGGTAAATTCACCTAATTTTTCATTGACTTCACTTGCAAACTCTTTTGCCTTCTCTTTAGCTTCTGCATAAGTTTCTTGTGCTTCTGCAGCTAAATGCGCAGCTTTTTCTTTGGCAACATCTGTATACTCCTCTAACTTCTCTTCTGCATCTCTTGCTAATTCTGATGCCTTTTCCTTTGCAGCATTAAATGTTTCATTAGCTTCAGCTTTTAAAGCAGCTGCTTTATCTGCAATGGCGTCACTAGTTTTATCTGTTGATTCGTTTACGTTTTCTTCTAGATTATTTTCTTCAGACATGTATTAGGTTTTATTTATAAGTAGTTATTTTTCTTTAATTGTTACAGTTTTATTGAAAAGCCGAATCTACAGGTTCCCAAAGTTCAATTTTATTACCATCGTTATCCATAATATAACCAAACTTTCCATATTCAAACTCTTGAATATCTCCTACTATTGTGACACCTTCTTCTTTTAAAGTCACTAATAATTCCTTTAAATTTTCAACGCGATAGTTGAACATAAAGTCCTTTTTTGAAGGCTCATAATATTTAGTCTCGGCTGGAAATGGACTCCATTGTGTAGAGCAATCATTTCCTTCATTATCTTTCCACCAAAAGGTACATCCATAATCGTCTGTATTAAAACCTAGATGTTTTTTATACCAATCTTTAGCAGCTTTTGGATCTTTAGTTTTAAAAAACAAACCACCAATGCCTGTTACTCTCTTTTTCATATTATTTCTTTTTCATTGCCGATTCATAAATATCAATCCATTCTTCAACTGTCATTTTACCAAGAAGCTCTTGAATTAAATCGTAAGGAATATCATCTACTTTTTTAAATCGCACACAACTTTTTCCCATATCTAATTTATATTTAGCATGTTTCGGATATTCTCCAACAAACCAATCGTACAATTCTTTTTTTGCATATAACCCAGAATGATATAATGCAATAAAGTTTTTTTGTGATGCGATATTTATAAATGGTAAAGGTGGAAATGGTTTACAATGATAACCATCTGGATAAATTGATTTAGGCACAAAATAAGCTGGCATACCATAACCCATTCCAGATTCTAATCCTTTAGGCATATGCTTTTTTATAAGATTGTGGAGTTTAGTCATTGGTGCTTTTCGCTCCTCTGTTAATTGACTAATATAATCTTCTGGTGAGTCTGCTTTGTATTGCATAATTGTAAGTTTTATTTGCGTTGTAAAATAAGTCCTGATATTAAAGATATAATAAATCCTATAACCATAACAGTTAAAAACATCATAGATGCAAGAGCAATGGGACCTCCATAGTCTTCCATTTGTTTGGTAAGCGCTATTTTTTGCTCTTCAAACTCTGCTGGAGATAAAGTCGCTTCCATTTCTTTTAATGATTGTGCTAAATATTCTGAAGCAAAATCAGGATTAATTTGCGTGGTATAAATGTAATCTACTATTGCAAATCCAAGAGCAGCAAATAGCGAAATAAGTAATCCAATAACAATCGCTTTTGTTAGAGAAACTTTGCCATCATTCTCATGATCTCTAAAATGCTTAATGCCAAAATACACAAACAATAACGATATAACCATTGAGGCATAACCAATAACTGCTTGTGTACTGAAGTCTAAATTTTTACCTAATAAAAAGGCTGAAAGAAATAAAACGGATGCTGTAATTAAAGAATAAACTCCATATTTAATAATCGTGTTTTTCATGTGTTTTAATTTTAAAGATTAACACTGTAAAAGTAGGTTAGACATCCTTTTTAGAGCTCATACTAAAGTACCAAAAGCATCATACTTTAGTCTAAAATAAGAAAATTATATAATTTGAAAATCTTTAGCAACCTGTAATGCTTGAGTTCTGCGTTTGGCATTTAACTTGACTAATAAATTTGACACATGTGTTTTTATGGTACTTTCTGAAAGAAATAATTGTTCTGCAATTTCTTTATTTGAATATCCTTTATTAATTAATTGTAAAACTTCGTATTCTCTTTTACTGATTTCGAGTTCTTTAATTTTTTTATGATTTATTTCTTGTGGCTCTAATTGTTTTTTTTGAAGCGATTTTTTGTTAATGTAAATACCAATAAAAAAGAAAATCAAAGCAATAATTGAGATAACAACTTCAATATTTAGTCCACCAGAAATAACGGAATATTGACTTAATTGAAATAATGCCAACAAGGAAATAATTAAAGCTGCAAAAACTAGAACAGTTTTTTTCATGTTTTAAAATTAAGAACATTTCGTCACTTCGAGTAAAATTCTGTCAAAGAATTTTATATCGAGAGGTAAATACAAATACGATTTTCTTGTTTTAGATACTACAAGTAAAAGATTGCCACGTCTTTAGACTGTAAACGTCTAAATCTTCGCAATGACAAAAGCTTTAATCTTATCGACTATAGTTTGTGCTAATTTTTCTTTACTCTCTATAGTCCAACCTGCAACATGAGGTGATAAAAGCACATTGTCCGCTTCAATTAAATACTTAAAAGCATCAGGCATATCTTGTGTAAATAAATTTTCGAAGGAAGCTTTTTCATACTCCAATACGTCTAAACCAGCTCCCAATACTTTACCTGATTGTAATGCAGAAACTAAATCTTGAGTCACCACACTTTTACCACGAGCAGTATTAATGAGCCAAAACGGTTTTTTAAATGCATTAATAAAGTCTGAATTTACCATAGCAATTGTTAACTCGGTTTGTGGTGTGTGCAGACTTAACACATCTGCTTTTTGTTGTAATTCTTTTAGTGTTACTTGTTTACAATTTTCATCACCAACACTTTCTTTGATATCATAACACAAGACCTCAACATCAAAACCTCGCAATTTCTTGGCAAAGGCTTTTCCCATATTGCCATAACCAATGAGTCCAACGGTTTTGTTATCTAGTTCAACACCACGATTGGCCTCTCGAAGCCATTTACCTTGTCTTACCTCACTATCAGCTTTATTGAGTTTGTTAAATAATGAGAGTAACATCGCTAAACTATGTTCGCCAACGGCATTTCTGTTGCCTTCTGGCGCATTAAAGAGTGTGATGCCTTTACTTTCTGCATAGTCACAATCTATATTTTCTAATCCTGCGCCTACTCTGCCTATAAATTTTAGGTTTGTTGCTTCATCCAAAAATTGTTGATCGATGGTAAAGCGACTTCGTATAACGATACCATCGTACTCTGAAACTTTGTCTTCGATTTCTGATTTTGAAGATGTATAATCTTCGTGATTAGTAAAACCTGAATCGTTAAGTTGATTTATTAGTAACTCGTGGTTTGTATCTAGGTGTAGTATTTTCATATGTATTTTCTGCTATAGCAGGAATCTTCTTCTGTCATTAACTTCGTTGAATCTCCGATTTCCTGCGCAGGCAGGAATTCACTTAATAATTATATATTCTGGAACTTTGGCCAATCTTTAGATAAATCTTGCCAATTTGGATTCTCTTCTTCAATTAAATTTTTCTTCAATTGACGTTTCCATTTTTTCATATTTTTTTCTCTTTTTATAGCATCATTAATGTATTGATACGTTTCAAAATAAACTAATAGGTAAAGATTATAGTTTTTACTAAACCCTTCAATTAGTTTATTCTTATGCTCAAACATTCTGCGCTCTAAATTATTAGTAACTCCAATATACAATGTGCCATTATATTTACTAGAAAGTATGTATAAATAATATTGATGTATATTTTTATGCATTCTATTTTTTGTGGATTCCTGCCTACGCAGGAATGACAAAGTTTTATTCTTTTAATTCATTTTCAATCTTCTCAATGGCTTTAGATGTTGCTTCAATAGCTCCAATACTTTGTTCATAATAAGTTAACGTTATATAATAGCTTTCATACAGAAGGTTCAAGAATTCTTTGTTTTCCAATATAGCATTATAATTATTAGGTTTATAACCTGGCCCTTCTATTAATCTAAAGTGCTTTCTTGTAAATGGCAACGATGCATTTGTTAATGCATTGCCAATTTTCGTTTCCTGGTCTTTTAATCGCCAATATGTTTCTTCATAAAGTTTTACTATATCCAATCGCAATGCTTTGTTGGTAACAATATCGAGACCTTGACTTTTTAAATTCTCAAAGGTAGCGTAAGAAACACCATAAGAATAGTTAGCAACAGGAGTAAAAAAGTAAACATCTAAAGAATCGTGATAAGCGAGCTTGGCTTCAAGGTGATCTATGAGTCTTTTATTTTTAGATTTATAATCGGCAAATTTTAGTTTCCGACTTTCTAAAATAGTTTTGTTTGCTTGCAGGCCTTGTTTTAATTCTTCTAAAACATCATGCTCTTTAATAGCTTGTTTACGGTTCTCGTTCCAATTATTAATTTGTAAGGCAATTAGGATTCCAATAACTACTAGAATAATTTCGCCAATAGCATATTTAAAGTATTTTCCCATTTTGTTTTCATTTAGGAGTGAACGACGGATATGACGGAAGAATTTAATCACTTACTATGTTTCGTTCTAAAATTGAAATAATATTAATCGTAGATTTTTTTAATTCTTTATAATTTATATCATAACGCCTTAATAAAAATCTTCTTTGTAACAGCAAGGCATTGAATGAAGAAAGAAAGGGCTTTTTATCCATGGTTTTCCATATCTCGTTTCTCATAGAATTTGGAATCCAAGGTGTTTCAAATACAGGAGCAGATTGTAAATAAGAATTCATAGTTTCATAAAAAACACTGTTATTTAATTCAGCTGACTTTAAAAAACTAGACTGATAACCGTGATGTCTAATAAGTTCGTCCCTTATTTCTTGTTTATAAAGATCAACATTACCAGAGTTTATTAAAGCCTCATACGTACTTGTATTTAATCGAGAAAGAATTCCTAAATTTAGGCTAAAAGACAAGTTATTTAACTGCTTAGCATACTTCACTTCACGCTGTATGTAAGTTGCTAAAGTGTCCATTGCCTCTATTTCATTCTCGTTGTAATTTTGATATTCTTCAATTTTTTTAATGTCTAGTTTTAGATCAGATATCATAGACACGGTATACTCATATTTGAGGTTGTTTTTTATTCTTTGTTCATTCCAATTATTAATTTGTAAGGCAATTAAGATTCCAATAACAACCAAAATAATTTCGCCAATAGCATATTTAAAATATTTACCCATTTGATTTTTTTCAATTAGTGATTTGCGTATATGTCTAAAGAATTTAATCATATGTATTTCCCGTGATAACGGGAATCTATTTTATTTGTCATTACGAGGAGCAAAGCGACGTGGTAATCTTTGGCTTTATAGTTCTAATTTAAAAGATTGCCACGCTTCATTCTATTTCACTCGCAATGACGTTATATTTTAGGATAATGCGTTTGTGTTTTTTCATGCTGTACATTTCCTGTATGTGCAGTGTTTAGCTTTTCAAATAATAACACATGAACTTCTTCATCGTTTTTTGTACAAGGGTTATGCTCCACTCCTTTAGGCACAACTATAAATTCGCCTTCGTTTACTACTTCGGTTCTAATTCCACCTTCGCTTCCAGCTTGTGCCTCCGCTAAGGCTTCAGGCGACACGCGGTCGTCAGACGAAGCTCTAAATTGCATATACAATGTTCCTTTTATAACCTGAAACAATTCGTCTTCATTGTCATGACTATGCCATACAAACTCACCTTTTAGCTTGGCTAAAATGACTTGCATATCGTCAACCACAGCAACTTGATGTGGATGCCAATTGTTTGAGAATTTCAAAAATTTATTTTTAATGTTGATTGCCTTCATGCTCTAAAGTTAAGCATAATGGTATACTGAAACAAGTTCAGTATGGCGAACTTTTACGTTAGTGATTGAAACGTTATCCTTTGTGGATTTCTGTAACGGAGAATGGCAGAAAAGATTTAAGTGTAAAGCATAAGAATTTATGCATACTTATTTCCCATGAAAATCGGAATCTATTTTAGTCGTCATTACGAGGATTCAGACGCTAAAAGTCTGAAGACGTGGTAATCTGTATTTTCAAATCGAATTTATAAAGATTGCCACGCTTCATTTTATTTCGCCTGTCTGCCGACAAGGCAGGCTCGCAATGACAAAGTTATATCCCTAATATAAGCTTTGCAATCCAGAAATAAATTAAGATTCCGAAAATATCATTACTAGTTGTTATAAAAGGTCCTGTTGCAATAGCTGGATCAATACCTCGCTTATCTAAAAATAATGGCACAAATGTACCTATCAAACCTGCTACAATAATCACTATTACCAATGAAACAGAAATTGCCAGTGCTGTATACATATCGTTTTTATAAATCCAGACAAATAAGAATAAAAAAGCTGCTAGAATAATACCATTTAGTGCAGCTAAAAACATCTCTTTAATTAAACGACTGTTGATACTTCCCTTTACATCATCGTTTGCTAAACCCTGAACAATAATAGCACTAGACTGTACTCCAACATTTCCTGCCATAGCAGCGATGAGTGGCGTAAAAAAGAATAATACTGCGTAATCTTTTAACATATGCTCAAAATCTCCCATAATGAGCGCTGCTCCTACGCCTCCGATAAGTCCTAAAAACAACCAAGGTAATCGTGCTCTAGTAAGCTGAATAATACTATCACTAGATTCTACATCTTGTGTTATACCTGCAGCTAGCTGATAATCTTTTTCGGCTTCTTCTTTCATGACATCTACAATATCATCAATTGTAATTCGCCCTAAAAGTATTTGGTTATCATCAACCACAGGAATGGCTTCTAGATCGTACTTCTGCATAACTTTTGCTACTTCTTCAGCATCTTCAGTAACATGCACTGAATCAACTTTAGGAATGTAGACCGTTGATATGTGTGCACTATTTGGAGCCATTAATAGGTCTTTTAAAGATAGTCGCCCAATTAGTTTACCATTATTATCAACTACATATATTGAATGAACGCGGGTTACATTTTCTGCTTGAGCTCGCATTTCACGTACACATTGCGTTACTGTCCAATTCTCATTTACCTTAACAAGCTCTTTCGCCATGAGTCCTCCAGCTGAATCTTCATCATAGTTTAGTAACTCTTGAATCTCTGCCTTATGTTCTTCATTTTCAATAAGCCCAATAACTTCTTCTTGACGTTCTTCAGGGAGTTCAGCAATAATATCTGCAGCATCATCGGAGTCTAATTCTTCAAGTTCTTCAGCAATTTCTTTAGCCGATAAATTTTCGAGGATTTTTTCGCGAAGGTCTTCGTCTAATTCAGAAAGTATGTCTGATGTCGTTTCACTATCTAGTAATTTTATAACATAGATTGATTGCTCAAAATTTAGCTCTTCTAAAATTTCGGCAATATCTGCATAATGAAACTCGCTTAATTGGTCATGCAACGCACTATCATCTTTCGATTCTATTAGTTGCTGAACACTCTCTACAAGTACATCTGTTAATTGAAATTGACTATTTTCGTTACTTTCTTCCACTTTAAAAAAACATTTATTAAGTGAGGTCTCGAAATTAATTTATTTTAGGACATTTCTAGAACACGTCGAACAAGCTCTGTGTGACACCTCAATGCTCAAAATTTAAGCGTCCTCTTGAATTAATTGCGTGAGATTTATAAAATTTTCAACGCTTAATTGCTCTGGACGCTGCCCAAAGATAACATTTGCTTTTAAATTATCTGAAAGATCAAATGTTTTTAAACTATTACGCAATGTTTTTCTGCGTTGTTGGAAGGCTTGCTTCACAACTTTAAAGAATAATTTTTCGTCGCAAGGTAAAGAGTAATCCTCCTTTCTTTTTAGTAATAATACACCAGAATCTACTTTTGGTGGTGGATTAAAAACTGTTGGTGGCACTGTAAACAAATAGGTAGCATCATAAAAAGCTTGAGTTAGTACTGAAAGAATTCCGTAGGTTTTACTGCCTTCTTTTTCACAAATTCGCTGGGCTACTTCTTTTTGAAACATGCCTGAAAACTCAGGAATTTGATCACGCATTTCTAATGTTTTAAAAACAATCTGAGAGGATATATTGTATGGATAATTACCAATAATGGCAAAGGATTCATCTTTAAAAACCTCCTTAAGATCATACTTTAAAAAATCTTTCTCAATTATTCTATTGGCTAGGTTTAAATAATTAACTTTTAAATAGTCTACAGATTCGCTATCGATTTCTATAACATGAGTCGTAGTATCTTTTTCTAATAAATACTTGGTTAAAACTCCCATTCCTGGACCAATCTCTAACACATGATTGTAACCTTTAAATGATAAAGAATTAGCTATTTTTTTAGCAATATTCTCATCTTTTAAAAAGTGTTGCCCAAGATGTTTTTTAGCTTTGACTGTCATAAATTGGCTATTGGCTATTGGCTATTAATTGAAGCTGACTGTAAACTCATCGACGACTTCTAACTCGGTTCTAAAAGCCAATGTTTTATCTGCAAAACGTTTTAATCCATCTTGACGCAGTCTATCTGCATGATTATTATAATAATCGTTTAAATCGCGACGTGATTTTGCTCTGTATTGAACCGAATAAGTTGTGCCTCCCATTTCTTCGTCTACTAAAACTTTAGTGAGCTTGGCTTCAGTAAATTTTCCTGTTGCTAATACTTGCGGAATATGAATTTTAATCCAGTTTAACCATTCTTCATGAACACTATCATCTACATTAACTGTAACGTTATATATTATCATTTTTATCCTTATTAAATGATTTTCTTTAACCTCTCGATTGCGCTCGAGTAGACATCATAAAGTTTTTGCAAATAACAGAAGTTATTAGTCGCCATCAAAAGGTTTTACTATTTTTTCGTAGACTAAACTTAATTTATATCATCACCACGAAGTAGTCTGAATTTTTTTCGAGCCTCAACAAAATAAATACTATCTGCATGTTCAAAGATTATTTTCTCATAAAACTCTTTTGCTTTTTCTGGCTGTTCTAACTCATTAGCATATAATTCTGCTAAATTAAAATAGGCATCATCAACTAGAATATCGTCTTTAAAATCTGCAATTATTCGCAAGTAATTGGCTTCAGCTTTTAGAAAATCTTTTTTCTTTTCATACAACTCTGCTTGTTTTAATAACGCTTGATCTACTATCGTTTCAGTTTTATGCGCTTCTAAAACTTGGTCTAATAATTTAATAGATTCATCATTCCTGTTTTGAAAGGCTAATAAATCGGCTTTAGAATAGAGTTTTAATGCTGTTTGCAATGAATCTTCATTTCTATTATCAGATATTAACAACTTTAAATCTAAAGCATCGTTAGCTGTTAATTGCGATGTGGATTTTTTTAAAATTTTAAGTTGCGATTCTGCCCAAGCAAAATCGCCTTTGTAGTAACTAGTCTTTGCGACCTTAAAGCGTGCTTGTTGAGACAAGACACTATTTTTAACTTTATATTGTATTTGAGAATAATAGATTAAGGCTTCATTAAACTTCTCTTCAAAAACTAAAATATCTCCAAGTTCTAATTTTACTTTGGACTCCTCTAAAGGCGCTAATTCTATTTTTAGAGTGTCTTTTAAAAAGTCAATGGCTTTTTTAGTTTCACTCCTGTAGAAAGCTAAAAAATGTGCATAGGCAATTTGTAAATCTAATGTTTGAATTCCTTGTCCAAAATCATTGAACAATTGAAGATATCGCTCATCAATAGCTTGATAATCCTTTTTATCTGTGGCGTATTTAGTATCTAGAGTAAGTTGTAATTGGTGAGCATCCAGAATCATTTCTGCCTCTTGAGAATTAATAATCACAAACTCTAATACATTGCGAGCAATGTCATTTTCTTGCTCATCTATTGTAATAATTGCCAAATCAACAATGGGCTCTAATGTCAATAATTCGCGCTTGTAAATGGCTTTTTCTTGAGCAAATGCTTTGTTGTATTCTTTTTGCTGAATAAACAGCCAACTCAATAATTGATTCCATAATAAATTTGGATTAGACTGAATGCGCTTTAGTAAAGCTTTACGAAGCGATACATTATTTTCTTGTGTTTTATCTTCTGTTATAAACTGACTAAAAATACGCTTTATATTATCTACATAGTCAGGTTTACGCTCAACATAACCCAAATAACTATTAAACATTTTTTCAAATCGCGCTTGTTCACCATAGATTCTCGCTAACTGGATTGTATAATTAGAATTGGGTTTTAATTGCATTCCCAACTCATAGGTTCTTGCTGCTTGATCTAATAGCACATGTTCCTCAAATCGTCTTGCTGCACTGTAGGTATACGCTGGATTTTCTCTAACACTTTCAATAGCTTTATCATAATTGAGGTTAGCATTGATTGTGTCGTTTTTAAGTTGGTAATTATAACCTAACTCTATAGTATAAGTTATACTTTTACTATTCTCTAACTTCTCTTTTAATAACGCTTCAGCAATTTCAAGTTGATCTAGCTGTCTATGACTATTAATTATTTGAAGAAAATATTTCTGTCGTTTTTCTTTCTCGTATAACTTTTCATAAGTTAAAAGCGCTTTTCCATAATCACCTTCATTAAAATAACTGTCTGCTAGCTCTTCTGTTTGAGATACAGCAGAAAAGCACAATAGTATTGAAAGTAATATGGTTGTTATTACACGCATAGAATCTTTTTTTGTAAATATAGCAAAAGTGATCCCTAGTAAATGTAAATGTTTTTATAAAAAAAAGCTCGAACAATGTTCGAGCTTTATACCAAGCAAAATAAAAGTGCTATTAATCAATTAATCTAAAAATGATTCAATTATCCTGTTTTGGCACAATATCTTTATAATATGCTAAACTAAATTCTATTTAAAATAATACTTTGCTTACCATAACAACTAGTGAAACAAGTAATAGAAGTCTTTTAATATTCTTCATGTTTAGTAGGTTATTCAATTTGGTGACTCTAACTTCCGAAGATTTTATTAAAAAACAAAAGAAATTGAAAAAAAATCGTTGAACGACGTATTTTTTTCACATTTAGTCGATAAATATGGCTAAAAAAGTAAAATTAAGTAAGAAATTACTTGATTATATCGAAACCTGTATATGATTGTAAAACTTCAGGAATTACTATACCATCTTTTGTTTGATAGTTTTCTAAAATTCCAGCCAATACTCTAGGTAAGGCTAATGAGCTACCATTTAAAGTATGTGCTAATTGGTTTTTACCATCACTATTTTTAAATCGTAATTTTAAACGATTTGCTTGAAAGGTTTCAAAATTAGACACACTAGATATTTCTAACCAGCGATCTTGAGCTGTTGAAAATACCTCAAAATCATATGTTAATGCAGATGTAAATCCTAAATCACCACCACACAAACGTAAAATTCTGTATGG
The DNA here is from genome assembly GCA_026162565.1 of Flavobacteriaceae bacterium NBU2973. Lineage (GTDB taxonomy): Bacteria > Bacteroidota > Bacteroidia > Flavobacteriales > Flavobacteriaceae > JAOEIQ01. The sequence goes on from JAOEIQ010000007.1 coordinate 98,665, forward strand.
TAATTTTAATTCTTGTAAAATAGTTTTAACATGCTCTACCATAGCATCTAAAGCAGCATACGAATTATTAGGATGCTCCACACGAAGAATTTCTACCTTATCAAATTGATGTAGTCTATTCAAGCCACGAACATGTGCGCCATAACTTCCAGCTTCTCTTCTAAAACAAGGTGTATAACCTGTAATACCTATTGGTAAATCACTTTCGCTTAAAACGACGTCTCTAAAAATGTTAGTCCCAGGAACTTCTGCAGTTGGAATTAAATATAGATTATCTGCCATTACATGATACATCTGACCTTCTTTATCTGGTAATTGTCCTGTACCAAATCCTGATGCTTCATTTACCAAATGTGGTAATTGGTATTCTGTATAGCCTGCTTCTGTGTTTTTATCTAAAAAATAAGCAATTAAAGCACGTTGTAATCTAGCTCCTTTTCCTTTATATACTGGAAATCCAGCTCCTGTAATTTTATTACCAAGCTCAAAATCTATGATGTCGTATTTTTTAGCTAATTCCCAATGTGGTAATGCACCTTCATCTAAAGTTGGTATTTCACCTTCTCTGTATACTTCTTCATTATCTTCATCTGAATTACCTGCTGGCACCATCTCATTTGGAACATTAGGAATTTTGTAAAGCAACTCATTTAAAGCTTCAGCTTTTTCATTTAGCTGTTGTTCTAAATCTTTAATTGTCTCCTTTAACTGCGTTGTTTTTTCTTTTAAGAGATTGGCCTTTTGCGCTTCTCCTGATTTAAACAAGTTTCCGATTTCTTTAGAAATAGCATTAGATTCTGCTTTCTCATTATCAAGTTTTGTTTGTAACTCCCGACGTTGTTCATCTAACTCGATAACATCTGCAATCATTTGAGTGGCATCAATATTTCGTTTAGCTAATCGATTAATTACTAAATTTGTATGCTCTCTAATAAATGGTACTTGTAACATGATTAAAATTCTAGAGGTATTAATAATAGTGGGCAAATTTAAAAAAATGCTTACTATTTATCGAGTTTTGAAGGTAAAATCCAAGAGGAATGTTTAAAGACTTCCCAAGGTAATGCTGCAATGTCAACTTCTGGATCTGTAAACTGTTGATATGGTCTACCATTAACACTCACTTTACTATCTACAAATACAGAAACATCCATGCCTTTTTCTGCATATTCTTGTTTTAATCTTTGAGCGAATTGCCAAATAACGTCTGGTTTTGTAGCTGCCATTCGCATTTGTTTTTTAGATAAATAGTTGCTTAATTTTACAACACGTTTACCCTCGTTATTTTTATCTACTACTGTAAAAGTTACTGTTCCAGTTTTAGAACGTAACATCATTCGCCAAGATAATCTATGGCCTTCTTCTGTCCATAAAACATTATCTGGAAAAACATGCTGACGTAATGGTAATGCTAATTGAATTAAAAAATATATAGACACTAAAACTAAAATTGGCTTATAGTTTTTAGGCGTTTTTACTTCAATCTCATCGTAAAAAGGTTTCTTTTTTAAGAATAATTTCTGAATAGTTTTAGGCTCAAAAAAGAACACTGAAAACCCTAATGCTAGATATGGAAATATCCCAACCTGAAACACTATAGAATTAAACATATGAAAGAAAATAGACATGAAAAATGCCCATTTTCTTGTTGGTTTAAATAATAATAATGGAATGATTAGACCATCATATAAAATACCTCCATAAGCTATAAGGTAGTGTACAAACTTTTCCTGAATAATATCACCAATTATATAATAATGCTTTTTAGCTTGCATTAATAAATCAGGAACTGTTAAGTCTAACCAATCAGGATATATTTTTGCAATAGACGCGTAGGTATAGACTATAAACATCTGTAAGATAAACACAAGACTTGTCCATCTTGGAACCGACAAGCTTTTAATTTTTGGATTTTGTTTGGCATCTATTGAAGCATATACATTGGCTGGCTGAAAAACCATTATACCACTTAATAGAATAAGTAAGTAATAATGATTATTGTAAGATGCTTTTTGCATAAAATAAGTAGCAGACCACATAATTGTAAAAGCTAATGTACTCAAACGATACTTGTAGCCCAACATGATACCCAAACCAAAAATTCCCATTACTAGATAGTAAGCGTACATCCAATTTCCTGGTAATGGTTGTAAAAACTCAAAACCAATAAAGTTGAAGGTAAATTCAGGATCAATCATGGTACGTTTAATCCAACCTGTAAAAATAGCTCCAACAGACTCTAAAAAACACAATAACCCAAAAATGATTCTGAAAACCACTAATGGACTACAATCAATATGCTTAAAAAGTAATTTATTCAACATGATATTTTATAAACTCTTTAGACGTTTGTTCATCTTTTTTTAATTGACTTTTCAAGGCTTCTAAAGATTCAAATTTTTGTTCGTCTCTTATTCTCTCTAATAATTCTACTTTTAGTGTTTGATCATAGATATTATCATCAAAATTAAAGAAATGTATCTCAACAGATTGCTTAGTTCCTTCTACTGTAGGATTCATTCCAATATTCATCATTCCAAAAACAGGTTTATTATTTATTTCAGATTTCACAACATAAACACCTTGTTTTGGAATTAGTTTATAGTCCTCTTTGATTTTGATATTTGCTGTTGGATAGTTTAGCGTTTTCCCCAAACCCTTACCAGAAACTACTGTTCCTGTAATCATAAAATTATAACCTAAATAACTATTTGCAGTTTTAATATCGCCTTCTAGAAGTGCATTCCTGATTTTTGTTGAACTAACAGTTACATCATTTATATCTTGAGCAGTAATCTCTTCTACAGTAAAATCAAATGTATCGCCAAAACTTTTTAGGTCTTCAATATTAGCGGTTCTATTTCGCCCAAATCTATGGTCATATCCAACAATAATATGTTTAATATTTAATTCGTTTACTAAAATATCTCTAACAAAATCTACGGCAGTTAACCTAGAAAACTGCTTTGAAAACTTTTTGACCACTAAATTCTGAACACCAAAAGACTTCATAAGAATAGTCTTTTCATCAATAGTGTTGATTAATTTGATATTAGTATCTTTTTGTAATACCATTCTTGGATGTGGAAAAAAGGTTAAAACTGTAGGTTCAAAGTCTTTTTTATCAGAAATTGTAACCAAACGGTTTAGTATTTTTTGGTGTCCAATATGAACACCATCAAACGTTCCAATTGTTATTACACGTCCTTTACTTGCCATTAAAAGTATTCATCGTATTATTGACTCCTCCTGTCCCAAAAGATTTTATAATTTGCATACACATATCCAATCTTTCATCTAATTTGCTGTCTTCTTCATCTGTCCATTCTCCCAGAACATAATCTACTTGACGTCCTTTTGCAAAAGCATCACTGATACCAAAACGGAGGCGATTATAATTACTAGTATTTAAAACTTTTTGAATGTCTTTTAAACCATTGTGACCTCCATCACTTCCTTTAGTTTTTAATCGTAAAGTTCCAAATGGTAAGTTTAAATCATCCGTTAAAACTAATATGTTTTCAAGTTGAACTTTCTCTTTGGTCATCCAAAATTTAACAGCCTTACCACTTAAATTCATAAAGGTACTTGGCTTTAATAAAACAAACGTCCTTCCTTTAAATTTAAATGATGCTACATCTCCCAATTTATCAGTTGAGAATTTAACCTCTTCTTTCTCCGCTAGATAATCTAAAATTTTAAAGCCAATATTATGCCTTGTATTTTCATACTTATCACCAATATTTCCTAGACCAATAATGAGAAACTTTTTCATGAGGTTTTCTTGAGATTCTTCTTCAGCTTTATTTTTTACACCAAAAAACTTACATAAAAACTTAAACATAAAGTTGTTTTGTGTAAAAATAAAAAAGCATCCTGAATAAACAGAATGCTTTTTAATATTATAAGAATTTATATTTATTCTGCAGCAGCAGGAGTTGCTTCTCCACCTTCAGTTGGTGCAGCTGCTTCTCCACCTTCAGCTGTTTCTTCATCATCATCTTCATCAACTACATCCATAGCAGCTCTAGAACGTCTAACTTGACAGACTACCGTGTTGTCTGGGTGTAAAAATTTGTAATCAGCGTTGAATATTTCAGTGATGTAAAGTTTTCCTCCAATACGTAATCGAGAGATATCAGCTTCAATAAAATCTGGAAGATTTGCAGGAAGTGCTTTAATTCTTAATTTACGTTTGTTTTTTCGTAAAACTCCACCATTAAGTACACCTCTTGGTGTTCCATGAAGCTTTACAGGAATATCCATTGCTATTTCTTTATTTTCAAATAACTGATAAAAGTCTATGTGTAAAATTTTATCTGTTACTGGGTGAAACTGAATATCTTGCAAAACAGCATTAAATGTATCTCCACTGTCTAAAGCAATCACAACTGTGTGCGCATTTGGTGTATACACCAAATTAGAGAATGCTAACTCAGCTGCTGAAAAATGCACTGGTTTATCTCCTCCGTATAATACGCAAGGAACCTGACCAGCATTACGTAAGGCTTTTGTCGCTTTTTTGCCCACGCTTTCTCTTTGAGATCCGTTGATTGTAATTGATTTCATTTGTTTATTTAATTATTAATTATTTACATTATAAATTGAGAACTGATAGATCTATTATGATGCACACTATGCATTACTTCTGCAAATAAATCTGCACAACTCAATACGCGAATTTTACTCGATGGTTTAGAAGGAATAGAATCTGTTACTATTAATTCTTCTAATTTCGAGTTTTCTAATCGCTCGTAGGCACTTCCAGATAAAACTGGATGCGTACATATTGCTCTCACACTTAAAGCACCTCTTTCAATCATTAAATCGGCAGCTTTTGTTAGTGTTCCAGCAGTGTCAACCATATCATCTACTAATACTACATTTTTACCTTTAACATCACCAATTAATTCCATATGAGAAATTACATTAGCTTTAGCTCGCTGTTTGTAACAAATTACAACATCACTTTCTAATGCTTTAGAGTAAGCATACGCACGTTTAGATCCTCCCATATCTGGAGACGCAATTGTTAGGTTATCTAAATTTAGTTCTTTTAGATACGGTAAAAATATAGTTGAAGCAAATAAATGATCAACTGGTTTTTCAAAGAACCCTTGGATTTGATCTGCATGCAAATCCATAGTTATAATTCGAGTAGCTCCTGCTGCTTCCAGCATTTTAGCAACTAATTTAGCAGCTATTGGTACTCTTGGTTTATCTTTTCTGTCTTGCCTTGCCCATCCAAAATAAGGCATTACAGCAGTAATATGTCTAGCAGAAGCACGTTTAGCTGCATCAATCATCAATAACATTTCCATTAAATTTTTAGGTCCAGGATTGGTTGAACCGATAATGAAAATTCGTGTTCCTCTAATAGACTCTTCATAAGACGGTTGAAATTCACCATCACTGTAGGTTGAAGTAATTACATTTCCTAAATCTACACCATAAGCTGCAGCAATTTTTTCAGCTAAAACCTTACTCTGAGTACAGGTAAAAATTTTTGCTTCTCTGATAGTTGATGCCATTACTAAAAACGTCTTGTATTGGTTAAAAATCTACGTCTCATAAAATGAGGTGCAAAAATAGACATTTATTTGAATCTAGCACCAATAATTACAAGGATTTTTTAGTTAGAGTTTCGATAAAAAAGTTATTTTTGCAATCCAATATGCTCAAGTGGCGGAATTGGTAGACGCGCTGGATTCAAAATCCAGTTTCTTCGGAAGTGTGGGTTCGATTCCCACCTTGAGTACTAACCCAACATCATGTTGGGTTTTTTATTGTCTTTTCTATAAGAAATATAATTTTTTCTGTAAAGTTTTACCTATTTTTCCGTCTACTTAATTCATAACAAAAAATTATGTCGAAAACCTATTACGATCCTGCAGATTTAAGAAAATTCGGAAACATAACAGAGTGGAATGAAGAACTTGGAAATAAGTTTTTTGATTATTACGGCAAAGTCTTTGAGGAAGGAGCACTCACTGCTCGTGAGAAATCATTAATTGCTTTAGCTGTTGCTCATACCGAACAATGCCCTTATTGCATTGATGCCTATACTAAAGACGGATTGCAACGTGGCGTTACCAAAGAAGAAATGATGGAAGCTATTCATGTTGGTGCTGCTATAAAAAGCGGCGCAACTTTGGTTCATGGTGTACAAATGATGAATAAAGTGAATAAACTAGAAATGTAATTCATGGCTACAAAGTCCCTAAAAAAACGTGAAAGCGATTTAGCTAATAGCAATAGACAATTAGAAATTTTATCTAATGGTATTTTTCAAAATGGAGAACTCCCAACTTTTGCAAAAAAAATAAAGGAATCAAATCAATTTCCTTTAAAAGCTAAAAAGTTAGAGATTCTTCAAATAAATGTTGGTTACATGTGTAATCAAGTATGCGAGCATTGTCACGTTGATGCTGGTCCTGATCGAAAAGAGATTATGACTCGTGAAACTATGATGCAGTGTTTAGAGGTTATTAAAAAAACTGGAGCGCATACATTAGATTTAACTGGTGGAGCACCTGAAATGAATCCTGATTTTAGATGGTTTGTTGAAGAAGCTGCAAAAGCAGGTATTAAAGATTTTATTGTTAGATCTAACTTAACCATAATTAGAGCCAATAAAAAATACTATGATTTACCTGAATTCTTTAAAAAACATAATGTACATGTAGTAAGCTCAATGCCTCATTGGACTAGAGGTAAAACAGATAAACAAAGAGGTGATGGTGTTTTTGATAAATCAATAAAAGCATTACAAGAATTAAATGCCGTTGGTTACGGGATGCCTGACAGTAATTTAAAATTGGATTTGGTTTATAATCCTTCAGGAGCATTTTTACCTGGGGATCAAATGTCAATGGAAAAAGATTTTAAAAAGGCATTACTAGAAGATTTTGGTATTCAATTTCACAATCTATTTGCCATTACAAATTTACCCATAAGTCGCTTTTTAGATTATTTAATTGCTTCCGAAAACTATGAAGATTATATGTATGCTTTGGTTGAGGCTTATAATCCAGCTGCAGTAGCAAACGTAATGTGTACTAATACGTTATCTGTTAGTTGGGATGGTTATTTATTTGATTGCGACTTTAACCAAATGTTAGAATTACCAGTTAATAGTAAGGTAAAACATATTTCAGAGTATAACGAAGAGCTACTAGAAGGACGTAATATTGTAATTTCTCAACATTGTTATGGCTGCACTGCTGGAGCAGGAAGTAGTTGTCAAGGTGTTGTTGCTTAATTATGAGAAAGCTAGTATTACTTTTTATTTTTAGTTTATCAGCTTATAGTTTCTCTCAAGAATCTCTTTCAAAATTATTAAAAGAGTTCAACACTGGAAGTATTCCTTATATAACTGCACAAGAACTCGCAACACCTCAAAATCAAGCTATATTGCTTGATGCCAGGGAAGAAAATGAGTTTAAGGTAAGTCACCTAAAAAATGCGATCCATGTTGGTTACAATAACTTTAATTTAGAGGCAGCTACTAAAAATTTAAAGGATAAAGATGCATTGATAATTGTATATTGTTCTTTGGGAATTCGATCTGAAGATATAGCTGAAAAATTAGATAGTATTGGCTATACCAATGTAAAAAACTTGTATGGTGGCATTTTCGAATGGAAAAACAATGACTTTAAAGTATACGATTCTAAAAATATTGAAACAGACAATATTCATGCTTTTGATGAAGAATGGGGTAAATGGCTGAAAAAAGGGAAAAAAGTATATGACTAAAAACTTAATAATTGTCTTTACTCGCAATCCAGAATTAGGAAAAGTAAAAACAAGACTTGCTAAAACTATAGGAGATCAATCTGCTCTAAATATTTACAAATTTCTTTTAAACCACACTGAAAAAACAATTAGAGATAGTAACGCAGATAAAGCATTATACTATTCAGTTAAAGTTAGACATGCTGATATTTGGGATTCTAAAATTTATCAAAAACATCAACAAATAGGTGAAGATTTAGGTATTAAAATGTTAAATGCTTTTAAAAATGGCTTCGAAAATAATTATGAAAAAATAGTGATAGTAGGAAGCGATCTTTATGATTTAAATAGTAATCATATAGAGGAAGCATTCCATAAATTAAATAATCATGATGTTGTTATTGGTCCTGCTGAAGATGGAGGCTATTACCTTTTAGGTATGAAAAAATTACACTCAAAAGTATTTTTGAATAAAAATTGGGGAACAAATACAGTTAGAAAAGATACGTTACAAGATTTAAAAAACGAAAGTGTATTTTTGCTTGAAACGTTAAATGATATCGACACTTATGAAGATATCAAGGACAATAAGACATTAAAATCATTAATTACTACCAATGATTAAACAAATAAACGAAACAACCCAATACTTGCAAGAAAAAGGGTTTGAAAACCCAGAAATAGGTATCATTTTGGGTACTGGATTGGGGCAACTTATAGATGAAATTGAAATTTTAAAAGAAGTAAGCTATAACCACATTCCAAATTTTCCAACAGCAACTGTAGAATTTCATAAAGGCAAACTAATTTATGGATCACTTGAAGGAAAAAAAGTAGTGGTTATGCAAGGTCGTTTTCATTTATATGAAGGCTACTCCTTGCAAGATGTTACTTATCCTGTTCGTGTTATGGAGAAATTAGGAATACAAACACTTCTTGTTTCTAATGCCTCTGGAGCAATAAACTTGAACTTTAAAAAAGGAGAGTTGATGCTTATAGAAGACCATATAAATCTTCAAGGGAGTTCTCCACTAGCATTTAAAGGAGTTGAACAATTAGGTGAGCGGTTTACTGATATGAGTGCTCCTTATGATTTAGAAATTAACTCAAAATTTGAAAACATAGCCAAAAATAGAAACATAACATTACATAAAGGTGTCTATGCTTCTGTTGTTGGACCACAGTTAGAAACTAGAGCAGAATATAGAATGCTTAAAATTATAGGCGCAGATGCTGTTGGCATGAGTACAGTTCCCGAGATAATTGTAGCTAATCATTTAAAATTAAAAGTAGCGGCAGTGTCAGTTTTAACAGATGAATGCGACCCAGATAATCTAAAGCCTGTTGAAATTGCTGACATAATTGCAATGGCATCTAAAGCAGAACCAGACATGATAATACTTTTTAAAGAACTAATTAAAATTATATAACATCATTCCGAACTAAGTGTGGGAATCTCAATAATCAGATTGCCACGTCTCCAGACGTTTTCAGTCTGGATTCTCGCAATGACAAATAAGAAAAAACTATGAGCTATTTAGAAACCACTCACGACGTATACAAAGAAGCAGCCTTAACACCAGATGTTGGTTTATGCTGTACAACTAATCCTATTTGGGAATTACCAGGATTAAAGATTCCTAAAATTATGCAAGAAATGAACTATGGTTGTGGTTCAACTGTTCATGCTCGTGATTTAACTAACAATCCTAAAATGCTATATGTTGGTGTAGGTGGCGGAATGGAATTATTACAATTCTCCTATTTCAATCGTCAAAAAGGTGGTGTAATTGGTGTAGATGTGGTAGACGAGATGCTAGAAGCTTCTAGGAAAAACTTTAAAATTGCTGAAGAACAAAACGATTGGTTTAAATCTGAATTTGTAGAGCTTAAAAAAGGAGACGCTATGAATTTACCAGTTGCAGATAATAGCATTGATGTTGCAGCTCAAAATTGTTTATTCAATATTTTTAAAGCGGACGATTTAAAAAAGGCTATTACCGAAATGTATCGAGTTTTAAAACCTCATGGTCGTTTAGTAATGAGTGATCCTACTTGTGAGCAGTCTATGAATGACGAACTTCGAAATGACGAACGTTTACGTGCATTATGTTTGAGCGGAAGTCTGCCAATTGCAGAATATGTAAAAGCTTTAACTGACGCTGGTTTTGGAACTATTGAAATACGAGCAAGAAAGCCTTACAGAATTTTAGATCCAAAAAACTATCCGACTGATGAGTTAATCTACATAGAGTCCATTGAAGTTGCAGCCATTAAAGACCCTATGCCAGCAGATGGACCATGTGTGTTCACAGGAAAAGCTGCAATTTATTATGGAAGTGATGATTATTTTGATGACAAAGCTGGACACATTCTTTTAAAGAACCAACCTTTAGCTATCTGTGACAAAACAGCAGCTGCTTTAAAAGCTTTAGGAAGAGATGATATTTATTTTAGCGAGTCAACTTTCCATTACGATGGTGGAGGTTGTTGCTAGGCGATAATCGCCATTTATTAAATGCGCCTTAATGTAAAAAACAAAAAGCCTCCAATAAGGAGGCTTTTCTTTTCTAACTAACCAAATTAAACGATTAAGCAAATAATTTTGTGAATCGCTTTTTACTATTAATCATTTGACTTTTAAACATTTCTAAAGTAGTAAATACTAAATCTTGTTGATTTGCCATTAACTTTAAACCACCTTTTAATGCTTTGTCTGTTACTTTTTGCCACTGGCCAGCAACATTTATTGTTCCTAGAACTACATCTTCAGTTGTGTTTAAAGCAAAATCGTTAGTTTTGCTTGCTACATTTTTTGTAGTATTTAATACAGTAGTAACTGTAGCTTTTACCGACTTTTTGTTTACTTTTTTATTCATAATGTCTTGTATTTAAAAAATTAATTTTTAATTATTTCTTTACCCAATTAGCAACAGCATCCATGTCACCTTTAACAGCTAATTTAGCTTGAGCTTTCCATCCAGAAACATCATACATTTTAGCATTTACTCCAGCTTCAGTTAATAAAGCTCTCATGTCCTTAAGTGTCATTTTAGCTAATTGATCGTAAGCTACTAAACCAACTTTATTTAAAGTTTCTTCTAATTTTGGACCAATTCCTTTAATTACTTTAAGGTCGTTTTTTTCATTTGTTTTAGGAGCTACTACTTTTTCAACCTCAACTTTTTTAGCAGCTTCTTTTTTTACAGGCACTTTTTTAGAAGTCTTTTTTGGAGCTAGTTTTTTTGTTCCAATCATATCTTCTACCTTATCCTTTACATCTTCAACTATATCTTCAGTGTAATCTTCGATTTTTTCTTTTACCTCATCAATCGTTTCAGTGATGTCCTTTTTAAGCTTGTTAGACATTTTTTCTGCCTTTTTTACAAACTTATTGTTTGCTACTTCACTCTCAATTTTTTCTTTTAAAGCTTCTGCTTTCTCAACTACTGGATGACTTGCAACCATTTGTTTAGCTTGCTCAATCATTTTTGGATCGTAACCAACTAGGTTTTTTAAACGATCTGTACTTGTTTCAACTTGCTCTTTTATAGTTTCAGCAGTTTCAACAAACATATTCATTTGTTGTTTTGTTAGTGGCTCTGCCTTTTTAATTAACTTTTTGGTTAGTTTTTGCCACTTTTCTCCAGCTTTAACTGTTGTTTCAATTGCTTGAAAAGATGCATCAATTAAGTCGTTATTTACTTTTTTTACAATGCCTTTTGCTTTTTCAAGCTTGTTTACATTTTTACTTTTTTTCGTTGCCATAATATATTTTTTTGTGTTGTCTTTTAAATTTATGGTGCAAACATATAACCCTCAAGTTACAAATAAGTTACACTTTTTATTAAGCTGACTTTCTATTTACTTTTTTTGATACCTTTTTAAAAGTTTTTACTGCCTTCTCTTTTGCTTCATCTAACATATCAAAAGCAGCGTCGTGTTGTTTAGCAGAAAATTTAAAACCTTTTTTTAATAATTTATCTGTTGACGTTTGCCAATTTTCGATTACTTCAAATCCTTTTACAAATACTTTTTCTGTAGTTGATAACGCTATTGTATTAACTAATGAAACTGCATCAAAAGCATTTTCTACAGTAAAAAATTTAGTTACCGATTTTTTATTTTTTGTTGCCATAATCTTCTTTTTTTATTAATTATGGTGCAAACATATAATCAGGAAGTTACAAATGAGTTACAACATACTAGTTATAGAAAATTAAATCGCAAAATATCTGTAGATTTATAATCAAGAGAACAGCTCGTCTAAATTATCTCTCTCGACAGTTAAAATGAATTGGATTAGTAAATCTTGATTATCTTTAGATAGACTATTTAGTACATCGTAACCCTTAGTAATCATTTCTAATCCAATTTGTAAACCTTTGATTTCTTGAGTAGAAAACACATGCTTCTTTTTCTGCATACGCTCTATTAGATAGCTAATTACTTCAATGATTTTTTCCACTAGAACTTTATCATACATAATTTGAAAAAGCGACTCCGTACTTTCCATAAACTGTTCTATTTCATTTCTTGATAAATAAGAAATCATTTCATTGATTGCAGTAGAATTATAAGGCGGTTTTTTCTTGTTTTCTTTTGCAATTTCTACTAACCTATTTTCAAACTTTGTAGCTGTTCTAAATGATTTTAAAGCTTTAAATCCAGCATTTATTATTTTAGGTAAATGCCTACCATGTTTAAAAATGAGTTTTATTGACTCTCTTAAAAGGCCTAGTAGTTTTTCAGGGTTTTTGAGGTTTTCGTCAAGAGTTTTAAATGCATCATTTAGTTCTTTACGCTTGTCTATATCTGGATAAATATAGTTTAAAAAAAAGTACTTTATTTCTTCAACTATAGCTTCATCGATAGTCGACGGTAAATTATAATTTTTATTAAGTCTTTTATAATTATACCGTTGATTAATTACTTCTCTGTAACCTTTAATAATGGCATTAAAAACTTTATCATTAGACATTACTCATAACTTTTAACTAATTGCCTGAATGGATTGAAGTAATTGTTTTGTTTCAGGCAGTGGAGAAATGCCAAACTCTTCATCTAAAATAGCTTCACATTTTTTGTATGCCTTTATTGCTTGCGGTCTATTTCCTTTATTTATATAAGCTTTCATTTGTATACGATACGCATCTTCCCAAGTTGCATCTATTGCAATAGCACTTTGAGCTAGACGAACACTTTCTAGAGGGTTACTTTCTAACAAAATTTCTGCTAGTGTAATATATGCACCTAAAGCGAGGACTTGAATTTTTTCGCGCTCTTCTGAAGACCAATCTTCATAGATTCTGTTTGGCAAATACATGCCATTATATAGATCTATAGCAGCTTTATAAGCAGTTTTAGCGTGGTCATTATTCTCGCCATAATTTGCGTTACCTATAACAATATATTTTTCTAAAGCCTCAGCATCAATCCATACTTTTTCTAAATTCAATTGATAACTAACACCTTGTCTAATAATATAAGTTGGTTCAGTTCTAGAGGCTCTATTAGGCTCTAAAACTTTATTTAAACCATGCATAGCTACTTTAAAATCGTTGTCATTCCAATCATCCCAGAGATGATCCATGATTTGTTCTTTATGAAGTGCATGACGTTGCCTATTAGAAATTAAATATTGTAGTAATTGAGTTGTTTTATCCCTACTCCAAGCTTTGGCTTCAATTTTCTCGTCTTTACGCCAAACAGAAAACTGACCCAAGGTATAAATTTGGATAACAGCTTCGTTTTTAAACGATTCTAACTTTTTTAAGCTATCACTTGCAGAAGACATCTGTAACTTACTTCTTATTGATCTTATCTACTTTAGAAGATAGTTTTTTTAACTCTTTAGATAAATCTTCTATGGCATTTTGAATATTATGAAAATCTGCTCTAGAGGCATTTCGCCATTGGTCTATTTGTACCTTCTCACTTATTTCGTCACCAATAGTACTAATCTGATCTTGTATCTGATCTTGAATTTGAGATATTTGTTTTTTTGGATCTTTAATAGTATCCATAATCATTTTTGGGCCAACCTCTTTCATAGTCTTCCAAACAGAGAAGCTCTTTTTTAGAATTCCTTCTCTTCGTTCTTTAGATTCATCTTTAGTAGCCTCATTGGTAAGGTCTGCTAATTTTTTTTGCATAAAAATTAAGGCGTCATTAAAATCTGTGAAATTTGTATCATTTCCACCTTGAACATGAGATATTTTTCCTCTCCATTGTACTTTAGGTTCGCCATCTTCATCGAAAATTCGCTGATTAAATCGCACCATAAACGATGCTGTTTGATCTTGTTTTTTTGCCATAATATGTTTGTTTTATGGAATATTTTTATCCTGGCTCTTTTTCAGAACCTACTTCTAATTTCAATAACCCTCTAAAGGCATCATGAACTGTACTTCCTTCATATAGAACTTTATAAACTTCGCGTGAAATAGGCATATCAACATTATAATCGTTAGCTAATTCCATTACTACTTTAGCTGATTTAACTCCTTCAGCAACTTCGTTCATATCTGCAATAATATCGTCTAATTTTCTACCTTGACCCAATTGGAAACCGACTCTGTAATTTCTACTCTTTGAACTTGAGCACGTAGCCACTAAATCTCCCATTCCTGCCAAACCAGAAAATGTTCGTCTTTTTCCTCCCATTTCTACACCAAGTCTTGTTAATTCTGACAATCCTCTGGTGATCACAGCTGCTCTAGTATTATCTCCAGCACCTGCACCATCTCCCATTCCAGATGCTATTGCCATAATATTTTTTAAAGCTCCTCCTAACTCACAACCAACAACATCGTTATTAGTGTAGACTCTAAATAATCCTGAACTAAAAACTGTTTGCAGCCTTTTTGACAAAGTATCATCTACCATGGCAATTACTGCTGCTGCGGCTTTACCAAAATGAATTTCCTTTGCTAAATTAGGTCCAGTTAAAACTCCTGCTGGATGTCCAGGCATTTCTTGTTCAATAACTTCAGTCATTCTCATTTTAGAGCCAATTTCTAAACCTTTAGCCAAACTAACAATTGGCACCCAAGGACGAATATATGGTTTAGCCTCTTGCAAGACTTTTCTAAAACTTTGAGCAGGAACTCCCATTACTATGAGATCTGCATTTTCAACTGTTTCCTGAATAGAATTAGAAGCACGAAGTGATTTAGTTAATTTAGCATTAGGTAAATACTTTTCGTTTGTTTTAAACTCATTAATTTCATTTACAGTTTTAGGGTTTCTAGCCCACATGATTGTTTCAGTATTTTTTGCAGTTAATGAAGCAACTGTTGTGCCCCAAGAACCTCCTCCTAATAATCCAACTTTTAATTTCATTTGCACTAATTTTAATTAAGCATCCAGCTCTTTTTGAAACATATCTCGAACGTCATTTACATATGTATCTATATGTTTATCTTTCCATTCTGATGTATCCACAGGATCTAATACTACCACTTCAATATGTGTAGGTTTAAACACCGAACTTCCTTTAGGCATTGCCATGTAGGCATTTTTTATTACTATAGGAACTATTGGAACACCAGCCTTCATTGCTAAATGAAACGCTCCTTTTTTAAACTTACCAAGCGTTTTACTACCACTCCTAGTTCCTTCTGGAGCAATTGCTACAGAAGTACCTCCTTTTAAAACTTCTGAAGCTTTAGCCAATGATTTAATTGCTTTTTCTTTATTAGAGCGATCTATGAAAATTGCTCCTAATGCTTTAAATAATGGTCCTATTGGACTCAACTCGAGCTCCTTTTTAGCGACACCAGTAATATCATGCCTTAAAAGCTTTAAGATAATAAAAAAGTCAGCAGAACTTTGGTGATTAAAACAAAATACTGCTGGTCTATAATTTTCAAGGTTATGTTTCCCTTTAACTGAAATATCTAAACCAGCAAATTTAGTTCCTAAATCTCCAATACTAGCAAAAGTAGTATTAGCTGCTTCTTGTCTTGACATGGTAACTAAGCCTTTAGCAATACCCTTTAAAAAAGAAGGGTAAATACTAGCGGCTGCTAATCCAGTTCTGAAACCATTAACTACTGGTCTTTGATCTGCATTTTTAAATCGTAATATTGGCCAGTCATTTTCAAAAGCCACTTGCGAAAGTCGATCGTCAGGATTTGTAGCATATGGGTTTCCAACAATATCTAGTAATGGATAATCATCAAAGCTATCAGTGTAGAAATAGCTTTTTGTTAAATCAATGTCATTTTCTTTTGCAAACTTTCTTCCTGCATTAGCTTTGCCTTCTCCCCAACACATTTCAGTTATTTTACCTGTAAAACGACCTTTCTTAACTTCCATTTCGGTACAATAAATATCTTCTACACCTAATTCACTAGCAATAGGTTTTATTTGATAACTCGTTGCTGCGGAAATAATTACAACTCTATGTCCTTTTTCTAAATGAGATTTAATGAGTTCCCGAGATTCTGGATAAATAGTATGCTTTAGGTGTTTTTTGTAAACTTCTTTTCCTAAATCTATAAACTCTTTTTCTTTGATTCCCTTTACTCCAATTGCTGATAATCTGGTAAGCACTTCAAAATCTCTATTACCAATTGCGTATAATAAAATTGTTGCGAATTGAGACACTAGCTCTTTTGCTGTTGTTTTTCCACTTAACACTCTAGATTGTACAAATTTTTTGGCAGAAAAATCATCTATTAATGTTCTATCTAAATCAAAAAACGCAGCGATATGAGAACCATCTTCTTGATCATCATGAACTGTAGAAAAACGTTCTATGTCAGTACCTGGAACAACATCTTTTTTCTTGGTCTTTTTATGTTTTTCAAGACCTTTTATATTAGCTTTTATTTCTATTTGTTGTAAGATGTACAAACGGTCTGTCAATTCATCCAAAAGATGCATCCAACGTTCTAAACGTTTATGGTCGATGGTTTTATTTAAGGGAATAAATCGATTATTTTTTGCTAATCGTAAGGCACTTGTTAAAAACGGTTTTGAGACACTATCAAGACGCGTAATACGCGATTGCCAATGCAATTCTTTACCCTTGAACAAACAGAGATCAATAAATTCTTTATCAATAAATTTATCTTCTAAATCCCAACTTCTCAAAGTATGACAAACTACTTTATTAGCTTCGAGATGAATTAAAAGCAAGCCTTTAGATACAAATAATTCTTGTTTTTTAAGTAATGCATTAACATCACCTTCAGGATCTGATATTATGTCTCTCCAATTAGGATCGAATAGTTCTAGTTCAGCTTCTATTTCTGAACTAAATTGAGGTTTGTTAGAATAGAAAAACTCAAACTTAAACATATTACGCAGATGCATGATTTCTTCCCAAAAATGAATAATTCTGTCTTGAGATGTATCATTCATGATTTTTACTAAAGCCATCTCAATAAATGCTCGATGGTATAAATGTCCTGAAGACATGTTAGCATAATAGGTAGCTGACAAATATTCGTTTGCAGCTAGACTGTATTGGGTTTTTCTACCTGCTTTACTCTTTGTGATAATATGCGAACTTAAAAGAAGGTTTAACGCTTTTTGAACGGTCACACTAATATCACTTCCACGATCAAGCAGTACATCATCTTTTCGTTGCTCGATATAGTTCATGAGCTTGATGACATTAAACTCAATCTCCCGCTTAGTCATTGCAAAATTATTAAGCAAGGTATTACAAACCAGAGAAACAGTTGTTACAGGTGTAATTCTATTTGCCTTATGAATTAACTCAAATGCAAAACGAGGTAATGTATTTTTATCAGCATAACTATCCTCTTCAATATCAGGTATTATAGCATTTTTATGTGCGCTAGCATCAACAGCCTCTCCAAATCTAATAGCAGCTCTTCCATATTGATGGCCTAATTTCTGCATGAATTTGAAAAAGGTTTTTAGAGTTTCTCCTTTTTTCTCTAAACCTTTGCCCTCTTCAGTCATCTCTTTGACATCAGGAATCAAATCATAAACAATTGAAACAGGAATATATTTTATTTCTCTAGAGCTTTCTTGCTCACCTTCCATAATATATTTCAAGATTCCCATTTGCGGATAAACTATCTTACCTGTTCGTGATCGTGTACCTTCTATATTCCATGTAAGATGATCGCCTTGTTCAATTAAGTGAGATATGTAATGCCTTAATGATAGCTTATATACAGGATTATCTTTAAAACTTCTTCTTAAAAAAATAAGGCCTGAATTTTTTCCTAATTGTTTTACTCCAGGCATTGCAAGATTTATGCCTCCAAAAAAGAACGGAATTGGCATTCCGTATTGAACAAGTGTATTTATTAAAACAACTGTATCTAAATACGTTTTGTGGGTTAAAATAAATGCTACAGAATTATGACGCATTAATTTTGTTAACCATTTTATTTGTTGAGGATCTACATCTATTTTGTCTTCATATGCTTTAGACATCATGTAATCAAACCCTTTAAGAGTTACCATATTCGCCATTGGATTTTGCTCTGTATGTAACTCTTGCAAGCAAGTTTCAGCTTCTTTAATAACTGTATCCAATTCTTGATTTTGAGCTTTTGCTATCTTTTTTAGCTCTTCCTGAAACTTTGGTTGATTAATGATCTCCTTCATGATATGTAATTAAGCTTTCAACATTAAACCGTTTAAAATGTCACTCTTTTTTTGTTTCCAAAACTTGGGAAAAAATATGTTTTCAATTTTTGTAATAACTCCATTTGGAGCTTCGCCTTGGGTATTTTCAATTAAAGTATTAGCTACTGTTACCAATACTGATGCATTAGCTCCTAATCCACAATGACTACCAAATACTTCAACATTTTTTATGTTTTTCCTAAAGGTTTCTGCTTCTAAACAATTTTTCCAAGGAACAAGTCCATCTGTACGCGTATAAATACATGTAATTGGCACTTCTGGAATTTCTTCTAATTCTTCTATAATCTTCTTATTCCTCTCTTTTAAGCTTTTACCTCTTAAAAACTCTAATGTTCGTACCATAGGAGTTTTCATGTTTTTAACTCCCCAAACTGGTGAACCTATAGTGATAAGTTGCTCTACTTTGTCTGGATATCTATTGGCAATAATTTTAGCAAAAATACCTCCTCCACTCCATCCAACTAGGCTTACTTTTTCTTGGTGCTTTTCGTATATATCATCCAATCTTTCTATTAGTTTTGGAAGATATTTAGAGTTTATAGTATTCACACCTAATTCCCATTTATATGTTTTAAACCCTACAGACTTTAAGTATTTTCGAACAAATCTCGTAGAATGATCGTTACCAAGATAAGGAGGCATTAGTAAAACAGGTTTATTATTTCCTTTTTTGCATTTAGGTATAATATGATATAGACCAAACATGGTAGACCACTCAATCAAAGATCTAGTCTCAAGTAACACATTATACATTGGTGGTGCATCTATATTTTTATTAATGATTTGGATTTCGTTTTTAAAATCTTTAACCAAATTACTTGTTGATCTATCACCTGTAAATCCTTTAGTTCTAATCTTATTTATCTTCTCTAGTATTAAAACAAGTGTTAAATAATCTCTATCAGGACCAAAATCCCTACAAATTTGAAGACACTCCTGTGACAATACTGCTAATGATTTTTTATCAAACACCTCATCACTAATAGAATTAATAATTTTTTTATCAAAGGGATGTTCTTCACATAAGCGGAGTACAAGAGCTTTGGCTTCTCTTAATGTTTTACCTCTAACAATAGCTAAATTTATTGCTAGTCGAATAAAGGTTTTGTATAAACTTTTACTTTTTTCCATGTTATTATACAACTTCTACTTTGGCATTTAACCAATTAATAAAATCTTGCTCAACTTCTTCTTTATTAACCTCATTGAGCATCTCATGACGACCTTGATACATTTTTAAGGTAAGATCATTAACTCCAGCTCTGATATATTGATTCGCTACTTTTTTTACACCTTTACCCATTTCTCCAACTGGGTCTTCACTTCCAGCAAACATGTAAATTGGTATTTTTTTTGGTGTCGCTAAAAAAGCATGCTTTTCATTAATTTTTTTACTTCCTTTCAATATATCAATAAACACATTAATTGAAAAATCTTCAATTCTATATGGATCAGCATTAAAAATATCTACTTGCTCTTCAT
Organism: Flavobacteriaceae bacterium NBU2973; assembly: GCA_026162565.1. GTDB lineage: Bacteria > Bacteroidota > Bacteroidia > Flavobacteriales > Flavobacteriaceae > JAOEIQ01. The sequence continues at coordinate 118,525 of JAOEIQ010000007.1, forward strand.
CACTACTTATCCAATCAACCTTTGTTCTATTAGGTTTAAACTTTTTGTTAAACTCTGAAAAAAAGATAGACTTTAAAGCACTATTAGATTGCTTCCCTCCTTTAACTAACTTGATTAAGTTAGCGCTAAAAAGGCCTACTGCGCCTAATCCTTTCATAAAACTAGCGGTTCCCGAAAGGGCTAATAATTTTACATCATCTCCATATTTAGTGACATATTCTCTAGAAAAAAATGAGCCCATGCTATGCCCAAATAAAATTATTTTTTGGTCTGGATGTTCTGTTTTAATAAGGTTAGTAAACTCTCTCATATCCTCAACTGCATCGTCAAAATAATTTACGCCATCGTAAACACCCAATTGATCTATTGTTTTAACGGATTTACCATGTATACGATGATCATTTGCATAGACTTCAAATCCTTGTGATTGTAATAAGGATGCAATTTTTTTATAACGCCCAGCATGCTCTCCCATTCCATGAGCAATTTGAACAATACCTTTTGGGTTTTTAATTGAGGACTTCCAATGGTAATAGAAAATCTCTAGATTATCTCTTGTAGTGTAGGTTCTAGTTCTGTAATTCATTATTTATTTAAAAAGAGTAAGAGTAACTTTTCTAACTTAATAACTGCTGCTTTTGTGCCAGACAAGCGAATTCTTCCTTGAATTTTAAGTTCTTCATACAATAAATCGCCTTTATAAAGAGCAAATAAATTACTATCACTAATTTGAATTGAAGCAACTGGGTTTTTAGGTTTTAGTTTTCTTAATTCTGGTGTGGTTTTATTAGTATCTAATTTCCAGAAGGCTTCTTTATCATTGCTTGTTACTTTGAATTCAAATACTCCTTTATGCGTTTTAACCGCTTTTATATTGGTTTTAATAAATTTTCTAAACGCATTAAAAAACACTGAACTTTTTAGTGTATCACTTGTAGCTTCAGCTACTTTATTTTTAGGTTTATTTTTAATGAGCTCCTCTAATTCATTAGCCGATTCTCTCATGTAACGAGAAAACTTATCTGCATCAGGCATAGTTTTAGCGTCTGATGTGGTTGTAATAGTAACTTGCCCATTGTAACTAAATGCCGCAATAATTAATCCAAATCCATCTAGAACTGGAGTGAGTCCAAAAACTGATACGACTTTATGTCCTTTTAAATAGAGAACACCTGAAGGACCAGGCACATTTGTAATGGTAACATTAAAAGGAGGTCTATGTAAGTCTTTTATATTGTATTTGTTATAGGCTTTAGCAGCAAGATTAGCAAGACCAAATGGCACAGAATCAGCCATTTTAGATAAGGTTTTTGCTCCAATAGTTTTATGTCTCGTTTTTCCTTGATCTGTTTGATCTTGAATAAATTCGAGACGCTTAATAGGATCCTCGATATGAGTACCTATTTGGATAAGCATATTAGAAATTTGATTATCTAACTGACCTTTTTCTTTCTTACTTCTGGTTGAAATAGGAATATTAGCAACCAATGATTGAGCTGGTAGCTTTTGACGCTCTTGCAAATAGCGCCTGATAGCACCAGAACAAATCGTGACTATTAAATCGTTAATTGTAACTCCTGTGAGTTTTCTTAAATTATAAATACGATCAAAAGATAAAATTGCTGTTCCCCAAGTACGCTTTGGTGATACATTATCATTAAAAATTGTTTTAGGAACAAATCGTTTACTTTTTACTCGTTTTTTCTTGATAAATCTGCTTGAAACATTTCCTTTCATTAAAGAGAAAGTTGTTTCGGTAATTGTTTTAGGTATTTTAAGAGGATCTTTTAAAAACTTGTAAGAACTTTTGATAAGTAAGTCTATTTCGTCAGGAAGTGGATCAGGCTCGTAGGACTTTGTATCTTCAGCTGATTTGTTTTTTACTTCTTTTTCTGTATCAAATAAAATTCCCATTACACCAACTCCAGAACCTCCATCAATCATTACATGGTGTGTTTTAACTACAATTGCTACAGACCCTTTTGGAAGTTGATCTATTTCATTAATACCTTCAATAAAACTAACACTCCACAATGGTCTACGTAAATCAAGAGGTGCACTAAATATTGAAGCGGTAACATCTCGTAATGTTTTCCAATTAGATGGATCTGGAAGTTTGATTCTAGAAACATGCAAATCTAAATCAAAATTAGGATCGTCAACCCAATAAGGATAGTCTAGATTAAAGGGGACATTAAGTAATCTTTGCCTGAATTTTGGCATTAGATGTAATTTAGAAGCCAAATTTTCTTTAAAATCATCAAAATTTAGAGAGCCCTCAATAATTGTTAGCGAACCAATATGCATTGGGCTTGATGGAGATTCTGCATATAAGAACGTAGCATCTTGACCTGAAACTTGTTTTAAAGTGTCTTGTGAAGCGTCTCCTAAAAGATTTTTTATATGATTCTTATTTAACATAAAAGTAAGTTAGTTATGCAAGATACGTGTTTTTTAGAATATTAAGAAACCTATAAAAACGCCTAAAAGTCAATAAATTAGAAGGCTTTTAAAATTCCTCATCATAAAATTGAGTAGCATCGTTTATTAATATTTGTAATTTGTCGTTTTCAAGCTTAATTCGTTCTTCATTCCAATTTAGGTATTGAACACAATCGTTTAATATACTATCTCGATATTTTGAAACACTTTCAATATTAAAATACATGGCTCCAGTTCTTCTTACAAAAAAATCTGAAATACTATTCACCATTTCGTAGTTAATACCATACCATAATTCTGCTCTAACAATTTGTTCCTGTATTGTAGTTCCTTCAAAGGAAGAAGCTTTTTCAATAATAAGGCTAGCCTTCTTACCGTAAGTAGAGCATAAGTGCCAAGCATATGATTTGTCTTCTAGCCCTAGATCTTTTAAAGCAGATTCCAATTCTGTTTGATATTGGTTAACGTCTTGTGATGAATACATAGCTGGACTTACTAATGGAATATTTTTAGTAAAGGACTCTTTTAATCGAGATTTATTATTGTGATTCATCGTCTTTAAAACTGCATCTATAACACGTTGTGCCATTTTTCTGTATCCTGTTAACTTTCCTCCAGCAATTGAGATTAATCCACTTGCTGAAATAAATATTTCATCCTTTCTAGATAGTTCTGATGGATTCTTTTGTTCTTCATGTATTAAAGGTCTTAATCCAGCCCAATTAGACTCTATATCTTCAATCTTTAAATTGATAGATGGAAACATATTATTAACAGCATCAAGTAGATATATTGCATCTTTTTTAGTTGCTACAACTCGGTCTAAACTACCATTATAATTTGTATCTGTTGTACCAACATAAGTAACTCTACCTCTTGGTATAGCAAAAATCATTCTACCATCTGACACATCAAAATATATTGCTTGTTTTACAGGTAACTTATGATATGGAAACACAATATGAACTCCTTTTGTTAAATGCAAATACTTATGATTTATTGATGCGTCTTTTTTACGTAATAAATCTACCCATGGTCCAGCAGCAGATACATAGTTATTTGCTCTAATTTGAATTTGCTTTTTTGTATTATGGTCTACGCAATTTAGAGCTTTTATTTTTTGATCTTCATCATATTCAAATGATTCCATCTCACAATAATTACATATTGTTGCCCCAAATTCTGAAGCCTTTTTAAGTATTTCTATTGTTAGTCTAGCATCATCTGTTCTGTATTCTGCGTAAAAACCACTACCTAATATATCTTCAGAATCTAGTAAAGGTTCTTTGAGTAGAGTATCTTCTTTTTCAAGCATTACACGTCTATCATCTCCCTCTACATTGGCTAAAAAATCATAAACTTTTAATCCAATTGAGGTCATCATTCTGCCATAAGTACCTCCTTCTTTCAAGGGCAGTAACATTTTCTCTGGAACAACTAAATGTGGTGCTAACTTATGAACAATAGCCCGTTCGGTCCCAGACTCTTTTACCAAGCCTATTTCTAATTGTTTTAAATATCGTAAACCACCATGAATTAATTTAGTTGACTTATTACTAGTACCTGAAGCAAAGTCATTTTTTTCGATTAAACAAACATTTAAACCTCTAGAAGATGCATCCAAAGCTATTCCTGCTCCTGTAATTCCACCTCCTATGATAATCAAGTCGAAAACAGTATTCTTTATTTTTTTTATCTGCTTTTTTCTGTCTAAAACTGAAAACCGAAGGGTAGAAACTTCATTTTTAGATTTTGTTTTAGTTTTTTCAACTGCTTTTCTCCAACCCTTATATCTTATCTTTCTAGTTTTAGCAGGCATTTCTGGTATGAATGTGTGATCTATCTTTCTTATTGTTTTCACATCATTTTTTGACCAAACTCCAGCTTTAATTCCAGCTAATAACGCAGCTCCAAAAGCAGTAACCTCTAGCATTTCTGGTCGCTCAACATTTATATCAAGGATATCTGATTGAAATTGCATTAAATAATTATTAGCACTTGCTCCTCCATCGACTTTAAGATTAAGAATTTCAGAATTACTATCACTTATCATAGCATTAATTACATCTTTAGTTTGATAGGCAATAGCCTCAACTGTAGCTTTTACAAGCTCGTCCTTACCTGTGTCTAATGTCATACCATAGACGCTAGCTTTTGCTTTAGAATCCCAATAAGGAGCACCTAAACCTGCAAATGCAGGAACTACATAAACATCCTCTAAAGGCGGTATACTCTCACAAATAGCTTGAGTATCTGACGCCTTCTCAATAAACTTCATTTTATCTCGCAACCATTGAATTGAAGCTCCAGCAACAAAAACACTCCCTTCTAATGCATAGTTTATAGGTTCATTTTCAAGAGTACAGGTTAAAGTTGTTAACAAACCTTTTTTAGAGATTACTTGTTTTTCTCCAGTATTGAATAACATGAAACAACCAGTTCCATAGGTGTTTTTCGCCATTCCGGAATTAAAACCACCATTTCCAAACAATGAAGCTTGTTGATCTCCCGCAACTCCGTAAATAGGAATATCAGTCTCTTTAAAATCAATACTCCCAAAATTAGAAGAAGAATGTTGTACACTAGGAAGAATTGATTTCGGAATATCTAGAACCTTTAAAATGGTATCATCCCAATCTTTGTGTTTAATATTATACAATAATGTTCTAGAGGCATTTGTATGATCTGTAACATGCTTTTCACCTTTTGTGAATTTATAGATTAACCAGCTATCTATTGTTCCGAAAAGCAATTGATTATTGTTAGCTCTTTCTCTTGCTCCTTCTACATTATCTAAAATCCATTTTAGTTTAGTACCCGAAAAATAAGCGTCAATTACAAGACCAGTATTTTCACGAATATAATTTTCATGACCTTGCTGTTTTAAATTATCACAGATTTCAGAACTTCTTTTATCTAACCAAACGATTGCATTGTAGATTGGCTCTCCTGTTGTCCTATCCCAAACAACTGTTGTTTCTCTTTGATTTGTAATACCTATTCCAGCAATCTCTTCAGGATCTATATTGCCCTTTTCAAGAGCTTCTTCAAAGGTTTTTAATTGATCATTAAAAATTTCAATTGGATTGTGTTCTACCCAACCAGATTTAGGATAATGCTGTGTTAATTCTTTCTGGGAGATTGATTTAATTTCACCTTTTAAATCAAAAGCAATAGTTCTGGTACTTGTAGTTCCTTGATCAAAGGCAATAACATACTTTTTTTTCATTAGAGCAACTTTCAATAGTATGCTCTAAATATAAAAAATCCGACCCTTAAAAGGTCGGATTTTTGAAAGTTTATTTATGAAATACGTTTACCCTTTTCTTATATAAATATTACCAGAAATGGTTTCCATATCAAGAGGTTGAGAACCTCCATTTATCTGCTTACTTACCTTATTATTAGAACCATTATAATACTTTTTTGAGCTATCATTTTTAAACTCAATATCAGAATAGATAGTTCCTGTTAATGATTTTGCATTAAGATCTGCTTTGTTGACTGTTACATCTAAAGCACCACTAATTGTTTTTAATCGCAACTCTCCATTATACTTTTTAACGGTAACGTCTCCAGAAATCAAATCGGTTACTAAATCACCATTAAAAGTATCCATATAAACACTTCCAGAAATACTTTTCACTTTGAGATTAACTCCTTTCGGAACAATAACCACATAGTTTATTTCTGTATTAGAATTACAATTTCTTCTGCTTTTATCATTCCATTTATTCTTGAAATAGTCTCCGAAATCTGAATACATTTTTAAACGTCCTGAAGACTTATCTGTTTTGATTGAAAAGGCATCATTACCTTCTCCGTCGTCAATATTAACAGATGCCTTAACTATCACCTCGTTAGTTTTTCCATGTTCGATTTTTATATCTTGAGCAAACTTAAAATTAACATACAAATCTTGATTTGACTTTAAGTTTTCGATAAACGTAAGCTCTTTTTGTGCATGAAGGGTTACCACACTTAACAATGCAAGTATTACTATTTTTTTACTCACGTTACTAATACTGATTAGGTGTTCGTGAAAAAACGTTGTTTTTTTCATTTTGATTGATTTTTTTATTAACTATTGTTTTCTTAAGTATACATTTCCAGTAGATGATCTCAATACAATTTTCACACCTCCTCCATTGAGTTTACTCACTATTTTTCTGTTGCTCCCAACTACTCTCATTCCATCTTCACGCGGCATTTGCAAATCAAAATCTGTATATACTGTTCCCATTGTTGTACGTAATTCTAGATCAGCTTTGGTGTTTGTAGGTAGAGATACATCTACAACTCCTGTTGAACTACTTAAAGATATTGGAGACGATTGATTTACATTTTTAAATACTACATCTACAGCTCCAGTACTTGTGTGAGCAGTAATTGGTCCCGTTACGTCTTTTAGCTTGATACCTCCAACATTTGTGTTTACTTCAATTTCTGAAGAAAATCCTTCTAAATGAGCACTGCCTAAATTGCCACAATCCAAATGTATATCCATATCTTTTGGTAGAGTAATTTGAAGTCCGCTTCGCTGCATCCAAGATTTTAAATCTCTAATACGCAACACATCGCCTTCTTTCTCAATAGACATACCAAAACCTGTATTATCAGTTCCTCCTGCATAAACAGCTTTAAGGCCTTTAGAGCGATCACTCTTATTGTTATCCTTGTCACAACCTTCACATTCATGTTCATGTTCATAGTCATAATGGCTATTTTGGTCATCATCATGCTCATACTTGCTAAATCGCAACTCATTACCAGAACCTGCTACAATTTTTACTTTGGTTCCTGTTTCTATTCGCACTTTATTAATACCATTCAAAGATTTGGTGTAATCCTCCTGTGCACTTGTAAACACAAAGCTTAATACAGCTATGAAGTTTACTAAAATTCCTGTTCGTTTAATTTGATTCATTATTTACTGTTTTTAATACTGAAATTCATTTCGATAAACTCAATGTGAAAATTCAGCTCTTGTTGATTTTTAAATTATTTGTGAAATACCACTGTTTACTTGATCTTTTACAAAATTTGGTGTTTCAGATTGTTCCAATAATTGTTGCATTGGTTCAATTGCGCGCTTTTCCTGAATTTTAACCAAAAATTGAATAATTGCAATTTGCAAACTCGGGTTTTTCTGGGTTGTTAGAGCTTTGATAAAGGCATCTTTTACAATGTTAGATTCTGGAAATTCGGATAGTGCTTCTGCTGCAGCTAATCGCACATTTACATTTCCATCATATTGCATACGCTCTATTAAAGCTTCTAATATTTTAGCGTCTGGTTTTACAAAACTTTCTGTAAAACTTACGGCTTGTATTCGTTTACTTGGTGACTGATTTTCTATCATTGCCAGCATCATATCTTCTTTTAGCTCCACTGTTTGTTGTTGTAACGCTGAAATTTCTTGGTTAGCATTTTGTTGTGTGTTATGACTTCCTAAAAAATATCCAGAAAACACTAGTACAATTGAAGCTGCTACTTGAAAAGCACGTTTCCATGGAAACTCTTTCTCTTCTTTAATCAGGTTTACAACTTTAGTATCTGTAAATTGTTTTTCCTCTTCTAAAAGTTCATAAAATCCTTTACGTAAATTATCACTTGGAGTATGCTCTTCTACATTTTCAAATGCTTGAAACAACTGTTTAGTTTCATCATGTAACAACTTGCAAGTTTCACAAGAGTCAATATGATCTTCAATCTTTAGCGTTTCTTCAGTAGACAATTGTCCGTCAATAAAATCTACTATTTGTTGTTCTATATTATTACAATCCATAACTATATGGTTTCAAAATAAACAGTTTTTAATTTTTTTATAATACGATGCACTTTCACTTTCACTGCGCCTTCACTGCTTCCAATTATCTCTGCTATTCTATCGTATTTTATGCCTTGTAGTCTATTCATGACTATTAATTCTTTCTCTTCAACATCTAATCTATTTAAAGCATTGTGTAAATGTTGAATCTCTTCTATTTGATCTACTTTATTATCTTCATTTTTATGAGTCACTAAATCAATATCTACATTATTTAGTGTTTTTTTGGATTTTTGATACTGATCAGAAAACACATTTCTAGCAATTTTAAAAATCCACGATACAAACTGACCTCCTTTATATGATGTTCTATAACGTATTGCTTTATAAAAAACCGTTTGCACCATATCTTCACAAATAGCTCTATCTCTTATCATTTGAAAGTAGAAATTGTAGAGCCTTTTATGATAGCGCTCAAAAATATGAGACATCGCATCTAAATTTCCACTTGCTACATCGTGCATTAATTGTTCGTCGGTTAGCTGTTTCAATTTATTTTTGGTGGTTGTTTGGTATGAAGACCTTGAAATTACAAAAAGGTTACATGAGAATTAAAAAAAATCAAAATAATAATATAGTATCTTTGAGAATCTATGGAAAAGTATCTTGATATTATCGCCCAATCCTATAGGGATTATTGGAATTACTTGAAAAACGAAATCCTTCTGCAAAACAATTGGGATAATTATTTTTATGGTCTAATTATTATATCGCTTGTAGTTTGGGTTTTGGAAATTGCTTTTCCTTGGCGAAAAAATCAATCGGTTTTTAGAAAAGATTTTTGGTTAGACATGTTCTACATGTTTTTTAATTTCTTCTTATTGAATTTAATTGTCCTAATTGCTTTATCTAACACAGCAGCCGAATTTTTAAATGATATTTTAAAAACAGTTGGCTTAACTATTTCTAGCTTTCAATTATTTGATGTTGATAATTTGCCAAAATGGTTAGGCTTGGTGATTTTCTTTTTAGTTAGTGATTTTGTTCAATGGAATACACATCGTTTATTGCATCGTGTACCTTTACTTTGGAACTTTCACAAAGTACACCATAGTGTCAAAGAAATGGGCTTTGCTGCACATTTACGTTACCATTGGATGGAACCTGTAGTTTACAAATCGTTATTATATATTCCTTTAGCTATTATTGGTGGTTTTGATGCTCAAGATGTTAGTATCGTTTACTTTTTCGCTATTGCTATTGGACATTTAAATCATGCGAATTTGGGCTGGGATTATGGAATTTTAAAGTATGTTTTTAACAATCCTAAAATGCACATTTGGCATCATGCAAAACAATTACCAGATCATGTAAGCTATGGTGTAAATTATGGACTAACTTTAAGTCTTTGGGATTATATTTTTAAAACCAACTATGTACCTTATGATGGCACTCATATAGAGCTTGGTTTTGAAAGAGATGAAGATTTCCCAAAAGATTTTTTAAGTCAAGAATTTTACCCTTTAAAAAAATGAAATACCTGAATCTACTAGTAATAGCAATAATTATTTCCTCTTGTTGTAGCACAAAGCAAGTTGCTCAAACATCTTCTAAAGACATTGCAAAAGTTGAAAAAACTAAACCTCAAGATGACTCAAAAAAACTAATTGAAATAAAAGAAGTCCCAACTCCAAAAGAGGACATGGCTGATGTAGAAATTGAAGAAACTATTCAAGAAAAAGAAGAAAGCAAACCTCAACCTGAAATTACAAAAGCACCAAAAACAGTATTTTTTAATCATAGTTCTTTTAATAATTTATTACAAAAACATGTTACAGTTCAAGGTAATGTTAATTATAAAAATTTAAGAACAGACACTAAAGCATTACGAAATTATATCGCTGCTCTAGGAGAAAACATGCCAACTAACTCTTGGACTAAAGAAGCAAAATTAGCTTATTGGATTAATGCTTACAACTCCATGACCATAGATTTAATACTACGTAATTATCCTGTAAAAAGTATTAAAGATATTAAAGATCCATGGAAGCAACGCTTATGGAAACTTGGTGAAAAATGGTATAATCTAGATGAAATAGAACATCAAATTATTAGAAAAATGGGAGAGCCTCGTATTCATTTTGCGCTTGTATGTGCAGCTAAATCGTGTCCGAAGCTCTACAACAAAGCTTTTACTGCTCAAACTCTAGAAGATGATTTATCTAAACTAACTCGTGAGTTTTTGGCAGATGAATCCAAAAATAATATCTCTCAAAACAACCTTAGGTTGTCTAAAATATTTAAATGGTTTACTAAAGATTTTAAACAAAATGGTTCACTTATAGATTTTTTAAATCAATATTCTAATGTGACTATTTCTGAAAAAGCACCTAAAAGTTTTAAAGACTATAATTGGGACTTGAATGACTAAAATTTCCATAATCATTCCAGTTTTAAATGAAGAAGATGGCATTGGCAAGTTATTGGTTCATTTAAAAGAGAATTCTACTGAATCTAATATTAGTGAAATCATTTTAGTTGATGGTGGAAGTATAGATGAGACAAAAGCGATAATCAAATTATTTGTCTCCTCGAGCGTGTCACTTCGAGCGGAGTCGAGAAGCGAGAGGTCTCAAAAAACAGGTCTCGACTCCGCTCGACCAGACATAGTCCTTTTACATTCTGAAAAAGGAAGAGCAAAACAAATGAATCTTGGAGCAAAACATGCTTCTGGTTCTATTTTATACTTTTTACATGCCGATTCATTTCCTCCAAAAAACTTTGATCAACTTATTATTGAAGAAGTAGAAAAGGAAAATCTTGCTGGTTGTTTTCGTTTACAGTTTGATAGTAATCATTGGTGGTTACGTTTAGCAAGTTGGCTTACTCAATTTAGATGGCGTGCTTGTCGTGGTGGTGACCAAAGTCAGTTTATAACTAAAAAACTATTTAATGATATTGGTGGTTTTGATGAAACTTACACTATTTATGAAGACAATATTTTAATAAACGAACTCTATGCCAGAAACCAATTTGTAGTTATTAATAAAAAAATTAAAACGTCGGCTAGACTTTACAAGAAACATGGTGTTTGGAAATTACAATATCACTTTTGGACTATTTATGTAAAAAAATGGTTAGGAGCTTCTGCTGATGATTTACATAATTATTACAAAAAACATATTGCATAAAAAAAGCTACCAAATTGGTAGCTTTAAATTTATGTTTGAAACTCAATTAATTTTGTTTTCTAAAACGAACTTCTACTTCAAAACGAAAAGTTTCATCATCGAATGTCTCAACTTGCATCGACGTCAAGTACAAATTTGTTCCATCAAATAATACTACATCATTAATAAAACCATCAAATGCTATTGTTCTATTAGTATCATTAACACTGTAAGAACCTGAAGAATCAAATGGCACTATATCCTGTTCTGTTGATGTTTGACCATTAATTGTTAAATTACATACTTCTCTATAATTCCCACTTGTAACAAAAGTTCCATCAGAATTAAAAGTTAATATCGCATTAGTAAAGGTATCTCCAACACATGTTTCAGTCTCTACTACAACTGCAGATCCATCAGATGCTGTTTCAGTTTCCTCGTAAAAGTCTTCATAAAATATAAGCTCATAAGTTCCTGCTAAATTAGCATTTGTTAATTCCACAACTGGAGTTGAACTATCATCATCACTACTACAAGCTGATAAAGTAATTACAGCAATAGCAAGTACAAATAATTTTAAAGTTTTCATGTAAATTCGGTTTTTGATTAAGCCGCAAATATATAAAAACAAGATAATTAGAACTTATTGTTTCAATAAATTTTAATTAATAATCAAAGGCTATTAAAAATACTGCCCAATACCAAATACAAAACCATTAGTAGCGTCTGGAGTAACACCAAATCCATAGTCGATTCTAAAAACGGCATTAAAAATACTTTTATGAATAAAACGCAAACCTGCGCCAGGATATACGCGTAAATTTTGAGAATCTCCAAAATCACCAAAGTCTCCACCAGGATTTCTCCAGCTTCCAGCATCTACAAATGCGTTTCCTTGTAACACAAACCACCCTTTTTCATACAAGGTATGTCTATATTCAGTATTCAAGACAATTGCTCCAGTCCCTCGATCAATTGTATTACCTACTCCTCGAATGTTTAAATTATTATCTACAGAAAAAGGTGCAAAAGGTGTATCGTTATTAGTAGCTAAACCTAATCGCAAACGGCTAGCCCAGTTTCCTTTCTCTCCTACTCTTTTAAAATAGGAAAAATCATTCCAACCTATAGAAAAGTCAGGCAATACTTGATCTCTAGATGTTACATATTGAAAATTAAGAGTACTTCTATAACCTTCTAAATATTGATAATAATAATCAATATTATTAAACTCGTAAATAACTTTATATAGTAATTTATGGACTCGTAAGTCTTGCGGCACATCAGGACTTGTCGCACCAGACTTGTACTCATAATCTTCTGTGAAATAATTAACGCCAACCTCAAATCGGTTATTAAAATTCAATTCATATAGTCCTAATATTTCAAAAGACTCATTGTTGTATTTATAATCAGCAGTTGTATTATTAAAAAAAACAGGTTCTTGAGTTGTTAGATCTTGATAGTTAATTGCAACACCTAGTTGTCTTGTAAATAAATAAGGAGCTCTAAAATTTATAGCATATGAATCGTAAATATCTTTTTGATAAAAGCCACCAAAGGTCATATTTTGCCCAAATAAATTAAACTCATACAACCCTAATCTGTAAGCAAATTCATCATCATTTGTGGTGTACACATTAGCAGAAGGAATGATAGTGAAATTCTCTTCAATATTATAAAACACATTATATTGGTTATCATGAGAATAAAACACTTGGTAATAAGCATGAGCTACAGAAGGAAGTCGCTTAAGTCTTTTTATATCTTCTTCTATGACAATTGAATCTAAAACAACTCCAGACTTTATATTTGATAGTCTTTTTATAAAAGATGTTTTTAACTTTTTGTTACCCTGTACTTTTAAATCAGCTACACTAGGTTTTTGTGCCAAAGTAGTTATTGAAAAAAATAAGCTTAAAAAAAATATACAAACTCTCATTACTGATTAATAAATGTCGTTGAAATAAAATTATTAATCCAATTATCTCTACTTAAATCCATAATAGTAATAGCATAGGTTTCACCTAAAATTAATTCAGGGAAATCCACTTGATTTAAATTTTGGATAACGTTAGATAAATTACCATACTCAAAGTAATTATCATTTGTAAATGTTTTAGATAAAATAGAATCTTCAATAAATAGAAGTTCTAAAAACTGACTGTTATTCTCTTCAGATAAAATCTCCCAATCAAATCGTGGCATAGAAGTACTGGATTGATTTATCTGAATATTTTCGTTGTATGTAGTTTGTTGAGAAGAATTCTTAATTCGAATAGGACTAGATAATTTAACTTTATCTTCAAGCTCATAAGAAATAATAACCCATTGCTCTTGAGCTGATACAGTTTCAAAAATACCAAATGTGTTATTGTGAAGCGTTTTAGGGCTTATATCTTTAAATATGTATTGAGAGAAATCTGAAGAATCTGAAATAACAAATCTACTCTCATAGTATTTAAAATTAGTTGCATTATTTTCTACATTAAAATAAACACGTATTAATTCATTACTAATTTCATCATTACCGGCAAAAGCAGGAATTATATTTGCTTGAAATAGTTTATCATTTAAATCTTGACTTAAGGAGACAGAATCATCAAATTGGATATCTGGAATATCATCTTTTACGCATGATGAACACAAAACTATAAGTAGTAGTAGATAGAATAACCTCATTAAGAAAAATTGGTGAAATTAGTTTTATCACTAATAAGTAGAATTAAAATAGTAATCCTTACGATTAGTTTTAATTTAATTTGTAATAAGAAGAAATTATTGCTTCAACAGGTTTATTTTGAGGTGTAAAACGGTTATTTTGTTCTCCTCCTGAATTTTCATAATCATGAAACCACTTCCAAATAAATCCACCAGCAAACCAATCTTCATTCCAGAACGTTTCAAATAATGCTTTGGTTGTATTAGTTTGTCCTTCTAAATTTACAACAGTCATACTTCGGTCACTCTTCCAAGGCTCTTTTCCAGTATAATCAACACTTCTGTAACCAAATTCTGTAAAAAGAATGGGCTTTTCAAAGGTATCTGAAAGTTCTTTTATTGTTGGTTTATGCGTATTCCATCCTTCTAAACACTCTTCAACTGTTGGTGTTTTACTATCACTTACAGGAAAATACGCATCAACACCAATAAAGTCTAATTCGCCCCAAAAAGGTGTTCGTTTAAACTCATCCCAGTTGGCTGCATATGTTAGCTTACCTTTATATACTTTTTTAATTTCGGAAATAAGATTATCCCAATAATCTGGTCTATTTTCAACAAACTTTTCGAGTTCAGTTCCTATGCAAAAAATCTCTGCTTTTACTTCTTGAGCTAGGTGAGCATATTCTATTATGAAATTAGTGTACGATTTTTCTAGAGTTCCCCAATTAGCTTCCGTTTTCATTTCAATATAACCTGTAAACTCTCCATGCCAAACCCAAATTTGTGGCTTAATCATGATTTTAATTCCTCTCTTTTCTAGCTCTTGAATATATTGTTTTGCTCCTTCTTTAGTTTCGCCAAACCATTGTCTATCTGTATTGAAAACAATTTCTGGATGTTCTAAATTTCTAATAAAACCAAAAGGCATAATGGCACAATAATTAGCTCCAATATTTACAACTGGATTCGTATGCCTCTCATTTATCTCTTGAGGTGACGCAACAAAACTCAATCCGTTTATCTTTTCTGATTGGGTAGAACAGGATTGAAAAATTAACAGAAATACAATCAGGAGCTTATCTAACTTCATAAATTATGACTTATAAGCTCCTAATTTATACAAAATGCTTTTATTTTTAATACGATCTCGTTTTAAAAACGGGACCATTCAACTAAACATTTTTCAATGAAAAATGAGTTTCATTAAAACAATGCTCTTAAACCAATGTTAAAAGTCTGACCCAATCCTGTATTTTTTCCAGCAACAAAATTGGTGTAAAGAGCTTCAACATTTAACACTTTACTCAATTGATATTTTGCTCCTCCACCCACTGCAGTAAAGTTTTGTTCAAAATCATTTCCAGTATCTATTAGTTGAGAATGCTGCACTAAACCAAGAACTGTAAAATCTTGACTTGGGAAATAACTTAAAAACACTCCTGGTGTTAATCGTAAGCTATTATTTGCAAAACTCTCATCTTTATCACCAAAATTATACTCGGTATTTAACTCTGTAAATATTTGCCATTTGTCTCCTGTAAAGGTATAATCATAGAAAAATCGATTTTGAAAAATAAAGCCTTTCTGATCTAAAAAAACGCCATTTTCTGTTTCATTATCAATTAAAGGAATATGAAAAGCCGTTTGAATTGTAAAATTCCCAACTCCTTTTATTGGATTGAATTTGATGGCAGGAGCAAAAGACGTAAATCCTGAACGTGCTGTTCCGGATTCTCCATCAAAAGAAAACACCTCTAAAGCATCTCTACCTGCAACAACATTGGAACGAAATTCTAATAACAATCCAACATTAAAATTATTGTTATCAGATACACCTGTAAATATATCAACAGTGGATGTAAAAAATGTTTGTCGCGGGCTATCAAACTCGTTACCATCAAAAGTTTCACGAGTTTGCGTATATAAATTATTAAACCATTTTATATCCCATTGCCCTTTATTTAACAATTTAGAAGGTGTGTAGGTTTGAATATTACTTTTTGTGTTTTGGTCTTCATCATCTTGTGAAAAGCCTAAAAAAGTTATAGAACTAAAAATGATTAATGTTATTATTTTTTTCATATTTATTACTTTTTGATTTGTTTAGTTGTAATTTATTATTGCTTATTTAATTTCCAGTTATAAGTAAAGTAGGTAAGTTTATAGTTGCTTGGGATTTTTTCAGTTCTATATGTATTTAGAAAATCTATTTCACTGCCATTCATTTCAAAATCTTCTTTGTACCATTTTAAAATCTCCGATCCTTCAACTCTTTTCTTTTTGCTATTAACTTTAATAAAGTTACCGTTTATGGCTTTTTTTGTTTGTCTTTCTAATTGTGCATTTAGAGTATCTGGCATATACGCTTCAGCTATCAATGGAGGACAACCTATTGCACCACAAACCAACACAAAATGAAAACGTGGATCTTTAAATTTTGCTCTCAATAATTTATTTTCGATATCATTTAAAGTGATGCTTTTACCTCCCAACTCATACGCTGTTTTATCAAAAAATCCGGAGTTATCTAAAGGAGATGCCGTTGGATAATTATCAATGATGCCTTTTATAGTAGTTATATTGTAAGCGTTAATCCAAAATGCTTGATAATTATTGGCATCCTTTTCAGAAACTGAAATGTCTTTCGCTAGTGCTAATATTTCATTTAACTCATTCTGATTGTCATGAATTTTAGAATAGGCTACTTTTCCATTAGCAACATTTGCCTTTAAAAATGTATCAACCTTATTAAAAAATGTTTTAACATCTTGAGAAAACCCTTTAAATGTTATTAGTAAAATTGCTATTAATAAATATTTTTTCACACGTTTAAATTTTAGTAATTGTTTGACTTCATCTTAATTATAAAATTGAGAACGTGTGCAACCACTAGCTACACTCGTTCTCTCATTAAGAAATTTAAACATCACCTTTGGTGAAGTAATTTCTAAATTTCTTAATGTTCGTTTCATCTTGTTTATTTTAAGCTATGCAAATTTATTGTCCATTAGGTCAACAAAATGTTAGTTAACTTACACTCATCAAAAAAGTTTTTTGCGTCTCCATTTAATTTAAATCCTTACAGTTACTCATTTATTTAAAATAGATATAAATAAAACCTAGGGATTAAGTTATTATCTTTAGTTGCGACAGAATAGCTAACAACAACCAAAAAGTTCTCCGACTTCTCGGACATTTAAAATGGAACACATTGTTATAATAGGAAATGGAATTTCTGGTGTGACAACTGCCAGACACATTAGAAAACTTTCCGATACTGAAACTGGTTCAGCACAAGCTAAAAAAATCACTATTGTTTCTGCTGAAACAGAGTATTTCTTTTCACGTACAGCGCTCATGTATATTTATATGGGACACATGAAATTTGAACACACACAACCTTACGAAAATTGGTTTTGGAAAAAAAACCGTATTGAACTTAAAAAAGGTTTTGTAAAAACTGTAGAAACAAAATCTAAAACCTTGCATTTTGCAGATGGTGATACTTTACAATATGACAAATTAGTTATAGCAACTGGAAGTAAACCTAACAAGTTTGGATGGCCAGGACAAGATCTTGAAGGTGTTATGGGAATGTATCACAAACAAGATTTAGAAAAGCTAGAAAAATATGCGCCTGATAATAAAACTTGTAAACGAGCAGTGATTGTTGGAGGTGGACTTATTGGAATTGAATTAGCTGAAATGCTTCACTCTAGACATATTCCGGTAACATTTTTAGTGAGGGAAACTAGTTTTTGGAATGGTGTTTTACCAGCAGGAGAATCTGAAATGATTAACAAAGAAATACTTAATAATGGTATTGATTTAAGACTTGGTGTAAACCTTAAAGAGATTAAAGCAGATGAAAACGGAAAAGCAAAATCTGTTATTATTGCTGAAACTGGTGAGGAGATTGCTTGTGATGTTGTTGGATTAACAGCTGGTGTTTCGCCAAACATAGATTTTATTAAAAATTCAGGGATTGAAACTGGTCGTGGTGTTAAAGTCAATCGATTTTTAGAAACTAATATTCCAGACATATATGCAGTTGGTGATTGTGCAGAACAACATGAACCTATTGGCCAGCGTAGACCAATAGAAGCTGTATGGTATACAGGACGTATGATGGGAGAAACAGTGGCTCAAACAATTTGTGGAAACCGAATAGAATACAAACCAGGGCATTGGTTTAACTCTGCTAAATTTATAGATATTGAATACCAAACATATGGTTGGGTATTTGGAGAACGTGGTCGCCCTGAATATGAAAAGCATTTTCATTGGATGCATCCAGATAATAATAAGTGTATTACAATTGCTTATCATAAGGACACAAATCAATTTTTAGGAATCAACACTTTTGGTATTAGAATGCGTCATGAGTTTTTCGATAAAATTCTTACCGAAAAACGTGATGTAAATTACGTACTAGAACATTTAGCTGATGCAAATTTTGATCCAGAATTTTACAAGCTTCATGAAAGTGCTATTGTAAATCAATTCAACGAAGAAAATAACACTAATATTAAATTGAAAAAGAAAAGCTGGAAACGCATTTTTCAAACCTCATAAATAGATCATGAAAAACATTCAAAAAATAGGACTTGGTTTATTTTTAGCTGGTCTTGGTATATTCATTTCACTCATATTTTTAGGTAAATATGACGTATCGCCTCAATTATTAGATGATATTATCTCTAATAAAGGCATAAAAAGTGAACTTTTTATAAACGATTTAAAATCCAATGTTGTTGGAAAAGAATTTTCTAATCCTTTTACATTTTCTTCAAAAATTACATCTGCTTTAGCAACTGCAAATGAAACTCATAAACAAAATAATGAATGGGACAAAGTGATTTGGAGTAAGCCTCATAGTTTTGCTTATGAATTAGCTAAAAGTGCTGGTTCAGGTCCAATAAAAGAAAACAAAGGATTATTCTGGTGGTTAACATTTGGTTTAGGAATAATTGGATCGCTTATGTTTATTATCCCTCAAGTTATCACTTTAGGCCCTCCAGGCATAAAAAACAATAGTATTTGGCATAATTCGGCAACTAATAGAGGTTGGATTGGTTGGTTTGCTTTTGTTTTTTTAGTTGGGTTTTATATTCTATTATATTTCTTTCCAGACTATATTGTAAATTGGGTGTATTTGGTAGATCCTATCAGTGAGAGTATTAGTGGTAATCCTGCTAGTCAATGGTTTTTATATGGCTTTTTATATTGTGTGGTTATGACAGTTATGGCTGTACGTATGTATATAAAATACCGTCATAATAAGTATCAAGTTTTGCGAACAACTTCTGTGTTATTTTTTCAAATAGTATTTGCCTTTTTAATTCCAGAAATATTAGTTCGTTTTGAGAAACCTTGGTACGATTTTAAAAATGCATTCCCTTTAGATTATGACTTTTTTTATAGTTGGAACTTAGATCAACTAATAAATAGTGGCGGATTTGGTTTATTTATTCTTATTTGGGGTATTATACTTACTCTAGTAATTGTTCCAGTAATGGTATACTTCTTTGGGAAACGCTGGTACTGTTCATGGGTTTGTGGTTGCGGTGGATTAGCAGAAACTTTAGGTGATCCTTACAGACAATTATCAGATAAATCTATGAAAGCATGGAAAATTGAACGTTGGTTAGTTCATGGTGTTTTAGTCTTTGCTTTAGTAATGACTGGATTTACATTATATGCTTACTTTTCTGGTGCTCAAGATGTTTTAGGAATTAAAACGCAAACAATACAAGATATTTATGGTTTCTTAATAGGATCTATTTTTGCAGGTGTCATTGGCACAGGATTTTATCCAATTTTTGGTAATCGTGTTTGGTGTCGATTTGGTTGTCCTTTAGCAGCTTACATGGGAATTGTTCAACGCTTTAAATCACGCTTTAGAATTACTACCAATGGAGGACAATGTATCTCTTGTGGTAACTGTTCAACCTATTGTGAACAAGGTATTGATGTTAGAGCTTATGCCCAGAAAGGTGAAAACATTGTAAGAGCAAGTTGTGTTGGTTGTGGTATCTGTTCTGCGGTTTGCCCAAGAGGTGTTTTAAAATTAGAAAATGGTCCTGAAAAAGGGCGTATTAATCCAACAGATATTTTACTGGGTAATGATGTTGATTTGATGGATTTAGTAAATCAGAAATAATGAAGTCTTTAGTAGTTTTTTTATTAATCTCCTCGTTTGCTTTTGGACAAAAAACCTATCAAAAAACGTATTTTGATAATGGTAATTTAAAATCTGAAGGTTGGATCCAAAACAATGAAAAAACCAAATACTGGAAGTTTTATCATGAAAACGGCGCTTTAAAAAAAGAAGGGCATTTTTATAAAGATAAAGAAACAAAGTATTGGTATTTTTACCGAGCAGACGGGACCAAAGAACGAGAAGGGCATTTCATAAATGGCGTAAAAAGTAAATGGTGGTTATTCTATGATGATATGGAAATAGTCGATCATAAATGCCAACTTAAAAACAACCTAAAAAATGGTTACTGTTTGATGTATAAGAATAAAAAGTTGATTTCTGCAAGAAAATATAAAAACGGAAAGCAGTTAAAAGAATGGACCGATTTAAAGTCTTTCAAAAAAGAAAATAACTTAAGAGACCTTCAATGAACAAAACCAGTACTGAGCATAGTCTAAGTATTAAAGTCATCATTCCTGCATACAACGAGGCAGAATCTATTGCTAATGTAATTAATGACATTCCAGATATAGTTGACGAAGTTATAGTCGTGAGTAATAACTCAACTGATGCAACAGAAGTAAATGCCAAAAATGCTGGAGCAACTGTTTTAAAGGAACATAAAAGAGGTTACGGTTACGCATGCTTAAAAGGAATGGATTACGTAGCTAAACAAGATAATCTTCCTGATATCATAGTTTTTTTAGATGGTGATTATAGTGATTATCCTGAAGAACTTTTAAAAATTGTAAATCCAATTATAAATGATGATATCGATTTTGTAATTGGAGCTCGCGTTAAACGACTACGAGAAAAAGGATCCATGACACCACAACAGGTATTTGGAAATTGGTTGGCAACTTTTTTAATGAAGTTTATGTTTAGTGCAAAATTTACTGACCTTGGGCCTTTTAGAGCTATTAAATATGATAAGCTTCTAGCCTTAAATATGGAAGATAAAACTTATGGCTGGACAGTTGAGATGCAACTAAAAGCTTTAAAGCAAAAACTATCATACATAGAAGTACCTGTAAACTACAGAAACAGAATTGGTGTCTCAAAAGTTTCAGGAACCGTAAAAGGTAGTATATTTGCAGGCGTAAAAATCTTGGGTTGGATTTTTAAATACAGTTTTAAATAATGATTCTGGAGAGTATCATCATAGTAATATATTCAGTAGCGCTTATACTTATTTTCATGTATGCTTTAGCGCAACTGAATCTATTATTCAACTATCTATCTGCACAAAAAAAAGAAAGTAATTGTCCTCAATTTAACTTAAACAACCCTGAAGAAATTCCTTTTGTTACTATACAACTACCTGTATTTAATGAGTTGTATGTAATGGATCGATTACTAGATAACATTGCAGAAATTGATTATCCAAAAGATAAATTAGAGATTCAAGTTTTAGATGATTCTACAGATGAAACAATAAAAACTACTGCTACTCATGTTTCCAAACTTAAAGAAACGGGGTTAGATATAAAACATATTACACGTTCTAATCGTGAGGGTTTTAAAGCTGGAGCCTTAAAAGAAGGATTAAAAATTGCCAAAGGAGAATACATTGCTATTTTTGATGCCGATTTTTTACCTAAAAGAGATTGGCTTAAACGAACAATACCTTACTTTAAAAACCCTGAAATTGGGGTTGTGCAAACACGTTGGGGACATATTAATCGCAATTATTCAGTACTAACTCGTATCCAGGCATTTGCTTTAGATGCACATTTTACATTAGAACAAGTTGGTAGAAACAGTAAAGGGCATTTTATAAACTTTAATGGCACAGCAGGAATTTGGCGAAAAGAGTGTATTATAGATGCTGGAAATTGGGAAGGTGATACATTGACTGAAGATTTAGATTTAAGTTATAGAGCACAACTTAAAAACTGGAAATTTAAATATTTAGAGGATGTAGAAACTCCAGCAGAATTACCAGTTGTTATTAGTGCAGCTAGATCTCAACAATTCAGATGGAATAAAGGAGGTGCCGAAAACTTTAGAAAAATGATGTGGCGTGTTTTAAAAAATGAAACCATATCTGCTAAAACTAAAGTTCATGGCTTATTACATTTATTAAATAGTACCATGTTTTTAAATGTACTAATCGTTGCTGTTTTAAGTATCCCAATGCTATACATAAAAAACGAATATGCTCACTTAAAAATGTACTTTTATGTCATGAGTTTCTTTGTGATAAGTACTGTAATTTTCTTTATATGTTATTGGTTTATGTATAAGAGAACTTATGGTTCTGGCATAAAAAACTTTGTGCAGTATATTGCTATGTTTTTTACATTTTTCTCAATAGCAATGGGCTTTTCATTACACAACTCAATAGCTGTTATTGAAGGACATTTTGGAAAGAGAAGTGAGTTTGTAAGAACTCCTAAATTCAATATTAGTAGCTTAAAAGATAGTTGGAAAGGCAATAAATATTTAAAGAAAAATATATCAGCACATGTTATCATAGAAGGACTTTTAATGCTTTATTTCGGATTTGGAATGTACAGTGCTTTTGTTGTTGGTGACCAAGGAGGTGATTTCGGTTTATTTCCGTTTCACTTAATGTTATTTCTAGGTTTTGGTTTTGTATTCTTTAAAAGCTTAACATCTAAAGCTTGATGCAGTTCTGGAAACTTCATAGAGTTCCTCTACTACTGGCATTAACTTCTATTCTTTTTTATTTCAGTTTTGCTTATAATCTAGAACGAACAGATTATATAAAGCTTCTCTCACTTTATTCTGGACTTTTTGTACTGTTTTACCAATTGTTGAAGTTTGGAAAAAACGACTTAACCTTCTTAACCTGGCTTGCTTTTATATTTAGAGCCGTTTTTATTCTAGCCATACCAAACTTATCTCAAGATTTTTATCGTTTTATTTGGGATGGCCGAATGATTTTAGAGGGTTTTAATCCCTATCTCTACACACCAGAATCGTTTATATCTAAAAATGAATTTCCAATTTCTCAAGCTCAAGAATTATATAATGGAATGGGTGCTTTAAACGGAAGTCATTTCACAAATTATCCACCAATAAATCAATTGTGTTTTATCATTGCTGGTTTGTTTGCAAGTAAAAGTATTTTAGGCTCTGCAATTATTTTAAGACTTCTCATTATAGCTGCGGATTTTGGAACTCTTTATTTTGGAAAAAAATTACTCTCTAAATTACAGCTCCCAGAGCCTCATATTTTCTGGTATATTTTAAATCCGTTTATTATTATCGAGTTAACAGGCAACCTTCATTTCGAAGGTGTTATGATTTTCTTTTTAGTTTGGAGTTTGTATTTATTACATTCTAACAAATGGAAATTTGCTGCCATTGTTTTAGCATGTTCTATTTCAGTAAAATTGATACCTCTTATATTTTTACCATTGTTTTTTCAATGGTTTATTTCTTCAAATAAAAATTATAATGATGTCATTACGAACAAAGTGAAGCAATCTTTTAAAAACGATGAGATTACCACGTCGTTAACTCCTCGCAATGACATTTTAAAAGCAATAACAAGACTTATAAGTTTTTATACTATAATTTTCATAACTACTTTCTTACTATTTGCACCTTTTTTCTCTTCAGACTTTATAAATAACTATTCACAAACTGTGGCGCTTTGGTTTGGTAATTTTGAATTTAACGCAAGCATTTATTATATCGCTAGAGAACTAGGCTATCTATATAGAGGTTGGAATGAAATAGCTATTATTGGAAAAATCTTACCTATACTTGTGTTTCTGTTTGTAATTATCATAGCTTTTGTAAGAAAGAATAAAAGCACTCAACAACTTATTACAGCCATGCTATTATGCCTAACGTTTTACTTTTTTATGAGTACAACTGTTCATCCTTGGTATATTGCGACACTTGTAATTTTAGGAATTTTCACCAAGTATAAGTTTCCATTAGTATGGAGCTTTGTAATTATTTTAAGTTATTTGGCTTACCTACAAATTGGCAAAGCTGATAAATCAGAAAACCTTTGGATCATTGGTTTAGAATATCTTATAGTGTTTGGTGTTCTTATTTGGGAGTTAAAAGCAAACAACCGCTTAAAGCGGTCGTTTTAAATTTTCAATTTACTTGATAGTCATTATAACTTATTTCTTATAAGTGTGTTTCTAATCATCTTCATTAGTAAGGCTAAAAGCGTAGAAGCCATCATAAAAAACGATTAAAATTTATGTTATTTAGTAAGAAGTATAATTGTACTGTATTTTATACTCCCTTATATTTTAATTTTCTCTCGACTGCTTCAATCATAATATTGGCAATATCTAAACCAGTAGCATTTTCAATGCCTTCTAAACCTGGAGAAGAATTAACTTCTAACAACAGTGGTCCTTTATTAGATCGTATTATATCTACACCTGCTACTGGCAGATTTAAAATTTTAGATGCCTTTATAGCTAATTTACGTTCTTGACTGGTAATTTTAATCTTTGAGGCAATACCTCCTTGATGAATATTAGCTCTAAATTCTCCTTTTTGAGCTTGTCGTTGCATGGCGGCAACTACTTTACCATTAACTACAAAACATCTAATATCCTGACCATTTGCTTCTTTAATAAATTCTTGAACAAGTATATTGGTTTGTACACTTTTAAAGGCATTAATAACACTCTCTGCAGCTTTATTGGTTTCTGCTAAAACAACACCTTTACCTTGAGTGCTCTCTAATAGTTTAATAATAAGAGGTGCTCCGTTTACCATTTTAATTAAATCTTTAGTATCTAAAGGTGACTTTGCAAAACCTGTTATAGGAATTTTAATATCATTTTTAGCAAATAGTTGACTTGCTAATAGTTTATCTCTAGAGCTCCCAATAGCTTCGGCAGAATTGAGGCAGTAAACTCCCATAGAGTCAAACTGCCTGATTAATGCGCAACCATAAAAAGTAACTGCTGGCTTAATACGAGGTATTATAGCATCAAACTCACTAATTATATTTCCACCTCTATATCTTATTTCTGGATCTGTAGCATCCAGTTTCATGTAAACTTGCTCTACATTTAAAAATAACATCTCATGTCCTCTGGCCTTACCAGCTTCAATAATACGTTTGTTACTATACAATTCTGGATTACTTGCTAATAAGCCTATTTTAAGACCTGTTTTTTCTTTAACATAAGGCTGATATTTGGTATTTAAATCGTCTTCTGTAAAATTGTATTGCGTGAATTTTTGAGATGTATCTACAATATATCTGTTAGATAAGGCTTCTCTTCCTAAAAGCATTTTAAACTCCATAGTATCTCTATTGGCGAGTGTTAATTCAATTTCAAAGTCCTCTGAACCTATATTAACTTCTGTTTTGATTACAAAACGCTCTTCTGTAATTCCTGACGAACTTTTAACACTGCGTCTGTCTAAAACTTCAGACTCACATTTTATTACGATACTTCTGTTTTCTTGAATTGGATTAACCTCGAACGACACCCAATCTTTCAATCCCTTTTTAAAGGCTTTAACATTTGCAGCTTGAAGAGATGATGTTTTAGCTCCGGAATCAACTCTAGCTTTAATTGCAGGAATACCCAGTCCTTGAAAGATACACCATTCTTCGCTTCCTAAAATTGTAAGTCGTGATTTTGCCATTATATAATTATATGTATTTTTAAATAAATTTCAATATAAACATATCTACCACCTCAACTAGAATTAAAATAATAATTATCCACTCTAGCTTACTGCTTTCTTGATGGTCCATGATATCTTTAAAGAGTTCTAAATTTTCTTTAATAATATTTATTCGTTCTTGAATTTGAGTATACCTATCTTTTAAATCGAACGTTTGTTTTAAAGCCGAATTAAGTTTGTTTAGGTTTTCATCTTCCCAAGTTACGTTTGGAGAATCAAAAATATAAAGGTTTTCAAGAATACCGTTTTTTATATTGAGTGTTTTACCAATAAAACGTTTAAGCTTATTCCCTGAAATATCAAGTTTACCTTTATTTTCTAAATATTTGGTATGTATGTTGGTTTCTTGTAATAAACTTTCGGTTATTTCAGAATATCTGTTGAGCGCTACAGATTGTGAGGTGTTTAACATAACCAGACGAATCATTTCTGAATCTAGTGATGGTAACTTCACTAAATTAAATTCTACCTCTTGTACACTTGGCTCAATGATTATAGAAAATTCTTCTGAAATTTTTTCTGAAAAATAAGTGGTGCAATGAGGTTTTAATTTTTTAATTTCGATAGCAATTTCATCTTCTGTTAGATTAAAAAAACTAACCATACCATGAAGAAATACGTAAACATAGGCATGAGGTTTAACTTCATAAAATAATTCATCACTATCCTGAAAAACTATTGGCCATGTTAAAGCTTGCTTACACTCTTCAATATTAATAAATCGTGCAAGCTGGTAGGCTTTTACTTGATACATTATTGATTAAAGACCGAGTCTTCGTCTTTAAAACTTTTAAATTCTAACATATATTCACTAGGATCCTTCACAAAAAAAGATAAATGCTCACCTGGCTTTTCTTTTAAGAAGGTAGCTTGTGTAACGAGTTCTAAATTTTGTTCGTTTAATCTTGCATAAATTTGTCCCCAAACTTCTACACCTACAATAACACCAAAATGAAAAGATGGTAAAATTTTACCTTCAAACACATAGTTAGGGTTGTTAAAATTAAACTTCCCAGCTTGTGTAAAGGTTATTTGATGTCCAAACAAATCTATATCAACCCAATGTTCTGCCTCTCGTCCTGAAGACGCGCCAATGGTATTAACGTAAAAGTCTTTTGTTTGCTTTACATCATTACATGGCAGTGATAAGTGGAATGCTGTTTTCATAATTATTAATTATAACCGTTTAAGAGATTCAATTCTATAAATTACAAAATCTTCGTCAGTATCCTCAAAAACTTCAGAAAATCTTAATTGAAAAGATTCTCCTTTAAGACTTTCGTCATTTTTTAAATCGTACTGTTTTAATACTTTTGGATGTACTTCTTCAAATATCATATCTTCACCATTTTCAAACTCAAAAGTGAAGTAGCCGTTTTTATATTTTTTAAAAGTTGCTATTTCCATAATTTTCTTATTCTAATTCGTCATCATCTGGCGCATCAAAGTCCACATCGTCTTTTTCAGAATCGTCATCGTCATCATTATCTTCAGCGAAGTCTTCCATAGCTTGCACAAGTCTTTTTCCAACTTTTACTAAATAAATGGTATCCTCTGTGCGAACCTCTACGGCTTCAATTACTTCGTTTTTAGCATTCCTAAAGGTTATAATATCGGATTCGTCATAACCATCTGGAAATTCTTCAACCAATAGGTCTAAAATTTCGTCATTAAGCTTACTGTAATCTACTATTTTACGGATCATGATTTTTATGGTTTTACATGTTTAATAAATAGGCAAATATTAATGGCGCTACAATGGTAGCATCACTCTCAATAATAAATTTAGGAGTATCAATATCTAATTTCCCCCAAGTAATTTTTTCGTTAGGCACAGCTCCAGAATAGGAACCATAACTTGTTGTAGAATCACTAATTTGACAGAAGTAACTCCAAAAAGGGGTATCTGTACGCTCCATATCTTGATATAGCATTGGCACAACACATATCGGGAAATCTCCAGCTATACCTCCACCAATTTGAAAAAAACCAATTCCTTTACTCGAGTTATCAGTATACCAATCTGCGAGGAAAGTCATGTATTCAATTCCTGATTTCATAGTACTTGCTTTAAGTTCTCCTTTTAAAACATAGCTAGCAAATATATTTCCCATGGTACTGTCTTCCCATCCTGGACAAACAATTGGCAAGTTTTTTTCTGCTGCTGCGTACATCCAAGAGTTCTTTAAATCTATTTCGTAGTATTCTTCTAAAACTCCAGATAATAACATTTTATACATAAACTCATGAGGAAAAAAACGTTCTCCATTAGCTTCTGCATCTTTCCAAATTTTGTAGATATGTTTTTGTAAACGTCTAAACGCTTCTTCCTCTGGAATACAAGTATCTGTTACACGATTTAAGCCTTGCTCTAATAAATCCCACTCTTGCTGTGGTGTTAAATCGCGATAATTAGGGACACGTTTATAATGAGAATGTGCTACTAAATTCATGATATCCTCTTCTAGATTCGCTCCTGTACAGGAAATAATATGCACTTTATCCTGACGAATCATTTCGGCAAAAATCTTACCCAATTCTGCAGTACTCATTGCTCCTGCTAATGACACTAACATTTTTGAACCTTGGTTAAGCTGAGCTTCGTAACCTTTAGCGGCGTCAACCAATGCAGCTGCATTAAAATGCAGATAATATTTTTCAATAAAATTAGAAATAGCCCCTTTAGTAGTCGTCATCGTCTTGAAATTTAGAATTATTAGAATGTTTGTAGTCGTTATCTTCTTCAAAATCGTCTTGAACTTCTTGGTCCATAAACTTGTAGCTTAACATTTTGTAATACAATTTGGCCGCGAGAAAATCTGAAGATTTATCAATATTATTTGGGCAAAGCTCAACTATGTCAAAGCCAACTACATTTTTCTCTTCAAATACGCGACGCAAAAATTCCATTGTTTCGTACCATAATAAACCTCCTGGTTCTGGTGTACCTGTACTAGGCATAATAGAAGGATCAAATCCATCTAAATCTATAGTTATAAACACGTTATTGGTCATTAAATCTATAGCATTATCCGTCCAATTATCATCTTGAGCCATATCATGTGCAAAAAACGTTTTCTCCTCATCCATTACACTTAATTCACTAATATCCATAGATCGAATACCAACTTGAATTAAATTGGTGTTTTGACTAGCTTCATAAAGTGCACATGCATGGTTGCAGGTAGAACCTTCGTAAGATTTACGTAAATCTGCATGAGCATCGATATGTAAAACCGTTAAGTTGTCGAAACACTCATTAAAAGCTCTTATACTTCCTATGGAAATTGAATGTTCTCCTCCAAAAAGAGTTACAAACTTGTTCTTCTTTATATAATTCTTGGTAGCTTCATGAACTGCATCTACCATGGCTTCAGGAGAGTTATTTTCTAATACTGGTTCTGCTAAAAAAATCCCTTGTTTGTATGCTTCTGTTCTGGTTTCAATATCAAACAATTCCATATTTTCAGAAGCATGTAAAAAGGCTTCTGGTCCTTTATCAGCTCCTTTTTGCCAAGTACTTGTTCCATCGTAAGGTACTGGAATCAACACTACTTTAGCAGTGTTTAATTTTCCATATTCTGCAGGAATACCTGCATAGGTTTTAGTCGTCATTTTATTTGTTAAGTTGTAATTGTATTTCTTGATCTAGTTTCTCAAACTCATTATTTTGAATTTCATCTTGATATCCAAGAATGGATAATAATTGCTCACTGGTTTGTTGTTGTCTAAACAACTTTGTTACTATTGCTCCAGTCTCGTCTTTATCAATTAAAATGTGTTTAGGTGCAGGAATTAAACAATGTTGTAAACCACCAAAACCGCCAATGGTTTCTTGATAAGCTCCTGTATTGAAAAATCCAATGTATAGTGGTTTATCTTTATTGAATTTAGGCAAATAAATTGCGTTAATATGTTGTTCACTATTGTAATAATCGTCGCTATCGCATGTTAAACCTCCCAACATAACACGTTCGTAGGATGTGTTCCAACGGTTAATTGGCAACATGATAAAACGTTTATTTATTGACCATGAATCTGGAAGTGTAGTCATAAAAGATGAATTAATCATATTCCATTTTTCACGATCGTTTTGTTGTTTTTGATACAATACTTTGTAAATAGCACCTCCACTCTCTCCAACTGTAAAGCTTCCAAATTCTGTAAAAATATTTGGTACTGCCACGCCTTCTTCATCACAGGCTTGCTTAATTTGAGCAACAATTTCTTCAACCATGTATTTGTAATCGAACTCAAAAGCCAAAGAGTTTTTTATTGGAAAACCACCACCAATATTTAAACTGTCTAAACTCGGACAAATTTTCTTAAGCGATGTATATACTCTCAAACATTTAAGAAGCTCGTTCCAATAATAAGCATTGTCTCTAATGCCAGTATTGATAAAAAAGTGAAGCATTTTAAGCTCAACTTGCTTATTATCTTGAATTTGCTCTTTATAAAATGGGACAATATTTTTGTAGCCAATACCTAAACGAGAGGTGTAGAATTCAAACTTTGGCTCTTCCTCCGATGCAATACGAATACCTACTTTAAATTTTTTAGAAATGTTTTGTGTAAGTAAATCTAGTTCTTCATAATTATCGATTACTGGAATGCAGTTTTGATGACCATTATTTATAAGTCTAGCTATGTTACTTACATACTGATCGCGTTTAAAACCATTACAGATAACGTAGGTGTTATTATTTATTTTACCTTCTTTTTTAAGAATTTCTACAATATTAATATCAAATGCCGAAGAGGTTTCAATATGAATATCATTTTTCAAGGCTTGATCTAATACGTGTTTAAAGTGGGAGCTTTTAGTACAATAGCAATAGTTATAAGTGCCTGCATAATCTGTTTTTTGAATGGCATCAGCAAACCATGATTTAGCACGTTGTATATTATTTGATATTTGCGGCAAATAAGTGAATTTTAATGGAGCACCATAAGTTTCAACAAGTTGCATTAAATCAATACCATGAAAGCGCAAATTGTCATTATCT
Source organism: Flavobacteriaceae bacterium NBU2973 (assembly GCA_026162565.1). GTDB lineage: Bacteria > Bacteroidota > Bacteroidia > Flavobacteriales > Flavobacteriaceae > JAOEIQ01. The sequence continues at coordinate 149,431 of JAOEIQ010000007.1, forward strand.
AAATTAAACTCCTCTTGTGGAAAATAAAAAGTTTGGTTAACTAAATCAATGTATTTAGTGTTCATTATACTATGTTATGAAAATTATTATCGTTAAAAATATAGGAAAGTTTTAATAAACAATAATATCAAATACGAAATTGACTACTAGTCGTAGGTATAAAGCCATACAAATGTTGGCTACTTGTGAGATCTACGGAAGTTAGCTTTAAAATTCGGTCGCTTATCTTATAAACTACTTTTGAATATGACTTCCTAATTTTCAAAAGTCCGAACGTAAAAACAATTTTCACTTTGTTCAGCTAAAAACGATTTATTCGTTTTCATGATACGAAATAAATACAAAAAACAATACGATATATATTTTTTTTAATTTTTTTTAAGCAGCTTTACTAATTAAATTTAGTTTTTCCCTAAATAGAATATATACTTCACTCATTTTTACTTTTAATACAAATGCTAATAATATAGGTTTGAATAAATTTAAAACCTTAACATTATGAAAACACAAACGTTTACAAAAAGAGACAATTTAAAAGCATTAAGCTTATTTCTACTATTTTTAGGCTTAACTCTAGTTACAAATTCAATTAGTGCTCAAACAGAACGAATAATTACAGGAATAGTAAGTGATGAAACAGGCCCACTAGAAAAAGCCACTGTTCTACTAAAAGGTACAAATCTTTTTACAGAAACAGATAAAACAGGTGCTTTTACATTTCCGCAAAAACTCAAAGAAAATGATGTTATAATAGTGAGCCATTTAGGATTTGAAGATCAGGAAATAAAAGTAGGAACTAAAAATAAACCTCTTAACGTTTTTATGGCTGATTATTCAATAGTTATTGTTGGTTCATTGCTAACAGAAGATGACATAAAATCATATAAAGCTAAAAATGATTAGATAAGCTCATGATTAGATTAATATCTTTTTTATTACTACTCTCTGCTTTAACAAATAACGTTCAATGTCAACAAAGTGATTTTAAACACATAGATTTTAAAATAGCTGAAGGCAAAGCTTTACAGATGAAAGGTAGAGAGTTGTATAACGTACCATTATTAGTTCATAATCTAACTTATAATCTAAAAACAGATGTAGAACAGTTTAAAGCTATCTACTTATGGATTTGCCAAAATATTGAGAATGATCATAGTCTGATGCAAAAAAATGACCATATGTGGCTTAAACATAAAAATGATGCTAAAAAACTTGACCTATGGAATACTAAATTTAAAAAAGAAGTGTTCACTAAACTCTTAAAAGATAAAAAAACACTTTGTAGTGGATATAGCTATTTAATAAAAAAGTTTTCAAATCTTGCTGGGATAGAGTGTGAAATTATAAATGGCTACGGGAAATTATCGTCATCTTTAAAAAAATTAGAAACTCCTAATCATTCATGGAATGCTGTTAAGTTAAATAACAAATGGTACTTATGCGATGCCACTTGGTCTAGTGGATATATTAATAGTAAAGGGCTTTTTATATTTGATTATAATGATTCATTCTTTTTAATGGATCCAAAAGAATTTTCAAATAGTCACAAACCTCTTAATCAAAATTTGTTTTAAAAAATTTATCAGTAAAAAACTTTTGAAGGGAAGAAATTAAAATAAAAAACTACAACATTTTTAAGGTATTCAACTCTTGTTCTGTAAGATGTTTCCAATGTCCACGAGGAATATCTTTTTTAGTTAAGTGAGCAATCGCCACACAATCTAAACGTAAGATGTTGTAATTAAGGTGCTCAAAAATCGTTCTTATAATAGTGTTTCCGGTGTTTTTTATTTTTAAACCTATTTCTTTTTTAGAAGCACCATCAATATAACTAGCTTCTTCTACAGAAATTAATTTACCTTGAATTTTAAAGCCTTCTTGTATTTTTTTAAGGTCTTCAAACTTTAAGTTTTTATCTAATTCTATATGAAATAAGCGTGGTACACCATTTTTAGAGTTGGTGAATTTTTTAACTATAGTATCGTCATTAGTAAATAATAACAATCCCATAGAATTTCTACCTAAACGACCAATTGGTTTAATTTTAGCATTGGTAGCATTAGAAACCAAATCCATGACTGTTCTACCTTTACCTTCGCTAGTAGTAGTTGCAAAACCTTTTGGTTTATTTAATAATACGTATGCTTTCTTTTCTGGGCTAATACGTCTGCCATCATAACGAACATCATCATCAATTTTTACTTTATAGCCCATTTCAGTTACTACTTTTCCATTTACAGTAACTAACCCAATAGCAATATGTTCGTCTGCCTCACGTCGAGAACACATCCCAGAATTAGCAATATACTTGTTCAATCTTATCGTATCAGGATTGGTAGACACTTTTTGTTGAGTTTTCTTTTTCTCAAAAGGTTTTCCTTTAGAAAAATTTCTACCTTTAGAGGCATTTGTATTTCTAGCATTACCTTTATTCCCTTGCTGCTTACTCATTGTAAAATTTTTTGCAAAGGTATAACAATAGTTTACATTAACTATTTAATTTTTACAGTAGTTTGTCGTTCTCTATTAACGGTTAATTGTGTTACATCAGGACGTGAGTAATGTCCGACAGGATCAAAATTTTGACGCTCCTCCAACACACGATTAAAATCTACAGTTTCAATTATCAAACCTTCTTTATGTAAAACAGGCTCTACTATCCATTCGCCATCAGGTCCAGCAATACAACTTCCACCATTTGCTAGAACATCTGGTGCTTTTTTTAATATTTTGTCTAAATGAGGTGTATTACTTGGAAAATCGTTTTTAGACATTAAACTGGATACAGAAATAACATACGATCTAGACTCTCTAGCAATAAATCGTGTAATATCTTTTGTGTTATGATCACTTCCTGGCCAGACTGCAATATGAAGATTTTCACCTAAACCATATAAGGCAGTTCGCGGAAGTGGCATCCAATTTTCCCAGCAGTTTAATCCTCCAACAGTAAACTCTTTTAAAGGATGAACTTGTAAACCATTTCCATCACCAGGCGACCATGTTAAACGCTCATCGTAAGTTGGTTGTAATTTTCTATGTACAGATTTGATTTCACCATCTTTGTTTATATAGACTAATGAAGCATAAACACTATGACCTCCACGATCTAATGGCCGTTCAATTACACCTAGATATACAGCCATATTATACTGTTTAGCTAATTGGCAGATGGAATTTAAATCTCCTTTTTCAATAGTAATTGAGTTTGAAACATAATGCGCATGTAATTCTTTATTAACTGATGAATTCCATTCAGCTCCTCCTGTTAATGCTAACCAAAATGGATAACCTGGTACCAAACCTTCTCCAAAAACAATTAACTCAACTTTTTCTTTTGAAGCATCAATAATTGATTGTTCTACTTTTTTAAGTGTTTCAGATTTATTCAACCAAACTGGTGAAATTTGAGCCATTGCAACTTTAAGAGTCGTTTCCATTTAAATACGTTTTAAAACAAGATCAATATCAATTAATAAAATACAAAAAACACCTGCTACAATTATAAACTTCAAAATATTATGAAGCCATAAATAATGTGTTTTAGAATTAGATTTCCAGAGTAATAGTAGAAAAACAACTAACAACATTACACATAAATAAAAGTAGATATACATATGTCCTATCTCATATTTATTTAAAAGTAAATAAATAGGAATCAAGGTAATTGCCGATAATACAGTAAGCATTGCTTTGCTAGTTTTTTCACCATAAGTTATAGGAATCGTTTTATAATCTAAAGCCAAGTCTCCTTTTATATTTTCAAGATCTTTAGTTAGCTCCCTCATAGAGATAATTAAGAATAAGAATAAAGCATGTACAAAAATGACTGTGTCAAAATTTTTGTAATACATGAGAATCGCAAAAAAAGGCGTGATTGTTAAAATAGCAGATGTTAGATTACCTACTATTGGTTGTTTTTTTAGTTTATGGGAGTAAAACCAGATAGCAAAAATATAAACAGAAAAAAATATAACTGCTTTAAACGATACATAACTGGCCAATATTACCGCAACAAAATTGAGCACAAAATAAAAAGATAGTTTAGTATTTTGACTTACCAATCTATCTAACATTGATTTATTTGGTCTATTAATTAAATCTTTTTCAGAATCGTAAAAATTATTAATGATGTAACCTCCTGCTATTGTCGCTGCAGAAGCTAAAACAAGTACTAATAAATTAAAATCTAAAACAACTTCCTTAAGAGATTTATTATTGGCTAAAATGTAAATAGATGTAAGATACTGCGCAATAACAATTACCAATATATTGTACCCTCTAACAACAGAGAACATACTGAAAAACTTCAGTAATACATGTTTTTGTTTACGGTTAAAGATCATTCTTGATTTATCATTTTAGCCAATTCTTTGGACACATAAGCAGCAGATTCTCTATTTAAGTGATTAGCATCATTAAAGATACATTTAGAATTGAGATAGGTTAAGTTAAAATAATCAATTTCAAATTCATTAGAAATTTTCTCCATTTCATCATTAAAATTACTCATAATTGAATTTTCTATTTCTATCATATCTTCATGTACAGGTAATCTTACTAAAAAAACATCCCCTTTTAATTTCAATTCTTGTATGGTTTTTTTTAAATACTTAATTCTAATTTCTGAAAAATTATATGTGGCTTTCTTTTTCAAATATCTATTAATCGAGGCATCAATATGTCTTTTATGTCTTAAAGAATCAAAATAAAGAGATCTATGATTTGGTTTTTTTCTATTTTTTTTATTCTTAAAATTATCAATATGTACTTCTAACCAACCATCTGAATGTAAAAACATTAATGATTTATTGTATAGTATTTTAATATACATATCTTCATATCCATTAATTAAATAAGAATAATTAGGTTTTTTGTCGGTAGATTTAATAAAGTTTAAAAACTTACTTTTTTCCTCAAATGTTTTTAAATCATTAGGTGTTTTTGAATCAGCAAAAATACTCCAAGGATCAACAGTAAGGATAAAAATTCCTTTATTGGATGACTCTTTTAATTTTCTTTTAATGCTTTTAAGATACGTTGGTCCATATGGACTTAGGCGAAGCGTGAACGAATAATTATACACATCATTTCTATTTAATTCTCTATTTAAAACACTAGGCTTTAATCCTTGAGCAGCTTTAGAAGTACCTAATATTAAAGAACTTTGTTTTGGAGTTGTAAATCTCATATAAAAGGGATCAAAATTACCATCTGCTTTATGGAAGATGATTAAAACTATTCCTAAAAAAAGAAATACAAATAAGCTGGATTTTGCCAAAAAAGCTCTCATTAATTAAAATTGAAAATAAATAAACTCTTGTTCTCTACCTCCAAACAGAAATATAATTATTGCTATACAATAGTAAAATGCAAAACGTATTGGCATAGGCCAATTTAAAGCAAATTTTTCTAAAGCATGTTTTGTTCCTCTCTGAAGCCACTCTAATATTAAAAGCATTATTATAAAACCAAGTGCCAACAACATTTTCTCTTCATCTAAAAAAGCTGGTCTTGTAAAAAAAGACTTAGAAAAAATATTTTTGATATAGATAATAGCATCTGAAACGGATTCTGCTCTAAAAAAAATCCAAGCAAATACTGTAGCTATAAAAGTTAACAGCATAGCAGTAATCTCATTAATACTTGGAAATAAGTTTCCTTTGGCTACTACTTCCAAATGTTGTCTGTTTTTATTTAGAAGTAGAAGAGGTAAAAAATATAATGCGTTTAAAATTCCCCAAATTATAAATGTATAATTAGCTCCATGCCAAAAACCACTAACTAAAAAAATGATAAAAATATTTCTAATCTTATTTCCTGTCTTCACTCTGCTACCACCTAAAGGAATGTACAAATAATCTCTAAACCAAGTAGAAAGCGACATGTGCCATCTTCTCCAAAACTCTGCAATATCTCTTGAAAAATATGGAAATGCAAAATTCTGTTTAAAGTTAAATCCAAATAATCTTGCAGTACCAATTGCAATATCTGAATACCCAGAAAAATCTCCATAAATTTGAAATGCAAACAATATAGCGCCTAAAAATAATGTGCTTCCTGAATGAGATTCAGCGTCATTAAAAATTTGATTTACATAAAACGCACAATTATCAGCAACAACTACTTTTTTAAACAATCCCCATAATATTTGTCGTAAGCCATCTACAGCTTTATATCTATCAAAAACTCTTTTTTTATGAAATTGAGGCAGTAAGTTTTTGGCTCGCTCAATAGGTCCAGCAACTAATTGCGGAAAAAAACTAACAAAACAGAAAAAAGATAGCCAGTCTTTTGTAGCTTTTATTTTATTATTATGGACATCTATGGTATAACTTAAAGTTTGAAAAGTATAAAAACTAATCCCAATTGGAAGAATTATATTTAATCGATTAGGATCTAAATCTGTTCCGAAAAACGAAAAAACATCGACAAAACTATCTATGAAAAAATTACAATATTTAAAAAACCCAAGTAAGCCAATATTAGCAGAAATACTAGTAATAAGTAATAATTTTCTATGAGATTTATTGGTAGTTTCAGATAATCTATTTCCGATAATATAATCAGTCAAAGAGCTAAAAACGATAAGGGACAAAAATCTCCAATCCCAAAACGCATAAAATGTATAACTTGCTATTAATAGGAGTGCATTTTGAGCTTTTATTTCTTTAGATTTTACAATCCAATAAAGAGCAAAAACTACAGGAATAAAAATGGCGAAGTCAATAGAATTAAAAAGCATATAACATTATATATTCATGATATATCTATTTAATAATATAAATTCCATGAGAAATATTAGAAGTTGTATACGACTTCTAACTTATAATCTTTAAGAGATTGTTGAGCAATATCAATATTCTCGGTAAAACCTAAAATGTAACCTCCACCACCAGATCCACACAATTTTAAATAATACTCGTTGGTTTCAATTCCCTTTTTCCAAAGCTCATGAAACTGTTGTGGAATCATTGGTTTAAAATGATTTAATACTACTTTAGAAAGCTGTTTGGTGTTTTTAAACAATGATTTAATATCTCCTTTTAAGAAATCATCAACGCAAGCGTCAGTATGTTTAATGAATTGATCTTTGAGCATCTTACGGAAGCCTTCTTGCTTCATGTTTTCCATGAAAATACGAACCATAGGAGCAGTCTCTCCTATAATTCCAGAGTCTAATAAAAAGACAGCACCTTTTCCTTCACTTTTTTGTGAAGGGATTCCAGTAGCTTCGATATTATCTTTAGAATTTATGAGAATTGGAATACTTAAATAGCTATTTAAAGGGTCTAATCCAGACGATTTACCATGGAAAAACGATTCCATTTCAGAGAAAATAGTCTTTAATTTTAAAAGTTTTTCTCGAGTTAAATTTTCAAGAACCGTAATCTTATCTGCTGCATATTTATCATAAATAGCAGCAACAAGAGCTCCACTACTTCCTACTCCATATCCTTGAGGAATCGATGAATCAAAATACATTCCTACATCTACATCTGCTTGTAATTTATCAAAATCAAAAGTTACTAATGTAGTATCAATATCTTGCAGATAGCTTACAAATTTCTTTAAACTCTCATTAGATTTTACAGCTTCTTCAGAAGGATTTTCATCCATCTTTAAAGCACCATTATAAAAACTATAAGGAATTGATAAGCCTTTGGAATCTTTAATGATTCCATATTCTCCGAAGAGTAATATTTTTGAGTAAAAAAGAGGTCCTTTCATATTTATTTTTAATTGGACATTGAGGCTCTCGAAATGTCCATTTTACTTACTTTGAATGTGATTTCGAGAGCCTCAATCACCAAGTATCTCCTTCGCCCCAAAACCGATTCTATCACAAATATAGTGACCATTTTGGCAATACGCAACTAACTCACTCTTAATGAATTCATAAACTTGTTCTGCTTCATTTTCGGGATACAACACATGTACATTAGCCCCAGCATCTAAAGTAAAACAAACATGACTTCCTGTTTCTTTTCTAAACGTCCAAATTTTATTAATTATTTCAAGTGTATTAGGCTTCATTAAAATGAAATAAGGCATGCTAGTCATCATCATAGCATGAAGTGTTAATGCTTCACTTTCAACAATATCAATAAACGTTTTTAAGTCACCTATCTTAAATATATTTATAAGGCTAGAAAGATTGATATGAGCTTGCTTAAATCGTTCTTTAGCAAAAGGATGACCATGCATTAAACCATGACCAACAGTACTACTTACTTGTTTTTCACCTTTGTCTACTAATAAAATTGTATCGTGGTAATTTTTGAAGACATCATGAACCTCAAAAGGATATTTGAAGCCAAATAAATCTGAACTTCCGTCAATCTCATCATGATTTCCCCAAACCACTAAATCTCCCTCAAGACTCCTACAGGCACTTCCCGAACCTAAACGCGCTAAAAACGATGCTTTTTTAATAAAATAATCTTTTGTCACCTCGAGCGGAGTCGAGAGGTCTTTTTCAATACTCATTAAACACAAAGCCAAAGCACTCATTCCTGAAGCAGATGATGCGATTCCAGAACTATGAGGAAAGGTATTAGCTGTTTCAATTTTAAAATGATAGTTTTTTAAAAAAGGTAAATACGCTTCTATACGTTTAAAAAAGGTTTCAATTTTTGGTTTAAAATCATCTTGTTGTTTTCCATCTAGAAACACATCAAATGAAAACGAATCTTGATTACCCTTTTTAGAAAAACTCAAAGTAGTAGTCGTTTTGCAAGCATCAAGCGTGAAACTAATTGAAGGGTTTTCAGGAATTTGATTGTCTCGTTTTCCCCAATATTTCACTAAAGCTATATTGCTTGGTGAAGACCACGTATAACTTCCGCTTTCAATTATTTCTGAATATGTTTTTGGAATAAATTGTTCTTCTGTCATTCTTTTTAATCTGCTGACAAAGACTGCCTAAAGACAGATTTGTGAATTAGCTTAAATATTTGCTGCAAAAATAAGCAAAATCTAATGGTCTTAATTATTTTCTGAAGAGATTGCAATTAACTTTACCATTGTATTGTAGTTTCTGGCTGTAGCAAATGTTTTCAATTTTTGTTCAAAAAAAATCATATTAAACTTTGCTTTACCATAACCTTGCTCACAATAGAAATATATACAATCATTAACAATGTAGTATTCTTCTCCTTCATATATTTTTTCTGAAGCTATGGCTACCAAATCAGGATCTGGAATTGTATGAAGCATGGTGAAATAACTTTTTACTTTTTTATCCTCTGGAAATGGTGAGTTATTAAAAATTCGTAATAATTCTTGTCTAGTTCTAACTAAAACTGATACTTCAAACCCAAACTTATTTAAAATGGATTTTTGAATACTCGTTTCTAAATTTAAACTATTCTTTTCTGGAGACTGAAATACCACATTACCACTTTGAATATAGGTTTTTACATTTTCAATTCCACTTTTAGATAAAACTTCACGTAAGGCTGCCATTGGCACTTTTTTATGTCCACCAACATTTATTCCTTTTAAAAATGCAATGTAAGTATTCATTTATTTAGAAATTGCTTTTGCAACGAGATAAGCACCTGTCCATGCATTTTGAAAATTAAAACCTCCAGTTACTGCATCTATATTTAAAACCTCGCCTGCAAAGTATAAGTTTTTATGAAACTTACTCTCAAAAGTTTTAAAGTTAATCTCTTTTAAGTTCACACCTCCAGCAGTCACAAACTCCTCTTTAAACGTGCTTTTACCATGAACTTGAAAAACAGCTGTCGTTAATTGTGATGCTAAAGCATCTAATTGTTGTTTATTTGTGTCAGCCCAAGTAGTCGTTTCAAAAATATCTGAAGCCAAGACTAATTTTTGCCACAATCGTTTTGGTAAATCGAACTGTGTAAATTTAAATACTGTTTTCTTATTTAGTTCTTGTTTTAGCTCTTTTAAATTATTTAAACAGTCATCATAAGATTGCTTAATAAAATTTATTCGAATATTGAATTTATAATCACGTTTTGCTAGCTCAATTGCTCCAAAGGCTGACAACTTTAAAATTGCAGGAGCACTCATACCAACATGTGTAATTAACAAAGGTCCTTCAGATTCTAAATTAGAATCCACAACTTTTATTGCAACATCTTTAGCGACAACTCCAGGAATATTTTTGATGCGTTTATCATTGATATCAAAGGTAAATAAAGATGGTACAGGTTGAGAAATAGTATGATTTAAGCTTTCAAGTAATCTCCATATTTTAGTGTTACTTCCAGTAGCAACTACTAGTTTTTCTGAAATAAAATCACCTTGGTTAGTTTCTAAAATCCAGCTTTCATTAATATTCTTGATTGACTTTACTGAATGACTGTAAAACACCTCAACATTGTGTTTTTGTGCTTCATTTAAAAAGCAATCAACAATAGTTTGTGATGAATTAGAAACTGGAAACATACGACCATCCTCTTCGATTTTAAGTTCTACGTCTCGCTTTTCAAACCATTCAATCGTATCACCTGTCATGAACTGATGAAAAGGTCCTAATAGTTCTTTTTCGCCTCTAGGATAATTTTGCACTAATTCACTTGGAATAAATTCGGCGTGCGTAACATTACAACGTCCCCCTCCAGAAATTTTCACTTTCTGCAAACCTTCCTTTCCACGTTCTAAAATAGCAATCTTTAAATCAGGATTTTGTTCAGCAATATTTATTGCAGCAAAAAAACCAGCTGCTCCTGCACCAACAATAATAACGTCGTATTGTATCATATTAAAAATTACTGTGTAAATTTAGCATTATAAAAGTTTACCTCCTAAATGAATAAATTTCTTTTCTCGATATTGTTATTAGCTTCTGGCTGCGATACAGGAAATTTAAAAACCGTTATTGATTTACCAATTGATTTAAATGAAGTTTCTGGTTTAACAGTAGATCAAGAAAACAACATATTTTGGATGATTAATGATAGTGGAAACAAATCTGTTTTGTATGGGCTTGATGATAAAGGGAAAATTATTAGAGAACTAAAAATAAAAGCTAAAAATAGAGATTGGGAGGATTTAACAACTGATGACAAAGGAAATATTTACATTGGAGATTTTGGCAATAATGATAATGATAGTAAAGCACTAGCTATTTTAAAAATCTCAAAGGATTCGTTAAATAATAAATCTGTTATTCCTGAAAAAATTTCTTTTAATTATCCTGAACAAAAAAAATTCCCTCCTAAAAATAACAAGAGACATTTTGATTGTGAATCATTCTTTTTCTTTCAAGACAGTCTATATTTATTTACTAAAAGTCGTTCTTCAAAAAATAGAGGTCTTACAAATTTGTACCAATTACCTTCAAAAAAAGGTAATTATAAAGCTAAATTGATTAGCTCTTTTAATACTTGTGAAGATTCTGACTGTTGGGTTACTTCGACTGATATTAATGAAAAAGAAGATAAAATTGCTTTATTAACTGAAAATAGTGTTTTTATTTTTTCAGACTTCAAAGGCAATGACTTTTTTAATGGGAATGTAAAGAAATATGATTTTGAGCATAGCTCCCAAAAAGAAAGTGTTTACTTCAAAAATGATAGCATTTTATATATTGCCGATGAATATTTAGGAATACATGGCGGAAACGTTTATGAATTTAAGTTACACTAAATCTTAACTTTATGAGATCCTGAAACTAGTTCAGGATGACATAAATGTTAAAACCCAAAGCCTAATCTAAATGCTAATCTCAAATTATCATCACTACTAAAAGCAGATAAATTTAATGTTGCCATATTTGCCAAATTAGCAAATACACCACCTCCAATAGACGTATTCCAATCGTTTGCGTTATTTGTATTAGGGTTTACAACAAACTCATCATCAATCCAAACACGACCATAATCTACACCTCCATAAACACCTAAATGAATTGGCATTAATCCTGTTTTTAGATTTCCAAAATTCCATCGTAAATCTGTAGATTGAACAAAAGCTGTTTTCCCTGTGAAACGTTGATTTCTATAACCGCGTAATCCGTTACTTGCTCCAATTGTTGCCGCTTGATAAAACTCAAAATCATCTCCAAGATTTATATGTGCTCTCAAATCTGTAGCTAATACTAATTGTCCACTAGAAATTAATTTATAATCAATTCCGAGTTCAGGAATTATGTAAGCAAATCCTTTGCTAGTACTCACATTGTTTTTATAGCCAATATTTAATGATGTTTGAAAACCTAAAGTCGGAAATGCATCATTATCTCTGTTAACAAAATGATATGTAGCATCTACACCGTAAAAATCTTGCTTATCAAATAATGGATTATCAGCAGGTAAACCACTTATGAATCTCCCGTTAGTTCTATCAACCTCATTAGATTCGTAAGAAACACCAATTTTAAATTTACCTCCATTGCGACCTCTCCAAATTAAAGAAGGCATGGCTTTAGCCGTTCTGATTTTTACACGATTAAAATCTAAATCAACATCCAAACCATCATCTTCATCTGCTTCGGGATTAGTAGTGCTATTTCCAAACCCAAAAAAGTTAACTGCATAATTAGGACTGTTGAAATGTAAATCGATTCCAAAATTTACAGTATTAAAAATATTAGCAAACTCACCATGATAATCAAAATCAAAACCACTTGTCGCAAAATAATATAAAGCTGAAATAGAATGTTGAGATGTAAAAGGATTACGTTCAAAACCATAATTAGTTAGAATTGCAGTTGCTCCAATTCTAAATCCATCATCTGGATTGGCTCCTAAACTAGGTAGTATTTGAGTCGTATTATTTTTTAGTTTTTTATAATCGTAAACATTTGTCTCGTAGTCATCTCTTAATTTTAACTTGCCTTTTTTTACTTGAGAAACATCATTTGGTTTACTCTTATAATCATATACCACTATTTTACCTCCATCTGGAATATTATAGGTATCGTTATTTTGTCCTCCTATTAATCTAATCTTAATTTTATTATTCTTTCCTTTTGCTTCAAATACATCATCATCATCTAAACCATAAATCCAAATTTCTTTAGTATGACTTCTATTGTAAATACGCTCATGAAATATATCAGCTTTTTTACCATCTTTAATTCGTTGGGCTGTAATTTTCACTTCACCATTATCTAAACATTCAATAGTAAAATAATCGTCTTTATTGGTTCCTTTTATAACCCCATAACGATTAACCAAATCAAAATAACGATCTGAAATTTTATTAAGATTTCCTCTTCTTGCTTTTAGTGTTCGCTTGATCTCTTCAATAGTTTCGTCTCGCACCTCTTGCGGAATGTTTAAAAATGCTTTTTCAATAACAGCATCTGTAATATTCTCTTGAATATGTTTTACTTGGGCATCCCAATCTGATTTATCTGCTTCCTGAATGAGCTCCATATCTAAAGGATAAGGTTCTACATTAACACCTTTCACATCTTCTAGGTCATCACTATATTTTCGGAGTAATCGTGCACTAGGAATTAATTTTACAGCAGCACCAAGTAAAAAACCATCTCCCATTACAGAAAAAGCTTGATCACGATCACGAGGCATTGGTCGATACACTTTTTTACCATTTTCTTTAAACTCTATCCATCGCCATTGATCTTGATGCCTATCCCAATCACCAATCAGCATATCAAACAATCGTGATTTGATATAAGCTTTTTCATCAATAACAATATCTTCATCCTTGTGGATTTTTTTAAGCATGTCTTCAGTACTTATCAATTTATCTTGAAAACCAAAACTTGCTTTATCGTTATGACCTTCAGAGGTATGCTCTTCTATCATATAGAGTTCGTCTCCAAACTCATCGTTATAATCTCCTAAACGATCTTGTTTAGGCACATAATAAAGAATTGGGTTTGTATGATAAACTCCTACAGCATCTGCTAAATCACCGACAACAAAAGGCGCATATGGATGCGAGCCTGTAAAAACATCTAAAATTAAATTCTCTGTAGCAGTATCATCAAATTGCCCTTCTATATACTGGTCTTTAAACAATACAGCTTGCAAATATTGCAAGGCTTGTTTACGCAGAGCTCTCATAACATATTGTGTGCCATTTTCATCTTCTAATCGCAATGATTTTGATTGATTTCCTCCTCCTTTTCTAACTGGCTTTAAACCCCCAAAAAGAGTATCTAACATGACATTTGGAGCATTGACTTTGGTGCTATAATATTTTCTGTAACGATCTCCCCAAAGAAATTTATGAAACCCTCCTACTTCAGTTTCTTCATTAGTATAAATTGAAGCAGAAGTAGCAGCATCATTATTTTTTGAATAGTTAGTTAAGCCTGATTTTTTATTAGCTGGCAAAACCTCTGTTTGAAAGACAACTTTATCATCATCTACAGAATAAAACTGCACATGTGAAGAGCCATCTTTATATACATTAAACTTTGCATAGCCTGGTGTTCCATAAGCAAACACTCCTCCACCAACATTTCTAGCAGCACTAACTTTAGATCCAGAACCACTAACTATTTGACGCAGATTATCTTCGACTAGATATTGTAAACTATGCTCATGACCTGAAACAAAAACAACTTTTTTGTTTGCTTGAGCCATTGTTATCAATCGTTTTTTTAATTCATTATAACTCGCATTTTGTATATCTACATTAGCAACACCACTTGTTTTTCTGACCACATTTTTAATAGTTCCTAAAACAGGAACTGGTAGCATATGATCTTTAAATGTAAATTGCCCTCCATGAGAACCATTTGTATACATTGGATGATGAATTGCTACCAGCGTAGTTTTACCTCTTGCTTTTTTTATTAAGCTATTAAACTCATCAAAAAATCGCGCCCTAGTTTTTATATCGCAATCATCATTAATAGTTGGATGTTTATCCCAATTAGTGATATACCAATGAGAATCTACAATTATTAAATCTATATCATTAGTTACATGAACTCTTTCTATTGGGCAACCATTTTCTGGTAAAAACGTGTTTTTACCTAAAGCTTTTTCAACAAATTTCTCTTGATCTTTTAGACCTTTTACTCCAGAATACCAATCATGATTTCCAGGAATGAATATGGTTTCACCTTTAAAATCTTTTACTGCCTCTGTTTGAATTTTGATACGATATTTAGCTAATTCATAATCTGAATCTGATTTTTTTGGAAGACCATCTTCATAAATATTATCTCCTAAAAAAATTGCTGTACTATTTTCTGAAGCTTTACTTAATTCACTTTTAAAAGCCTGAAGTGCTGGAGATATCTCTCCAAACTCTGAATTACCAGCATCACCGATTAAATAGAATGTATGGTCAATATCTTTATTTGATGCTTTCGTCTGTAGACTACCATCTTTAAATTGTGGTTTAAAGTTAGCACACGCATTCAACACTAAAATTGCTAAAAGAGCAATTACTATTCTAAATCGACGTTTCATTTTGATTGGTTTGATCTCTATAAATATACTATAAGAATTACTGTTTTCAGTTCTTATAATTTTAATTATTAATTACTTCGGTATTAAATATGACTTCACTTGCAATCGTTTTATGAACTGGGCAACGAGAAGCTATTTCCATTAAACGTTGTTTTTGGGCTTGATCTAAATTACCAACAAACTTCAATTTTTTGTTGATATGATCTAAATAACCTGGTTTTTCAACATCAAGTTCTAATTCGTCACTATGTTTTTTAGAATGTGATATATACACAAACACTTCTTGTAAATCCCACTGTTTTCGCTCTGCGTACATTTTTAAAGTCATGACTGTACAGGCTGCTAATCCTGCATTGAGATACTCATAAGGTGATGGTCCAAAATCGTCGCCTCCAATTGACGCTGGTTCATCTGCTATCATGAAGTGATTTTTAGTTTGAATAGATGTAGTGAAATTATCATCCACTAAATTAAGGTGACCAACCAATTGCTCGCCTTCTGTTTCTAACATTTGGTTTTCCTCTTGCTTAAAATAGCGTTGTACCCAAGTTCCAATAACATTGCCTACATAATTGCTATCATTAGGATTAGTCAATAAATGATCTGCATTATCTAAAGTTACAAAGCTTTTAGGATGATGTGCATTATGGTATAATTGTTCGGCATTTTTAATACCAACAATAGTATCTATTGGCGAATGCATAATCAATAACGGCTTGCGCATATTTTTAACAATTAATGGTAAATCTGTTTTACCAAAATCATTAATAAACTCTGTGTTTATTTTAAATGGTCTTCCTCCAATATTTACTTCAGCAGCTCCTTTTTCTTTTACTTCACTAATTCCATGAGAAAATAAATGGGTTACATGAGATACAGTAGAAGGTGCTCCAACAGTAGCTACAGCTTTTATATTGTCTAATCGAGATGCTGCAGTTAGCACAGCAGCTCCACCTAGTGAATGCCCAACTAACAATGAAGGTGCTTCATAATTAGAATCCATATAATTACTCACTGCAATTAAGTCTTCTACATTGGCAGAAAAGTAACTTTCTGCAAACTCGCCTTCACTTCTACCCAAACCAGTAAAATCAAATCGTAAAACACCAAAACCATAGTTAGTTAAAGCACGACTAATATTTCGTACTGCACTCAAAGAACTTGAGCATGTAAAGCAATGCGCAAATATGGCATACTGATTTGGCTTTTGATTTGCAGGCAATTCTAAAAATGCATTGAGTTTATAGCCTTTATTATTTTCTATTTTCAGTTTGGTACTTTTCATGTGTTGATTTTTAAGAACTACAAGATAACATTGAACAACCTACTTTATGTCTCGCCCAATCTGGACGTTTGACAAACCATTTTTCATTTTCAAGTTGCTCATCATATGGTTTTTTTAGAAGTTGAAACAGCTCATCTATTAATTTATAATCGCCTTTATTAGCATCGTCAATTGCTAATTGTGCCATATAATTACGTAATACATACTTTGGATTTACTTGATTCATTTTTTCTTTACGCTGAACTGAAGAACGAGTTTCTTTTTTTAAACGTTCTGCATACGTTTCAAACCAAACAGTCCATTGTTGTCTAACAGAATCAGACACGTCAGTTGGAATATAAAAAGCATCTTTTACTATTTTCAAACCTTCTGAAGGATTCTCTTTAGAGAAGTTACTCAAACTTCTAAAGAAAATTGTCATATCAGTTTCAGTTTGCTGAAGGGTTTCTTCTAAACTAAAAATCAGTTCAGCATCGCTATTATCATCTGCAAAAAGTCCTAATTTGCTACGCATCATATCTATATATTGAGATTGAGCTTTTTCAGTATAGGATTGTAATATGCTTTCAAGTCCTTCTGCTTCATCAATTAAAGGATATAAAGCATTTGCTAATTGGTATAGATTCCAAAGACCAATATCTAGTTGTGCGCCATATCGATAGCGCTTAAACTGGTTGTCGGTTGTATTTGGAGTCCAATTGTGGTCGTAACCTTCTAACCAACCATAAGGTCCATAATCTATAGTTTGCCCAAGAATAGACATGTTATCTGTATTCATGACACCATGAACAAAACCAACACGTTGCCAGTGAATTATCATTTTTAAAGTGCTATTTAAAACAGCTTCAAAAAATTTAAGGTATGTTTTTTTAGAAGGTTCTCCTAAATGAGAGAAATGATGTTTTATGGTATAATCCACTAATTTTTTTAATGTGTCGTTGTCTTGTCTTGCAGCAAAAATTTGATAATTACCAAAGCGTAAAAAGCTTTCAGAAACACGACAGACAATAGCACCTTTCTCGTAAGCAGCATTACCATCGTACAGCATATCTCTCAACACCTCATCTCCTGATAAAGCTAATGATAAAGCTCTTGTAGTTGGCACACCAAGATGATACATCGCTTCACTACACAAATACTCTCTGATAGAGGAACGTAATACTGCCAAACCATCTGCTGTTCTAGAATAGGGTGTTTCGCCTGCACCTTTTAATTGTAATGTCCAACTTTGATTTTCATGTTCTACTTCTACAAGATTAATGGCACGACCATCACCTAACTGACCAGCCCAATTCCCAAATTGATGTCCTCCATAACACATGGCATAAGGTTTGGTATTTGGTAAAACAGCATTTCCAGTAAATACGTTTAAAAAGAATTCACTTTTTGCATCGCCTTCTGTTAAACCGATTGCTTTAAGCATTTCAGTAGAAACATGTAACAGTTCCGGTTTTACTGTTTGCTTTGGAGTTACAAAAGAATAGCACGCATTTTTAACTTGCCTTCTTGTATTTTCAAGAATTGGATCTGCTGGTAACTCTCTATTAAATGTATCGTTAATATGTAATTTCATTCTAATCTCTGAATCCATTTTAGCAATTCCTTATCTGATGGATTTCTCAACTTTTTATTATTAATAATTAGTGTTGGGAAATTGAGTTTTCTATTGTTGTATAAGTTACGTAATTCTTCAGCATGATCCATATTGATTTCAACATCTAGAAACTCATAATCTAAATTATGAGTTTCTAAAAATGTTTTATAGTGTTGGGTTTTATGGCATCTGTCAGCACCATATAGTTTTATGGAATTCATTTTAATTTGTCTGCATGAAGCTTACGAAGCTTTGCCAATTTTGGGGTGATTACAAAACTACAATAACCTTGAGACTGATTATTTCTATAGTAATCTTGATGCTCCTTTTCAGCTTCATAAAACACATCCAAAGGTGAAATTTCAGTTACTATTGGGTTCTCATAATAAGGAGTAACTTCTTTAGAAACCACCTCTGCTATTCCCTTTTGTACCTCATCATGATAATAAATTACTGAACGATATTGTGTACCAAGATCTGCTCCTTGACGATTCAAAGTTGTAGGATCGTGTGTTGTCATAAAAATGACCAGAATATCTTCATAAGAAATCACATTAGCATCAAAAGTAACTTGTATTACTTCGGCATGACCAGTTAAACCAGAGCATACTTCTCTGTAAGTTGGTCTGCCGGGAACATTCCCTCCAGAATAGCCAGACACTACTTTTTCTACACCTTTTACTTCTTGAAATACTGCTTCTGTACACCAAAAGCAACCTCCACCAATTGTGGCTAATTGTAAGTTTTTAGTTGTCATTTACAGCCTCCTTATCTAAAGTCATAGATTCAGAATTTATGCAGTATCGTAATCCGCTTGGCTCTGGACCATCAGGAAACACATGTCCTAAATGCCCATCGCAAGTATTGCACATTACTTCAACGCGAACCATACCAAATGATGAATCCTTTTCATATTTAATGGCATTTTCTTTTATAGGCTGCGTAAAGCTAGGCCATCCTGTACCTGAACTAAATTTAATGGTAGAATCAAACAAAGGTGTGCCACAACAAACACAATTATATTTACCTTCATCATAAATACTACAAAGCGCTCCACTATGTGGTCGTTCAGTACCTTTTAATCTAGTTATTCTAAATTGCTCTGGAGTTAATTGAGCACGCCATTCGGCTTCTGTTTTTTCAACACGTCTGTCTGGTGTTGGGTTTCCGTTTACGGAAAAGTTGATGACTTCTTTCCAAGTTAGCATACTGTTGGTTCCTTTCTTTCTGTAAGTTAATATTTGTTTAATTAAGTCAGAAACAACCTTTGTTGTTAAAATAAATTCAATTAAGATATCAATGATTTTGTTTGAACAAGTTGGTTTCTTTTCTAAATTAATAATATGCTTTTTTCAACATAAATATAGTCGAAGAAATTACAACTTCCTTACAAATCTACGTATATTTAATAAGTTGAAAGAAAGACAAGAATTTACGACAAACCTAGTTGTTAAATAAAGTTTAGTACTTTTACTAAAAATCAATTCTTTTTTATGGATAATCTAATTATTGAGGTTGAAAAGCATGTCGTCAATCTTTTAAATGAACAATTGAACAGTTCTCATACTTATCATAATTTACCGCATACACAACGTGTTGTAGAAAAAACAAAAGAATTAATTGAATCTCATAATATTACTGAGACTGACGCAAACAATCTTGTAATTGCGGCGTGGTTTCATGATGTTGGTTATACTCAAAATATCAATAATCATGAAGAAGAGAGTGTAAAATTATTACAAAGTTTTTTAGAAAATCATGACGTATCTAAAGAAAACACAGACACCATATCAAAAATAATTCTGGCTACTAAAATGGGTTATGAACCAGAAAATTTATTAGAAAAAATTATAAGAGATGCGGACTCTTCACATTTAGCTGACAAAAATTTTAGTGATATTTCAGAATTATTAAGAAAAGAGTGGGAATTAGTCTGTGATAAAACTTTAACCGAATCTGAATGGATTAAAGAAAATATCAAATTTTTAACTACGCACAGATTTTACACAGATTTTGCTTCAGCTAATTGGGAAAACAGAAAAGGGGAAAATTTAGCTAGACTATTAAAATTTCAAAAAAAGTTAACGCTAGAAACTAATAAACTAAAGCAAAAAAAAGAAGAATTAAAATTCAAGAAAAACAAAATTGAGTTACCTGAACGAGGAATTGAAACCATGTTTCGTGTTGCTCTTCGAAATCACATAACATTAAGTGATATTGCTGATACTAAAGCAAATATTTTATTATCTGTAAATGCGATTATAATCTCGTTAGTATTATCTAACCTAGTATCAAAACTGGATAATCCTTCTAACGATTATTTAATCTGGCCTACTGTAATTTTTGCAGGTTTTACAGTTGCTTCTATTGTACTTTCTGTTTTAGCCACACGACCAAATGTTACTTCAGGAAAGTTTAGCAAGCAAGATGTAGCAGAGAAAAAAGTGAATTTATTATTCTTTGGTAATTTTCATAAAATGAAACTTGATGAATTTGAGTGGGCAATGCACGAAATGATGCAAGATCGTGATTACCTGTATGGCTCACTAACTAAAGACTTATATTTTTTAGGATTAGTACTCAATAGAAAATATAGCTTATTACGATTAACTTACACTGTTTTTATGATTGGAATCGTAATTAGTGTACTTGCCTTTGCTGTAGCTTTTAAACTGTATGGAACTGTTTAGGCTTTTAATTCTTTCATTAGATCATCATAGGTATAAAATGCTTTGTCATTTTCATCTTTATGATATAACACACTAACTCGAATGGCTTTTAAACCAGTTACTGCTTGTAGATCTTGAAGTTCTACAATTTCTAAATCGTTATCTAAATACTTTTTTGATTGTAAAAATTTAATATATCTCAAGTACTCAAGCTCATCTTGTTTTTGAGAATATACAATACTTATTTTCCCTTTTTGAGTAACACGCTCTGTAGTACCTTTTATGTAGGCTTTATCAACGCGTTTTTTTACAATTTCATATCTGGCATTATAAGTACCATCTACATCAAATTGCTTTTCATCCATTCTAAAGCTGATGGATAATGGCTGATTGAAAACCAAAATCATAGACGCAACATCTAGAGACACTGAAAAATTCGATTTCATTTGATAATAGGAGTTTTCCATCTCACACATGACTTGCAGTTGCCAAAGCCTGAGGTTATATAGATAAATTGGGTTAAAACTGTCTTCTTTAGTTATAGACTCACCAATATACATATTATGCTCAACACCATCTGTTTTAAATCGTTCAAAATAATGAGGATACATAGCTTGGGCTTGGGCTTGTTTTTTATCAAGAAGCGAAGCCATTTCTTTATTAATTAAGGCAATGGTATCATCGTAGTTTTTTCTATGCTTGTAGAGAACATTTACTCTGTCATCAATACTATTAAAATAAGATTCAACAGAAGCTTTTAAATAATCTCTCTCAATTAAATGCTGTAGAACAGGATCTATATCTTGTTTTATGAATTCTGATATTTGTTGTTCGCTATCAACTTGGAAATGGTTTTTTAATCCACTTAAATAGTTATTTATTTGATATAAGTATTGCTCATAAATTGGTAAGTTTTCTATTGCAATAGCTTCTTCAATAATCGATTTAATTGAGTTTAACTGTATAGTCAAATCTTTTTGAGTAGCAGTATTTCTAGCTTCAGATGATCCTTTGATATCTATTTGACCGTAAAGTGGATAGATATTTTCAAAAGCAATTTTGTTAAAGCTTGGTTCTTTTCCGTTTAGCTGATCTTTGATATAATTTTTAGCTTCCTTTTCAAAACGCCAATGTACACTTGGATGTATAGACGTACATTCTTTTTGAATAATAGCTTCAATTAAATTTTCCTCTTCATTTTTAGATCTTTCAACTGCAGATATAATATAAGGCATCACATCCTTAAGCTTATTGGCATTTATACTATTTAAAACATAAGGCTCTTCAGAAACGATTTCTAAAATCCCCATCAAACCATCTTCATTGGCTATTGGAGCTAAAATGGCACTTTTAACTCCTTGCTCTTTTAACGTTTTATATTGTGGTGCTTTCCCTTTGGAAATATCAAAAAACTTATCTACATCAGATATGGCATAGAACTTTTTATCTTCCATTAATGTTTTATAAGACCAGCTGCACATGGCCTTATGACATTTTATACTTGTGTTTTGATTTAAAAGATAACTTTCCATACCAACACCATAAACACGTTCAAAAGTATCTTCCTCTTCGATATATATGGAAAAACCAACTTTAATATCTTTCAACCCAAAAAGAGATCTAAAAATTTTATGGAAATTCTCCATAAACCCTTCATCTTTTCTCTTGTCCTCTCCTATTAAAGTTGATTTAATATTAGAAATCGATTGATCATCTGTAACATTAAATATATTAGAAATAACAAAACCTTTAAAGGTATAACTATTTGGTGGAAACTTTTCCTTCCAAAGTTCTATGTTTTCAAAATTATCAAGTAGTTCGTTATAATCCTCTCTTGTAATTTTTGGTGCATTCTCATTAGGGGTTATTTCTGTAAAATCTGCGTTGTATAGTATTTTATAAAATTGCATAATGCCATTAGCATCTGGAATTTCATAATAAAAAGGACGCTTAAAATTTAAATTATAACCATAGCAAAAATTTAAAATAATAGTACAAGCGATTATGTACTTATCATCTTTTGGCATGTTTTTAATTTCTAACTCAAAATCGTCACCAGCAGTTTTAATGATATTTTTAAATCGTTCAGAGGAATTAAATATTAAATTTTGAAATGGTACTGAAGCTGTTTTAATTTCATTTTTTGTCAGTACAGGACTAAAGGAATCTTGCAGAATAATGCCAATTTCTTTCTCTCTAGCTTTAAGAATATTTGTATCACTAAAACCCTCACTCAATTCTGGGTAATTTTCTGCAGAATTCAAAACACGATTTGCTTTAGCGGAGATAAACTCGTCATCGCTCTTTGTCAATTGTTTATAATGCTCAAGAAGTTTAGAGAAACTAATTTTTAATTCAAAAGGTGATTCTATATTATGATTGATATCTGTTGACATGATGAAATTCTATACTACAAAGTTACGAATAAATGATTAGTCTAAATGTAGAGAAAAACATAACATAATTCATTAAAATTATACATATTGTAGTATTTTTCTGTATTATATTTACATTTTATCGATTTATTTGTGTTTTTAACGAATTTAATTATATGTTTACTGCTCCCAAATTAAAAACATACACTTATGAAAACAAAACTACAAGTCCTACTTATGTTTGCTTTTATAGTATTGAGCGCTAACTCTATTGCATTAAATTCTAATAATCCAGTAGAGGTTAATATAATCAGCCCATTTGATAGCTGTACTGCATTGAATCCTGGAGATTCTCTAGAATTATCTGTAAATCTAGAATATCAAAATAATCCTGATAACGGAACATTCGAAGTTTATTTTAATGGTGTTTTACAAGATTCTGGTAATGGCGAACCAACTTTTACATCCATATTAAACAATATCACTACTAGTGGTACCATAACAGTTGTAGGTTCTCCAAATGGAACAACTGAAGAAGGTCAAGCTAGTTTTGAAATTGTAATAGCACCAACTGTAATTGAAGAATCCATTCCTGAACAATTAGTTAATGGTATTAATTATACTAGTAATTCTAGTGTGACATTGGTTTTAGATGTCCCAGAAAAAGAATTTATTTATGTAGCTGGTAGTTTTAATAACTACACAAGAGATGATAATTACTTGATGAAAAGAGATGTTGCTACAGGAAAGTATTGGTTTGAATTAACGGGATTAAATTCTAATGAAGATTATACATTTCAGTATTGGGTTTATGATCTAGATCCAATGACGAATTCCCCTGCTGAAGTAAAAATTGCCGATCCTTTTTCTACTTTAATTTTAACGGAAGATGATTCTGAAATATCAAATAGCACCTATCCTAATATGCCAACTTATCCGACAGGACAAGAAAATGAGGTGTCTGTTATAAGGACAGGTCAAAGCCCTTATAATTGGCAAGTAACTAATTTTGATAAACCAGATGAAGATAATCTAGTTATATATGAAGTATTGTTGCGAGATTTTGATGCTAACAGAAACTTTCAAGATTTAATAGATAGAATTGACTACTTTAAAAACTTAAATATTAATGCTATACAATTAATGCCTATTATGGAATTTCAAGGCAACGAGAGTTGGGGTTATACTACTAACTTTCATATGGCACTTGATAAATTTTATGGTACGTCCAATAAGTTTAAAGAGTTTATTGATTTATGCCATCAAAACAATATAGCAGTAATTTTGGATATTGCTTTGGACCATGCTGCAGAAAAAAATCCATTAGTTAGATTGTGGATGACAGATGCAGATGGTAATGGAACCGGGACTCCAAATAGTCAAAATCCATATTTTAACGAAAATCCAACTCATACAAATAGTAATGGATCAGATTTTAATCATCAACAAACATATACTCAAAATTATGTTCAACGTGTTTTAGAATATTGGACAGAAGAGTTTAAAATAGATGGTTTTCGTTTTGATAACTCAAAAGGCTTTACTCAAAATTGCCCTAACAATGAAACCTGTACAAACACATTACAACAAGATCGCATTGATGTACTTAAACAATATGCAGATCATGTATGGAATTTAAATCCAGATCAATATGTAATTTTTGATGGTTTAGGAAATACAGCTGAAGAAAAAGAACTAGCTGATTACAGATATAGTGAAGGAAAAGGAGCTATCATCATGAAAAACCTAACGGATTCATATGCGCAATTGGCAAGAGGTTATGCTTCTAATGCTAGTATTGCTGATATGGATCATGAAGCTCATAATTTTCTCGGTAAAAGATTATTAGGTTATTCTGAAGGTTATGATGATGAGCGTTTAATGTATGAATGTTTAACAACAGGAAATACGGCAATTCCAGATCATAATGTTCAAAATTTAGATATTGCACTTTCAAGAATGTCTGCTATTGCAGCAGCCTCTATTGCAATTCCTGGACCTAGAATAATTCGTCAATTTAGTGATTTAGGTATAGAAGATTCTGTTTATACATGTAGCGACGGTTCCTACAATGATGATTCTGATACAGATGATTATGATTGTATGCAAGAAACTAAACCTCAACCTCAATGGACTAATGATTGGTTAAATGATACTGATAGACAAAAAATTTACGAAGACCTATCTCGTTTAATCGAATTAAAAACAACAGAAGCAGTATTTGATGGCGAATACGATATTATTCCTTATGCTAATGATGCAAGACCAAGAATTTATATTTCTAACAATGCGTTATCGCCATCTGAATTAAAGGATGTAATTATATTCTGTAATTTTTCGCCAGTAGAGTTAACAGTAAATGGCAATTTCCCTTACACTGGAACATGGTATGACTTAATGGATGAAAGTGGAAACTCAACTATAAGTGTTCCTGTTACTTCTAGATTAATTGGTTTACAGCCAGGCCAATTTAAAATTTATGGAAACCAACCTAGAGAAACATTAAGTAATACAGAATTCGAAGCATCTACTTTAAAAATAGCACCTAATCCAGTAAACTCATCTTTTACTATAAATAGAGCTGTTACTAATGTAAAAATTGTAGATATAACTGGTAAGCTTGTAAAGGAATTTAATGGTGACTTTGAGAGTAATAAATCATATGACATTTCTCAATTACCACAAAGTATGTATATAGTTCAAATATCTTCAGCTAACGGCCAACAAGAATCCACTAAACTTGTTAAACTATAATAAAATTTTAAGCTGAACATATTTAAACTAAAAAAGCTTCTCAAAATTGAGAAGCTTTTTACTTTTGTGCGGGCGGAGAGACTCACTTCGGCTGCGCTCAGCACAGGCTTCTCGTCTCACTTTCTAAACTCAATGTTTTTACAAACAAAAAAAGCTCACTGTTTCCAGAAAGCTTTCTCTATTATGTGCGGGCGGGGAGACTCGAACTCCCACACCTCGCGGCACTAGATCCTAAGTCTAGCGTGTCTACCAATTCCACCACGCCCGCAAAGTCCCGATAATTATCGGGATGCAAATATAAACAATAGTTTGAATATTCAAATAGCTTTTATTTACAAAATGTTTTCTTTAGTATTTTGTATTTTTGAGTCTAAATAAAACTTACATGCAAACAATTCAATCTTATATACAAAAACATAAACAACGTTTCCTTGATGAACTTGTTGATTTACTCAAAATCCCATCAATTAGTGCTGATTCAGCTTATAAAAATGATGTGATTAAAACAGCTGATGTGATTAAAGAAAGTCTAGAAAAAGCAGGTTGTGACACAGTAGAAATTTGTGAAACACCTGGTTATCCAATTGTATATGGTGAAAAAATAATAGATTCTAATCTTCCAACTGTTTTAGTATATGGTCATTATGATGTACAACCACCAGATCCATTAGATTTATGGACGTCGCCTCCTTTTGAGCCTGTTATTAAAGCAACAGATATTCATCCAGAAGGCGCCATTTTTGCTCGTGGAAGCTGTGATGATAAAGGGCAAATGTATATGCACGTAAAAGCTTTAGAATATATGACAAAAACCCACCAATTACCTTGCAACGTGAAGTTTATGATTGAAGGTGAAGAAGAAGTTGGGTCTAAAAGTCTAGGCTGGTTTGTAGAGCGCAATCAAGATAAATTAGCTAACGATGTTATTTTAATTTCAGACACTGGAATGATAGCTAATGATATTCCTTCAATTACAACTGGTCTCCGAGGTTTAAGTTATGTTGAAGTAGAAGTTACTGGACCAAATCGCGACCTACATTCTGGTTTGTATGGTGGAGCTGTTGCAAATCCTATTAATGTTTTGACAAAAATGATTGCATCATTACATGATGAAAACAATCATATAACTATTCCTGGTTTTTATGATACAGTAGAAACCCTATCAGCCGAAGAACGTGCTGAAATGGCAAAAGCTCCTTTCTCACTTGAGAATTATAAAAAAGCGTTAGATATTGATGCTGTTTATGGAGAAGAAGGCTATTCAACTAACGAGCGTAATTCAATCAGACCAACATTAGATGTAAACGGTATTTGGGGAGGTTATACTGGTGAAGGAGCAAAAACAGTTATTGCCAGTAAGGCTTATGCAAAAATTTCTATGCGATTAGTACCTAATCAAGATTGGGAAACTATTACGCAACTCTTCAAAACTCATTTTGAGAGTATTGCTCCCAAAGGTGTTAAAGTTAAAGTAGCACCACATCATGGAGGTCAAGGTTATGTTACTCCAACAAACAGTTTAGGCTATAAAGCTGCTAGCAAAGCTTATGAACAAACCTTTGGAAAAACACCTATACCTCAACGTAGTGGAGGAAGTATTCCTATTGTTGCGCTTTTTGAAAAAGAACTAAAAAGTAAAACTATTTTAATGGGCTTCGGATTAAATAGTGATGCTATTCACTCACCAAACGAACATTTTGGTGTTTGGAACTACTTAAAAGGTATTGAAACCATACCATGGTTTTATAAATATTTCACCGAATTATCTCAATAAAACAAGACCGTTCCAAGAGAACGGTTTTTTTATTTTAATATTTTTTTACTCTACAGTTGTAGAATTAAAATAATTATTCTACATTTGTAGAGTAAATTCTAAATGTGTAGAATATAAATCAACTTATTAAAAATAGTAAGCTGTTTTAAATAACAAAGATTACATAAGACATTAAAAAAAACAATAATAACTAACTCATGAAACTTTCAAAAACCGAAGAAGAACTAATGAATCATTTATGGAAACTTGAAAAAGGGTTCATGAAAGATTTGTTAGACGAGTATAACGAACCAAAACCCGCAACAACAACTATCGCAACGCTTTTAAAGCGAATGACAGATAAAGGTTTTATTAATTACAAACTTTATGGAAAGTCGCGAGAATATTATCCTCTGGTAAAAAAGAAAGATTATTTCTCTAAACATGTAAACGGCTTAATTAAAAACTTTTTTAATGATAGTGCTTCGCAGTTTGCCTCATTTTTTACAAAAGAAACCAATCTTACTAAAAAAGAGTTAGAAGATTTAAAGTCTATAATAGATCAAGAAATTAAAAATAAGTAATTATGATAATCTACATCTTAAAATTCAGCGGTTGCTTATCGCTATTCATGATTTTCTATAAGTTATTTTTAGAAAAAGAAAGCTTTCATAATCTAAAACGTTTTTACCTATTAGCTGCTTTATTTTCATCGATATGCATTCCATTTATAACGTTTACTGAATACATAGAAATACTTGAAGTAGGTACATCAAATGTAGTTACTTCTGAACCTGTAGTTTTTGAAGATTCATTAACAGAAACTACTTGGAAGGATTATTTACCCAACATTATCTGGTCTCTATATTTTATAGGTCTGTTAGTTTTTAGCTTTCGTTTTTTTAAGCATTTATATCAACTATATTTTAGAATTAAGAATAATGTAAAACTCAAAAATAAAAAATACACTAACGTTTTATTATTAGACAACATAAACCCTCACACATTTTTTAAGTATATATTCCTCAATAAGCATAAATATGAAAGTAATGCCATACCGAAAGAAGTGCTGTTACATGAGCAAACACATGCCAAACAATTACATGCACTTGATATTATTATCGTTGAACTTTTACAAGTAGTATTTTGGTTTAACCCACTACTCTATTTTATTAAAAAGGATATCAAACTCAATCACGAATTTTTAGCAGATCAATCTGTTTTAAAAGTAGGTACGGAGCCTACAAATTATCAGAAATTATTATTAGCATTCTCATCAAATGCTTGCGAACCTCAATTGGCAAATGCCATAAATTATTCATCAATTAAAAAACGTTTAACAGTTATGAAAACACAAACATCAAAATCCAGAACATGGCTAAAAAGTCTATTGCTTTTGCCATTACTTGCTGTACTAGTCTATGGCTTTTCATCAGAGAAAGTAGACTATTTATATCCTGAATCTCATGATACATTTATCAATTCTGAAATAGAGTTATATCTCAATACACAAGGAGAATTATTCTACAACAGTAAAAAAATAGAAGTCACTGATTTAGAGTCTATTGTATTACTTGAGAATGATATTACTATTTCTATCGAAACATCTTTACAAACAGATATAAAAATAACAGAAGGAATCTCTAAATCTATTCGAGATTATTTGAGAGATAAAGGATTAAGAGGCTTTGGTGTGTGTATTAATGCTACTAGAGACACGCAAAATAATCCAGTTGAATCCGTAAAGGAAGAATTACAAAAAGCTGAAGCCTTAAAAATAAATTATGTAAACAACCAGAAAGGAGCTTCAAAAGAGCAATTGGCTATTTATAATCAAATGGCAAAGCGCTACAACAAGCAACCTGAATCAAGCAGAATTGTAAAACCTAAAGATTTAAAACAATTAGAAACAATTTACAGAGTAATGACTGCTAAACAGAAGCAAGATGCAGAACCTTTCCCAAATTGTCCACAAGCTCCAGATCAGGATAGTGCTTCAAGAGAGCAAATGAAAGCGTATAATTCTTGGGCAAAAAAAATGAATAAGCAGATTGAGTTGGCAATAAAAACAGAAAACTCAAATTCTCCAAAACCCTATCCAAT
The DNA here is from genome assembly GCA_026162565.1 of Flavobacteriaceae bacterium NBU2973. GTDB lineage: Bacteria > Bacteroidota > Bacteroidia > Flavobacteriales > Flavobacteriaceae > JAOEIQ01. The sequence goes on from JAOEIQ010000007.1 coordinate 179,344, forward strand.
TATCAGAATTAAAGATGTAGAAAAATATAAATATATCTACAGCATCATGTCAGAAAAGCAACGTAAAGACTCAGAGCCTTTTCCTAATTTACCAGAACCTCCACCACCACCTCCAAGTCCAGATGTACCAAGTGCTCCTGATGCGATTGATTTAAAAGATGTTCCTCCACCTCCTCCACCTCCAAAAGAACCTTTAGATCACGTAATTGATATGGCAAAAAAGGATGCTGTGTTTTATTTAGAAGGTAAAAAAGTGTCATCTGACAGAGCTATTGAAGCTTTAAAAAATAACAAAAGTCTTAATGTCAGAACTAAAAATGTTAATACCAAACAACCAGAAGTTTATATTACCAAAAAACCAATAGTTATTAAGCATTAATAACTTAAAAACTAAAACCTCGAAAATTCGAGGTTTTTTTATGTAACAAATTAGTGGTTTTTGCGTTCTAATAGACATTCATCAACCTGCCCTGAGCTTGTCGAAGGGTCAAAATCACATTATCATGCTCAAGCAGTTTTTTATTCTTTGTTCTGGTTCAGATTCAGATATCCTTAAAAATTGTTCTATTGGAGAACAAAACAAATATGCAGGTATAGGTGCAACCGTTTTTTTTACTGCTGTAATGGCTTTTATTGCAGCTAGCTATGCTCTTTACACTGTATTTGATAATTTGTACGCTGCAATAGCTTTTGGATTTATTTGGGGATTATTAATTTTTAACTTGGATCGATTTATTGTATCCACTATTAAAAAACGAGGCAGTTTTATTGACGAGTTTATTCAAGCAACCCCAAGACTTATTCTCGCAGTTATTATAGCTGTTGTAATATCTAAACCATTAGAATTAAAAATCTTTCAAAAAGAAATAGATCAAGTGCTTTTAGAAGAAAAAAATGCGATGACACTCGATAATAAAGAACAAATTGCATTGCAGTATAATCCTAAAATAGAAGCCTTAAAAGGAGATATTACAACAATTGAAAATACTATTGCATCCAAAGAAGCTGAAGTAAATGCACTTTATGACACCTATATTTCTGAAGCAGAAGGAACAGCTGGCACACAGTTATTAGGAAAGGGTCCTGTTTATAAAGAAAAGCGAGACAAACACGATGCTGCTTTAGCAGAGTTACAATTACTTAAATCTGAAAGCAAATCTAAAATAGCCTCTATTGAAAATGAGATTGCATTATTACAATCAGATTATAAAACTAATGTAGAAATATCACAACCAATTATCAATAATTTTGATGGATTAATGGCTCGTGTAAATGCTCTTGGTAAATTACCTTGGCTTCCCTCTTTTTTTATATTCCTATTGTTTTTAGCAATCGAAACATCACCAATTTTCGCTAAACTTTTGTCACCAAAAGGCGAATATGATTATAAATTAGAAGATGCTGATACAGCAGTAAAGACTTGGGTAGAACAAAAGGTAAACGAGCGTAAAGTTTTATTACAAACTGATATGGCAATCAACAATAAAATCTACACAGATATTGCTGAAGAAGATGAACTCTACCAATACAAACGTAAAAAAGCAAGAGAGCTTATGCAATTACAAGCTGATGCTTTTTTTAATCATCAAAAAAACGCCCTTTAGTTTTTAGTTAGTACATTTAGGCTTTATTTAAATAAAATTCTATGAAGCCTTTATACTATATTTTTATTGCATGTATTTTATTGTCTTGTAATACAAAAAACACTGAATCTAAAGACAAACAAGCTATTAAAAACATAATGGCAATTCAGGAGGAGGCCTGGAATAATCATGATCTGGAAGGATTTATGCAAGGATACTGGAAAAGCGACTCTTTAAAATTTTATGGCAGCAAAGGGATTACCTATGGCTGGCAAAACACACTAGATAATTACAAAAAAGGATATCCAACAAAAGCGGAAAGTGGTACTTTACGATTTGTAATCAATGATATTTCTAAAATTGAATCTGATTCCTATTGGGTAATGGGAGAATATCATTTAACTCGTCCAATAGGAAATGCTAATGGCATCTTTATGATACTATTCAAGAAAATTAATGGCGAATGGAAAATAGTTGCAGATATGTCTTGCTAGGCAGCTTCTTCCGATTTAAAATAATCAAATAAATCTTTACAACCATAACCAATAATAGATAAGCTCTTATTCTTAGTTAAAGATTCATTGTGAAGCTTAGCCAGAGCATTAACGCCATGTCTGTCTACACTCTCTAATCCTTCAATACTGATTGTAAGAGAATCTAATTCTTCAAATATATTTCTAAAAGTTTCTTGAAACTGTTGCACACTCTTTTTATTAAGAATGCCTTTTACTTTAAAAAAAGTGTTGTAATTAGTAATTGTCAATTCCATAGACAAAGTTTTTAATGTGTTAAATAATAAATTTGGGCTATTAATTCAATTCTTGAACTTGTCTAAATTTCTGAATAAAAAGGAGTTATACGAATTTTAATCGACTAAAAGCATGAACATTAGACGATTAAAAATTAGAAGCTAAATTTTACGATAAAATGCAGTATTAGAATACGTTACATTAAAATTTTCTATCAGGATTAAACGAATCTATTTTTATAGACGTTTGTTCTCCACCTACAATTTCTGAAACTAGTTTCCCTGTGGCAGTTGCCATAGACCAACCCATCATGGCATGACCAGAGGCGATAGTAAGATTATGACATTTAGAAGATTTACCAATATAAGGCAAACCATCTGGAGAAACAGGACGTAAACCGGAAGCAGCATTAAATTTTTCATCTTCTGAAACCATTATATTCGGATAGTATTCTTGAACAGCATTAGCTATTGCATCAACTCTAACTGTATTAATATTCTGATTTATTCCAGCTATTTCCATAGTTCCTGCAAAGCGTGTAAAACCATTCATTGGAGTGATTGCAACTTTGCGTTCAGTTAATATAGCAGGAATAGTAATTCCTGTGTCTTTTTGTGTATTAATTCTGTAACCCTTTCCTGCTTGTAGCAACAATTTGATTCCTAATTTTTTACTTAAAATTGAACTCCATGATCCAGCTGCTAATATAAATTCATCAGCTTTGAGCTGTTCTTTAGTTGTTTGTATTGAAGTAATTTTTCCATTAGAAACAGTAAGATCATCAACAGATTCGTTAGATTTAAAGAGGACACCTGAAGCTTTTAAATAAGCTTTCATGTCTTCCATAAATTCATGAGGCGTTGTATGCGAATCACATTTATAATACGTTGCTCCAACTGAATTTATCTTAACATTAGGTTCGAGGCTTTCAATCTCATCCCTAGATAAAGTAGATACTTCTAACCCTTCATTTTTTGCAATTGCTGCAACTTTTATTTCTTCTTCTAATGCTTTATCCGTTTGACATAGCATAAAAAGACCTTTTTTCTCATAATGAAATCGAAAACTATTGGAAGCCTTTATATCATCATACAATTCTTGACTTAATAAAGCAATATCTTTTATTGCTGGAATAGCTTTGTTAACATGTTTAATATTACAAGATTTATTGAAAGCCCACGTCCATTTTAAAAAATCTAAATCTAATCGTGGTTTTATATACAATGGACTCGATTTATCGAACATCCATTTTAAGCCTTTTTTCATGACTCCTGGAGCAGATAATGGAATTATATGACTAGGAGATAAATAGCCAGCGTTAACATAAGAAGCTCCAGAATCCATATTAGATTTGTCTATAACTGTTACATTATGACCTTCCTTTTGAAGATAATATGCAGAACATAAACCAATAATTCCACCTCCAATAACTATTACCTCTTTACTCATAATTAAATCACTTGAAATCCATAAGCATATGGATCATCCTCTGTATCTATTGTAATTGTATTATGCCCATAAATTTTTGCCCAACCTTGAATACTAGGTATTATGGCTTTTCTTCCATCTAATGTTGTCTCTTCTTCTACTCTACCAATAAACTTACTTCCAATATAACTTTCGTGAATAAAAGGTTCACCTACTTTCAATTTTCCTTTGGTATATAATTGAGCTAAACGAGCAGATGTTCCTGTTCCGCATGGACTTCTATCAATGGCTTTGTCTCCATAAAAAACCGCATTTCTTCCAGATGAATTTGAATCTATTGGATTACCTGTCCAAAGCATATGTGATACATCTTTTATGGTTTCATTTTCAGGATGTACAAACATGTTTGGATACTTTTCATTAATTCTATCTCTAACTACTTGAGAATACTGAATAATTTTTGAAGCTGTAAAATTGTGAACTCCAGAAAAATTATTTTGAGGATCTACAATAGCATAATAATTTCCACCATAAGCAACATCAAATCTAATCTCACCTAATTCAGGACACTCGACTGATAAATCTTCTACAGCTAAATAACTTTTTACATTAGTTAATCTTACCCAATCTACTTTATTCTCCGTCTGCTGATAGTCTATTTCCACCAATCCTGCTGGAGCTTCCATTCTAATTTTTCCTGGTATTTTTGGCTTTATCAACCCTTCTTCAATTGCTATTGTGATAGTCCCAATTGTACCATGACCACACATTGGTAAACAACCAGAGGTTTCAATAAAAAGAATGGCAAAATCATTCTCTGGATTATGAGGTGGATATAAAATACTGCCACTCATCATATCATGACCACGTGGCTCAAACATTAAGCCTTTACGAATCCAATCATACTCTTTTAAAAAATGTTGACGCTTTTCACTCATCGTTTCACCAATAAGTTTCGGACCTCCTTCTTTAATAACTCGTACTGGATTTCCGCAGGTATGTGCATCGATACAAACAAAAACAGACTTACTCATTTTTTGTTCTCTCAATATAATTATTAATTCGATTTTCTAAAATTGCCAAAGTCACTGTTCCTTGTTCTAAAATAACTTCATGGAATGCTCTTATATCAAACTTAGAACCTAATTCTGCTTCTGCCTTTTTACGTAATTCTCTAATTTTTAATTCGCCAATTTTATAAGATAAAGCTTGTCCTGGCCAGGAGATATATCGATCTGTTTCTGTATTTACTTCATGCAATGATAAAGCTGTATTACTTGACATATAATCTACCACTTGCTCTCGAGTCCAACCTTTAGCATGAATTCCTGTATCTACCACAAGACGACAGGCACGCCACATTTCGTAGGTTAATTGTCCGAATTCCTCATAAGGCGTTGTGTACATTCCCATTTCTGCCGCTAGAAATTCTGAATATAATCCCCAACCTTCACCATAAGCAGATAGATATAGATTTTTTCTAAACTGAGGAATACTATCACCTAGTTCACTATTTAAAGCAATTTGTAAGTGATGACCTGGAACTGCTTCATGAACAGTTAAAGCAGGTAAAGTATATAATGTTCTACTTGGTAAATCGTAAGTGTTTACCCAATAATAGCCTGGATTTGTTTGATTTGAAGGTGGTATGTAGCGTCCTCCTGTATATTTTGGAGCAATAGCATCTGGAACTGGAGCAACTCCATAAGGCTTTCGTGGTAAAGTATTGAAAAATCTTGGCAATTGTGCGTCTGCTCGTTTTGCCATATCTCGAGCTATCATTAATAGCTCTTTTGGTGTTTTAGCATAAAACTGTTCATCTGTTCTTAAAAATTGTAAGAAATCTGCAAAGCTTCCTTTAAAGTTTAAGTCTTTGATAATTTGTTGCATTTTGGCTTTAATTCGAGCAACTTCTCTTAAACCTATTTGGTGAATATCGTCAGCCGTATATTGTGTGCTGGTTGTATAAAAATTAATCCTGTCTTGATAATATGATTTTCCATTTGGAGTTTCTGACACTCCTAGAGTTGTTCTTGTTTTTGGAAAATATTCTGTTTCAAAAAACTGTTTTATTTTCTTAAACTCTGGAGTTACTTTATTTTCGATAACATCTTTAGCAGCAGTTAGAACTGAATCTCTTTGTGAGTTTGTTAAATCGTCTGGTAAATTTTTAAATGGTGAATAATAAAAGCTGTCTTCAAAATTATCTACTATATGATCGTTGTAAGTAGATTCATAACCCTTAAAAATAACACGTGGTTGAGACACTCCTTTTTCTAATCCTTCACGAAGATTCACTAAATGTTGATTAACAAACTCTGGAATGGCATTCAGGCGTTTGAGATACATTTTAACCTGATCATAATTAGCTAGAGATCTAACACCATAGGTTAAATTATTATGAAAACCAGAGTCAGAGAGCAATGGATTGAGGTATTGCTCAAACTCAAAATAGTTTATTTGATCTTGAAGAATAAACTTTAATAGTTCAGCAGAAATCAATTCGGTTTCTGATAAACTTTCTAAATCAACTGTATCTAATTCCTCTAATTTACTTTTTGCAAATTGGGCTTCTGCTTGGTAATATTCTTTTGTGTAGAGACCCAGAGGATAAGCTTCTCTATCATAACCTTCTTGGTCTTGATAACTTGTTATTATAGATTCTAGTTGAGAAGAAGCATCTTGTTTTTTTTCAGACTTACAACTAAAAAAAAGAATGATGATTAATAACGAAGCACTTTTTATAAATTTCATATTTTTTGGTTAGTTTTTTTATTATTTACGAGCCTCGAAATACCTAAAGGGTTTTCATTTTTCAACTCATCTGGTAATAAGTTATTTGGCCAATCTTGAAAACTAAATGGTCTTACAAATCGCTTGATAGAATCTACTCCAACTGCTGTAAAACGACTATCTGTTGAAGCTGGGTAAGGACCTCCATGTAACATAGATGGACACACCTCAACACCAGTTGGCACACCATTAAATATAATACGACCAACTCTATTTTGTAATGCGCTAACAATATTGGAATAAGATGCTATTTCGTTATCATCAGAAATTACTGTTCCTGTTAATTGTCCTTCTAAATTAGAAATAATACTTTCTAATTGTTGTTCACTTTCACATTGAACTACTATAGAGAATGGCCCAAATACTTCATGATGTAATGTCGGGTTATTTAAAAATGTATCACCTTCAACTGTTGTTACAACTTGCCTCGCATAATTTGTTTCTACTTCACCAGTATAACTCGCTAAAACTTTTAATCCGTTTTGAGACAATGCCTTTTTCTTATTTGATTCGTATGCACCTGCTATATTAGGATGTAACATACATGAAGGCTCAACTTTCACAATTTCTTTAGCAAGCGTATTTACAAAATTAGTTAGCCCTTCAGATTTTAGACCAATTATTAAACCTGGATTGGTACAAAATTGCCCTGTTCCTAAAGTTATAGAAGCTGAATATGTTTTAGCAATAGTTTCTGCTCTATTTTTTAATGCTTCTGGTAAAATAACTACTGGATTAATACTTCCCATTTCAGCGAAAACTGGGATTGGCTCTTCTCGTTTAGCAGCTAGATCATACAATGCACGACCTCCTCGAATACTACCAGTAAAACCAACAGCTTTCACTTTTGGGTGTTTTACTAATTGTTGACCAACTTCAATACCACTAGAATTCAAATTAGAAAACACACCATTAGGCATTCCTGTTTTTTTAGCAGCATTAACAACAGCACCACTAACCATTTCTCCTGTAGCTGCATGCATTGGATGCGATTTAACAATCACTGGACATCCAGCGGCTAAAGCTGCTGCTGTATCTCCTCCAGCTGTTGAAAATGCAAACGGAAAGTTTGAGGCTCCAAATACCACAACTGGTCCTAAAGGCACATTCATTTTTCGTAAGTCTACTTTTGGAAGTGGTTTTCTATCAGGTTGTGCTGTATCTATTGATGCATCGACCCAATTACCATTTTCAACATGGCTTGCAAAAGCGCGTAATTGTCCAAGAGTTCTGCCTCGTTCTCCCATTGCTCTACCATTTGGCAATCCGCTCTCAGCAGAATACACTTGCAATAAATCATCTCCTAAAGCTTCAATTTCATCAGCGATCGCTCGCAGAAATTCTGCTTTTTTTGCACCAGAAATTTTAGAATATGTTTTAAAAGCTTCAGCTGCTAATTCTGATGCTTGATCAACTTCGTCTTTTGACGCTTCTGTAATTTCCCATTGATTTTCAATATTCAATAGAGGATTAAACGTTTTAAATGTTTTATTTCCAGATGCAGATAATTGATTGCCTATATAATTTTTTCCAGTAATCATTTTTTATTTATTCTTTTTAAGTGTGCTTCAACATCTACAGGTTTATGAATTATTTTAGTTGAAACAGGATATTTATTTAATAGATTTTGAGGTCTAAATGGTCGCTTTTCAAAACCACCTCCGCAGTTGGGACATACTTGTTGCAACACATTTTCTAAACAATCTTTACAAAATGTGCACTCGAACGTACAAATCATTGCCTCACTAGAATCGTGTGGTAATGATTTGTTGCAGTTTTCGCACGTAGGACGTATATCTAACATATTTACCTAACTAATTTAATGTTTATATCTAACTCTAACAATGGTAAAATCAAAGTTCTCACTTTTTTAATTTTAAAAAATACTTAACTTATTAAGTCAAGTACTTCAAGTCTTTCTTTCGCCAGAATATATCTTGTACGGACATCATCAATTTGCTGTTGAGTTAATTTCTTACCATAGGTACGAAGCCCTCCATCGGCATCATTATGATGAATTCCAAAAGCAAACTTAAGGTATTCTAAGAGTAATGGCTGAGCATCTAGATACGATATGGAATTTAAAGCCCGAGAAATTTTGTTTGCCTCTGCCCATTCTCCGTTTGTAACGTACTCCTGCATCGTAACACTAGCTTTTGGAAAGATACAACCTACACCAGTAATTCCTCCAGATGCTCCAGCAAGTCCTGCATGAACCGTAACTGTGTCAACACCTGCCAAAACTTTTAAATCTTCGTTCTCTAACGTTAGAGTTTCAATAATAGAAACATCCATAGTCGATATTTTAAGAGCGGTTACTTTAGGAAGAACAGATAGTCTTTTAAGAAGATCCGTTGAGAGCTCATGATAGCCAGCAGCCTCAGGGTTGTTATAAGGCATAATTGTAACGCCTGCATCTTTTGCAGTTGTTTCAGAAAGCGCATAGTAAGCATACATTTCTTCTTCTGAAGGAACAGCTTTAGTTTTTGGCGGCATAACCATTACTGTATCCACACCAACTTTAGCAAGTTCTTCAACGATTTTAGCAAGCTCTTCTTTTGTTTCTGCTGCAGCTCCGCTAATCAATGGGACATTGTATTCTTTAGCAACCTCAGAAAGACCTTTAAGTAAGAAAAGTCGTTGTTTAGTACTCAAGTAACTATTCTCACCCAGAGTTCCAGAACCGACAAGTCCACTCATTCTACTTCCCCCTTTTCCTTGAACTTTTAAAATACCTGCTGCGTATTTTTGTGTTGCATTAAGGTCAATTTCAAGATCGCCAGATTTTGACTCTTTCAGCCATGTGAACACAGCTGGCATAACGCCATTCCATTTTAAACTCATAAAGTAGTTTTTAATAACATAAAATTACTGCATCTTCAGGCTTAATAATGCTATTGATTTATCCAATAGTAATACTATATTATCCAAAATTATTGATTAATATTAAAAAATGAATAGTATTTATGTATTTTTGATCTATACTGAAATTCATTTCAATATACTCAATGTAAAAATTCAGCATACGTGAAAGTACTGCCTTTTAAAATACCAAAACCAGAATTTGATGCCCTAATTTATCAAGAAGATAATGGTGATTTCTTTTTTGACAAGCTGCATCAGCATGAAGAAATTCAATTAAGTTATATTGTTGAAGGTGAAGGTACACTGATTGTTGGTGATACCATAAACTATTACAAACCTGATGATGTTTTGGTTATTGGCAGTAATATTCCTCATGTTTTTAAAAGCGATTTACAATCATCGACCAACTCGCATATGCTTACTCTATTTTTTACTAAAGATTCGTTTGGTTCTAATTTTTTTGAATTAGAAGAATTGAAAGAATCTGCTATTTTTTTCAAACGAAGTAAACATGGATTTAAGGTTTTTTCGCATAAAAAAGTTTTAAAAGAACTCTTTTTTAAACTTAAAAATGCTTCTAAAATGAAGCAGTTTATTGTGTTGCTAGAACTATTACAAACTTTAAATAAGGCAAACTATAAGAGCTTATCGTCTTTTATTTATGATAAAACTTATACTGATATTGAAGGTAACAGAATACGTGATGTATTTGAATATACTATGGAAAATTATAAGTCTGAAATTTCACTAAACACTATGGCAGAAGTCGCAACAATGACTAAAAATGCTTTTTGTAAATATTTTAAAAAACGAACAAACAAAACCTACATTCAATTTTTAAATGAGCTGCGAATTGAGAATGCTTGTAAACTTTTAATAACTCAAAAAGATTTACCAATTATAGAAATAGCAGATCAAACAGGATTTAATAATTTATCAAATTTTAATAGGCAATTCAAAGCTATTAAAAAGATGAATCCATCAATGTTTAGAAAAACATCATAGTAATTCTTGTTGCTTTTTTTTAGGCAAACTTTTTACAACTAAATCGTAAGAGTGATCTATTAATTCTGATAGTAATTTTGGTGTAACTTCACCTTTATAAACCCTAACTGTATTCCAATGTTTTTTACTCATGTGGTAACCTGGCTCAATACTTTCGTAATGTTCGCGGAGTTCTAATGCATAATCAGGATCACACTTTAGGTTAATAGCTGATTCCCCTTTCTCCCAAGTATCTAATCCTGTTAGTAAAAACATTTTGCCTAGTACTTTAAACACTAAAACATTATCGTCAAATGGGAAATGTTCTGTAACTGCTTTTTTACTCAAGCAATACTCATAAAGTTGTTCTATATTCATTTACTAATTGTCAATAAAATTGAGTAGTATTTTTAAACTTTCTTCTGGATTTTCTTCCATTGGCACATGGCCCGAATTTTTAATAACTGCTAATTTTGAGTTTGATATTAAACCATTCATACGTTTACCATTATCTAAAGGTATCCATACATCATTTTCTCCCCAAATTAGTAAGGTCTCTGTCTTGATACTTTTTATTCTCTCTATATTTTTTGAGTCACTCAACTTAAAATCCGTTTTTGCTCTATCAATAAATGCTTGTCTGTTACCTTCTCTCAATGCCATATCATGATAACGCGTTACTAAGTCATCAGTGATTTTTGTATCATCTTGATATACTTGCTCCATATTATTTTTGATAACCATTTTTGGAGTTAGGTATAAAAAAAGTGAGTTTAAAACTGGTGTTTTAGCCATTTTAAAAATCCAAGGTTGTTCTTTATTTGTTGGTAAACCACTTGCATCAACTAAAATTAACTTTCTAATTTTTTCTGGATAATCAACTGTATAATTCCAAGCAATATTTCCTCCTAAAGAATTTCCAGCTAAATAAAAATTGGTAATATCAAGTTTAGATAAAAACGCATTTAAAAACTCTGTATAATTTTTAATTGAGTAATCACCATTTGAGTTTGCTCCTGTTAAGCCAAAAGCTGGTAAATCTAAACGAATTACTCTATAATTTTTCTTGAGTTTTTCTGTCCAATAATCCCAAGTGTGAAGCGAAGCTGCTGTTCCATGAATTAATACAATTGGAATTCCAGTCCCTTCATCTCTGTAATGAACTTGCATGCCATCTATTTCAATAAATTTGGAATGCTCATTTGTATATTTTGCTTTAAGCGCTTCAATAGGAATATCAGAGTAGTAAGCGCCTTTAATAACAAAGACAAGAATTACCAATAATATATAAAGCAGGTATTTACTCTTCTTCTTGTTTTGCATCAATTAGCTTTTTATCTAATTCATCTAAAACTAATGCCGAATAATCTAACTGCCAACCTAAAGTTTCAACAATATTCTCCATTAAACCTATAGTTTGCAGAGCTTCTTTTTGTGCTGCTTGAATTAAACCACTTTCAGGAATTTTATCATGAATGTGTTTTTTAGCTTCCAGATGTAGCTCCGTGAGATCTGACGCTTCAAACTTATTAAAATAACCATCCTTTTTATCGTAGTAATTCATATTAGTTTCTATGCTCAATACTTCAGGTTGAGGAAAGTGATGCAAATAAATCTTTTTAGATGACTTATCTGCTTCCATATGTATCTTGGCTAAATCGTAACCAACATACGCTTTTGCATTTATAACTACTAGTGCTTTTTTCTTACTATTAATCATTTTTAAAAACTTTTCTTTTACGTCTTCATAATGATATATTTCAGCAAAATCACCTTCAACAGTAATAAATTTACAAACGCTTTTTATTTTATCTAGTAATAAAATAGATTGCGATTTAACTAAACGTTTTTGATTTAATGACTTAAAGTAGGTTACACCTCCTAGGCTTACTAATACGCCAATGATGATTCCTAAAAATGCTTCCATTTACGGTATAATTTTATATAATATCGGTTTACTTGGTGTTGCATCATTTTCAAATGGTGCTATTTGTAAATTCACAAAGTACGTGCCATCTTCTATTTTATTAGACACGTAAATAAACTCTGTTATAGTAGCATCATATCGAATATCACCATCTAACTGCCAAAACGCTTTATGACCAGCAAGTGCTCCTTCATCTTTTTCACGATCTGGACTTGGCAAATCTATTAGTAAATGTTTAATTCCCTTTTTTACTAAAAGCTCTATTGCTTCTTTTGTGAAATAGGGCCAGTTAGTATTTGAATATTGTTTTGATTTTTTTTCTTTTAAATTAGGAATCGTCCTAACCACAAGTGCTTCTCTCTTTTTGTTACCTATTGCAAATTGTAGTTGTTTTTTAGAAATTATAAAATCGTCTCCTTCACTTTCAGGAGCAACAGTAATGACTTCAGCTAAAAAGAAAAACTGTTTTAAATGTTTGTTTATAGAATGAACTTTCTCTGTAATATGTCCAACACACTCTGTATGTGTACCATGTGCATGCGGATTGAATTGAATAGTATTAAAGTTTATAGAAGCGCCTTCTTTTACGCTTGCAGTCCAGTCGTTTAAAACTACTGGTTCTATTTTTGGCTCATCTATATACCAGGCATTTACATTACTTTTAGATGCCTTTAATGGAATAGAAATATCTAATGGTTGTGATAAATCTATCGTATATTTTTTAGATTTATATTGTATGGTTGTGATCAAGACAAATTAAGTTTAAATAACTGAGAGGCTATACCATCACTTAAAAATTTTCCTTTTTTAGTGGTTAATACTTTACCGTTATCAATATACAATAAATGTTTGTTAATAAATTTTTCTGCTTGTTGTAAAAAATAGTTTTTGTAGTTGTCACCGAAATCTGAAGCAATTTTTTCTAATGAAACACCCCAAATTGTTCGTAAACCTGTCATAACATATTCGTTGTAGCGATCTGTTTTACTTAATATTTCTATTTCATTAGGTAACTCATTTTTTGAAATTGCTTTAATATACTTTGAGTTATTAGCAACATTCCAACTACGTTGTTTCCCGTTAAACGAATGCGCTGAAGGACCAATACCTAAATAGTGCTTGCCTTTCCAATAAGCCGAATTGTTTTTACTAAAAAATCCTTTTTTTCCAAAATTAGATAATTCATAATGTACAAAACCTACTTCGTCTAAACGATCAATTAACAAGTGAAACTGTTCTTGTGCTTGAGCATCATCTACATCATCAATCACACCTTTTTCAATAAAAGATGCTAAAGCTGTTTTGGGCTCAACAGTTAAAGCGTAACTAGAAATATGCGGAATGTTATACGATAAAGCTAGTTCTATATTTTTAAGCCATTGTTCATTTGAGGCATTTGGAATTCCATAAATAAGGTCAATTGAAATGTTGTTAAAATAACGAGTCGCAAGAGCTAAACATTCTTTTGCTTCTTCAGCATTATGAGCACGATTCATTAATTTTAAATCTTTGTCAAAAAACGACTGAATCCCAATACTTAACCTATTTATAGGACTTTGAGATAGTTCAATTAAAACTTCTTCAGACAAATTATCTGGATTAGCTTCTAAAGTGATTTCAGGATTATCAATAACTTGAAACTTTTGATAAACAGAATCAAGCAACAACTGTAATTCTTCAGTTGTCAATAATGAAGGTGTACCTCCTCCAAAATAAATGGTTTCTACAATTGTGTTTTTAAACTCTTTTTTTCGGAGTTCAAGTTCTTGAACTAAACTTTGAATGAGTTCATCTTTCTTTTTTAAGGATGTTGAAAAATGAAAATCACAATAGTGACAAGCCTGTTTACAAAATGGTATATGAATATATATTCCAGACATTAATTTTTCCTTTTAGGTTCTCCTGGAGCTCTTCTTAATCCATCATGTCTTCTAATATCTAATAATGGGTTTTTAATTTTTAATTTATAAATATTATCATCTGAAATTATTTCATGGTCAACATAAAGTAAGTTTAAATTTGGAAGTTTAGATAGCTCAATAGGAATTGATGGAATATTATTATTATGAAGCTTTAGTAACCTCAATTTTTTTAGTTTTAATACTTCTAATGGAAAAAATTTAAATCTATTATATTCTAAACCAATAGCATCTAAATTTTGAAGCTTGGTTATAGATTTAGGAAGTGTCATGATTTCATTTGAGCCAAGACTTAAGTTTTCTAATTGTTCTAATTCTCCTATTGATTCTGGTAATGTTTCAATTTTATTAGATCCTAAATTCAAAACTTTTAAGTTTTTCAACTTACCAAAATCATCAGGCAAATATTTAATTTTTGATGCATTTGCAGTTATGTTTTTAAGGTTAGTGCAATTAACCAATTCATCTACAATATTAGTAAAGCCAGCACCAGACATTATAATTTGCTCAAGACATTTTAGCTTACCAATTGACTTTGGGAGGTCTTTTAATTTTTTATTTCTTCTGAAATTTAGATATCTTAAATTTTTAAGTGCTCCTATATTTTCATTTACCTCTATCATTTCTATATTTTGATCTAGAGACAATCCAACCAAATTATCAAGAAGAGATATATTATCAGGTAATTCTTTTATTCCACAATGACTCATTGCCAATAATTCGAGTTTTGGAAATTTAGCTAGATCGTTTATCAATTTTTCTAAATCGTAAAAAGGGTTGTCTGAAATATCTAAAGCCTCTAGATTAGAAAAATAAAATAATTCTTCAGGAAGTTCTTTAAAATTTTGAGAATCAATTTTAAGGGTTTTAATTGAATCTTTATTAGACAATAACTGATTTAAGTTTAAAGTAGTTTTAATCCTATTCAATTCATAAAAAGGCCCAGAAGCATACTTTAGATGGCCTTCCCACTTCATAGGCTCATTATTACATTTAAAATATGTATTGACGCTATTAAAGTTATCTTCTCTTTTATCTAATTCATTTTTGTTACCTAAATAAGATTCTGCTTTATAAAAAAGAATACAGTAAATAAAAAATGCAGCTAAAAATAAAATCAAATACTTAATCAACTTACTCATCTATTTATACTTACTTCTTTACACGATTGTCATTCTGCTTCACAAAAGCAGCCCAACCTGTATAACTTTTACCTATCTCAACACGACCTTGGTTATAAAAATGACACACAGCTGCTCCAAGTCCATCCATAGAGTCTAAATTTTTTGGGAGCTCCTTAATTCCTAAAAGGCTTTGTAGCATTTTAGCAACTTGTTCTTTACTGGCATTTCCGTTACCAGTTATAGCCATTTTTATTTTTTTAGGCGAATATTCTGTAATTGGCACCTCTCGGCTCAATCCAGCTGCCATTGCAACACCTTGAGCACGACCGAGTTTTAGCATAGATTGTACATTTTTTCCAAAAAAGGGAGCTTCAATAGCAATTTCGTCTGGATGATGCGTATCTATAAGCTCAACTGTACGCTCAAAAATAAGCTTGAGTTTTAGATAATGGTCATCATATTTTTTAAGATTCAGCTCATTAAGTTGCATAAAACTCATAGTCTTACCAACTACCTTAATAAGCCCAAAACCCATAATAGTTGTTCCTGGATCAATCCCTAAAATTATTGTTTCTTTCTTCATTATTGTCCACAATAATAACAACCACTTAATGATACAGAAATGCCAAATGTTGCATAAATCATATTTCCGTTGAAAGCGCCTAATCCTCCTTCAGATAATTCTGTAAGGTCTTTTCCTGAAAAACCTAAAACGTATGAGCCATCTAAATAAATTGAGACTTTTTCTGATAATGAATAATGCAGCTCACTACCTATTAATCCATTTAAAAATGTGGTATTATTTTCTGATAAATTACCTAAAGGTTTTACAAAAGAAATTCCTGGGCCAGCATGCAAAACTATACGCATACTAGGTGGTAAAAAGCCCAAACTCATAGAAGGATCATACACTAATTGTGCATTAACTCTTGTATAATTAGTTTTAAATTCAGGAACACCTTCACCATTTTTAAACCTGTTATATCCTATATCTAATTTTGCTCCCAGAGTTTTGGAAAACATATGCTGCAAACCAATATTGACAGTAGGTATATTAAATCGTTTACCATAAACCTCATCCACAAATCCATCTGAAAACCCATGGTTTATACCAACAGCTAATTGTAGTTTCCATTTAGCAATATCACGCTGCGAATAACAGACACTCATTACTAAAAACATGATAAGCAATAGTAGGTTTTGTTTTTGGGTTTTAAGTGTTCTATTCATTTTAATAATGTTATTTTGCATCTATGCATTTTGGAGCGCTTTCATACAAAACTAAACAATTCTTTTTTCTAATCATTAAATTAAGCATAGTTGCTGGAGCATCCTATTTTATTTACAATAAACTTGTAAATAATACGTCATTAGATTTTTACGATTTTATTCAGTTTTTAAAAGAAAATAACGCGTTTTCAAGTAAAAACATTACTTTTTTACTGATTTTAACCATTTTTAATTGGTTTTTTGAAATTTTAAAATGGCAACATTTAGTTTCTATTATTAAAAAAATATCCTTTTTTGAAGCCTTGAAACAAAGTTTAGCTTCACATACAGCATCTTTATTTACTCCAAATAGGATTGGAGATTATGGAGCAAAAGCTATTTATTATGCAAAAAATTTACGCAAACGTATTGTACTACTTAACCTATTAGGTAATATGGCACAAATGACTATTACTTTGGCTTTAGGCATTGTAGGTTTTGTGCTTTTTATAAATACATATCATGTTGACATCCCTTTAGCAAGAACTTCCCGTTTTTTAATAGCAATCCTAGTTGTTGGTGGTTTTACTGCTTTTGGAGTTACTAATAATACATTTAAAATTAAAGGTTTCTCAATTGATCGTATTCTAGAATTTTTAAAAAATATTAGTGCCTCAAACTACTTTAAGACTATTCTATTCTCATTAATTAGATATCTTATTTTTTCTTTTCAGTTTTATCTATTATTACAGATATTTGGTGTAGATGTAGATTACTATAATGCTATGATTGTTATTACATCAATGTACTTACTAACTTCTGTAATTCCTACTATTTTTATTTTTGATGTCGTTGTAAAAGGAAGTGTTGCTTTATATTTATTTGGAATTGTTCAGGTAAATGAATTTACTATTTTAAGTACCACAACACTTATGTGGATATTGAATTTTGTGCTTCCCAGCTTAATAGGTAGCTTTTATATTTTAAATTTCAACTATTATAAATCTGTTATAGAAACTGAATAGATTTATGCTCACAATTATTTTAATTATATCCTTTTTATATGTCGCTCTAATTACATTTTTTATAATTGGATACACTAAAATTGAGTCGTTTAACTTAAATACGGACATAACAAAAACATCGTTTTCAATTGTCATTCCGTTTCGGAATGAAGCTAAAAACCTAACAGACTTACTTGACTCTATTTCTAAATTAAACTATCCAAAAGATTTATTTGAAGTAATTTTTATTGATGATGAATCTGAAGATGAATCCGTTAAAATTATTGAAAATTTCAACACTAAAAGACCTCTCGACTCCGCTCGAGGTGACATAACAATAATTGAGAATGAACGATTTTCTAATTCTCCAAAAAAAGATGCCTTAACTCTAGGTATTAATAAATCTAAGCATGATTGGATTATAACAACTGATGCCGATTGTATGTTGCCTAAAAATTGGCTTAAAAGTTTCGATGCTTTTATTCAAAAAAAGGATCCAAAAATGATAGTTGCTCCTGTTACCTATACAAATACCAAGTCATTTTTAGAAGGTTTTCAATTATTAGATTTTTTAAGTTTACAAACCGTTACTGTTGGTGGTTTTGGTATAGGCAAACCCTTTATGTGTAATGGTGCAAATTTAGCTTACAAAAAATCGATTTTTAAAAGGTTAGGCGGTTTTGATGGAAATAATACTATTGCTAGTGGTGATGATTTATTTTTGATGGAGAAGCTTATTGCTTTAGAACCGAACTCCATTAAATATTTAAAAAGCAGAGATAGTATTGTATCAACTAAACCTCAACCTTCATGGAAGCACTTATTTAATCAACGATTGCGTTGGGCAGCAAAAACGACTGCTTATAACAACTCATTTGCTAAATTGGTTGGTTTACTTGTTTTACTTATGAATGCGTCATTATTAATAATGCTCACTCTATGTATTATTAATGAGTTTAGTACTATTTATTTGCTTTCAATTTTTCTTTTAAAAGTTTTAGTAGATTATATAGCGATTAATAAATCAGCCTTGTTTTTTAATCAGCAAAATGCCTTAAAATATTTTGTTTTAAGCAGTTTTGTTTATCCTTTTTTTAGTGTTATTGTAGCAACGTTTTCTACGTTCTTTAAATACAAGTGGAAAGGTCGAACTTTTAAACAATAAGCTTACTTAATTTTTTGTAGCTTTACAATAGCCCAAAAAATCACTTACAATGAAAAAATATTTACTTATTTCACTGATATTAGTTTGTTCTTTTTGTGGTTTTTCTCAAAATCAATTCTCTGAAAACGGACAAACCTATGATCTAAAAACTGAAGTTGACGGAACGCTCGATTTATTATGGACGACTATTGATGATACGTATCGCTATTTTATTAATAACGATAATAAATTAACCGAACTACTAAACACTAAAGATTCTGATAATAATTATAAAGAAGAATACAAATCATTATTACGTACCATTACAGGTAGTAACACCGATAATTTAAAGTTGACATTAGGCAGCTTAAGAGATTTTATAATTATCTATAATAAAGAGTCAGACCCAAACTATGAATCATCCTTTAAAAGAGCAAAACTAAAAACACGAGCTGGTCTATTTGGAGGTTTTACAAATGTTCCTTTTGTAGATAATCCTGATAACGAGAATTTATTGCAGTTTTTTGGCGAACTAGAAGTCTATGATGAAGGTACATTAAAAAATCATTCTTTCTTTTTTAGAGCAAAACATATTGTCAATAACGATGACTTAAAGTACTCAACAACCCAATTAGGTTTAGGTTATCGTTTTAAATTTATAAATACTGAAACTATAAGGTTCTATACAAATGTTACGTTTGCAACACTTAATTTTTCTAAAGCAACTGTTAGTTTTGTTAACGAGACTAATCAGGTAATAACACGAGAAGAAAGTACTACCAATTTTGATGCTCCTTTTATTTTTGGACTTGGTTTAGATGTAAAAGTTACGGACACGCTATTTTTATCTTTAGATTACGATGAATTATTTGCAGCCTTTTTAGATAATCAAGGTAACTTTTCAACACATATTGCTTTAGGTTTAAAATTTAATTTATAACATGAGTTTATCTAATTACAAAACTTCTAACCCAGCATTCACAGGTTATTTTTGGGATAATGATGAGGATTATGATTCTAAAATGACTGTTCGAGGCATTTTCTTTAAATCTTTAGTCAGCATAGCACTTATCGCAATTGTAACTGCTTATGTATGGAAATTACATGAACAAGCTTTTGATGTTAGTTGGTTTACTTATGGAGGTATAATTGGTTCTATAATTATAAGTGTTACAATTTCTTTTAAACAGCATTGGGCACATTTTTTAGTGCCTATGTATGCTATAGCAAAAGGCTGTTTTTTGGGTGGTTTTAGCTCTTATATTCGAGTTAAATTTCCTGAAATGCCTTATCAAGCTATTGGCGTTACTATTGTTACTTTTTTTACGATGCTCATACTCTATCAAACACGATTAATAGTTGTTACTAAACGTCTACGAACCGTTATAGTAACCTCTGCAGCAAGCATTTTTTTAGTCTATATTGTATCTTGGATTTTAAGCATTTTTGGGATTAGATCTTTTATTTGGGGAACGTCTAATATTGCCATAGCATTTAATGTTATTGCCGCAATTGTCGCGTCTTTTACCTTTTTATTAGACTTTGATTATATAGAACGACATAAAAATAGAGCACCAAAATATAAAGAATGGTTTGCAACTTGGGGACTGTTGGTGTCACTTGTTTGGCTTTATACTGAAGTATTAAGATTGATGCGAAAACTTGCTATTCGGTTTTAATCAACTTTTATAACAATTGGTAATTTAAACTGCGTTTTTACTTGTTGCCCTCTTTTAGTAGCTGGATAAATAATTGGTAAAGAGTCTAATGTTTTATAGATTAAACTATCTAATTGCGGAATTTCTTCTCTTACCAAATCGTTACTAGAAATATCTAAAATTGAAAGTTTTCCATCTTTAGAAACTTCAAAATTAATAAGAAGCGTATCGTTGATAGCTTTTGTAACAACTAACGTTTCTTTTGATAAATTTTTAAAAATATAATCTGTCAATACATTTTGAAAACATATTTTTTTATCCTCTTTAGATAACGCTTCATCACAACTTGAAAAAGAAGGATAGACATCGACGTCATTCCAGTTAAAAGCCTCTAACTCTTCCTGTAAAATAGCATCTGAAGAGACCTTTTTCTTAACGATTGTATCGCAAGAAGAAAAGAATAGTATTAAAAAAATAAGAAACTTACCTTTCATGTATTTAACAAAGTTGAAAAATACAATTTTTTAAAGATTACCTCATCGTTTTAAAAATAAAACTCCACGTAATGACAGAATTTAAGTCTAGTCTTTACTCTCTTCTCCCTTCATAAACTTATCTTTTTTAAGTTTTTCAATAGTAAACTCTGCCATTTTTTTCATGCTGTTTTTAGGATATTTCTTAATAAAGTCATCATATACTTTAATTTTAGCATCAATAGCCTCAAATAATTGTGCTTTAGTGTGCGCTATAAAAAAAGGAGCAAATGTATTATTTGGGTTTTGCTGCAAGGCTCTTCTATATGCCTTTATAGCTTCATTATATTTTTCTTGCCTGTTTAAAGCAGATGCTAAACTACTGTATTCTCTATCTAAAGGTTCATCTAAAATTTCAAGGGCTTGTTTAAAATATTTTTCGGCATTTACAAAGTCGTCCATAAGTGAATATTGCCTGCCTATTAAATACAAATTATCACCGTTTTGAGGATCAAACTTTAAAGCACTTTGCAAGTATTCAATGGCTTTTGTATGCTCGTAATTACGTTCGTAACAATAGCTTAATTTTTCGTAAATAAATTGTGTAGACTCACCAAGAGTTAAACGTTTTAAAAACCACTCTTTAGCATGAAAATAATCTTCTTGCCAATAATAGGTTTGTGCTTTTAAACTGGTTAACTCTTTACTTTTGTTGTAAATAGCTAAACCAATATCAGCCATTTTTAGAGCTGTATCATAATCTCGTTTTGCTAAAGCGAAGCGACCAATATTATTAATAGCTTTTAAATGTTTAGAATCTAGTTTATAAGCTTCTTTGTAATTATCTATAAAAGTAGAATCGCCTAAAACACGTTTGACATTTCCCAATTCGTACTGATAATTAGGATTTGTTTTATTGGTTTTTGAGAGCTCTTCAAATACTAATTTAGCATTCTCTAATTGCTTGACTCGTAATAATAATTTAGCGTATTCAAATTTATACAGCTGATTCTTCTTATCAGTCAAAATAGCTTTTTCGTAATATGCTAATGCTTCATCATAATTACCAATTGCTATGTAAGCTTTAGCAATTTTTTGAGCAATATCACTTTCCTCTTCAAATGGTTTATAAGCATCAATAGATTTTGAATACTCGCCATAAGTATATAAGCTATCAGCTTCTATTAGATTTTGAGAAAAACTACCATTTACTATACTAAATACTAAAAAGCAGATTATTTTACGCATAATTAAATTTTGATTATTCAAATTACAAAAAGGGCCAAAAAAAGCCAAAGTTACCTTTGGCTTTTACTATTTAATTAACAGTATTTTACTCTTTTATTTCAAATACTATTGGTAAACTATAAGGTACAATAACTGTTTTGCCATCATGCTCACCAGGAATCATTTTAGGCAACATCTCGGTTACTCTTTTTGCTTCAATAGCTAGAGCTTCATGAGGTGCTCTCGATTTAATATCAATTATGTTGCCTTGTTTATCGATTTTAAACCCAACATAAATTTTTTGTCTTCCAACCAAACCTAAATCATCTGCTATTTTGATATTAAAGTTTTTATTTATGATCTCTCCTATTTTTCTAGACATACATTGTTTTTGCTCTTTACTAGTCCCTGATTCACAACCTGGGAAAACTGGTGCTTGATCGATAACAGCAAAAGGGACTTCTTCTTTTTCTAAAAAATCTTCTCTGTCTCTAGATGTTATTTGTTCAGAATTTTTAACACCTTTAAATTTTACATAGCCTATTCTATCTCTACTCTCTGGTGTAAATCCATTCATTTTAGAATAACCTTTTGGAGGAATTTCATCTTTTGTATGAACAGAAATGGTTATTTCTTGATTATCTATATCGATTAAATTCCACGTTATATAATCTGGATTATTTTTTAATAATTCTGCTAACTCTTCTGCTCCATCATCTGTTCCGCTTTTAAAGTCACTCATTTTTCTAACTAATGTATATTGACTTAAGTCTTGCTCATTGTTGTTTATCTCTTGAGAACAAGATGTATACACCAACATACCAAAAACAACAGGAATTAATAAGGCGTATTTTAATTTTAAGATCTCTCTAGATTTTTGTTTTGATAACATAATGATTCGTTTTTTAATTAATGATTGTTTAAAAAATGTATTGATGAATGACACATTATTGGTGTCAAATATTTGTGATAATAGATTTTGATAGTAATGATTTTTATTATGCTGTTTTGCTGCTTTTGAATCAGCAATATATTCATGAAGTGTCGCAATTCTGTTTTGATACACATAAATGAGTGGATTAAACCAGAATAGGATTCTTAACACTTCAAAATACAATAAGTCAAATGTGTGTTTTTGTTTCACATGAATTTTTTCATGTTCTAAAATTTGAGCTGCTTGGTTTTGATCTATTTTTTCACCTATAAAAATGTAATTTAAAAATGAAAAAGCAGCACTACTCTTTCCAAGATTCACTAAACGGAATCCTCCTTTATTAACTTTTGGATTGCTGTAAATTAACTTTCCAATCTTAAATAATTTTAATGTAAATAAAAGAGTTGAAATTCCAAAACCAATATAAAAAAGCCATTGCATGAAAGACACAGATGATTCCGTAATATAAATAGTATCTAGTAAGATGGAATTACCTGTTTCGCCATTGTTTTGTGTGACAATAACTTCAGGTAAATTAATTATAAACTCTCTTGGAATAGAGTCTTGCAAAGCCTTTATCTTGATTGAAGGCAGAATAAAGGAAAGTATTGAAGTGATTAGTAAATAACCACGATTCCAATTAAAAAAAGTTTCTTTTTTTAAGAATACATCGTAAACTAATAAAAAGAATAATTGAAACGCTATGATTTGAAGTATATAATGTATCATACCTATTATTTTTTATTAATCTCTTTTAAAATAGCTTCAAGTTCTTTTGTACTCATATCATTTTTCTTTACAAAAAATGACACCATGCTCTTGAACGATCCTTGAAAATAATTATCAACTAACTTGTTTAAACTCTGATTACTATAATCTTGCTTCTTTACAATTGGAAAATAAATATGCCCTTTCCCTTGTTTTTCATAATTTACAAACCCTTTGCTCTCTAATATTCTAACAATGGTAGACACCGTATTATAAGCTGGTTTCGGTTCTGGAAAATGCTTTATAATAGATTTTACATTGGCTTTTTCTAATTGCCACAATATTTGCATGATTTCCTCTTCCGCTTTTGTAAGTTGCTTCATCTTGTGCTGAATTTATTTTAGTAATTTTTAAAACTAATCTTTTAGTTGAATAATACAAATGTAACTAAATTTTTAGTTTAAACTAATTTTTTAGGTAAAAAATGTAACAAATTTTATCATTTATCGACTTACAGTTGAATTTCAAACACATTAAATGGACATTATTTTAGTCATTATTGGTGGTATTTTAATGGTTTTAGGTATTATTGGTAGTTTTTTACCTGTTTTACCAGGACCTCTAACAAGTTGGATTGGTTTACTCGTATTACATTTTACTGAAGCTATTCCAACTAATTGGACTTTTTTAATAATCACATTAATTATAGCAATAGCTATTTGGGTTTTAGACTATATCATTCCAGCAATTGGAACCAAAAAATTTGGAGGTAGTAAATATGGTATGGTTGGTACCACAATAGGTTTATTGGTTGGACTCTTCTCTCCTATTCCTGGAGGTATCATTATTGGTCCTTTTGTAGGTGCTTTAGTTGGTGAACTAATTTACGATAACGATTCTAATAAAGCATTAAAGGCAGCCTTTGGTTCTTTTTTAGGTTTCTTGACCTCAACCTTTTTAAAATTTGTAGTTGCCCTTATATTTCTTGGTTTGTATATTTCTGAAGTGTATAGCTATAAAAGCTTATTGTTTTAAAATTAAAAACCTCACAGCTATGAGAACTGCGAGGTTAGTAGTTTGCTATTAATTCAACAAAAAACCTTGAGGGATTAATTAATTGTAATTGTTGACACTTTCAAATATAAGTATAGATTACGTCTTTTAGTTACGGAAAAACCGCAAACTTGATGCGGAAAAACCGTACTATTCAACTATAGATAGCTATACAAGAGATCTTAAAACTCTAAAAAAACGTAATTTTAACAACAATTTATTTTTTTGAGATAGAAAAACTATAAAAATCCTTTAGATTTTGCTGCCTCTAAAAGTGTTTCATCTTTTCCATCTTCTACAGAAAATAATAATTTTAAATGCTTTTTACGTTTTTCTATAGCACTCATTGATAAGTCAATATGATCTTTTAAAGACTTGGTTTTAATACCTTGCGCTAATAAATGCAAAATTTTTCGGTTAATATCATCTATAATAATATCGCTTCGTATGGACTTTTTAAGCAGCTCTGACACTGTACTACTATAATAAGGAGGTCTTACTAAAATTTGCTGAAACGCTTCAGCCAACTCACTGGAGGTTAAATCACTTTTAATAAGTAAGCCATCTGGATTTATTTGTTTTATAATATTATGAATACGTAAAGCTTCGTTAAACATGGTTAAAATAATAACCTTTGCTTTTGGAAACATTCTTTGAGCAATTCTAGCTAAGTCCTCTCCTGATGTAATATAACCGTCTTTTGAAGGTGGTAACCTGATATCAAAAAAAAAGAGGTCATAAGGATTCTCCCCAACAGATTTCTGCATTAACAAATTTGCCATATCACAACTTGTAGCTATATCTATATGTAAAAACTGCTCTGGTTTTTTGGTAGCCATGAGTGTGTTTTGGTAACCCTCAATAATCATTGGATGGTCATCGACCATTAGTATACGAATGTGATGCTCCATAAGTTTTGCTCTTATTAAATTGGGACATTAATTAAGATATCAGTTCCCTCTCCAAGAGTAGAATTGATAGTTAACTTGCCATTAAGCTCTGAAACTCTGGAATTTATATTTTTTAAACCAATCCCTTTTTTTGCCTTATTAATATCAAACCCAGAACCATCGTCTGTAATAGATACTAAAATTACGTCATTTTTTAATTGAAAACCAATTTTTACGTGATTTGCATTGGCATGTTTGTAAATATTTTGAAGCGACTCTTGTATAATTCGGTATAAGTGGATTTTGTTTTTATTAGAAATTTCGTCCCAATCAATCACCTCACTATGCTCAAACTCGTAAGTAAGTTGATACGCTGTGGTTTGATTCTCTATTAAGGTTTCAATTATATCTAAAAATCCAGAATTGGCAATAAAATCGGTATTTAAGTCATGAGAAATTTTACGTATTTCTTGCTCGATTGTTTTAAGCTCGTTTATATAATTGCTTCTACTCTTTATAGCCTCCTCTGTATTAACCATATTAATACTATCGAGGCTTAAGCGTGTACCAAATAAACGACTTAACACACCATCGTGAAGTTCTTCGGATATACGTGTTTTTTCTTTAGCTCGACCTTCGTCTACTTTGTTTTGTTGATCCAACATGAGGTTATAAATCTCCTCATTTGCCTCTTGTTGTTGCTGTACAAAACGTAACTCTTTGTTTTTAGCACGTTGGGAGATAATAATATACACCAATAATGAGGTTAATAGCAACCCTCCCGAAAGTCCAACAAGCAACTGGTTACGACGAGAAATCTCTTTGTTTTCGGCTTCTATCTCATCAGTTTCGAAGTTGATTCTTGCGAATTGTTCTTTTATTGACCGCTCTTTTTTTATCAAGCTATCACTTAATTTAATATGCTCATTTAAATAGGTTATCCCTTTATCTCCTCCTTCTATTTCAGCCATTAATTTTAATGCATCTTGTCTCTCTGTATTGGAATTTGTGGACTTTGCTAAATTATAAGACAATTTAGAATAGTATAAGGCTGAATCTTTTTTACCAGTTTTGTTATATATATCAGCTAGAAAACCGTAAATACCCATTTCTCCTATGGTATATTGAATACTATCAGTGATTTTTAGCGCATTAAATAATATTCTTTTAGAACTATTAACTTTAGTACTATCTATCAAAAACTCTAATCTTGCCACATTTCCTATGGCAACCACATATAATTCAGGATCTACTTCAAATAATCCTTTATCATCTGAAACCTCTCTGTAAAGCTCTAATGCTTTATCTAAATATCCTTGTCGCTCTATTGTATAGCCTAAATTATTTATAGAGTTTAGGTAGTAATACCTAGAAACTTCCATTTTCTTTGATATTTCTATAGTTTTATTATAGTATTCAATTGCTTTTTCATGATTTCCTAGTCGTTCAGAAACAAGGGCGATAGTATTATTTAAAGCCCATAAATCTTCAAGAACTCCTTCATCTTTTGGCAAATCCTCCAATAATTTAATACCTTGAATAGCACTCTTTTCAGCACCTAAATAATCTTTCTCTATATCTTGTATATTAGCCATATTTAGCAATATAGAAGCCTGGTTCCTTACATCTCCAATATCATCATAAATCTTCACAGCATTATAGTAGTAATAATAAGCACTATCCTTTTTTAAGCTATACTGATCATGATACCAAGCTAAATTATGTAAGGCATAAGCAATAGATAAAGAATCATCAAGTTTTCTACCTGCCTTTAAGTTTTTATAATTTATCTTTTGAAAATTAGGTATATCCTCTTGGTCTAGATAAACAAGAGAGAGTACCCTATCACTTAATAGAATTGTAGAATCTATTTTTGTAGATTGAGATAGTTCTACAGCAATTTTAGTATATCTAAATCTATCTTCTAGAGGCAAATCGAAGTCTTTACCTAACTCCCTTAATTTAACTATACTATCAATGACAGTATTATTTTGGGAAAATGAATAAACAGAAAATAATAATATTAATGTTATAAAAAAGCTCCTAAACAAAGTAATATAGTTTACTCAAATTTAGGATAAAAAAAGTAATTATAAGCAGGAAAAGCCATCAAGTAGACTTGATGGCTAAAATATAGTTTGAAAACACTTTTTAAGCGTTAGTAGGTCTACCACCTTTTCTTTTGATAGGACCAGTAATTTGGTGTTCTGATTTATCTATTTTTTCAATTGCATTTGTGTTAATTTTGTCTTCCTTACTAACACCAGACACAGTTAAAACAAATACAGCGGTTAATACAGCTAACAATAGAGTAATTTTTAGGGATTTCATAATCATTGAGTTATTTGTTAATTATTATTTTTAATATTAAATAACACTAGCTTATCGCTAACGCAATGAGGGTGAAATGGATGTGATGTTTAGACATAAAAAATGCCTTACATTTTTAATTAATTAATTTTGAGGGGAAAGACCACAAAATATCTTTGTATGTCTTTAAGGGTGGATTAAGTAATTTCCTAAATAAGCCGATTTAAATTTTGGGGCTTATATAAGGATGGTAAATATAGACTTATTTATGGTCAATACAAAAAAATCATCGATTAAATGTATAATTTTTACGATTAAATACATTGTTCTACATTTCTATCTGTTAATAAGTCAACAGAATTGTTGATAACGTAAATGGTTTCTTACAGTTAGTAATTAGTAAAACTGTCTAAAAACAAAAAAGCATCCCAATTTACATTGACATGCCTTCGCTAAAGCTATGGCATACTATGAAAAAGGAAAGCTTTCCATCGGCTTGAACTGAAATACTTCAGATTCACTACCATTGACAAACATTTCTGTCTGCCAAACAACACAACTAAACTTTGTTGCCAAAAAAAAGCTTCAACTTAATTGAAGCTTTTTAGCAATTTTTGCGGTCTGGACGGGACTCGAACCCGCGACCCCCTGCGTGACAGGCAGGTATTCTAACCAACTGAACTACCAGACCGTTGCATTATTGCGGTTGCAAATATACATGCCTTTTTTTATATCGCAAATCTTTTTTTAAAATATTTAGTGTATTCAGTCTAAATAAATTTTTGACTTTCTACCATATAAGTTGTCAGAATCTTATCAAAACCCTTATTGATGTCTGCTTCAACATATTTAATTCTATATTGACCGCATTTTAATCGGAGTTCTTCAAAGTAAGCTCCTACAGCTTTTTCGTAATTTTCTTTAATAGTGTCTGCATAGACATTTATATAGTCTCCAGTCTCTACATCTATAAAACGCTTGGGTTTGTTGTCAAAATCAAAGGCTAGCTCTTTAGCTTTATCAATAACATGAAATAAAATTACTTCGTGTTTATTATGCTTTAAATGTTGAAGTGCCTCAAATAACTTAACCTCATCAGTAGCAGTTTGAAACATATCTGTAAACAAGAAAATTAACGAGCGTCTATGAATTTTTTCAGCTATTTGGTGTAAATAGGTATATGTTTCTGTTTGCTTATTTAAAGATTTTGAAACAACCACATTACTCAACTGATTAAGTAACATTTGATGGTGTCGTTCACTTCCCTTTTCAGGAGCATAAAAATCGTAAGCATCACTATAAACACTTAAACCTACAGCATCACGTTGTTTTTTTAAAATATGCATCATAGAAGCTGATGCCAATGCTGAAAATGCAATTTTGTTTAAATTATCAATAGAAAACCTATTGCATTCTGGATAATGCATGGAACTGCTATTATCCACAATTATATGACATCGTAGATTAGTCTCATCATCGTATCGTTTGATGTATAGCTTATCTGTTTTAGCAAATAGTTTCCAATCTATATGACGTGTACTTTCTCCTTGGTTATAAATTTTGTGTTCGGCAAACTCCGCAGAAAATCCATGAAATGGACTTTTATGCATGCCAGCTATAAAACCTTCTACTACTTGCTTGGCTAATAGTTCAAGGTTTTTAAATCCTCCAGCTCTATTGAGTTCTTCTCTTAAGTTCATGAAGCTCTAAACTAAAAAAGGTTTGCTACATGAGCAAACCTTTTATGTTTTCTTTAGCTATTATATTATAATAACGAATCTAATGCTTCTGAATAGGCATTTTTAGGAGCAACTCCTACCTGACGTCCTACTACTTCTCCATTTTGAAATACTAAAACTGTTGGTATGTTACGCACACCATATTTTGCAGCAAACTCTTGATTTGTATCTACATCTACTTTACCTACAACGGCTTTGCCCTCATATTCGTTACTAATCTCATCTATAATTGGCCCAACCATGCGACAAGGTCCACACCAAGCTGCCCAAAAATCTACCATTACTGGTTTGTCACTTTTTAATACTGTTTCTTCAAACGTTGCATCTGTAATTTCTAATGCCATAATCTATAATTTAATTGTGTGTTATTTCACATTATTATGCAATATTAGTCAAAAATTTTGCCAAAGCTTACAAAGGAAGTATTTGTTTTGTTTATTGACAGATTGATACATACTATAATTAAAATACTAGTTAAGTTTGTACATAATATCTTGTTCCTGTAATTCGCTTAAAAGTTCTTGAGATATTTTCACTTTTTGCTTACGACTTGGCATCTGTAGCTTAATCTGCTCTTCGTTATCATATATCACAAAATTGAGCATATTATCTCCTTTATGAAGCTGAAACAAATCTTGTAGTGATGCTATTTTAGCATCTTGCAAATCATTTATGTTAAGCTGAATAGATAGTTTTTTAGCATAAGTATCCATGACATCATGTAATAACTGAAAGTTATTAAATTGTATTCTTGGATCTCCTTTTTTACCTGTTTCTCTATTAGTCCACCCTTCTTTTACAAAAGCACGAACATACACAAAAGAATTTTTGACTAAAAAGTGTCTAAATTTTAAATACTCTTCTCCAAAAATTCTAAACTCATAACTATCAGTATAATCCTCAATGGTAAATAATGCCCATCCTTTTCCTTGCTTACTAACGCGATGCTGAATATCTGTAACAACTCCTCCAAAAGTCAATTCACGATTTACATAACTTTCCAAATCATTAAATAACGACAATGATCCATTACAAAATGATTGCATCTCTATTTTAAAATCATCTAAAGGATGACCAGAAATATAAATACCAACAACTTCCTTTTCTCTGGCCAGTTTTTCCATAGTTCCCCATTCTTCACATGGAGGAACTTGAGGCTCTGGAATTTGCACTTCACTAGAATCTCCAAATAAACTCACTTGTGAAGAGTTTTCATTTTCTTGATATTTACTACCATAACGCATGGCTTTTTCTAAAAAGGTTATGCCATCTCCTTCATCATGAAAATATTGTGCACGATGTGTTTCTGAAAAACAATCAAAACCTCCAGCATTTGCTAAACCTTCAAACGATTTTTTATTTGCCGCTCGTAAATCGATACGTTTAGCTAAATCAAAAATAGATTTATAGTGACCATTTTCTTTTCTATTAGTTACAATGGTTTTTACGGCTCCATGACCAACACCTTTAATGGCTCCCATTCCAAAACGAACAGCATTATCTTGATTTACAGAAAATTTATAATAACTCTCATTAACATCTGGCCCTAAAACTGGTAAACGCATACGCTTACACTCTTCCATAAAAAATGTAACCGATTTAATATCGTTCATGTTATTGGATAGAACAGCTGCCATATATTCTGCTGGATAATGGGCTTTTAAATAAGCAGTTTGATAAGCAATCCATGCGTAACAAGTTGAATGCGATTTATTAAAAGCATAACTTGCAAAGGCTTCCCAATCTTTCCAAATTTTTTCAAGTTTATCCTTATCCATTCCTTTTGCTGCAGCTTGCTCAATAAACTTTGGTTTCATTTTATCAAGAACGGCCTTTTGCTTTTTTCCCATAGCTTTACGCAAGACATCAGCTTCACCTTTAGTAAAATCAGCTAGTTTTTGAGATAGTAGCATTACTTGCTCTTGATAGACTGTAATACCATAGGTTTCTTTTAAATATTCTTCCATTTCAGGAAGGTCATACTCGATGTCTTCGTCTCCATGCTTACGTCTAATAAAGCTAGGAATATATTCCATTGGACCGGGACGATAGAGTGCATTCATAGCAATAAGGTCATCAAACACCGTAGGCTTTAAATCCTTCATATGTTTTTGCATTCCAGGAGATTCATATTGAAAGATTCCTACCGTTTCTCCTTTCTGGAACAGCTCATACGTTTTTTCATCATCTAACGGAAAGTTTTCTGGATCTAATACAACACCATGTTTCGCTTTTACAATCTTAACCGTATCTTTTATAAGCGTTAAAGTTTTTAGTCCCAAGAAATCCATCTTTAATAACCCAGCACTTTCTACTACAGAGTTATCAAACTGTGTTACATACAAGTCCGAATCTTTAGCTGTGGCAACAGGTACAAAGTTGGTAATATCATCTGGCGTAATAATTACACCACAAGCATGTATTCCAGTATTCCTGACAGAGCCTTCAAGAACTCGAGCTTGGTTAACAGTTTCGGCTTCCAGATCTTCTCCATCTGATATATTTAATAGCTGATTTACTTTTTCTAGTTCTTCGGCTCTGAACTTACTTTTTAATACTTTTTCATCAACTCCAAAAATCTTTCCGAGTTTAGACATATTAGGAATCAATTTCGCAATACGATCTGCATCACCTAAAGGCAAATCAAGTACACGAGCTGTATCACGAATAGATGATTTAGCAGCCATAGTTCCGTAGGTAATAATTTGTGCCACCTGATTACTGCCATATTTATCAATTACATAATCCATGACACGACCACGACCTTCATCATCAAAATCAATATCAATATCTGGCATACTTACACGATCAGGATTCAAGAAACGCTCAAAAAGTAAATCGTACTTTAAAGGATCTATATTGGTTATTTTTAAACAGTAAGCTACAACAGATCCTGCTGCAGAACCACGTCCAGGTCCAACAGACACATCCATGTTTCGCGCTTCACGAATAAAATCTTCTACAATTAAAAAATAACCAGGATAACCAGTATTTTTTATAACATCTAGCTCAAAATCAAGGCGCTCTTTTATCTCATCAGTAATATCTTCATAGCGTTCTTTAGCGCCTTCATATGTTATATGACGTAAATAATCATCTTCATTTTCAAACTCTGAAGGAATATCAAACTTAGGAAGTAATACATCTCGAGCTAAAACAAATGGTTCTATCTTATCAATGATTTCTTGAATGTTAGCAATCGCTTCAGGTATGTCTTTAAAGAGTTGTTTCATCTCATCTTGAGACTTGAAATAATACTCTTGATTTGGCAATCCATAACGATAACCTCTTCCTCTTCCTATTGGAGTTGCTTGCTTTTCACCATCTTTTACACACAGTAAAATATCATGTGCATTGGCATCTTCTTGTGCTTCATAATAGGTGTTATTTGTAGCAACTAGCTTAACATGATGCTTTTTTGAAAGCTCAATCAAGACTTGGTTTACACGATTTTCGTCCTCTTGATTGTGACGCATTAACTCGATATACAAATCGTCTTGAAACTGGTCTCTCCACCACAATAAGGCTTCTTCAGCTTGTTTCTCTCCAATATTTAAAACCTTACTTGGTACTTCTCCATAAAGGTTTCCAGTAAGTACAATAATATCATCTTTATATTGCTGAATAACCTCCTTATCAATTCTTGGTACATAATAAAAACCTTCTATGTATGCTATTGAAGATAGCTTCGCTAGGTTATGATATCCCTTTTTATTTTTTGCTAATAATACTATTTGATACCCATTATCTTTTCTGGTTTTATCCAATCTGTTCTCACAAACAAAGAACTCACATCCAACTATTGGTTTAATAAATTTACTTTCAAATAGTTCTCCTTTTTCTTCGGCTTGAGCTTTCTGCGCTTTTAATTTATTATTATGATTTGATACTTCTTTTACAAAGTGAAAAGCTCCCATCATATTTGCATGATCTGTAAGAGCTACAGCAGACATATTATTTTTAGCAGTAGCATTTATTAAATCTGAAATACTTGTAGTGGATTGAAGAATTGAAAATTGAGAGTGGTTATGAAGATGAACAAATTCAGCTTCTGCTAAATCAGAAACATTTTGTTTTATTTCTTCTATTGAAATTTCTGAAGTCTCATCTTGTTGTAAACGTTCATTAATTTTAGCACTTTCTTGTTTTAAATTAATGTGCTTTAATCCTATAAGTTGAATTGTTTTAGGATGAGTTTCAGAAAATTGTTTAAAATAATCTGGTTGAACATCTAGTTGCTCTTTTGTATATTCTCCTAATCTAATTAGCTCAAAGAAACAGCGAGTAGTAGCCTCAACATCAGCAGTGGCATTGTGAGCTTCTGCAAAAGGTTTATTAAATAAAAACTCATGAAGTTCTGTAAGAGTAGGTAATTTAAATTTCCCACCTCTTCCTCCAGGAATTTTACATAATTGAGCAGTATGTTCGGTACAAGTATCTAGAACAGGAAGTTCTTGCAATTTATTAGCAATGTCTTCTCTATAGAACTCACAACCCATGATATTTACATCAAAACCTACATTTTGACCAACAATAAATTTGGTTTTATTAAGTGCCTCATTGAACTTCTCTAATACGTAGCTTAAAGACTCACCTTGCTCTTGAGCTAATTCTGTAGAAATACCATGTATTTTTTCAGCATCATAAGGAATGTTGAACCCTTCAGGTTGGATTAAATAATCTTGATGCTCAATACAATTACCCATTGCGTCATGTAATTGCCATGCAATTTGAATTGCTCTTGGCCAATTATCTATATCTGTAATAGGTGCATTCCAACGCTTTGGTAGTCCTGTAGTTTCAGTATCAAAAATTAAGTACATAAAAGACATTTAAGTAGCTTATAAAAATACATAGAATAATCACTTTTTTAAAGTGAAGTTATAAACAGTTGTAAACAAAAAAACGCAACTATTAAGTTGCGTTTATAATATCCTATTAGAAGTTGATTTTACATATCATCTAAATAATCTGGAATCGTATCCATGTCTGTATCTACAGCATCAGATGGGTTTCCATCTCCATTAGGATCTGGGTTTTCATCAGCGGTTAAATTTGTATCATTATCATCATCTGTATCCAAATAGTCTGGTGTGCCGTCGCCATCTGTGTCTTGAGCATCAGCTGGATCTCCATCAGCATTTAAATCTGGGTTTTCAAAAATTGTTAGAACCGTATCTCCATCATCATCAGTATCTAAATAATCTGGTGTACCGTCACCATCTGTATCTCCAGTTTCATTAATGGTAAAAACACCATCACCATCGTCATCAACGTCTAAATAATCTGCAGCAATATCACCATCTGTGTCAGCAGGATTTCCGTCAGTATCAAACATAGTTTCATCTGCAGTTAAAACCCCATCATTATCATCATCTGTATCTAAATAGTCTGGAGTACCATCATTATCAGTATCATCATTATCATAATCTCCATCGTCATTTGTATCTTCATATACATTAGGAACACCATCTCCATCATCATCATCACAATCTAAACCATCTATAGTTGCTCTAACTGTACCATCAGCATCACCACAAAATTCGATTTGTTCTTCTAAAAATGTTGTATAGCTATTACAAAGTGAAATATGAGTTCCTATTGTTGCAGCCTCATATTGCGCTTGCACGAAATTTCTATTAGATACTGCTTGCTCACAAGATAATTGGCAATCACCTAAATTATCAATTCTTGTTTGCAAATTACCACTAACATCACCACAATATTGACGTTGATTCTCAAGAGCAGCTCTATATGCTGCACAAGTAGTCGCAAACGCATCCTTATCTATTATATCAACTCCAATAAATGTAGCTTGATGTGCAATTAAAGCTTCCTCACTTGCATCTTGAGTATCTACACAAGTTACTATTACTGCAGGAAAATCTCCAGAAGTAACAGGTAGTTTAAAGAAAACCCCTTGAGAAAAATTAACAACATTAAGTTTTGACGTATCGTAGGCATTAAACTGGAAAGTTCCAGTAAATGTTTTATTGATAAAGTTAATGTCTTCTATTACAATTTGCCCATCACTAACGGACACAACATTGGCATTTCCATCTTCAAGAGTAGCATAAGCAATACCATTTTCATTGTATGTAGCTCTCATTGAATTAACATCGCCTAATGTATAAGATCCTACAGATGCAGAAGGTATTGTTAAGGTTAATGAACCTGAACCATTACTTCCTGAAAAAGTTACAAAACCGTTATCATCAATCACAACGCTATAAGATGAGGCTTTCCATAAAAACTCTCCATTACGTAACCCTTCAAATCCAGGGTTATTAAACTCTACATCATCTTTACAACCTAAAATTGTTAGTACAGCTATAAATAACATGCTTAACTTTTTCATAAACAGGGCAAAATTTAATTTGAAACTCAAATGTATGATAAAAAAACAAAAAAATAGAAGTTTTAGTATATCTATATGCAGATTAAAAAAATATAGTATCTTTGCGCACTCGAAAAATTAATAATCGAGGTCGAGAACCTCAAAATTTTAATCATTATGCCTGTAAAAATTAGATTACAAAGACACGGAAAGAAAGGAAAACCTTTTTATTGGATCGTTGCCGCAGATTCTCGCGCAAAGAGAGATGGTAAATTTTTAGACAAACTTGGAGTTTACAATCCTAATACCAATCCTGCAACTATTGACTTAAATGTTGATGGAGCAGTACAATGGTTAGAGAATGGTGCACAACCAACAGATACAGCAAGAGCAATCCTATCTTACAAAGGTGCTTTACTTAAAAAGCATCTTAATGGCGGTGTTAGAAAAGGCGCTTTAACTGAAGAGCAAGCAGAAGCTAAATTTACTGCTTGGTTAGAGGAAAAAGCTGCTAAAGTACAAGCTAAAGCCGATGGTTTATCTAAAGCAGATGCTGAAGCAAAAGCAAAAGCTTTAGAAGCTGAAAAAGCTGTTAATGAAGCAAGAATTGCAGCAGCAACTCCAGTAGTTGAAGAAGCTGAAGAAGAAACTGTTGCTTCTAACGAAGAAGAATAAAAATTAATTTTTTATACTTTTAAACCCAGACTTAAATTGTCTGGGTTTTTTATTTTAATATGCAAAAAGACAACTGTTTTTATCTAGGAAAAATTGTAAAAAAATATAGTTTTAAAGGGGAGCTCCTTATAAAACTAGATACAGACGAGCCTGAACTTTATGAAAATTTAGAATCGGTATTTGTAGAGCTTCGTAATAATTTGGTGCCTTTTTTTATAAGTAGTTGTCAATTACATAAATCTGAATTATTACGTATAAAATTTGAAGATGTAGATACCGAAGAAGATGCTGATACCCTTTTAAAATCAGATTTATATTTACCTCTTGAATTCTTACCAAAACTTGAGGACGATAAGTTTTATTTTCATGAAATTATTGGATTTAAAGTAGAAGACAAATCTTTTGGTTATGTTGGAGACATAAAATCTGTGAATGATTCTACCGCTCAAGCTCTATTTGAAATTGATAGAAATGGCATTGAGATTTTAATACCCATGAATGACGAATTCATCTTAAAAGTAGATAAGAATAATAAAACCATTTTTGTAGAAACACCTGAAGGACTCATTGATTTATATTTAAGTGAATAAGCCTTTTACATTCAAGCAATTTAAAGTTAATCAAGACCATTGCGCTATGAAAATTGGCACAGATGCAGTTTTACTTGGCGCTTGGACTTCAATTGAGCAAAACCCATTTTCTATTCTTGATATTGGAGCAGGAACTGGAATTTTAGCATTAATGTTAGCTCAACGTAGTCATGCAGAAGTTATTGATGCAATCGAAATTGATGATCAAGCTTATGAGCAATGCACAGACAATTTTGAAAACTCCAAATGGAATGATCGTTTATTTTGTTATCATGCTTCACTACACGAGTTTGTAGATGAAATTGATGATACATACGACCTAATAATATCGAACCCTCCTTTCTATTCTGAAAATTATAAAACCGAAAACCCATCAAGAGATTTAGCACGTTTTGAAGATGCCTTACCGTTTGAACATTTAATTTCTAGTGTTTCAAAACTACTTTCAGAAGGCGGATTATTCTCTGTCATTATTCCTTATAAAGAAGAAGAAACCTTTATTAATTTATCTCTAAAATCTGGATTGTTTTTAAGAAGAAAGCTTCATATAAAAGGTAATCCTAATTCTCAAATTAAGCGAAGCTTAATGGAGTTTTCATTTACAGAATCTAAAATTGAAACCTCTACATTAATTATTGAAACTTCCAGACATAATTATACAGAAGACTATATCAATTTAACTAAAGATTTTTATCTGAAAATGTAATGTTTGTATTGGGCTTTGAAAACGTTTTCGTTACATTTGCTTACCAAACAAAACACTATTAAAATGAAGCCAGATTTATTTGAAGCTCCTGATTATTATAATCTTGATGAATTACTTTCTGAAGAACATAAATTAGTACGTGATGCAGCCAGAGAATGGGTAAAACGCGATGTATCTCCTATTATTGAAGACTATGCTCAAAGAGCAGAATTTCCTAATCAGATTATTAATGGTTTAGCAGAAATTGGTGCTTTCGGACCTTACATTCCTGAAGAATATGGTGGAGCAGGATTAGATCAAATATCTTATGGTTTGATCATGCAAGAAATTGAAAGAGGAGATTCTGGTGTTAGAAGTACTGCTTCAGTACAGTCATCTTTAGTGATGTACCCAATTTGGAAATATGGAACCGAAGAACAACGCCAAAAATACTTACCAAAATTAGCATCTGGAGAATGGATGGGAAGTTTTGGTCTTACTGAGCCAGATCATGGAAGTAATCCTGGTGGCATGACAACTAATTTTAAAGATATGGGAGACCATTATCTTTTAAATGGTGCTAAAATGTGGATTTCAAATTCGCCTTTTTGTCAGGTAGCTGTTGTTTGGGCAAAAAATGAAGAGGGGCGTATTCATGGTTTAATTGTTGAGCGTGGTATGGAAGGTTTCTCAACACCTGAAACACATAATAAATGGTCGCTTCGAGCTTCAGCAACTG
Source organism: Flavobacteriaceae bacterium NBU2973 (assembly GCA_026162565.1). Lineage (GTDB taxonomy): Bacteria > Bacteroidota > Bacteroidia > Flavobacteriales > Flavobacteriaceae > JAOEIQ01. The sequence continues at coordinate 218,091 of JAOEIQ010000007.1, forward strand.
GAGAGTTAATTTTTGATAATGTAAAAGTTCCTAAAGAGAATTTATTACCAAATAAGTCAGGGCTTGGAGCTCCTCTTGGATGTTTAGATTCTGCACGTTATGGTATTGCTTGGGGAGCAATTGGTGCTGCAATGGATTGTTATGATACTGCATTACGCTATAGTAAAGAGCGTATCCAATTTGGTAAACCTATAGGTCAATTTCAGTTACAACAAAAGAAACTGGCAGAAATGATAACCGAAATTACTAAAGCGCAATTATTAGCTTGGAAATTAGGTGTTATGCGTAATAATGGAACGGCAACTTCTGCTCAAATTTCAATGGCGAAACGAAACAATGTAGAAATGGCTATCAATGTAGCTCGTGAAGCTAGACAAATGCTAGGTGGAATGGGAATTTCAGGTGAATACTCAATAATGAGACATTCTATGAATCTTGAAAGCGTCATTACTTACGAAGGGACTCATGATATTCACTTACTAATTACTGGTTTAGATATTACTGGCTTAAATGCCTTCAAATAAGTCGTTAAGCGACGTTTATGTATCTCACTCTTGTGGGTAAAACAAAATAATATTAAAAAATGCTTCTCATGATTATGAAGCATTTTTTATTTTTACACATATGAGCGTAAAACCTATAGGTATTTTTGATTCTGGTGTTGGAGGCACTTCTATTTGGCGAGAAATTAATCAACTCTTACCTCATGAGAATACTATTTATTTAGCAGATAGCAAGCATGCTCCTTATGGCCCAAAAGGCAAACAGCAAATCGAAGAGCTTTGCATAAAAAACACAGAACTGCTTTTAGAAAAAGGTTGTAAATTAATTGTGGTTGCTTGTAATACAGCAACTACCAATGCGATTAATTATTTGAGAAACAACTATGACGTTCCTTTTATTGGTATCGAACCTGCTATAAAACCAGCTGCTTTACAAACCAAAACGAATGCTGTAGGTATTTTAGCAACAAAAGGCACTTTATCTAGCTCTTTATTTCATAAAACGTCCAATCTTCATGCAAGTGGTGTTGAAGTAATAGAACAAGTTGGAGAAGGTATTGTACAGCTAGTTGAAAATGGGGAAACCTACTCTGAAGAGATGCGTGCGCTTTTACAACTCTATCTCAAACCAATGCTTGATGCTAATATTGATCATTTAGTTTTAGGCTGCACACATTATCCCTATCTCATACCAATACTATTGGAGTTATTACCAAATAATGTTAAGATTATTGATTCTGGTGAAGCTGTTGCCAGACAAACAAAAACTATTTTAAAGCAACAAAAGCTATTAAATAACAAACAATCAAATCCTAAATTTCAATTTTTTACTAATAGAAATACTGAAGTTTTAAAGCAGCTTTTAGGCGAAGGTTTTGAAGCAAGTTATTTAGATTTTTAATCTACTTAAACCAGCTAGAATAGGTAACATAATTTTCTGCTATACGATTGATTTCTCCAGAAATTAATTCTTGACTTATATCTTTTATCTTTTTAGCAGGTGTCCCAGCGTAAATGCTTCCAGACTCTACTCTCGTGTTTTTGGTTACGACTGCTCCAGCAGCAATTATGCTATTACTCTCTATAATACAATCGTCCATTACAATACTTCCCATACCAATAAGCACATTATCATGAATGGTACAACCATGAACAATAGCATTGTGACCTATCGATACATTATTACCAATGGTTGTTGGTGATTTTTGATACGTTGCATGAATGACAGCTCCATCTTGAATGTTTACTTTATTACCTATTTTAATAAAGTGTACATCACCTCTAATTACAGCATTAAACCAAACACTACATTGTTTTCCTAGAGAGACTTCTCCAACTATAGTGGCGTTTTCAGCTATATAACAATCGTTGGGTATTTCTGGAGACTTTCCGTTAACTGGTTTGATGATTGGCATGGGTTCGATTTATTAAATTACAGTTTCTTAATGTAATAGGTTCTTAATTCTTCTTCCATTTCTTTTTCGCTTCCAAGACGAGTATCTTTAGTCATTATTCTTTCATCTAATACAAAATACTTAACTCCACTAGAATCTTCGATTAAATCAAGGAAAAGCTTTATTTCTTCATCTATTTTTTCTACATAAAAAGACCAAACTTCATTATTACTGAATCTTAATCTATTAATATTCAATATAGGATATTGTAATTCTGGTAACGTAAACCTAATGATTTCTTTTCGGGAAGCGTTATTATCATTTTCTTTATTATAAAAATAAATTTCTCCTTCTGTAATTACGATTTTTTCAAAACTAAATCGATCTGTTTTAAGCTGTTTTAAAACCCATTCTCCAATCCATTTATCTAATTCTTTTTTTTGACAAATAGGAAGAATAGAATCAATTCTTTTTTTTGCTTTGACACCTAATTCACTATTAATATCTAGAAAGCAAACTTGATGATAATAATTTATAGCTTCCAAAGGCTTAAAATTTGCAAAAGACTGTTCAGCTTTAAAAAGACTCTCTTTTTGAAGCTTTAAGACATCTTTATTCTGTCCAAAAATACTATTAATGTTAATAATAAATATTATTAGTATTCCTTTCTTTAACATTTAATCTGTTATTTAAAATAGGCTAATAAATCTGCTTTTTTAGAGGCAGATACTGATAATTCTTTTCCGTTGCTTAATACAACTGTTCCACCTTTTCCTTTTACATATTTAGTAATCTCATTAACATTTACCAAATAGGATTTATGAATACGCGCAAAACTTGAGTCTTTTAATATATCTTCAAAATACTTTAAAGTTTTACTAACTAATTTCTTTCTATGGTCGTTCAAGTAAATTTCAGTGTAGTTGTCATCAGCTTTACAAAACAAAATATGTTTTGTTTCTAAAACCTCAAAACCATCTTGTTGTGGTATGGTTATTTTACCAGTGACGTTAGTCGTTTTTGGCACCAAAACTTGATCTTGCAATGCATCTTCTTTAGTTTTTATCTCTGAAACATAGTCTACAGCTTTAATAAGTTCATCTATAGAGATAGGTTTCATTAAATAATAAGAAGCATGTGCATTTAAAGCCTCTATAGCATAGTGATCGTAAGCTGTTACAAAAACCGTTTCAAAAGTTCTATCTCCAACTTTATCTAACAAATCAAAGGCATTACCAAAAGGCATTTCTACATCTAAAAACACCAAGTCTAATTCGTGATTTCTAATCAACACCAATGCCTCATCTACATTTGCAGCTTCTCCAAGAACAGAAACATTTGGGCAATACTTATTTAAGTAATTACGTAAAATATCACGACTGGTTTTTTCGTCTTCTACTATTATGGATTTTAACTTCATACAATTTCCCATGAAAATGGGAATCTTTTTAATTCAACAATTATTTTCAATCATGTGAGATGCTGAAACAAGTTCAGCATGACATACGTTAATCTTTTTTCAACGTCACTATCACTTTGGTTCCAGAATCTGCTTCATTTTGATAATCATCAATAAACACATCAACTTTATCTTTATACATATCATTTAAAATGGATACACGCTTTTTAATATTACCCATTCCTTTAGAGTTCTGCTTTTTCTGATTATCTGTTTTTAAAGCTTTAGACCGTTTTCTTCCTATTCCATCATCAGCGATAGTAATTGTAATTTCTTCATTAGATATTTTATGTATAGAGATATCTAATTTGCCCTTTTCCTCTTTATAACGTAAACCATGCCAAACCGCATTTTCTATGTAAGGTTGTAAGAGCATAGGTGGAATTTGAAATTCTTCAGTATTAATAGCTTCATCTACTGTAATAGTGTAGTCAAACTTATCTTTAAATCTAAAGTGCTCCAGTTTGGTGTAAATTTCTAATAGATCAATTTCTTTTTTAAGCGGAATAAAATCCTCCTCACTGTTCTCTAATACAGATCGCATTAATTGTGAGAAATCTGTTAGATATTTATTTGCTGTACGTTCATCGCTAGAGGCTATAAAACTATTAACCGAGTTCAGTGCATTAAAAATAAAATGCGGATTCATCTGACTACGCAATGTTTTTAATGCTAATAAGTTATTGGCCAATTTTTGTTGTCTCATAGATTTGTACATAAAATAACCAGCAATAAGTAATAGTAATAAGCCACCAACAAGTGAATAGATAATTAACTCTTGACGCTTGTTGCGCTCGTTGGTATAATCGTACATGCTTTTTGATAGTGCTCGATCACTCTCTAAACTATTTATACGATTTTGTTTTTCGTTAATATCTCGACTTAATCGTGACGATTGAGAGATTTCTTGCTCTCGCTTAATATTAAGCTCTTCTACTAAATTGGTATAATCTTCATAAGCTTTTAAAGCTTTTTCATAATCACCAGAATTTCTGAATAATTCTGATAGTTTTCGAGTTGCATCTTTTTTAACTATTAAATCTTCACGACTATCTGCCTCTTCAATACTTTTTTCTAAATACGGAATCGCTTCTGAATAATTTCTTTGTAAAAAATACGCATTACCAATTTTATAGTTTTGTTTTTGAGGCGTGATATCGCTTTCATTATCTATAATGGAATCTACTTCAATAGCTCCTATATCTTCGAGGACTTCTTTTCGCAATTGAATTTCATCTGAATAAGCTTCCGTTTTATTTTGAAAATCTGCAACTTTAACCTTTTCCTTTATAGATCGTGTTTTATTTTCTTGAGAAGCAAGATTTAAAGAATTATCATAATACGATTCAGCCTCTTCTATTTGCCCTCCATCTCCATAAGCTTCAGCAATCTTTGAATTTAAATCTACTTCTTTGGGCTTAACTAAATATTTCTGGGCAAGATCTAATCCTTTTTGATATTCTTCTATTGCTTGCTGAAAATTGTTATTTTGCTTTTGTGCGTCTCCTTTACCTTCATATAATTCTATTTGCTGATAATTAGACAACCCTTTAATCGAAATACCATTATATGTATTTAAACTATTTTGAGTTTCTCCATTAAGTAAGTAAGCTTTTCCTAATTTTAAATTCACATTAGGATTATTATAATTTTGCAAGCTTATTTTGTAGTTAGAGACAGCCAAATCATATTGTTTCCAATGCATTTGAACATCTCCAAGCACTTCGTATGCTTCTCCGTTTTCTTTAGAAGACGAACTCTCTAACAAAGCATCTGTTATAAATTGAATACTTTTTTTGGCATCTTTCTTTAAATAGGTTTTAGCTGAATCTATAAGACTTCTAAACAGCTGTATACTTCTCTTTTTAGAAAGATATTTTGATTCCTTTTTTTCTCTAGCAGGTCTCACCTCTACTGTAATCCGCTCGGAACTTTCAATAGTATAATAAACTGTTTCAAACTCCTTATGACTGATTATTAACTCGTCTCCAATTCTGGCTTGAACCCTAAAATCTCCTGCTCTATCTGTTTGAGTATAAGACCCTCCATTAACCTGAATATCTACACCATAAATTGGAGAAAAACTATCTGCTTCTCTAACGTTCCCTTTAATAATTATTAAAGTTTCTTTAGTTCTTAAAGCATTTTCTTGACCGAAAGAAACAGTAGAAACTAATACTACAAAACTTATAATTATATGTCTGATAAAATATTTCATTTTATTTCTGTAGCTAAACTTACGCACTTTACTTGGTATAATAAAATGGGTTATCGTGATTTAGCACTTATAAATCATCAAAATAACCTACTTCCCTCATTAACTAGGTTCGTTCACTCATTGAAAAACCACTTTCACACATTAGCGATTTTTAAAAAGATGCTTTCATAGTAGGTTTACAACGTAAATCAAAAAACTTAAAAAATGAAAACACTTTTTAAAACTAGCTTCCTAACACTCATGTTATTCAGTTTTATAGCTTGTAATGGTAAAACAAATTCAGAAGCAAATACAGAAACGCTTTTAGCTATTAACAATTCTGACAAAAAGCCTTCGAAACAATTTATAAAAGTAGCCTTACTTTTAGATACTAGCAATAGTATGGATGGTTTAATAGATCAAGCAAAAGCACAACTCTGGGAAATAGTAAATGAATTGTCATATGCTAAATGTGATAATGAAAAACCTAACTTACAAATAGCGCTTTACGAATATGGTAACGACAATTTAAATGGAGAAGAAGGGTTTATTAGACAAGTTTTAGCTTTTAGTGATGATCTTGACGATATATCTAAAGAGTTATTTTCACTGACTACAAATGGCGGACAGGAATACTGTGGTCAAGTAATTAACACATCGCTAAATCAATTATCTTGGGGAGACAATCCTGATGATTTAAAACTCATTTTTATTGCTGGTAACGAACCTTTCACTCAAGGTAGAATTGATTATAGAACGGTTACCAAACAAGCTTACAAATCTGGAATTACAGTAAACACGATATTTTGTGGAGACTATGGTCAAGGAATTTCCACTTACTGGAAAGACGGAGCTGATATAACACATGGCGACTATATGGCTATTAATCATAATCACAGAACAGTTCATGTTGCATCACCTTATGATGACGAATTATTGATTTTAAACAAAAAGCTGAACAAAACCTATTTGGGTTATGGGAAATTAGGAAACTATAAAATGAGTTTGCAAGCTGAACAAGACACAAATGCTGAAAGTTACAGCAAAGCAAATGCTGTTAGTAGAACAATTAGTAAAAGTTCTCACTTATATAAAAACTCTAAATGGGATTTAGTAGATGCAGTTGAAACAGAAGAAGTTGTTATTGAAGATTTGAAAGAGGAAGCTCTTCCTAAAGAATTAAAAGGAAAATCAAAAAAAGAAATTAAAGAATACATTGATACAAAAAGAAAGGAACGTAAAAGTATACAGAAAAAAATACAAGAGTTAAATACAAAGCGAAAAGTCTTTATATCAAAAGAACAAAAAGAAAAAAATAATGCCCTAGAAAACGCTATGCTTGATGCTATAAAAAAGCAGGCAGGAAAGAAAAATTATAAATGGAACTAGATATGCTCTATTTAGATTAATTGTTTGAACAAAAAAGCGCCTCTCAATGGAGAAGCGCTTTTTTAATTTATATTTTTTAAAATTTTAATTCACAGCAGGACAATTACACTCAAATTTCTCACGTCTACAATTAAAGTTATATCCTAAAGTTATTTGATGAAATCCACTATTATTAAAAACTATAGAATTTGCTTGATAAGAATATGTGTAAGCAAATACAAAATCGTTATAATTAGCACCTATGAAAGGAGTTATATATTGTAATTTCTGACTAGAAACGCCTCCTCCATCTTGAAAATCAGCTCCATCTAAACTTCTTCTGTATGACAATCCACCCCAAAGTTTACCGAAATCCATTTGTTTATAAACTTTAGCATTAATATCTACAGACGTTTCATTTGTAGCATCTCTATGCATAAACATAAATGACGGTTCATAGCTCCAATCACTGCCAAATTTAGAAAACACATTTCCGGCTGACAATAAGTAAGTTCTTAAATTATCGAAAGAAAAAATACCAAGTTCATTAGAATTGACGCCTTCATTTTTTAAAACATTCTTTACTGTTGCATGAGCAAAAAAGTCAACGTAATTATAGGAAAAACCAAAATCTACATTAAAATTAGTAGCACTTTGCTCAATACCTTGAATTAAGGGATCAAAACCTTCGTTTACAAATGATGTTTCATCTAATTTATATTGTACAAATCCAGCACTTAAACCAAAAGACAACATATTTAGATCAATTTCATTTCTGGAAAATAAAATATGATGTGCATAGGTCAATTGTGCTCCAACTGTTGAGTGAAATCCATTTTTATCATTGAATAAAATTGCTCCAACTGCCGAAGGAGACTCTCCAATTCTTGTATTAGCACTAATTGTTTGTAAGCTAGGTGCATCATCTTGACCAAACCACTGTTGCCTTGCTGTAAGTCTTATTTTACCACAATTAGATATTCCAGCCATAGATGGATGTAACAAATAATAGTTATCCGTTAGGTAATCAGAATATATAGGCAATGCTTGTTGAGATGTAATAATTTGAGACATTATTGCAAACACAGCAGTTAAAAAAATTGGTTTTAATTTCATAGTTTATTATCGTTTCAAGGCAAAATGAGCTTTAAACTCTTTTCTAGTTCCTGTTAGTGGTTCGGTGTACTCTATAGTAAACCAATAATCATCATTCG
>JAOEIQ010000008.1 GCA_026162565.1 Flavobacteriaceae bacterium NBU2973
AGCGATGATGTACATTTCTCAAAGGGCGGGAATCGAGCGATAGCGAGATGTAGCAATTTGAGTTCACCTTTAGGTGAATTGTACATCATCGTTGTTGTATAAGAATAGTTGCGGTTTTGTGTGCGAGGATTTTCCGTAGGAAAATCAGATGTAACAAAATTGCAACGACTTTTGGTTAAGCCTAAAAATAGCAATTATTTTTATACGGTGTTGGCAACTGGCTTTTATTCGGTTAAACTTATTCCGTAATTTTTGTCAGACAGATAAAAATAATTTCCGTCTTCGTGTTCAAATCCGAATATTTCTAAATCCGTTTTTTTCATAAAATTCGATAGATTTTGATTCAAACATTTAATATTCTTTTTTGGTTGAATTTTTAAAGGGAAGTTTTCAGAATTTGGATTTTTTGTATGTATATAAATTCCATCTTCTCCGCTGTTATTTTCGTTAATCATAATCCACGTTTGATATTCATTCGGATATTTCTTGAGTTCAGATTTAATATTTTCAAATTCATTCAGTAGTTTGTCAAGAAACTCTTTCCTTTTATTCCAATTTTTGTTTCCTTCACCATTCCAGTCGATATGTGTATGCCAAAAGTCAAACCAACTATTTTTTCCTCCGCTGAAATCAAGTTTTTTTGTTATCATATTCATTTTTAGCGTTCTGTTTTGCGCTTGTTGCCAACGCTGGGCTATGTGAAGCCACGTTATGGATTTTAAAGTTAAGCAATTTATTGCATTAACTTTATAAATACATATTAAACGTGGACAGGTTGCATATAGCCGTTGATATGTACCGTTTTCCTCGATGGCGCCTAAAGGTGATTTATAGCAGTGTACCAAATGCCTACTGCATATGCAAACTGGCATAGCCCAGCGATGATGTACATTTCTCAAAGGGCGGGAATCGAGCGATAGTGAGATGTAGCAATTTGAGTTCACCTTTAGGTGAATTGTACATCATCGTTTGGGTATATGGAAAGTAGCGGATTTCAAGCACTAATTTTTCGGATTATAACTGACCTCTAATTTATTCATTTCCTTTCGATTAAGCGACTAAACCGCTATTTTTTATATACGTTGTTGTGCGTAGGCTTTTTATCAAAAATGCATTTTCATTCCTTCATAAGTAAACTTAAATCCTAGGGTTTCATAGAAATTAATTGCTTTGGAGCCTTTTTTTGCACGATTTATCAAAGAAAGGATAGAGTTCCAATTCGTCCGTTATTTATTCTCCTTTATTTATTTTTATCATTCGAAATTTTACATTCCGTTCAGACTTCGTTTCTTAATATACATTTTTCGTCAATTGGAAATGACAATTTGAGGTTTTGTTAAATTATGCATAACAGCTTTGGATATGGTTTTGTTACGGAAAGGCACTCGTTTATTATCCCGCTTTAACTATAAGTTTAGTAAAATAGTTTAAAATTTAGAAAGGTATTCTGCCTAATGAGCTATAATAATTATCATTATTCGCCTCCTTATTAGTATATTTTAGTAGCATGATGTTCTTTATCATATTGGTAAACAACTTGTTTAAAGATTATACCATGATTGTTTCTTAAAAATTGTACTGTTACTTCAGGGTTAAAATCTTTCACTAAAAAATTATCATCTCCAATTGGGATTAATTCTAAGAAAAAATTGTCGTTTACATTTAAAACTAATTTATCATCTTTAATTAGAAATTCTTTAATATCATCTGGGTTTTTATCAATTGAATATTTTCCAGCATATTCTTCAAGGTGTTGATTTACTATATCTTCAGAATGATATAGTATTTGATAAATAATGTCCATAGGCATAAATGAGTTAGATGATTTTACATTTTGCAGAAGTATAATCACAGTATTATTATCTATATGTCTATCAAACATATTATAATATCCAGCCCAATCTCCTCCATGACTGCTCCGTTTTCCTGTTACCCTACTTTCTACAATGAAATTTCCATAACCATAACTTGTATAACTGCTGTCTTTCAATAAATGATTTTTATACACTAAGCTTTTATCTTCTTGGGAAAGAAGTTTGTCTCCATTTAATACTTTGTGCCATCGGTATATATCAACAATATTTGATGCTAGTCCTCCAGCTCCATAAGTTTCGTCTAAATAATTATATCGATGATTTCTACTAAGTTTTCTTACATTGACTAGTCCATTTAATGAATCTATGCGTATGTAAGAATTTGTAATAGAAGGATAGAATTCACGTTTGGAAGGTTCGTAGAAAAACGTATTCTTCAAATTGTAGGGTATTAGTATTTTTTCATTAATGTAATCTTTGAATTTTTGACCTGTAACTCTTTCGATAATAGTGGCTAAAAATATGTATCCAGTATTCGAATATGACCAATCTTCGTTAGGCTTAAAGTAACTTTTAGGTTGATGCTTTTCAAACAGTTTAATAACGTCTACATTATTCATCACTTTATTCTTATCCCAATACTCTTCTGCAAGTTTAGCATAATCATAAATTCCACTTGTATGCGAAATCAAGTTTTCAATGGTAATTTCTGAGTAGATTGATAACTCAGGAATATGTTTGGAAATGGGGTCGAAGATTGAAAGTTGATTTTCTTTATATAAGTTTAATACTGCAATAGCAGTAAATTGTTTAGTTATCGAAGCAAGTCTAAATATGGAGGATTTATTCAGTTTAATGGCTTTGTCCAAATCAGAATACCCATAGCTTTTTGAAAGAATAATTGTATCATTCATGGCAACTAACACATTTCCATTGAACTGTTCTTCTTTTTGCATTTGATGAAAAAGACTATCTAACTTTTTGCTTTTTTTATTAGTGTGTTCGGTAAATAAATTCTCATTTTTAGGTCTTGAACAGGAGCTTAGAAGTCCCAATACCGATATAATAACTATAATTAATTTGAATTTCATTTTTAATCTTTATTGATTTATCATTACTCTTTGTCACGTCATCAAATATGGATACTGATTAAGGTTTAATTTACGTGATTTTTTATATGTTGCTGTGCGAAGACTTTTGTCGAAAATGCATTTTCATTCCTTCATGAGAAGAATTGAATCCTAGGGCTTCATAAAATTTAATTGCTTCTGGTCTTTTTTTGTCTGTTGTTAGTTGTAATAAATGTGCCTTTCTTTCTTTTGCAATGTTGATTGCCCATTCAAGCATTTTTTTTCCAAGTCCGATACCTCTTTTGTCTTTTCTGATTCTGACAGCTTCTATTTGCGCTCTTATTCCACCACGATACGTAAGGTATTGGATGAATGTTAATTGCAGAGTTCCAATAATTTCATAGCTGTCATTTTCTACAACAATAAGCTCTTGATTCTTGTCTGTATTTATATTTTTAAAAGCATTTATATATTCTATTGGTAATGGTGTTTGAAAATTTTCCCTTGTTTTTCCAAGCTCATCGTCAGCTATCATTTCTATAATTTTTGAGACGTCATTTATTGTTGCTTTTCTAAATTTTATGTTTCGGTTTACCATATTAATTAGTTAAGTGCTTTATTCTCTTTTTAATATCATAAAAGAGTAATTTATTTATCTCTTCTCTATTAAGATTTTTTAATTCATCATCTTTTACACCAGTACATTTCATAAATGATTTGAAATCTTCTATGTTCTCAGGATTTATAAAATCTTTTTCTACTGTTACGCTTTCATAGTCTTCATAATGGTTTAGAAAAATATATCCGTCACAAAACATTTTTAATGAAAAGTTAGGATGTCCGAATGCATAATAGGTATCTGTTGCTGGAAGTTCTCCAAATGGAGAATTATAAGTATCAAAGCCAACTCTTTTGTTATCAAATTGTCTCATTATTGAGTCAATTACTCCATGTATAGGAGGTACAAAATTTTTACCCCATTCTTTGTCAGATGTCCAAGGGAAATGAAGATAAATATTAAATACCCTATCATTCAACGTATCATAGAGTATATTTCCCATTCGTGTTTTTTCAAGCTTGTATAACTTCTTTTCTTCAAAGTCATAAACTGGGTGGTGATATTTTGTAAACGAATGGTGGGCTCCTGCAAAAATAAGAGCTTTTTTATCGCTTTGGACTAGTTCTTTTAGTACCACATCTGCCATATATCTATCATAATCATTTCCACCAAACCTTGCTAATCCCTTTTTGCATGGGTCAAAAGGCGGAGACAGATTTATGATTCTAAATTTAGTTTCGTCAGAACGAATTGACTGATTAACTTTCCATGCAGCTTCATAAATATCTATATACTCTTTAAAGGTCCAATCTGCTTGACTTTTAAATATAATTGAGCGAGCCAGATTTCTATCAAATTCAGGGAGGTTTAATAATGAATCAACTAAATGCTGAAATGGATAGGCGCCAGCCTCAATAGCTAAATGATGAATTCCATTATTATGTAGTTCAGGAATTAACTTTGAAATTAACTCAACATCGTGTTTAACTCGATGGAATTCTCCAATTATTATGTAATCATGTTCATCAAACTTTTTGATTATATAATCTTCAGGTGTCTGCCAATTATCCTTCAAATAATTAATCAATAAACTTTCTTTTTCAGAATTTGTTTTATTTGAACTTTGACAGTTTAACATTAGCGTAAAAACTATTAAAACTAAAAGTCTACTTATAGTTTCCATCTTTTATTCTTTAGACGTTATTTTTTTTAATGTAAATTCCTGACCAGCTTGTTTTAATATTAAGAAATTTTCTTGAGTATTAAATTCAATAACAACATTTGCTTTTTTAAACTCAAAGATATCTTTCTCAATAGCCGATAACGGAAATGATGGTTGTCCTTTTCCTTGTGCCATCAATAAGCCATTTTCTTTGAATATTTTTAATTCAATAGGTAGTTTTTGAGCCTTATAATTACCCACATAAAAATCAAAGAAATTTTTATTGGGTATATATTCTTTGAATTCAGGAAGTTTGTATTCTTTATCATAAAGAATACTGTAGATGCCAATGGCAAAATCATTTGTTGGAAAATGCTCTCCGTTAATAATGTAAGTTATTGCCAACTTATTAGTGAGGTTATAAGAACAAACTCCATGTGTTCCAAAAGTGTCTCCACCATGGCCAAAAGATATTTCATCATAAAAAGGCACTTTCATTATACCTAATCCAATCCAATCATTCTCTTTTGGCAACATTTCTTCTAAAGAACTTTTTTTAATTAATTTATAGGTAAATAGGACATTCAGAAAATAGTTTATATCATGAGCAGTAGATGCTACATTTCCAACACCAGTTGTGTTAGGGAAATAAAAATCTTTAATTTTTTCCCATTTTTCATTTTTTCTTATGTAGGAGTTAGAGATAAATTTAGTATCTGTATTTTTATCAATTGCGAATGTGTTTTTTAAATCCAAAGGCTTTAGAATTTCATCTTTAATAATTTGAGAATAGGGTTTATTATGTTTCTTTTCTAAAATTTGTGCAAGTAAGTAATACGCAGAGTTGGAATACCTTACTTTTTCACCTGGTTCAAATGCTACATCTTGTCTCAAGATTTCTCGCATAATTTCTATCTTAGTTGTTGGCTCCTTAAGCCAAAAGTGTAAACTATCATATTTCGTCACATAATCTTTAAGCCCACTCTTATGATTCAACATGTGTCTTATTTGGATTTTATCTGCATTTGGCATTAATGGAAAATAATTATCTAGTCTTTCATTAAAATCAATCTTACCTTCTTCTTTAAGTTTAGCAAAGAGAACAGCGGTAAATAATTTTGTCATTGAACCTACGGTATATTTCTTTTCTTCTGATGAATTTTTATCTACTTTCTGTTCGTTAAATGTCATATTAACGAGTTCTCTTCCATCTTCAAAAATTGATAATGTTCCAACAATTTGATTGTTTTTCTCAAAATGATTTACGTAGTCTTTTATGAGTTTTATCTTATCCGTATTGACTACTTGATTTTGAGCAATACCATTATAAAACACAAATAGTATGATAATGATGACTATATTTTTCATATTTCTGTTTTCTTATTTGTTAATAATTCTTTTATAATCTTGGCTTGTTTAGACATCTTAATATCTGTTAACCATATTCCCAGTTTCTTCTTTTTAAGGGTGATAACGATATTTGCTTTTTTGTAGGCGTCTGCATCTGGAAAATATGGGATACCATTAAAAATCCAAGTTATTATTCGTAACCATTTTGCTAGTTTTGGAAACCAGATTTTATTTAGTTCCACAGATTCTAAATCACTGTAGTTGTAAATACCAGTATTTTGAATTGTTTTTTCATCAATGATTTGAAATCCATTTTCAGTAAATTGAAATTCAATTTTTGGATTTTCTTTCAAAAGTATGGTTTCACTCATTTTACATTGGTTTAATTCTAAATTCCATATGCCTTTTTAGCACTTACTATTTGTTCTTGTTCAGTTGTTTCTGGATAAAGCACATATTTTGGTGCAAGAATGGGTTTAGTTTTTTCTACTGTAATTTCTGTGATTGTAGTAAAAGGAAAATCACCTCCTGTCATTTCAGTCAAAATTTTTTCCATGTGCAAGAAGTCAGAATCGGCTTTTGTGATTATTCTAGCTTTTCCTTTGATTTGAAAACCTTTTTGTATCAAAATGTCAATAAAACTCACACAAACATTTTTGTTCTGCTTGATATTTCTAACAGTTTGAGGTGAAGCGATATTGGCAACAATGATTTTATCTGTACCATAACAATTAAAAATTTCTTTTGGAGAAACATTCGGAAAATTATCAGCAGATGATGTTGCCAACCAACATAAAACACTCTTATTAATATACTTCTTAATTTCTGCGCTTAATTCCATTTTTATTGGGCTAAACTTTTTATACATTTTTCTCTGATACTCCATACCTGATTAAACTCCAATTCTGACTTGGTTTCTTTTATCCATTTTTTTATAAATTCTTTATGATAGTTAACCTTAAATTCAACAACTTGTTCGGGTTGAATTTCGAGTTCTTCAATTATGTCATTTTCAAATTTTTTAAAGTTGCTTTCAGTGGTTGTTATATCTATGTTTTTTCTATCAATGTTCAAGTAGCAGTGTGCTTCAGGAATGAAATCAAGGTTATTTTTAGTCAGTACATTCCCAATTTTTGGCGTGTTCGTTTCGTTCATTTGATACATTCCAAGAATGAGTTTTATGTTTGGAATATCATTTACATCTGCAAGTTTTTTTAGCATTGCGTGTTTAGAACTACAACTTCCTTTTTGTTCTGAAATGACTAATTTAAAATCTGTTCGATTAGAGTTTCGCCCATATGGTAAGCATCTTACAAATTCAATTGCTTCTTTCCAAGTGTCTATTCCTTTATCTTTTAACAGGTTAGTCAATTCGTCTTTAGATGTTAGTTTACATTCTTGCATTCTTATATACCTTTTGAGAAGATTTTATTTTTATATTCATTTCCATTAACTAAAAAAGTTGATTTTCCAACTTCTTCATATTTGTTTCTTTGATAGAATTTTATAGCTCTGCTATTTTTTCCATAAACTGAAAGCCAAATTGTATCTAATTGCAGTTCTTTAGCTTTCTCCTCAAGAAAGGTTAAAAATTGTTGACCGATTTTTAATGGAATAAAATCTTTCAAAATATAAATTCGCTCCAATTGACAACAATTTTGTGAGTCCACATTTTTATTATTTGAATTTAAAACCAGTTTTGCATAACCAATAGGTAAATCATCTTTACTAATAATGAAAAAAATGTTTTTTGGGTCAATCATTTCATTCTCGATTTGTGAAACGGAAAAAGCACTTTCATTGTATCTCATTAAGTCTTTTTTGTTGTCAATAAAATGACCGTGAGATTCAGTATAAGTTATTGTGCCTAAAAGAGCCAAAATTTTTACATCTTTAGATTGAGCTTTATTTATTGAAATCATTGTTATCTATTTTTAACCTTTTCAGTCTGTAAATATGTAGAACTACTGCTATAGAGCAACCAATAATTATAGGGAAAGCAATTAATAGTATTCCATAAATAATATAGATAAAATTGGCAAGCGCTGAAATTAATCTTAATTTATATTCCCCTTTTACCGACATAGAATATAAATTTATTACCAAAGCAGAGTAACCTATTATGTCGATTGTTATAGATTTTAGCATATACTATACTTTTTACAGTGTAAAAATATTTTGATTATTTTTACCAGGCAATAACTGTTAGGATTGATAGGTTAAAGATTATAGTTATGATTTTAGAAGGAAAACATAAGGCTTATAAAGTTGATGATAGAGTTTACCACTGTGGAACTGATATTACCATGAGTTACATTGGTGGAAAATGGAAATGTGTTGTTTTATGGTATTTGAGAAATGGTACTCTGCGTTTTTCTGAACTAAAACGTTTAATTCCCGATATAACTGAAAAAATGTTGAGTATTCAGCTAAAATCGTTGACAGATGATGGTTTAATTGAACGTCAAAGTTTTGGTACGAAGGCGCCATTTCGTGTTCAATACCAATTAACTAAATTTGGCGCAAGTTTAATTCCAGTAATCGAAGTGATAACAAATTGGGGAATAGAGTTAGGGAATACCAAAGGGAAGTTGATAGATGTGAAGTGATTTGAATTCAATGGTTTTATTCTAATTGTTTAATTAGACCATATATGTCCCCAAGAACCCAGACATCTTTTATTTTTTTGTTTACAATTGTAAAAACAGCAGCTCCATAGTATTCTATTCTTTTATTTGTTGGTGCTATTTCAAAAATTTTTCCTCTGTGAGTACCTGTATATTTTAATTTAGCGAAAGAATAATTGTCTTCTGTTATAATTTGCTCAATGCTATTATGAAAGTCTGGGAATGCAGATTTAATGAAGTTCATATAGTTTTTTAAGCCCTCATAACCTTTCTTTTCTATACCTAATGAACCTCTAAAAGTAATTTCATCATCTAGAATCTCATGGAGAATATCGGCATTCCATTTGTTCCACATTTGGTTATACCATTTTTCTATCAGCTCTTTATTGTTCATATAGTTTCTGCTTTTATCAGCTTACGCACAACGCTGGGCTATGTGAAGCCACGTTATGGATTTTAAAGTTAAGCAATTTATTGCATTAACTTTATAAATACATATTAAACGTGGACAGGTTGCATATAGCCGTTGATATGTACCGTTTTCCTCGATGGCGCCTAAAGGTGATTTATAGCAGTGTACCAAATGCCTACTGCATATGCAAACTGGCATAGCCCAGCGATGATGTACATTTCTCAAAGGGCGGGAATCGAGCGATAGCGAGATGTAGCAATTTGAGTTCACCTTTAGGTGAATTGTACATCATCGGTTTTGTGTAAGCGTCAGTAACGGGAAAGTGCCCGAGTACTTTCCGCTGACGCACCTAATTTAGCAAAACGAGTTGAATTTCCGATTAGGAAATTCAGCCGTTATTGCGCTTACACGTTGTTGGCATTAGTTATTTTATTTCATAGTATTTTAAGCTCAAAACTATCGATTTGAAAAATTTATTTTCCGCCATCATTTTATCAATTTCCGATTGTTTAATTAGTCGCTTGAAATACTTTTCTTCATTGAATTTTGGATATAGATTCCCTTTATATTCAAAAGCTTGTAAAAATTGCTGAATTCCTTTTTTCGTTTGAGAAGCAGTAGGAAATTCCGATTTCATAAACGTCTTTACAGAGTTATCTTTTCCAACAATTAATTCTCCAGTACTACCATTAATTATCTCATATTTTCCATTTTTGGTTTTTGTCAAAAACAGTATTAGTCTTTGTCCGATTTCAGCTTTTTCAATTCGGCTATCACAAGTCCATTCCTTCCACATTTTTACTTCAATTGATTTTGCTGATTGTCCTTTAACAAAATCGTCTATTTCTAATTCATATTCGTTTGAGGAAACTTTGGATATTTTTCCATCAACAATTAGGTCAGCTTTAGAGATTACAATTCCGTATGGTAAATTCCGCTTTTTTAAACTACTGTTTGTAGTAAAACTCAATAATATTAATATGGAAATGAGTGTTTTCATAATTAATGCCAACGGTTTTGTGTATGGCTCGTTGCGGGAAATCAGCTATGATTTTCCGCCGTAACCGAAAGATAGCAAATTGCAATGAATTCCGATTAAGGAATTCAGCCGCAATGAGCTATACACGTTGTTAGCCAACGTTTTTATTCTTTCTTTTTTCTCTTTTTAATATAATTATTCGAAGTGAGAAATTCGCAATTCGGCATTAACAATTCCAATTCCTCCACGATTTTATGATTCTTGAAAATTGTCCAATTCCCATAAAGAGAAACTTGCATAAGATTTTCCAGATTCGCTAATTCTTTCGGTAATGATTTTATAAGATTATAATCTAATTCCAAATATTCCAATTTCTCAAGAGTCAGAAGTTCAGGTGTTAGATTTTCAATGTAATTATAGTCTAATACTGTTCCTTTTTTGCGGTCAAGATGTAAATAGCCACCTCCAATATTTTTCGCTAATTTGTGAGTACTACTGTCCAAGTCTTTTTTTGGTCTCCAACCAAGTAATAAGACACGAAGGTTTTTAAACTCTGAAATTCGTTTAGGTATCTCATTAAGTTTTTGTCCACCTAAATCAAGTATTTCAACATCATTTGGGTTTTCGAGAGCAATTTCCAAATCAGTAAATACTTTTAAATCCTTAAGGTCTCCTTTTTTCCATCGTTCGGAAGTTTGAGAAAAACTCAAAGTAGGAATTATTAAAAGAAATAGGATGAGACGATTCATTTCAAATGTTGGCTAACGGTCTCGGCTATGAGTAGTTGCGTGAGTAAGCACATAACTTTGCAAGTACACACCAAACTGAAAATCCGCAAGGATTTTCAGAAGTAGGCGAGAACAAGCAATTACTTATAGCCATTGTTGGGCACAGTATTTTTTAATCAGTTATTTTATTTTGCATTTTAATCGGCTGTATGCCTACAACTTTATCTTTATCGTCAAAAATCAATTTTATCATTTCATTTGGCGGACTTGAATTGTCGTCCGAATATTTATACTGAAGTAGTGTAAATAAACTTCCATCGAATCCCATTTGAACTCCGCTGTAAACCAATTCCGTTTGTTTATCAAAGTTGATATTTTCTATCAGCATATTAATCTGTTCGTCAGTAACTTTTTCAAGTATTAAGTCCGATAAAAACTCTTTTGATTTTGGCAAATCTTTTGCTTTTAAAGCGGTAAAAAAGTCAATCTTTATTTTTCCCAATTCAGCCAATTTTTTCTCGTCAAGTTTTGGGATTTCTTTTTCCTTTTCCTTTGCTTGATTTCTGACGTAAAGCCTTATTCTATGAACTGGATTTATTGTGCTTGCACCTCTTTTTTCATAATAGTTAGAAACAGTTGCATACATTTCTATTTCGGTACTATCATTAGGTTCCCAAGTTGAGCTTTCTACAAAAGTGTTTATAGAATCCAATCGGCTAATATTTGAATAATTCTTTTTTACTTCTGGTTGTCCGAACTCGTTTGAAATTTCTTTTTTAAGTTCTTTGTATTTTGCAATTAAGGCTTTTTGAAACTTCTTTGGTTTTTGGTTATTGTCTTGTTTCTCAAAATTCGAAACATCCCATTCGTAGAGAACATAAGACATTGTTGAATCCGCTTTTTTGAAAAAGTAAAAAGAAGTTAAATCAGGAATTACTTTCTCTTTTCGTAAATATTTAATTGGTTGGGCATTTCCGCCAAAGGAAACGTGATTTGAGGTTGTCGGGATTTTTTCTCTTCCCAAACTTTCTTCCATTTTTAAATATTCAGCGAGTGAAGTATTATGAATGTCAAAATTGAACTCCTGTCCAAAAACAGAAGTTGAGATAAATAAAATTCCGATAATTATATATTTCATTCGATGTTCGTTCATATTGTGCCCAACGGTCTCGTATAACCGTCAGTTACGGGTTAATATGCATTAATTTTCGGTTTGGCACTGACGCTCGCAATTCCGAGTGGATTCGGACGTAGTCGAATCCGCCGTAATTGCGGTTATACATTGTTGCCCACAGTTATTTTTTTAACATCAGTTTCAATACTGATTTTTGGTTATTGTTCATTCCCCAAATTGAAATATTACCTTTCGTTTCTCTGTATCCATCATAAGAAATCCAAAATCCTTTGTCAATATTAAATTCGCCAATAATTTTATGTGTTGCTTTCAAATATGGTTTTTCAGAAGCCTCATTTTGTTTTGAACTTTTTGATTTATTTTTTTCTAAACTACCAGTAACGTATTCGTTTAAATCATATTCAATTATTGCAATTTTATTTCCATTTCTCTCAACAATGTCTTTTAACTTAACAGTATTTTTTTTGCTTAAACTATCTGCTTTAAAATGCTGGTCTAACGAAATTATATCTACATCGATGTTCCATTCATCACCTATTTTTACAGGTTTTTGGGGAAGTTCAAAAAATAAGGAAATTAGATTTTTTTTATTTTGCTCATAATAAAAGCTTAAGTTTTCTCCATTTGGATTAAATTTTCCATGTAAAATGACGTTTCGGTCATTTATGTTTAATTTATCCACATCGCTTTTGTGAATCATTTTAACGTCATAGTTTCCATTATTGTCAGGAAAAATTTGTGTTTCGTAATTCAGCTTATCCCTTTTTATTTCTTTAAGAAGTTCTTTCTTTCGTTCAGGATTTGTTTCCTTTTCAGCTTCTTTCATCTTTTCTTCTAAAGTATATCCATACATAAATGTTTTGTAAGTTAAAGTGTCCGTTATTTTCCACTTTAAATCAACAGTTTCTTTATCCTGTGCATTTGATGAAAAAGCAATAAGTATGAATAGTAGTAGAATTTTTTTCATAATTGTGGGCAACGGTTTTGTGTAAGCGTCAGTAACGGGAAAGTGCGCGAGTACTTTCCGCTGACGCACCTAATTTAGCAAAACGAGTTGAATTTCCGATTAGGAAATTCAGCCGTTATTGCGCTTACACGTTGTTGGCTGTAGTACTTTATTCTTTTCTCATAATTTGAGATTTTAAATTGTCAATTTCCGAAGTCAGCAACTTGAATTTTGAATTTTGTCCTTTTTTAATTAAATCAACTGTCTTTTTTAATGATTCAATTTCCTTTTTTAGATGTTCGATTTCCGATTTATTGTCCATATTATTTTTTTCTCCTTTTAAAACTGTAATCACTTTTTTTATAACTATAATCAACTTTTTCAGTTGAAGGTTTTGGCGCTATATAAGTTCCATCTTCGATTGATTTTTTTAAAAGGTCAACTTTAGAGTCAAATTCCTCTTTTGATAACTTTTCTTGTTTATACATTCTTTCCAAAACATTGTATTCTTTGGTTAAAATCAGATGGACTTTTGGTTTAGGGTTGTCAAATTCCTCAAGTTTTGTTTTCATTTCTTCCTCCGACAAAATTCCTTTGCTTTTCAAGTCAATAATGTCTTGTCGTTCTTGTTCTTTCCGTTGTTTGTTTTTTATTGCCCAATCTGTCCTTGCTTGACTTTCTTTTTCTCGTCTTCTACTACCAGAATTGAAAATCCATAAAAGAATTCCTGTCGCAAGTCCGACTAAAATTCCAACGCCTATTCCGCCAGATAAGAAAATGGTTAGTTTAATCATATGCTTTCAGTTTTTTTGGTCATCAGTATTACAGCCAACGGTTTTGTGTATGGCTCGTTGCGGGAAATCCGCGAGGATTTTCCGTCGTAACCTAAAGATAGCAAATTGCAATGAATTCCGATAAGGAATTCAGCCGCAATGAGCTATACACTTTGTTGTGTGTAGTTTTTTATTCAGATTATCCATCTATTGAAACGCCAACTTGCTTATTATTCTCAAAATGCACATTGAAGTAATAATAAGGGTCATTTTTTTCTTGAAATGTCAATTCAAATCCATTGTCGTTTACTGAAATACTGTTCACGTCGAAATGTTTTTCAATTGATATAAATTCCATTTCCGCGTTGTCAAATTGTTCTTTCAGAGCTTTTTCTGATTCAGATTTGATTTCCGATTCGTTATTCAGAGCATTTATTAAAATCCGTTTTTGAGATTCAGAGAGGATTTCTTTATTTCCATCAATTAAAATCTCAACGTCAGAGTTAAGAAACTGCTTTTTAAAAGTCCAACCAACATTATTTCCACGAACACTAAAACTCTCAATTTCTCCAAAATCAGAGTCGGTCGTTTTTAGTTTTTTACTGCCAAATAGATTTCCAAATATTCCCATTCAGTTTGTTTTTAGTTTAGTTGCTTAAATTACACACAACACGTATATATGTCTGTGTTTTACGTATTTTTTGTAAATATACTAATTATTTGGTCGCCTTTTATTCATAAGACTTTAAAGATAGTTGTATGTCATGTATTTTGTATAACATTTTTTACTATTTTTAGTCAAGTGTTATACAAAATGCCTGTATCGATTTTTATAAATCTTTAACATAAAGGTACGTTTCATAAAGACCTTTAATCATTAGTAGTTTTATTTTTTCTTCTTATAATTAAATTCACTTCTTTTTATCCACTCATCTTTTTGATTAAATTGAACTTCTTTTTTAATTGAAAAAGTATCATTTCCTACAACATAAGTATATCTAATTAGTGCTTGCTTATTATCGTCTTTACCTTTTTTTTCTGTTTGTATTTTGATGTTACCACTTTTAAGGGTTTCTTTTAATATTACAGTATCATTATTTAATAGCATACCATCTTTGGCAATTTTAATTTTGTCTGAATTATTGGCTTTAGGTTCATTAGGGTAACTATTTTTAAGTATTAATCGGTATTTATTTTTACCCTGTTCTACAATTAAATTTGCTGGCATTGTAAACGGTTTATTGGTTTGATAGTCCAGATACGTGATGCTGCCTTCCCATTCACCAATTAATAATTTTAAGTCTTCTGGTAATACTTGAGATTGGGAATACACGTTTAAGGAAAAAATTAAAACTAAAAGCGATACTATAAATTTCATGGACGTTATTATTTAATTTATTGTGTTTTAAATGTAATCAATTTATTATAACCTCTAAAATAATACGTTCTTACAAATACCATGTAAACAAAAAACCACTCTAAATTTGAGTGGTTTTTTTAATAATCTATTTTATTATTTAGTTCTATGAATACTTACTTTAGTATTTCATAACTACGCTTAATAAAGTTGGTAAGCTCTTCGCCTTTTAACAGGCCTTGCGATAAACGCGCTAAATCTAAACTCTGATTTATTAAACGTTCTTGTTTTTTCTTTGTTTTTGTGTTGAGTATTTCGCCAACTAACTCATGATTGGTATTAACTACCAAGTTGTACATTTCTGGCATATTACTCATGCCAAACATACCACCTCCGCCAGTTGCTTGCATCTCTTTCATTCGACGCATAAACTCTGGTTGCGTGATCATAAATGGATTTGCATTACTATCCATAGCTTCTAGTTGTACCATAAATTTTTCTGAAGAAATAACTTCTTTTAACAAGGCGTCTAATGCTGTTTTCTCCTCTTCAGATAATTTAGAAATCGTTGTGTCGTCCTTTTTAATTAAATTATCTATATGGTCTGCATCAACTCTTGCAAAAGAGATGTTCTCTTTAGTTGTTTCTAGTTTTTGCATTAAGTGGCTCACAATTGGTGAATCTAACAACAGTACTTCGTAACCTTTACCTTTAGCAGCTTCAATGTAACTGTGCTGCTCATCTTTATTACTTGCGTACAAGATTACTAACTTATCATCCTTATCTGTTTGATTTGCTTTAATCTTATCGTATAATTCTTGATACGTGTAATACTTGCCATCTACAGTTGGATATAAGGCAAAGGCATCAGCTTTTTCGAAGAATTTTTCTTCAGAAAGCATTCCGTATTCAATAACAATTTTTATGTCATCCCATTTTGCTTCGAAATCTTCGCGATTGTTATTAAATAACGATTTTAACTTATCAGCTACTTTACGTGTAATGTATGAAGATATCTTTTTTACGGCACCATCAGCTTGCAGATAAGAACGTGATACATTTAACGGAATATCTGGTGAATCGATTACACCACGAAGCATCGTTAAAAATTCTGGTACGATACCTTCTACATTATCTGTAACAAATACTTGGTTTTGGTATAACTGAATTTTATCCTTCTGAATGTTTAAGTCATTCGTCATTTTTGGGAAGTATAAAATTCCTGTTAGGTTGAAAGGATAATCTACATTTAAATGAATATTAAATAGAGGCTCTTCAAATTGCATTGGATACAACTCTCTGTAGAAATTTTTATAATCATCATCTTCTAATTCTGTTGGTTGTTTGGTCCAAGCAGGATTTGGGTTATTAATGATGTTGTCTACTTCTTGTGTTGGAGCTGGATCCTCTTCTTTTGCATCTTCTGGCTTTGGAAGTGTTTCTGTTTTCATTCCAAATTTAATTGGAATAGGCATAAACTTATTATACTTACTTAATAAAGCACTAATTCTAGAATCCTCTAAAAACTCGGTAGAATCTTCTGCGATATGAAGTATTATTTCAGTTCCTCTTTCGGTTTTATCTGCTTCAACTAAAGTAAATTCTGGAGATCCATCACAAGTCCAATGAGCAGCAGGTTCATCTTTATGAGATTTTGTAATAATCTCTACTTTATCTGCAACCATAAAAGCCGAATAAAATCCTAAACCAAAATGTCCAATAATTCCAGCATCTTTTGCAGAATCTTTGTACTTATCTAAAAACTCTTCGGCTCCAGAAAAGGCAACTTGGTTAATGTATTTTTCTACCTCTTCGGCAGTCATACCTAAACCTTGATCAATAATATGAAGCTTTTTACCATCTTTATCGATTTTAACTTCAATTTGAGGTGTACCATATTCTACTTTAGATTCGCCAATGCTTGTTAGATGCTTTAATTTTAAAGTAGCATCTGTGGCATTACTAATAAGCTCACGCAAAAATATTTCGTGATCACTGTATAAAAATTTCTTGATTAAAGGGAAAATGTTTTCTACTGAAACATTAATAGTTCCTTTTGCCATAATGAGTATTTTTTATGGTCACTTCGAGTGTTTCGAATGTATTCGAAATGTATCGAGAAGTTCTCGATGCTTCGACTTCGTCTCAACTCGAACTGACGAAATTTATTAGTTTAATTTTACAGTTGATATTAGGCAACAAAAATGCCAAGACATGTATTGTGACAACATGACATAAAAAAAGCCATTCGATTTAGAATGGCTTTTAATTTAGGAAGGTTTAATCTTTTAGTGGTTGTTTTGGAGCATCAATCTCTTGCTTGCCTTTTAAATGTTTTTCTAACCATTGGTCTTGTTCCCAGAGCATGTGCATGATAGATTCTTTTGCTCTGTAACCATGACTCTCTTTTGGTAACATTACTAAACGTACTGGAGCACCTAAACCTTTTAAGGCGTTAAAATAACGTTCACTTTGTAAAGGATACGTTCCTGAATTATTATCAGCAACACCATGTATTAATAATAAAGGCGTTTTCATTTTATCGGCATGCATAAAAGGTGACATATTGTAGTAAATCTCTGGAGCATCCCAATAACTACGTTCTTCACTCTGAAAACCAAAAGGCGTTAAGGTTCTATTATATGCACCACTTCTAGCAATACCAGCTGCAAACAAATTAGAATGCGATAATAAATTGGCAGTCATAAATGCACCATAAGAGTGACCACCTACTGCTACTTTTTGTCTGTCTATATAACCTAAATCATCAACCGCATCAATGGCTGCTTTTCCGTTAGCAACCAATTGTGTTCTAAATGAATCGTTTGGTTCTTCACTGCCTTCTCCGACAATAGGGAAAGCTGCATCATCTAAAACAACATAACCTTTAGTTACCCAATAAATTGGTGAGCCCCAATAAGGATATACAAACTCGTTAGGGTTTGTAGTGCTTTGTGATGCGCTAGATTTATCTTTATACTCACGAGGATAAGCCCATAAAATCATAGGATATTTTTCACCTTCCTTGTAATCTAGTGGTAAATATAAAGTACCTTCCAAATCTAAACCATCTTCTCGTTTGTAGTTTATTACTCGTTTATTGACATTTTCGATACTTTTAAACGGATTTTCAAAAGCAGTAATAGCTCTTAAATCGTTTTTCTTTTTAATATTTCTGATATAATAGTTAGGGTATTCTTTTTGAGATTCAATACGCACAAGAATATCTCCTTTTTTCATATCTAATGCAGTATTCAAACTTTCAAGTTTATCTGTATATTCTGATTGGTATAAGCGTTCTGTTTTGTTGGTCTTGATGTTATATGAGTCAATAAAAGGGAATTGTCCTTCTTTAGAGAATCCTGCTCCCATTAAATACAATTCGTTACCATTCATTTCTAGAGTGTAGCGACCATACTCATTTTTTGAGCTTACAAAATTTCCTGGGTCACTATAACGATCTTGATAATTACGGTCTGATATAATTTTAGCTTCTGCAGTTGATGGATTAAATAAATAACGTTTAGTATTTCGAGTATTCCACCAATAGTCATATGCAATTGCTGTACTATTATTTCCCCATTGAATGCCAGAAAAGCGCTGTTCTGTTTTTAATAGTAATTTGGGTGTACCATTAAAAGGTGCATCAACCTGATAAACCGCATCTCTGTAATCGACTTCTACAGCAGGATCACCTTTATCTAAAGCTTCTGTCCAAACAAGCGTTGCTGGTTTATCATCTCTCCAAGACATATCTCGTTTACCTGTTCTTGTTGACATAAAACCTTTTGGTCGTACTTCATCTAAAGCTACTTCATTAACGGTCTTAATTTTTGAGCCTTTCATATCATATATTATACTTTCGCTCGGAAATCTTGTATAGGTCACTAAATACGAGAATGGGCGTTTTATTTTTGTAACCATTATATAGTTTCCGTCAGGCGAAAAGCTAATGCCTCGATACATATCTGCCTCTAAAAAATCTTCAATAGTACCATCTATAGACACTTTTTTAATTTCTGATCTTGCGAGTTGTTCGAAGTTAAATTCATCATTAGGAGTTTTTAATAAATCTTGGTAGGTTCTGTTTTGTGCTTTCTCTCCATCACTTACAGATACAGTTGGTCCTGTTGGAACAGCAATAGCAGTATCGATTAAAGGTTTTCTATCACTAGGTAACATTTTTACTAAAAGACTTTTGTTGTCTTTAAACCAATTAATAGTACTACGCATATTAGCGTTTACGTTAGCATTAGTAAGCTTGGTTACTTTTGCTTCAGCAATATGTAATACCCAAACTTCAACACCTTGAGCAGTAGTATTTAAACAGGCAATCATCGATTCATCTGGAGACCAGCTAAAACCTGATAGTCTAGCATTTTCAGGCAAACCAGATACTTGAGTGGCATCAGTATCGTTAACTTTTTTTACTTTTAGATTGGTGTAATAATTTGTTCGGCTACCAATATTAGTCACAGGATTAATTCGTAAACCAGCTAAACGTAATTCGGTTTCAGACAGTTCGGCAATAGATTTATATTGATTTCTGTAGAGTAAAACCATGTGTTCTCCTTTACTATCGATTTGTACGCCAGGCGCTAAATCTACATCAGCGAGTTCTAGTATTTCTTCAGAGGGTTGTTGGTATTTTAAACTTTGTTGAGCATGACTATTAAGGATAAATAAAAATGCAAATAGTTTGATTAGTGTTTTCATGATAATTGCTAATTAATTTGAGCTTGAAGGTACTCAAAATTAAAACTTGAAAATGTGATAGAGTTGTTAAAATTAACACTAGTTATTATGCATGCATAACGAATTAGAATAGCAATTCAGCTTTAATAGTTAAATTTGCTCTTTCTAAATTAAGTATATGTACAATTCAAAAATAATAGGTTTAGGGTATTACACTCCAGATAATGTTGTTACTAATGATGATCTATCTAAAATGATGGATACTAATGATGAATGGATTACCGAAAGAACTGGAATTAAAGAACGTCGCTGGGTGAAACCTGGTTCTGGAGATACTACTGCAACAATGGGAGTAAAAGCTGCCAAAATTGCTATTGAACGAGCCGGAATTGATAAAGATGATATAGATTTTATAATTTTTGCAACCTTAAGTCCTGATATGTATTTCCCTGGTCCAGGAGTACAAGTACAACATGCTTTAGATATAAAAACAGTTGGCGCTTTAGATGTTCGTAATCAGTGTTCTGGATTTGTATATGCTTTATCTGTAGCAGATAATTTTATTAAAACTGGAATGTACAAAAATATTCTAGTTATTGGTAGTGAACTACATTCTCATGGTTTAGATAAAACAACAAGAGGTAGAGGCGTAACAGTTATTTTTGGAGATGGAGCAGGAGCTGCCGTTTTAACAAGAGAGGAAGATACCAGTAAAGGTATTTTATCGACGCACTTACATTCTCAAGGAGAGCATGCTGAAGAATTAGTTTTAGTTGCACCAGGAATGGGAAAACGTTGGGTAAACGATATTATTGCTGAAAACGACCCAAATGATGAAAGTTATTTTCCGTATATGAATGGACAATTTGTATTTAAAAATGCTGTTGTTCGTTTTAGTGAGGTTATTATGGAAGGTCTCATGACAAATAGTTTGCAAGTTGATGATATAGATATGTTGATTCCACATCAAGCGAATTTGCGAATTGCACAATTTATACAACGTAAGTTTAAATTAGAAGATCATCAGGTATTTAATAACATTCAGAAATATGGAAATACCACTGCTGCATCTATCCCAATTGCTTTAACTGAAGCGTGGGAAGAAGGCAAGATCAAAGAAGGTGATACAGTTGTACTAGCTGCCTTTGGTAGTGGTTTTACTTGGGGAAGTGTAATAATGAAATGGTAATTAATTTCTACTCTTACATTGAGCTGGACAGTGAGGTGTCACACAGAGCTTGTCGACGTGTTCTCGAAACTGGACGAAATGAAGGTTGGAATCTCATAAAGTTACTTTATTGAATAAGAATAATTAAGGATAAAATTCTTACGAAAAGTTTATAAATAATAGAAGAAAGGTTAATATAAACTCATAAATTTGAAATCATAGATTCCTGTTTTCACAGGAATTCAAGAAAAAAGCCAAGACGAAGAATGTCTTGGCTTTTCTGCTATTAACCAACATTAACATTTTACCAAAATGTTTACACTATATAAGACGTAAACTTTGTTGTTTTATTACTTGCTTTAACACTTTTTAACCAACTTTAACATTTTATTCCCACGAAAGTGGGAATCTAAAACAAAAACCCGAAGCAGTGACACTTCGGGTTTTCTTATTAATAACCATACATTAACACTAACCATCAACTATTATGTAAGGGTTATTAACTTTAAATTTAGTTGTTAGAATAAACCTCCACTACCAGATTTTACATCATTATCACGACGTTTACGAGATTTTGCTCTATATTTTCCACCACCAAATCTGTATGATAATCCAGCAAAAATGGTTCGACTTTCCCAATTAAAATCACCACGTTGGGCAAAAGGTCTGTCGCCTTCAAACTTAAATTGCATCGTATTAAAAATGTCATTAAAGTTTAAGCTAAATGTGGCACGACCTTCTTCTAAAAAGCTGTAACGCATGCCAGTATTAACAAAAACAAATGGATCTTGTGTAAACTGAACGCCTTTATTTCTACCTCTGTATAAAGTAAATAGAGAGAATGATAGCGATTTACTAGCTTTAAAATTATTGAATAATCTAAAGTTCCAAACAACGTTGTCTACGCTTAACGATTCTGTTTGTATATCATCTACTGTAGCAACATTAGTAGGTACAGTTAGACGTTCGGTTATACTTTTTTGAGTTTGGGCATATAAATCAAAACTTCCATTTAAATTCCACCATTTAGTTGGTCTGTAATTAGAATTTAACTCAATACCATAAGCAGTTGTATTATCAAAATTATCAAAAGTTAAAATAATTCTGTTTAAATCTGCTCTATCTACAAATACAGCACGATTTATCTCATCTTCAATAACTCTAAAAAATACACCTCCTGTAATACTACCTTTTTCTAACTGTCTTGTGTAGTTTACTTCTACAGAGTTTGTAAACTGTGGCTCTAAAGCTTGATTTCCAAATGATGATATTAAAGGTGTGTTCCATTCTGGTAGAGGGTTTACTTGACCTACGCCAGGACGATCTACACGTCTGCTATAACTAAACTGATACGAGTTTTTATCAGAAGGTGTGTAGGTTACAAAAGCAGAAGGGTACACTTGAACGTAATCGTTTTCAAATGGAATGTCTATCGCATTATTAGTATCTAAATTTAATTGAGTAGCATCTGCTGTAACATCAACAGTTTCTGCTCTTAAACCAAATTGGTAAGACCATTTATCTACTTTTTTTCCATAGGTAGCGTAAGCAGAATAGATATTTCTAGAATAGTCAAAGTTTATTAAACTAGGAAATGGTGTTCCAAATTCGTCACGAAGTCTTGCATCAGAAAGGTATTCAATATCATTATTAAACAATCTTGCTTGTAACCCTAATTCAAGTTTTGCTTCATCAGATAATGGATTAACATAATCTAAATTAATGGTTGTTCTATCACGTTCAGTAGTATTATCTTCAAAAAAGTTGGGTTGAATATTAAATATATTATCTGTTAGTAAATCGCCATCGTATACATTATAATCTACTTCTAATTCAATATTATGGCCTTCTTTGTCAAAATCTAACTTATAATTAAAATTATATTGTTGAGACATATTCTCATTTTCATTTTCAAAATTTTGAATTAAGTTATTTGTTGGATCTGTAAATAATACGCGAGTTATTCCAGTGGTATTTCCATCAAATAGGTTTTGATTTGTAAATAGCGATAAGGTGTTTTTATCATTTAAATAATAATCTAATCCAACTTTATATAGATGTGATTGTCCTCTGTCAAAAAAGTTAAATAGCTGTTTAGAATCATCATTAGTTCTTCTAATATTTCCGTAATTTTCATTTCGGTTAATATTGTTACTATAATTACCATAGAAATTAAACTTTCCGTTTCGGTAATTCATATCAATACCACTATTAAATTTTGGATTGTCTTGGTAGGCTAAACCTAAATTTAGATTACCATTAAAACCTACCATGGTATTTTTATGTAATACAATATTGATAATTCCACTTAACCCTTCAGGATTATATTTAGCAGACGGATTGGTAATAAGCTCAATGCTCTTAATAGAAGTTGAAGGAATTTGTTTTAATAATTGAGCTGCTGGTATGTTAGATAATTTTCCATCTACCATAACTTGCACATTTTGATTACCTCGCAAACTAATATCACCTGTTTGTTGATCTACAGTAACAGAGGGTAAATTATTCATAATATCACTGGCAGTTGGACCACTAGTAGTTAAGTCTTTACCAACTGTAATAACTTTTCTGTCTACTTTTTGCTGAATGGTAGAGACTTCGGCTACAACTGTAACTTCGTCTAATCCTTCGGCAGATTCTTCAAGTCTTATATCTCCTAAATCTACTTTGTAGTTGCCGTTACCTATTGTAACTTCTGTGTCAATAGTTTTAAATCCAATGTATTGTACTGATACAGTTATTTTTCCTTCAGGGATTTTTTCAATTTTAAAATTACCATCATCTAGGGTAATGCCTCCAGTAATAGTTTCTCCTTTATCATTTTTAATAATGACATTTACATAAGGTAAGGGTTCGTTTAAATTTGCGTCTAAAACTCTACCAGATATAGTTCCTGTTCTGGGTTCTGGATCTGTATGTAATAAATTTGAATTGTTTGCTTGTAAGGATATAGAAATTAATAACAAGCATAGCGAAATGATTTGTTTCATTTTTTGATTGATTGATTTAATTTTTTGGTTGATTATAAATGATAGACGCTTAAATTTGTGTTATGTTACTTACTTTAACAATTCTTAACACCACTTTAACATATGACTAATAAAACACTTGTTTTTGGAGCTTCACTAAAAGAAGAGAGATACTCTAATATGGCTATTAAAAGATTGATTAATTCTAATCATGAAGTAGTAGCTTATGGACTTCGAGAAGGAGATGTTGCAGGAGTTGAAATAGATACAGAACTTGTTCAATATCAAGATTTGCATACAGTAACTTTATATCTCAATCCTCAAAGGCAAATAGCGTTTTATGATTATTTAGTCAACCTTAAACCTAAACGTATAATCTTTAATCCAGGAACAGAGAATCCTGAATTCTATAAAATTTTAAGAGATAATACTATTGATTTTGAAATTGCTTGTACCTTGGTTTTATTAAGTACTAATCAATACTAGGTCTTTCTTTTCTCGATATAAATAACAATCCTAAAAATGTTATTAGACCATTAATAATTAGAATCTCAAATCCTATTTGATAACCGTTTAACAAATCAATGGAATACATATTTATAAAGTAAGATATAATAGGTGCTAATACAGCAATGATCCAAACATGCTTATCAGCTAAATGTTTTTTGGTTAATATTCCAAAAGCGAATAAACCTAACAAAGGACCATAAGTATAACCAGCAGCTTTAAACAGCTCCCAAATCACTGATACATCATTAAATAGTGCATCAAATAAAATAATAACTATTACAAGAATAAAACTAAAGAGAATATGTATTTGTTTACGAATTCTTTTTCTGTCTTCCTCTGGTTTTTTATCTAGTTCAATTATATCAATACAAAAAGACGTAGTTAACGAAGTTAAAGCACTATCTGCACTTGAATAAGCGGCTGCAATAAGACCAAGAAGAAAGAAAGCAGATGTGAGTTTGCCAATTTCTGGTAGCATGGCAATTGTTGGGAATAAATCATCTTTTTTAGCTGTAATACCATGCTGTTCTGCATATTGTGTAAGCATTAAACCAAGCGCCAAAAATAGAATGTTAACCAATACAATAATAACACTAAACGACACCATGTTTTTCTGTGCCTCCTTTAAATTTTTACAAGTCAGGTTTTTCTGCATCATATCTTGATCTAAACCTGTCATGGTAATAGTTATAAAAATACCAGCAAGAAAACTCTTAAAGAAATATTGCGCATCGTTAACATCATCAAAAAAGAAGGTTTTACTCAAAGCACTTTGTTTGACATTAGTATAAATTTCAGAAACGCTATTGAGGTCTAGAGCAGAAGCTAAAAACCAAATAGTAATAACCACTGAAACAAGCATAAAAAGTGTTTGAAGCGTATCGGTAAAAATAATGGTCTTTATACCACCTTTAAAGGTATAGAGCCAAATAAGAGCAATGGTAATAATAACCGTTATCGCGAAAGGAACTCCAAATCCATCAAAAATTAATAATTGTAAAACTTTAGCAACCAAAAATAATCTGAAAGCAGCACCAATAGTTCTAGAAATTAAAAAGGCCACAGAACCTGTCTTATAACTCGTATTACCAAAGCGCTCTTTTAAATACGTATAAATAGAGGTGAGGTTTAATCTATAGTATAGAGGTAATAGTACATAAGCAATTATTAGATATCCAAAGAAGTAACCAAGTACTACTTGAAAATAACCAAATTGTTTAGCTTCAACAGCACCAGGAACAGAAATAAAAGTTACTCCAGATAAAGAAGCACCAATCATTCCAAAAGCAACTAAATACCATGGCGCCGATTTATTAGCTTTAAAAAAAGCGTCGTTGGTGTCGTCTTTTCCGGTTATGTAAGAAATTAAAATAAGGATGGCGAAATAACCTAGAATGAGTAAAATAATTTCTGTTGATGTCATAAATTGTAATTATGCTACCAAAATACAAATTACTAATTGATAGCTTTTAAATTTGTTATAGAGTTTTTTATAAAATAGATTATATATAGTAATTTCGCAGCAATGGAATTCTCTTCTAAATTACTGGAAAAAGCAGTTAACGAAATGTCTCAATTACCTGGAATAGGCAAACGTACTGCACTTCGTTTGGTGTTACACATGTTACGCCAACCAGAACAGCAAACAAATGATTTAGCTAATGCTTTACAAAAAATGAGACTAGAGATTAATTTTTGTAAAAGTTGTCATAACATCAGTGATGTAGAATTGTGTGAAATTTGCTCTAATCCACATAGAGACGAATCTATAATATGTGTTGTCGAAGATATTCGCGATGTCATGGCAATTGAAAACACGAGTTCTTTTAGAGGATTGTACCATGTGCTTAATGGAAAAATCTCTCCTATGGATGGCATTGGTCCAAACGATTTAAATGTAGAGTCATTAGTCGCTAAAGTGAAAACGGGAACTGTAAAAGAATTAATTTTTGCGTTAAGCTCCACCATGGAAGGGGATACTACCAATTTCTACATATACAGACAAATTCAAGATTACGATGTAAAGACTTCAACCATAGCTAGAGGAATTTCAGTAGGCGATGAATTAGAATATGCAGATGAAGTTACTCTTGGACGAAGTATAGTTAATAGGATTCCGTTTGAGGTCTCATTAAAATCCTAAAGTCATTTTGAAGCTTTCGGTTGTTATACTTAATTATAATGTTCAGCACTTTTTACAAATTTGTTTAGAAAGTGTTGAAGCTGCCATCACAAATTTAGATGCCGAAATAATTGTAGTAGATAATCAGTCTTCAGATGAAAGCTGTAATATGGTAAAACAAAATTTTCATGATGTTATTCTAATTGAAAACTCTGAAAATTTAGGTTTTGCTAAAGGAAACAATATTGGTGTATCAAAAGCAAAAGGCGATTACGTCTGTATACTTAATCCTGATACTGTAGTTGCTGAAGATACCTTTACAAAGACTATAAAATTTGCAGAACAACAAAACGATTTAGGAATTGTTGGTTGTAGGCTTATTGATGGCAAAGGCAATTTTTTACCTGAAAGTAAACGTAATGTTCCTAAAGTAGGTGTAGCTTTTCAAAAAATGATTGGTAACGCTACAAAGTATTATGCTAATCATGTTAGTGAATTACAATCAGGAAAAGTAGATGTGCTTGTTGGTGCTTTCATGTTATTAAAACGGAATGTATACAACAAAGTTGCTGGTTTTGATGAAGACTATTTCATGTATGGAGAAGATATCGACCTCTCATATAAAGTTTTAAAAGCTGGTTTTAATAATTACTATTTCGGAGAAACGAGTATTATACATTACAAAGGAGAAAGCACCTTAAAAGATAAAACCTATGCCAAACGATTTTATGGTGCTATGAAGTTGTTTTATAAAAAACACTTTAAAAAGAATATCATTTTTGATGCTTTGGTCTGGACAGGCATTAATTTAGCCTATACCATTCGTAAAAATCCAAAAGAGATAAAAACAAACCCTGAAACTTATGTTTTTGTTTCAGATTCAGACAATAAAAAGCTGAAAGCTATTTTAAATAAAGAAATTGAAGTTAGAGCAGAGATTGATGGAGTTAAAGATGGTTCAGAAATTATTTTTAATACTAATCACGTCTCGTTTAAAGAAATGATAGACATAATGTCTGCATCAGAAATTCAGAAAAGAGCAACATTTAAAATTCTATCTAAAAACGGTACATTTGTTTTAGGAAGTAACGACTCTAAAAACAGAGGAGAGGTTATTTTTCTATAAATTAGAGTTGATTAATTCTTGCGAAATATTTAATAAATAGATTCTTTTTTTATTAATTTTGCAACCATAAATTAGATAATAAGCGATACATTACAGATATGGCAAAATTTGAATTAAAGCTACCAAAAATGGGTGAAAGTGTTGCAGAAGCAACAATTACATCTTGGTTAAAAGAAGTTGGTGATACTATTGAAGCTGATGAGGCAGTTTTAGAAATTGCAACAGATAAGGTAGATAGTGAAGTGCCAAGTGAGGTAGATGGTGTTTTAGTTGAAAAATTATTTGAAGCTGACGATGTTGTCCAAGTTGGACAAACAATTGCTATTATCGAAACAGAAGGTGAAGGTTCTGTATCTGTTGATACACCAAAGCAAGAACCTATTGTAATGGAAACAGCTACTCCTGCAGTCGCAGAAGTTGCTAAAACAGTTGCAGTAGCTCAAGAAACTGTTGCGCCTGTAATATCAAGTGATGACCGTTTTTATTCGCCTTTAGTTAAAAATATTGCTAAAAAAGAAAATATATCTCAATCAGAATTAGATGCGTTATCAGGAACTGGAAAAGATGGTCGCGTAACTAAAAATGATATATTAGCTTATTTAGATAATCGTGATAAGCGATCAGATGTCTCTTCGAGCGCAGTCGAGAAGTCTCAAGCATCTCAAAAAATGATGCCTGAAACTGCTAAACCTAAACAAGAAGCAGCTCCTGTAATTGCATCTGGAGGCGATGAAATTATTGAAATGACCAGAATGGGCAAATTAATTGCTCATCATATGGTTGAGTCGGTACAGACCTCTGCTCATGTGCAAAGTTTTATTGAAGCAGACGTGACTAAAATTTGGAACTGGCGTAAAAAAGTAAAAGATGACTTTGCTAAACGTGAAGGCGAAAGCTTAACTTTTACACCAATATTTATGGAAGCAGTCGCAAAAGCATTACGCGATTACCCAATGATGAATATTTCTGTTCAAGGAGATACGATTATTAAAAAGAAAAACATTAACCTTGGTATGGCTGCTGCTTTACCAGACGGTAACTTAATAGTTCCAGTAATTAAAAATGCTGACCAATTAAACTTGGTCGGTATGACCAAGCAGGTAAACGATTTAGCTAATAGAGCGAGAACTAATCAATTAAAACCAGACGATATTCAAGGCGGAACCTATACAGTAACCAATGTTGGTACATTTGGTAGTATTATGGGAACTCCAATAATTAATCAGCCACAAGTCGGTATTTTAGCACTTGGAGCTATTAGAAAAGTTCCAGCTGTTATTGAAACTCCTGAAGGTGATTTTATTGGTATTCGTTATAAAATGTTTATGTCACATAGTTATGACCACAGAGTTGTAAATGGGGCACTAGGTGGACAATTTGTAAAAGCTGTTAAAGATTATCTAGAAGCTTGGGATTCTAACAGAGAAATATAATAAGTCCTTGTAAAGAGGAATCACAAAATATTAAAAAGCACAATTATAAATTGTGCTTTTTCGTTTTTACTAATTAAAATAAATACTATTAACTCTATACTTTAAACTCCTTACTATTAAGTATCTTTGCCAAAATTCTAATCAATCACAATGACTCTCAATCTTACCAAGCCCATTTGTTTTTTCGATTTAGAAACAACAGGAATCAATATATCTAAAGATCGTATAGTAGAAATTGCGATACTCAAGGTATATCCAAATGGTAAAGAAGAAAGTCATCGTTGGATTGTAAATCCTGAAATGCCTATTCCACCTGAAGTATCTAAAATTCATGGCATTTGGGATAAAGATGTAGTTGATAAACCAACATTTAAAGAGCTAGCAAAAGAAATACATACTATTATCAAGGATTCTGATTTAGCTGGATTTAATTCTAATCGTTTTGATATTCCGTTGTTGGCAGAAGAAATGCTTCGAGCAGAGGTGGATTTTGATATGAAAAATCGATTGGCTGTTGATGTTCAAACCATATATCATAAAATGGAGCAACGTAATTTAAGTGCTGCTTACAAATTTTATTGTGATAAAGACTTAACAGATGCGCATACTGCAGAAGCTGATACTTTAGCTACTTACGAAGTGTTAAAGTCTCAAGTTGAAAAGTATGATGAGCTAGAAAACAACACTAAATTTTTAGCAGAGTTTAGTTCTCGTAAAAAGTTTGCTGATTTTGCAGGCTTTATAACTTTTAATAAAGATGGAGAAGAGTGTTTTTCGTTTGGGAAACATAAAAACAAAACAGTACTTGAAGTTCTTGAAAAAGAACCAGGTTATTTTGGATGGTTATTAAATGCAGATTTTCCATTATACACCAAAAAGGTATTAACAGCAATTAAGTTAAAACAATTCAACAATAAATTAGATTAGTTTTTGTCATTCCTGCGTAGGCAGGAAACCATAATATTAATTAATAATATGAGATTTTCTCTTTCGAGAAAATGAAAATAGATTTTCAATGAAAATAATCTGCATAGGAAGAAACTACACAAAGCATATAGAAGAATTAGAAAATGAAAAGCCAGAGCACCCTGTGGTTTTTTGTAAACCTGATACTGCAATTCTATTAAAGAAACAACCATTTTTTATTCCAGATTTTTCAGATGATGTGCATCATGAAGTTGAAATATTGGTAAAAATAAACCGAGTAGGTAAATATATTGATAGAAAGTTTGCACACAAGTATTACGAGGAAATAGGTTTAGGAATCGATTTTACAGCAAGAGATTTACAAAGTCAGTTAAAAGCTAAAGGTCTTCCTTGGGAGAAAGCAAAAGCCTTTGATGGTTCTGCTGTAATAGGCAATTGGATGCCGAAATCAGAGTTTAAAAATGTAGATGATATTAATTTTAAATTAATAAAGAATGATGAGGTTGTTCAGGATGGGAATACAAGTCTAATGCTCTGGAAAATAGACGAATTGATTGAATATGTGTCAAAATATTTTACTTTAAAGATTGGAGATATTATATTTACAGGCACACCTTCTGGAGTTGGCAAAGTTATTGCTAACGATAGATTAAAAGGTTACATTGAAGACAATGAGGTGTTTTCGGTAGCCATAAAGTAATTAAGACACATCGCTATTAACACATGGAACAACATTACAAACTAGATAAGGTAAGAGATTTAGCAGGAGGAGATGAAGACTTTGTAGCTGCAATAGCGGCAACATTTCTTGAGGAAGTTCCTGCAGACGCAGAACTTTTAGAACAAGCTGTTAAAGATCTTAACTATAAACAAGCGTATCAATCTGCACATAAAATGAAACCAACTATCGAGCTTTTTGATCTTGGTGTTTTCGACGATTTAATAATTGTTCAAGATTGGGGAAAATTTGAGAAAGTTGGAGAAGATTGTACAAAAGAATTAGAAATAGTTCTAGCTGCAGTGAAACATGCTTCCGCAGAAATACAAGCAGATTTTAACCTATAATTCATGTTTGCAGAAATAATTACAATTGGTGATGAGATTCTCATTGGTCAGATTGTGGACACCAATTCTGCTTATATATCTCAAGAGCTAAATAAAATTGGTGTTTCTGTATTTCAGATAACATCTGTACAAGATGATAAACAGCATATTTTAAAATCCTTAAAAGAAGCTGAAGAAAATGCTGACATCATTATTATAACTGGTGGATTAGGTCCAACAAAAGATGATATTACAAAAAATACCTTAGCTGAATATTTTAATGATACGCTAATTCGAGTTCCTGAAGTTCTAAAAAATATTGAAAGGCTTTGGAGAGACTACGTTAAGCAACCTTTACAACAAGTAAATAAAGATCAAGCGTTAATACCTTCGAAATCTCAAGCTTTAATGAACTTGTATGGAAGTGCTCCAGGAATGTGGATTGAGAAGCATAATAAAACGTTTATTTCATTGCCAGGAGTTCCTTTTGAGATGAAATCATTAATACAAAATCAAGTCTTACCCAAACTCAAAGACCGTTATAAGTTTCCATCAATTTATCATAAAACATTATTGACTTATGGAATAGGAGAGAGCATGCTTGCTGCTCGTATAGAGAAATGGGAAGATAATTTGCCAGATTATATTAAACTAGCTTACTTACCTAATCTAGGAAAAGTGAGGCTACGATTATCTGCTAAAGGTTCTAATAAAGAATTACTTGAAATAGAAGTAGAAAAGCAAATACAGTTAGTCATGCCTTTAATTGAAGATGTTTTTGTTGGGTATCAAGACTTAAACGATTCTTTAGAAGATGTATTGGCCAATGCTTTAATAGAAAAAAATGCAACTTTATCTGTAGCGGAGAGTTGTACAGGTGGTAATATTTCTCAATTACTAACAGCAAAATCTGGAGCGTCAGCTTTTTTTAAAGGGAGTGTTATTACTTATGCAACAGAATCTAAAATTACTGTTTTAGGATTGGATAGAGATCTTATAGAAAAGTATTCGGTGGTCAGCGCTGAAGTTGCTGAAT
Source organism: Flavobacteriaceae bacterium NBU2973 (assembly GCA_026162565.1). GTDB lineage: Bacteria > Bacteroidota > Bacteroidia > Flavobacteriales > Flavobacteriaceae > JAOEIQ01. The sequence continues at coordinate 31,943 of JAOEIQ010000008.1, forward strand.
CTATGGCAATAAATAGTAAGAGGATATACCAAACAGACTATGCGATAGCAACAACTGGAAATGCTGGTCCAACTAAAGGAGATGGAGATGCAGAAGTCGGAACAGTTTTTATAGCTATTGCAACACCTACAGAAGTTTTTTCTGAAAAATTCTCATTTGGAAATCATCGTACTAAAGTGATAAATAAAGCATCAAATAAAGCCTTTGAAATGCTTTACAAAGAAATTTTAAAAAAATGATAATTTAGTTGTTGTCAAAACTCAAAGAATTTGTATATTTGCACCTCGTTTAGAAATAACCTTATTAAAGTTAGAGATAATGTCAAGAGTTTGTGAACTTACAGGAAAAAAAGCAATGGTTGGAAACAACGTATCTCACGCGATGAATAAAACAAAGCGTGTGTTCAATGCTAATCTAATAAAGAAGCGTTTTTATATTCCTGAAGAAGATAAATGGGTTACTTTAAAAGTATCTACTTCTGCTTTAAAAACTATCAACAGAATTGGAGTTTCTGCTGCTATCAAAGAAGCAAAGTCTAAAGGATTTTTAAAATAATAGCCACAGAAAAAATTTAATACAATGGCAAAGAAAGGAAATAGAATTCAGGTGATATTAGAATGTACAGAGCACAAAGCTTCTGGAGAGCCTGGTACATCTCGTTATATAACGACTAAAAACAAAAAGAACACGCCAGACAGAATGGAGATTAAAAAATTTAATCCTATTCTTAAGCGTATGACTGTTCATAAAGAAATTAAATAATTACAGATTTTTACTTCAGTAAAAATGTGAAATAAATCAAAATTACAGATTTTCACCTCCTGTGAAAATATGAAATAAAAAACATTAAGACATGGCAAAGAAATCAGTAGCATCGTTACAAACTGGATCTAAAAGATTAACAAAGGCTATTAAAATGGTAAAATCTCCAAAATCTGGAGCTTATACGTTTGTAGAGTCTGTAATGTCTCCAGAAAAAGTAGATGAATTTTTAGCTAAAAAGTAAGACATTTACTCTTTAAAATATTCAAGCAGCTTTCATATTTTGAGAGCTGCTTTTTGTTTTCATGAAATAGTATTTAGTTTTATCTAAATACTTTTAATACGTATTTTAAAGAGTACTTGTTTACTTATATTTGCAACTAATGACAATTTTTCACATCTTATAATTAGGCAAGAAAATTGCTCTTTAGATTTTAAAATAACATAATACATACATGAGTTTTTTTAAAAATATATTTTCTTCTGAAAAGAAAGAAACACTAGATAAAGGGTTAGAAAAATCCAAGTCTAGCTTTATGAATAAATTAAGTAAAGCTGTCGCTGGTAAATCTAAAGTTGATGATGATGTTTTAGATAATTTAGAGGAGGTTTTAGTTACTAGTGATGTTGGTGTTAATACTACATTAAAGGTTATAGAACGAATTGAAGAGCGAGTAGCAAGAGATAAGTATTTAGGAACAGAGGAGCTAAACAAAATTTTGCGAGAAGAGATTGCTGGTTTATTATCTGAAACTAATTCTGGAGAAGATACAGAGTATACTATACCAGAATTACCAAAGCAAGAAGATGGTAATAAAACACCTTATGTTCTAATGGTTGTAGGAGTAAATGGTGTAGGTAAAACTACTACAATTGGTAAGTTAGCCTATCAGTTTAAAAAACAAGGGCTTAAGGTTGTTTTAGGTGCAGCAGATACATTTAGAGCTGCAGCAATAGATCAACTTCAAGTTTGGGCAGATAGAGTAGAAGTACCAATGATAAAACAAGAAATGGGTAGTGATCCAGCTTCTGTTGCTTTTGATGCATTACAATCTGGCGTTAATCAAAATGCAGATGTCATTATTATAGATACTGCTGGACGTTTGCACAATAAAGTAAACCTTATGAATGAGCTATCTAAAGTAAAACGTGTTATGCAAAAGGTTGTTGGAGATGCACCTCATGATGTTTTATTAGTTTTAGATGGTTCTACTGGGCAAAATGCTTTTGAGCAAGCTAAACAATTTACAGCAGCTACAGAAGTAACCTCTTTAGCAGTTACTAAATTAGATGGTACAGCAAAAGGTGGTGTAGTAATTGGTATATCAGATCAGTTTCAAATTCCTGTAAAATATATTGGAGTGGGCGAAGGTATTGAAGATTTACAAGTATTCAATAAATACGAATTTGTAGACAGTTTCTTCAAATAAAAATGGAAAGACTTAAAGATGCTAAAATACTTCGAGTTATAACCATAGCTATATTAGTTTATTCTTCACTAGTTGTATTTGGACAATTAGTGGCTCTTGTTGGAGTCTATTTTGCAGATTCTAAAAATGTAAAAATTAATGAAGACCTAGCTAAACAGTCTGTAGTTTTTCCTATTTACATTTTATTGCCAATTTTTATTGCGATTGTATTATATACTACAAGAGACCTTTTAAGAAAAGCCTACAACTATAAAATCACTTTATTTTTAGCTGCTTTCTCGATAGTATATGTAGCTTTTGGGAGTTATTTATATAGCTTTATTCAGGCATTTAATTCCTAAAACAACTCGTGTTAATTTATTAAGGCATTGATTTTTGTCCATAAATCATTGTCAAAATTTGATAAAGCAAAGTTGTCTTCATCTGCAGCATTCCCCATTCTAATTACAACTAACTTTTTACTAGGAACTATATAAATTTTCTGATCATTTTTGCCTAAAGCGCAATACATATCTTCAGGAGCATCAGGAATTAATTCGCCTTGAAATTCAATTTGTGTTTGTGGTAAATGATAGGTTGATTTTCCATTCAACCACCATAAATAACCATAGGCTTGATTAATATTTTGTGATGTGTTTGTAGCGTCATTTAAAAAACTTTGAGAAACTATTTGTGAGTTTTCCCATTCACCATTAGCAGATATTAGCAGTCCAAAACGAGCCATACTTCTTGTATCGCTCCAATAAACATTTAAGTCTTCTAGAGGTATCCAAGCTCCAGACATACCAATTTTATCTTTTAGTTTTGTGTTAAAATAATTGTTCCAACTACTGTTGCTAACTTGAGCAACAACTTCTTGCATTTTTACATATACATTATGATAAGCCCAACGTGTGTTTGCATCAGATATATATTGCAAATTTTCTGAACTAATAGAATTTCCTAAACTATCGTCTAAACCAGAATTCATGGATAATAGGTTTTTACAAGTGATTAGGTTTTCTTTTTCTAAAGTTGCACTTGTCCAGCCAGTTCCAACATAATCTGATACTTTATTATCAATATTGATTAATCCTTCATCTTCAGCAATGCCACTTAGGGTTGCTGTTAATGTTTTTCCAGCGCTTGCCCAATACCAAGGTGTGGTTTCATCATGACCATTCATATAATGTTCAATAACAATCTTTCCATTATGAAGTATTATAAAACTTTTAGAATTTTTTTCTTCTAGAAAATCCAGAAGAGGTTGTAATTGAGATATATTCCAATTTAAATCATCGAGAGAAATAGTTTCCCAACTATCAGAATTTAAAGGAGGATAATATATTTCTGAAGTTTCAACTCCTTCTGTGTCTGGTTCAGTAGGTTCAGTAATATCAGTATTAGAACAGTTGTAAGCCAGAAAAATGCTATTCAGAAAAACAAATGACATTTTTTTCATTATTCGGTTTTTCATTAAGACTATCAAATATATGAAAGGTTTAATTTAGATTGTATCTTTGCCACCGAAAATACTAACATGAGAACGAAGACACGAAAAAAAAATAAAATCAATGTTATTACTCTAGGCTGTAGTAAAAATGTTTATGATAGCGAAGTGTTAATGGGGCAACTTAAAGCCAGTGGTAAAGATGTAGTACATGAAGAAGAAGGTAATGTGGTTGTGATTAATACTTGTGGTTTTATTAATAATGCTAAAGAGGAAAGTGTCAATACTATTTTAGAGTATATGCACAAAAAAGAAGAAGGTGAAGTTGATAAAGTATTTGTTACAGGATGTTTGAGTGAGCGCTACAAGCCTGACTTGCAAAAAGAAATTCCAAACGTAGATCAGTATTTTGGTACAACTGAATTACCTGGATTATTAAAAGCTTTAGGAGCAGACTATAGGCATGAATTAATAGGTGAGCGTCTTACTACCACACCTAAAAATTATGCTTATTTAAAGATAGCTGAAGGTTGTGATAGACCTTGCAGTTTTTGTGCAATCCCTTTAATGCGAGGTAAACATAAATCTACTCCAATTGAGGATCTAGTAATTGAAGCAGAAAAACTAGCGGCTAATGGCGTTAAAGAATTAATCTTAATTGCTCAAGACCTCACTTATTATGGTCTTGATTTATACAAAAAGAGAAATCTAGCTGAATTACTTGAAAATCTTGTAAAAGTTGATGGTATTGATTGGATTCGTCTCCATTATGCATTTCCAACGGGTTTCCCTATGGACGTTTTAGATTTAATGAAGCAAGAGCCAAAAATTTGTAATTATTTAGACATTCCACTTCAACATATTTCAGATTCTATTTTAAAGAGCATGCGCCGCGGAACTACTAAAGAGAAAACTACTAAATTAATTAGAGAGTTTAGAGCTAAAGTTCCAGAAATGGCTATTCGCACAACTTTAATAGTTGGGTATCCAGGAGAGACAGAAGACGATTTTCAAACACTCAAACAATGGGTTCAAGATATGCGTTTTGAGCGTTTAGGGTGCTTTACATATTCACATGAAGAAAACACACATGCTTACAATTTAGAAGATGATGTGCCTCAAGAAGTAAAGCAACAACGAGCTAATGATATTATGGAGATTCAATCTCAAATTTCATGGGAATTAAATCAAGAGAAAATTAGCCAAGAATTTAAGGTAGTTATTGATAGAAAAGAAGGAAACTATTTTATTGGTCGCACAGAGTTTGATTCACCAGATGTTGATAACGAAGTACTTATAGATGCTACAAAAACGTATTTAAAAACTGGAGAGTTTGTTAATGTAAAAGTTATAGAAGCTGAAGACTTTGATCTGTATGCTGAAGTTGTTAATTAGTGACTTTTAAGTAAAAAAGTGGTCTTAAATGTAGACTTAACTTATTGCAATTGAACTTTTTAGAAAAAAATAAACTCGAAATTTTTCTATGTATATTTTATGGTTTTATGATTGGAGTTACTTATTGGTTATTGTAACTCATTTAAATAATTTCTATTTACTTTAAAACCTAATTTTTGAGCTTGTAAAGCATCCTTTAAAGCTGCAGCTTTATTACCATTTCCATTGTGCGCATAGGAGCGATTCATATATAACGACGCTCTTCTAGAGTCGTATCTAATAGCAGAATTTAATTGTTTTACTGCTTTTTCAAAGTCTTCTGTCCTTAAGTAGCATATTCCTAAACTATTATGAATTTCAGAATCTGTAGGTTCAGCTTTTAAATAATTACTATAGTCAATAATAGCTTTATCATATTGTTGTCTATCAAAATAGGCAAAGCCTCTATTAGATAGAGCTGTTAAGTTATCTGAATCTATTTCTAGGGCTTTATTTAAATCGGCAAAGCATTGATCCCAATTCCCTTTAGAACCATAAACAGCACCTCTATTACCCAAAGCATCGGCATTATCAGTATCTATAGATAAACTCTTATTAAAATCATTTAGGGCAAAATCGATTTTTCCTTGATCAAAATAAATTTTACCTCTATTTACATATAATTCTGAAGAAGGAGCCAGTGAAATACCTCGACTATATACTTCTATTGCTTTATTAACTTGGTTACTGCTTCTGTAATGTAATCCTAAATTTTGATAACCCAAAGATGATTTCGGGTTTAAGTCTAAAACATTTCTAAAAAGTGTTTCGCTATTTTTCCAATTGCCAACATTCATTAATGAGGTGATTAAAAAGAAACCAACGATGCCTCCTGTAACCAGAAATTGCTTGGCTTTATTAACTTCAAGTTTATTGAGTAAATACACTAAAATAAAGAATAAGCCAATGCTTGGAATATAAGTATATCTGTCTGATAAAAACGCAGCTCTACCAGATGATGTATAGGTTAATATTGGAGAAATTGTTAATCCAAAAAATAACAATCCACCAAGAATTACAGTAGTTTTTTGTCGCATTTTCCAAGCAAAAAAGTATATAGCTGCAACAATAAGAGGAAATACATAAAGTGAATAAGAAAAGAAACTAAAGATGGCCTCGTGAGAATATTCAATAGATGTGTTTATTGGAATAAAACTATGTACTATCCATAATACAAATCTTAAGGATGCAGATAATAATAACTGTAGTATAAATGGTAAGTCATTTATTAATGGCAATGCAGAAATATTTGTGGCCTTTTTAGCAACGTCTCCACTTTGATTTACAACCTCACTACCAAAATCCAGTATGCCATAGAAATAAATTAAAATCCCAAAGGCAATAAAATAAGGTACTTTATTAATAATTGATTTTAAGGTTATTTTATTTGTATACCACAAATCAGTTAAAAATATAACTGCTAAAAGTGTCAGTCCCATTGACTTTGATAAACCTGATAATAAATACAGAACTGCTCCTACAACAAGGAAAACGTATTTTCTTTGTTCGACATATTTTATGTAGAAGTACCAGCTCAATAAAAAGAAGAGAGAAAACAGGACATCTTTACGTTCTGTAGCCCAAGCTACAGACTCTAATCGAAGAGGGTTTATAGCAAATAGTAAGGCTAGGAGACAAGCAGAAAATAAAAGTTTCCTTTTATCATTATATAATCTTGAAAACAGTTTTGTTCCTATAAAAAATAAAATAATTGTATTTAAAATATGTAATAACCAATTTATAGTGTGAAAATGTGAAGCACTATTTCCAAAAATAGTATGTTGAGCTTTCCACGTTAAAAAAGTCAAGGGCTTATAGTGAGGTCCAAATATTTTAGATTGAAAAACTTCAGAATAAGGTATATTAGGATTTGTTACTAAAGGATTTTCATGGATTAAAACACCATCATCGATATTAACAAAATCATAGGTTGAGGTTCTGGCAAATATTAAAATATTTATACCAATTAGTATTAAAACATACCACAGAGGTTTAGTCCATTTACCTTCATTTTTATTTGAACTAATTGGAGACGCTTTCTTATTTTTTGCTGCCATCGTAAATAATGGGTTAGTTATTTAGGATAACAATTTAAAAAAATATTAATAGTGTGTCTTAAATTATAGCTTAAGTCACTTAAAATTCAGATGAGTACTCAATTTCAAATATTTAAGAGCTCTTTTTTAGTTTTCTATTAATTTTTTTAATGGCAGATTCAATAGATTTTTCCGGTTCAATAATATTATACTTGCCCCAAAAATCTGGATCTGAAAACCCTGAAGCTTCTTCACTTAATATCATACTTGGTTTTAGCGGATTTAGAGGTTTACTGTTAGTATTGTCGCTTCTCCAGTCTGTCACAGCCATTTCACTATTTAAGGTATACACACTATTAAAAAGCTTTTGTTCCCAATCTACTTTAAAACTTAAGGCGATATTACTGTAACCATAATACCATTGACCATCTTTTATTCTGTAATCAACTCTGTATGAAGCTTTAGTAGGCCAAACGTTAACTCTTCTAGGCTTTTTTCTAATGAACATTTTACTAGCTAATTCACGATTAGAAATATTTAAACTGTAAGCAGCGCTTACAAGTGCAAATGACTCGGAATCGATGTAGAGTTTACCAAAATACAAAGGGTAATCAATATTATCTTTTTGTTTAAAATTTACTACATAAACATCTCGATTATTAACTTTTGATGAATTGTCAAAAGTGAAATCATAATCCTTGAGGTCTTCAAAAGTGAAAACAAATTGTTGATATTTAATCATATCAGTATAAAGTGCACTAAATGGACCACCGATAAGTTTTACAGCTATGGTATCAAGTTTTGTATAATCGACACTTTTTCTAGCCTTAATTAAATCAACTTTATCATTTTTAAGAGACGTGTAAGGAGCCTTGTGTATGTTCACTACAGCTTCAGATAGAGAAGCGTTTTTTCGTCTGTTTTTTATGGTTTCTCTGTAAAAGGCGGTCATTATTTTACTATTGCCTCCATAATTTTCACCTTTTTTAGAGAGCATAGCTTTTACGAGAGATTCAGCATCTTTGATGGTAATAATATTTACTTGAGAAAGTTGAGTAGCTTCAGGAATTAAAAGAATAGTTGAACGTTTTAGCATCTTAAAATCTTCTAATGAGATATTTCTTTCTTTAAATCCTAAATAAGATACACTTAAAGTTGGATTAATTAAATCATTAGGGATTTTAATTAAAAACTCTCCCTCATTGTTGGTGATAGTACTGATGTTTGTTCCAACAATATTTATATCTGCAAATGTAAGTTCGTTTTTAGAGTCATTATCTTTGACAATACCCTTGTATTCAGTAAATCCTTTGTCTTGAGAAAATAATTGAATTGAAAATAAACTTATAAGTAATAGTGTTGGAAATAATTTGATTTTACAGATTGGTTTCATAACAAATGAATTTATAGTCAGCATAAGTTACTAACTTTAAAATAATTAATTAAAAAACTAATGTTAAAAATTCATGAAATTATCTAACTTAAAACGGTCACTACTTTTTAGATTAATCATTTTTTTCGGATTATTAATTAAGTCAGAATAATTAAGCTTTAACACTTCATTAAATAAAAGGTCATCAATTTTATAAGAACTATCAAAACTTCTCTTTAAAGTAATGATTCCTAATCCATAGTCAGAATCCAATACTGAAATATGTAATTTCTCATCTAAAGATCTTTTCAAATAGTGAATACTCTTCCAGACATCTCCACACCAAGCACCTTTCCAACCTTCTCTCAACTTTATAGCTTTGGTAGGATATTCTTCTCTTGGTGAAGCAGCATGTTCATTAGGAGGATAGCAATCGTGAACTATGATTACTCCATTTGTACTTAAAATTTCTAGAGAATTAAGGATGTCTTCTAGAGATTGCTTAAAAGTATGCATACCATCCACAAAAATTAGATTTACTCCACCTTTTGACTTTAATCTTTCTTTATTTTTTTTAAAAAAGGAACTACTTTCTAATTGATAATAGGAGTTATTTAGATTTGAAAAATTTATAAAATTCCAAGCAATTTTTTTTAGAGTATTAAATGCAAAATTAAGGTCTACAGCTATCTTTTTTCTACATTTTATTCTAAAAAAAGTAGCTCCATTAGAAACACCAATTTCTAAATAAGTTTTCTTGTCATAACTATCAATGATACTCTGAAGTAATTCTAACCTTGTCATTTGTTAGAGCTCAAAAGCATTATTGTTTACAAAGAAAATGGCATTAACTAAAAATAGTTTTCCATTTTCCCAAAAGCTTCTAAACATCACATTATCTGCAAAATAAATAACACTACCGCTTCCCATTCGTTCCTCTCCAAATACTAGAGAATTTGATAATTCCTTCAAGGCTTCACTTCCTGCAAATCCGGAAACTTTAACAACCTTATCTCCAATATGAGCTACGTTATAACCACTACCTAATAAGCTAAATGACGACGATCCTATTTTTAGAGAAAAATAAGTGTCATCATAACCAAATGCCATTGGATGCGTATTATCAACCTTTGTTTTAAAGATGGCTCCAGTAATAAGTTGCTTAGCGTATTCGCGTTCACGATCTGCATAAGGTGTTAAGTTCTTTCTATCACTATCTTCTCCTTCTTTTTTATTACGTTTAAGAGCAAAACCATCTTTATTAGCAAACGCATTTAAAGCTCGATCTATAGCAATTAATTTACCACCTTTTCGAACCCAATCTTTTATTTTATTCATTTTAGATTCATCCAGTAAACTACCATAATAACCACTCGGCATTATTAGAACATGATACTTGTCAAGGTTTATGTAGCCAAGATTTTCGGTGTTAATAGATGTAACAGGATACTGTAATTGTTGCTCAAAGAAATGCCATAAGGCTCCATAACTCAATGATGAAGTGTTATCACCAGAAAGCATGGCTATTTTTTGTTTATTAACTAGTTTGATATCAGGAGACCCAAAATCTGGACCATTAGTCGAAAAACCAGAATTTACAGCATTAAGTTTTCTATTATATTTATTAGCAGTTTTTAAAACAGTGTTATCAAAATCGGACATTTTTTTATTATCACCTCTAACAATTATTAGAGAGCCTCTATCAAAAGATTCTCCAGCAGTTTTTATTGGTTTTTCTGTAAAGCGAACTTTAATATTTTGCTGTATTAAATCGGATAAAAATTTAGCGTCTTTTAAACTATCCCACTCAACTATATAGCCAGTAGCATTAGGATTTATAGAATTATTTATTGTAGCAGATGCAGTGCTATTAGCATTTACTAAACTAGTTGTAGCAACAGTATGTAAGCCATATGCATATGGTAAACTCCACGCAGTTATATCATAGGTTAAGGAGTCGCTTAACTTTCCATTCGGTTCAAATAATACTTTAATCATTTTGCCTTTTGGCTGGTTGGTGCTCACTACTAAATTATCTTTTGAAAGATTGATACTTCCTTGTGAGGCAGAGTTGTAACTGTAACCACTCACTTTATTAGTAGATGTGCTGCCATACCTAATTTCATGTTTATCGAGTAACGATTTTAGTGATTCTATTTTATCACTATCTCCAGTCATAACATAGCTTTTATATTTTAATCCAGAGGTATTAAAAAATTGCTTGAATTCACTATTTAATTTCGTTGCGTTTTTTGAGGATATTTCTACTGTAGATAAACCTGTAGTTGTATGATGTTTCATTCTATCTACAAGAGTTAAAACATCGCCTTCATCGTTTAAAATACCCAAACCTGCGCGACCATGACCAGCTTGTTCATAAGTCATTCCTATGGCTCCCATAAACGTTGGATATGTATCTCCATAGCTAGGATAAAACAAATCAAATCGCTCACGAGTAAAATAAAGCCAACCTTCTGCATCAAAATATCTGGCGTGATTTTTTCCTATTTGAGTTTGAAAATCACGTTGCCAATCACTAATTATTTCATGATAAGGTTCTGCTGCTGGAGCAAAATAATAAGGTTCATTTATTCCTTGCTCATGAAAGTCTACATGGATATGTGGTAACCATTTATTATATACTTTTAACCTAGAAGCAGATTCTATTTGGCTAGCCCAAGCCCAATCTCTGTTTAAATCAAATAAATAATGATTAGGTCTTCCTCCTGGCCAAGGCTCATTATGTTCACTAGCTTGTTGGTCAATATCATAAGGCACACTTGCCGTTTCATTATACCAATTTGCATAACGATCACGACCATCTGGATTTATACAAGGATCTATTATAACAACTGTATTTTCTAACCAAGCTTGTTTTTCGGTTAATAGCTTGAATATTGTATTCATTGCAGCTTCGGTACTTGAAGCTTCATTACCATGTACATTATAGCTTAACCATACAATTGCTATATTAGTATTAGTAGGAGTGCCACTTAAAACTCCTGCATTTTTTAGATTATTTTCTCGAATAGTTTCAAGATTTTTTAAATTCTTTTCTGAAGACACATAAGCTACATACAGAGGTCGACGCTCGTAGGTTTCACCGTATTTTTCTAATTTAACTTGATTTCGGTTTGTAGCTTCAACATGTTTAAAGTAGTCTACAACTTGGTGATGTCTTGAAAATTTTGTTCCTATTTCATAACCTAAAAAATCTGAAGGCGATTGCATATTTTGTGCAAATGTTAGGAAACTTGAAAATAAAACGACTAGTAATAGTGAATGTAGTTTTTGCATGTTTTGATTGATTTTGCTCTATAATAGCGATAAAGATATGAAGCGAAACTGAATTAACTAAAATTTAGGAGTTAAAATATTAAAGAGCATTATCTTTACACAAGATTTCATAATTAACTATGCCATCAGACTGTATATCGTTTAGAGAGACTAATTATTTTTCATCACTAATTTGTGATTATTTAGATGAAAAAAGCAAGCTGAATTCCTTTTACAATCGTTTTCCTAAAATTGAAAATTTTCAACTTCAGATTGAAGAAAAAGGTATGTCTTTTAAATTACAGTCGAGAGCTATTCTCGTATCAAGTTTGCATAAGCAATACCAAAGTACTGATATTTCAAGTAAAACACTAAACAATATTGAATCACTAAAAGATTCTAATACATTTACCGTGACTACTGGACACCAGCTTAATCTGTTTACAGGACCATTATATTTTCTTTACAAAATTGTGTCTGCCATAAATTTATCTAAAGAGCTACAAGCGACATATCCAAACTATAATTTTGTTCCTGTTTATTGGATGGCAACCGAAGATCATGATTTTGATGAAATAAACTATTTTAATTTTAAAGGGAAAAAGATTCAATGGAATAGACATGCAGAAGGTGGAGTTGGTAGATTACATACTGAAGGTTTAGATGATGTTTTTAAGGTCTTCTCTTCAGAATTAAACAGTAGCCTTAATGCAACAACAGTAAAACAGCTTTTTGAGAGCGCCTATTTAAATCATAACTCTTTAACTGAAGCAACACGTTTTTTAGCAAACGAATTATTTAAAGAGTATGGATTGGTAATTGTAGATGGAGATGACCCAGATTTAAAGCAGTTATTTACTCCTTATCTAAAAGAGGAATTATTAAAAAACACAGCGTTTAATAAAGTAAATAATACGTCTCAAAAATTAGCAAGTACTTCTGCAAGCTATAAAATTCAAGTAAATCCTCGTGAGATTAATCTCTTCTATTTGAAAGATAATTTTAGAGAACGAATTGTTTTTGAAGACGATACTTTTAAAGTTAATAACACTTCAATTGAATTTACAAAAGATGAAATTTTAGCTGAAGTTGCAGATCATTCAGTTCGATTTTCTCCAAATGTTATTATGCGACCTTTGTACCAAGAAGTGATTCTACCAAACCTCTGTTATATTGGAGGTGGAGGAGAGTTGGCTTATTGGTTGCAACTAAAAGATTTTTTTGAAAGTCAAGAAGTGCCATTTCCAATGTTATTACTTCGTAATTCTGTGTTAATTCAAACTGAAAAGCAAAAACAAAAATTAGAAAAGCTTAATATTTCAAAGAGTGAAGTTTTTTTAAAACAGGAGAGTTTAATTAATAAAAAGGTTCGTGAAATTTCTGATATCGATATTGATTTTTCTGAACAAGAAAATTATTTAAAACAACAGTTTAGTTCACTTTTTGAATTGGCAGAAAAAACAGATAAGTCTTTTGTTGGAGCAGTTAAAGCCCAAGAGGTTAAACAAATAAAAGGACTGAAAAACCTAGAAAAACGATTGTTGAAAGCCCAAAAAAGAAAGCTAGCAGATGAGGTTTCTAGAATGGTAACTATTCAGAATGAGTTATTCCCAAATAAAAGTTTGCAAGAACGTAATACCAATTTCTCGGAATTTTATTTAGAATATGGCGACCAATTAATTCCAAAATTAATTCAAGAATTAAAGCCTCTAAAAGGAGATTTTACAATAATTACGTTATAATTTTCAACTGTTCATAACACCTTAAAAATAGATAAATTTTTCATTGCGTTACATTGACAAATGTTTAATTTTGCACATGCAACACGACAAGATTTTAATTTTAGATTTCGGATCCCAGTATACACAACTAATTGGGCGAAGAGTTAGAGAGCTTAACATCTATTCCGAAATAGTTCCATTTAACAAAATTCCAGAAAGCATTAACGAATACAAGGCAGTAATTTTGTCTGGTAGCCCAAATTCGGTTAGAGGTGATAATGCATTACATCCGGATCTTTCTAATATTAGAGGTCAAAAACCTGTATTAGCCGTTTGTTATGGAGCACAATATTTAGCACATTTTTCTGGAGGAGAAGTTGCGCCATCTAATACAAGAGAGTATGGACGCGCTAATTTGTCTTTTATAAAAGACCACGAAAGTTTATTTGCAAATATCTCTGAAGGAAGTCAAGTTTGGATGAGTCATAGCGATACCATTAAGCAACTGCCAACAAACGGTGTTTTATTAGCGAGTACTCATGATGTAGAAAATGCTGCCTTTAGAGTTGAAGGAGAACAAACTTTTGCCATTCAATTTCATCCAGAAGTATATCATTCAACAGATGGTAAGCAACTCCTTGAAAATTTCCTAGTCACTATTGCAAATGTAACTCCAGATTGGACACCAAATGCCTTTGTAGAAGAAACAGTTGAAGCTTTACAAGCCAAAATAGGAAATGATAAAGTAGTGTTAGGGTTATCAGGTGGAGTTGATTCAACAGTTGCTGGAGTTTTATTACATAAAGCAATAGGTGAAAATCTTCATTGTATATTCGTAAATAACGGATTACTTCGTAAAAATGAGTTCGAAAATGTACTCAAACAATACGAAGGCATGGGATTAAACGTTAAAGGTGTAGATGCTTCGGCACGCTTTTTGGATGCGCTAAAAGGATTAAGCGATCCAGAGCAAAAGCGAAAAGCTATTGGTCGCGTGTTCATTGAGGTTTTTGATGATGAAGCTAATAAAATAGAAAATGCGAAGTGGTTAGCTCAAGGTACGATTTATCCTGATGTTATAGAGAGTGTTTCGGCAACAGGTGGACCAAGTGCAACAATTAAGAGTCATCATAATGTTGGAGGGTTACCAGATTTTATGAAATTAAAAGTGGTTGAGCCTCTACGAATGTTGTTTAAGGATGAGGTAAGACGAGTGGGCGCTTCTATGGGAATTGATAAAGAGCTTTTAGGTCGTCATCCTTTTCCTGGACCAGGTTTGGCGATTAGAATTCTTGGAGATCTAACACCAGAAAAAGTTCGTATATTACAAGAGGTAGATGCTATTTTTATTGATGGTTTACGAGAATGGAATTTGTACGACAAAGTTTGGCAAGCTGGAGCAATATTATTGCCAGTAAATAGTGTAGGAGTCATGGGAGATGAGCGTACTTATGAGAAGTGTGTGGCTTTGCGAGCAGTAGAAAGTACAGATGGTATGACAGCAGATTGGGTAAATCTACCATACGAGTTTTTGCAAAAAACCTCTAACGATATTATAAATAAAGTAAAGGGTGTGAATAGAGTTGTTTACGATATTAGTTCTAAACCACCAGCTACTATAGAATGGGAATAAAATTCCTGTACAAGCAGGAATCTCAAAAATAAAGAGATTAAATACATGTTTGAATGAAGAAAGTTATAATCATTTTTACCATTTTGATTTGCAATTTTACTGCAATAGCTCAAGACTATAAAACTCATAAAGTTTTAGTAGGAGAAACCATAGAAGATATAGCTAGTAAATATATGGTTACGCCTTTCGATTTATTTGCCTTAAATCCTGATGCTAAAACAGATTTACAACCTAATATGGTTATAATCATACCTAAATCTAAAATAGCTGATGTGCCAACAGTCACTCAAATTCAAGAAGTGAAAGACTATAAAAAGCATAAGGTTAAAAGAAAAGAAACATTATATAGTATTTCAAAAAAATATAATATTTCTATTGAAGACATAAAAAAAGCCAATAAACGCTTATATGCTGAAAACTTAAGAAAAGGCGATCGCATTCAAATTCCAGTTTTTAAAACCGTTTTAAAAACAGAAACGTTAGCAAACACTATTAAAAAGTATAAAGTTTTACCAAAAGAAGGAAAATGGCGAGTAGCTTATAAATTTGGAATTACTGCAGATGAATTAGAAAAACTAAACCCTAAAATGGGAGATACTTTACAGCCAGGTCAAGAGTTAAATGTACCTAATATTGCTGCTAATGAAGAAAAAATAGTTGAAGAGAACTATAATTACTATACTGTTTTACCAAAAGAAGGTTTTTATAGGCTAAAATTAAAACTTGGAGTTGAACAAGAAGAATTAGAGAGTTTAAATCCAGGCTTGTCAGAAACAGGTTTAAAATCTGGAATGGTTTTAAAAGTGCCTCAAAATATTGAAACTGCTTTAACTAACTCTTCAGCTGAAGAAGACACTGTAGATTTAAAAAATAACATCACAAATTTAGGTACGAAACGTTTAGCAGTGATGCTGCCTTTTAGATTAAATCGTGTAGATATAGATTCTATTAGCGAAGCGAAACGCTTATTGCAAACAGATCCATATATGAGACCATCTTTAGACTTTCATTCGGGAGTTCTGATGGCTCTAGAAGACGCTAAAGGTTTAGGTATTTCTACTGTTCTAGATGTTTATGATACTCAAAATCAATCAGCAACTGTTTCTCGTATATTAGATAGAAATGATTTTTCAAAGGTTGACGCTGTTATTGGGCCATTTATGACTAAACATGTAGATCGTGTTACTGACGAAATGAATAGAAAGGATATTCCGGTTTTTGTACCATTAGCAAGTGAAATACAATTAAGAAAAAATGTTTATCAAACCATTCCTTCAGCTAATATGTTGTATCAACAAATGGTTCAGTTTGTGAAAAATGATAGTTTAAAACAACACGTTATTTTAATTTCTGATTCAAAAAACAAAGCGGTTAATGCCAAATTAAAATCTGAATTTGTCGGAGCAAAAGTCATTCAATCTAGAAAAAATAAAGACGGAAACGATTCGTATTATATTTTACTAGAAGATATAGAGCAAGAGTTTAAAGAAGGAAGAAATATTGTGTTTTTACACACTTCTAATGAAGGATTTGTTTCTAATGTATCAAGTATGCTTAACTCGTTTATAGATGATAAACATGAGATAGTTTTAATGACTACAAATCACAATGGTGCATTTGAAGGCGATAACATTTCTAATTACCATTTATCTAACCTAAAGTTTCATTACCCTTCTGTAAATATGCCATATAATAGTGATGAACCTAACGATTTTGTTAAGCGTTATAAATCTCTATATGATGAAGAGCCAAACAAGTTTGCTGTAAGAGGTTACGATTTAACAATGGATGTTTTATTACGATTAGCAGCCCAAGAAGATGTTTTAGAAACCGAAGATTATGAAGTTGCTACACAGTACACTGAAAATAAATTTCAATATGCAAAAAAGCTATTTGGAGGTTTTTACAACCAAGCTATGTTTATTGTTAAGTACGATGATTTAAAAATAATACCAGCTAATTAATGACATCAAAAGTTATATATCTCGGAGATTTACGAACAGAAAATTTACATATAAAATCTGGTAATAGTTTTGTTACAGATGCACCTTTAGACAATAATGGAAAAGGAGAAGCGTTTTCACCTACAGATACTGTTGCTACAGGATTAGCAAGTTGTATGCTTACTGTAATGGGAATTAAAGCTAGAGACTTAAATGTAGATATGTCTGGATCTGCGGCAGAAGTAACTAAAGTTATGGCTTCTAACCCAAGACGAATTTCTGAAATAAACGTAGTTTTATCATTTCCATTTCAAGCAGACGATAAAATCAAAAAGATTTTAGAAAATACAGCAAAAACATGTCCTGTGCATTACAGTTTGCATCCAGATATTAAAAAGGACATCGTATTTAATTGGGAATAACAACAACATATTTTTTTTCTGCTTTAAGTCTTCTTTTTGTATTCAATATACATGCTCAAGAAGTGGGAGAATCCAAACTTTGGTCTGAAAATTACCAACTACAATGGTCAGACTTTAAAGGTGTACCAGAGAGCGATACTGATGCAGTAGCTATAACTGCCTCCGGAATTACATTTGGGTATTCTGTAAAACGGTCACAAACAGAGGTTGTTGAAGCTAATTTTACTATTGAGTCTCATTTTTATCCCAATCATTCTTGGTGCAAAAAAGGCAGAGTTGATGAGGTAGTTCTAGATCATGAAAGATTTCATTTTAACATTACCGAATTGTTTGCACGTAAGTTTAGAGAACGCATCTCTAAAACAACATTTTCTTTAAAAATTAAGGAAGAAGCAGATTCTATATATAAATCTATTAATGAAGAGCTAGCCAAAATGCAAAAAGCATATGATACTGCTACAAACTATTCGATGAATATTCAAGCGCAAACACAGTGGCAAGAACTAATAACAATTGAGCTAAATAAGTATTCAAAATATAAATTGAATAATTAGTGATTCCAGATAAAAACGCTTTGATAGAATTGGCACATTATAAAATGCCTTTCGGAAAATATAAAAACAACTATCTAGTAGATATACCAGAGTATTATTACACTTGGTTTAAACAAAAAGGTTTTCCTGATGGTAAATTAGGTAATATGATGCAACAAATGCACGATATTAAAGTAAACGGTCTAGAAGATTTAATAAAAAATATACAAAGAAATTTCCCAAAGAAATAAATTTTAAACCCATAGTTTTTCAACTTAAAATTGTAAATTTGCTCGCGTTTAACAGCGCAACATGGCAACTTCAACTAAATATATTTTTGTAACTGGAGGTGTTACCTCTTCTCTCGGAAAAGGTATTATTGCAGCTTCTCTAGCTAAATTACTTCAAGCCCAAGGTTACAGAACTACGATTCAAAAATTAGATCCTTACATAAATGTAGACCCTGGAACCCTTAATCCTTACGAACATGGCGAATGTTATGTAACGGATGATGGTGCAGAAACAGATTTAGATTTAGGTCATTATGAGCGTTTTTTAAATGTGCCAACCAGTCAGGCAAACAATGTTACAACTGGACGTATTTATCAAAGTGTTATTGAAAAAGAACGTCGTGGTGAGTTTTTAGGAAAAACAGTTCAAGTTATACCTCATATTACAGACGAAATTAAACATCGTATTCAGATTTTAGATAATGCTGGCGATTATGATATTGTTATTACAGAAATAGGAGGTACAGTCGGAGACATTGAGTCCTTACCATATATAGAAGCAGTTAGACAGTTAAAATGGGATCTTGGAGAAAACAACGCCATTGTTATTCATTTAACCTTAATTCCTTATTTATCTGCTGCAGGAGAATTAAAGACCAAACCAACTCAACACAGTGTAAAAACACTTATGGAAAGTGGCGTACAGGCTGATGTATTGGTATGTAGAACAGAGCACGAATTACCAGAAGATTTACGTAGTAAATTAGCAAAATTCTGTAATGTTAGAGAAGAGGCAATTATTCAATCTATTGATGCATCAACTATTTATGATGTCCCTAATCTAATGTTAGATGAAGGATTAGACACTGTAGTATTAAAAAAACTAGGACTTAACAGTGATACACCAAACTTAACCCAATGGAATGAGTTTTTATCAAGACATAAAAATCCAAAAAGTGAAGTTACTATTGGTTTAATTGGTAAGTATGTAGAACTTCAAGATTCTTACAAGTCTATTTTAGAAGCTTTTATTCATTCTGGTGCTGAAAATGAAGTAAGTGTTAATGTAGAGTCTATTCATTCTGAATATTTAAATGCTAATAATGTAAAATTCAAGCTATCCCATTTAGACGGAATACTTGTGGCTCCAGGATTTGGTGAACGCGGTATTGAAGGTAAGATTGATGCTATTAAGTATGTTCGAGAAAACAACATTCCTTTTTTAGGTATTTGTTTAGGTATGCAAATGGCTGTAATAGAATTTTCCAGAAATGTGTTAGGCTTAACAGACGCTAATTCTACAGAAATGGTTCATGAGACCTCTCATCCTGTTATTGATCTAATGGAGGAACAAAAAAGTATCACTGACAAAGGTGGAACTATGCGTCTTGGTGCTTGGTCTTGTTCTATTAAAGACGGAAGTATTGTGAAAGATGTATACAAACAATCTACTATAGAAGAACGACATAGACATCGTTACGAATTTAATAATGACTATAAACAGCAAATAGAAGCCGCAGGAATGTTAGCTACTGGATTAAATCCAGATACAGATTTAGTAGAAATAGTAGAAATACCGTCTCATTCTTGGTTTGTAGGTGTTCAGTACCATCCAGAATATAAGAGCACTGTTGCGAATCCACATCCTTTATTTGTTGCTTTTGTGAAAGCTGCTCAAAACTATAAAAAAAATGAAAAGAATGTCACAATGGCACGAAGCTAATTGTGGATTACTTTTTGACATATGAAATTTGATGTATTCCTGCAATTGCAGGAATATTTATGATAATAAACAATGGAAGAAAAAAAACTAGACCTTAACTCAATAATAGGATTTGTATTAATTTTTGGTATCCTCATCTGGATGATGTATACAAATCAACCAACTCCTGAAGAACTAGAAGCTCAAGAAAAAGCAAAGCAAGAACAAGTTGAAGCGGAGAAAAGAGCAAAAGAATTAGAAAATGCTGCTGTAACAACTGCTGAAGATTATTCTATTTCTTCAGACATGGATTCTACCCAAGTCGCTTCTATAAAAAATAGATTAGGAGCATTTGGTTTTTCAACAACTCTACCCTCTGCAACTGTAGGTGAAACTTTAGTTGAAACTGATGTTTTAGATTTAAAATTTAGTAATAAAGGCGGTTACTTATCTGAAGTTAGACTGAAAAATTTTGTTGATTATAATGATCAACCAATTTATTTAGTAAAAGATGGTAATTCAGCTTTCAATATCTCTTTTGGAACTTCTGATAACAGATTATTTAATACCAAAGATTTATTTTTTCAACCTACTGTCACTAAAAATGGAGATAATACTGTAGTATCTATGAAGCTTAAAGCTTCAGAAAATAAGTATTTGGAATATAGATATGAGCTACAGCCTGATAACTACATGATGGACTTTACCATTCGCTCTCAAGGATTAGATGGAATAGTTAATGGATCACAACAAATAAACCTTGATTGGTCATTAAAAGGATATCGTCATGCTAAAAGTATTTCCTATGAAAATCGTTATACAGACTTGCATTATGATTACGAAGATGGAAAAGATGACTATTTGGGACAAATGGAAGATGATGAAACGATTGAAGATGTATCTTGGTTAGGCTACAAACAACATTTCTTTTCGTCAATATTATTAACAGATAACCGTTTTAAGAGTGCCAGAATAACTTCAAATAATTTAGTTAAAGATGAAGAAATAGATACAGTTTACACCAAACAATTTGCTTCTACAATTCCTTTAGAATTAAAAGGAGGAGAGTTTGATACTAATTTAAACTGGTATTTTGGGCCAACAGACCTCAAGATTTTAGAAAGTTACGATCGTAATTTAGATGAAATTGTACCATTAGGTTGGGGAATATTTGGAGTTATAAATCGCTATATTTTAACACCTCTATTCGGTTTATTAAGTGGCTTTTTACCTTATGGTATTGCTATTATAGTTATGACTATTTTAGTGCGATTGGTATTGTCTCCTGTTACTTACAAGTCCTATTTGTCTCAAGCAAAAATGAAAGTTTTAAAGCCTGAAATTGCAGAGATTAATGCAAAGTATAAAGATAATGCTATGAAAAGACAACAGGAAACAATGGCTTTATATAGTAAAGCTGGAGCTAGCCCAATGGCTGGATGTATTCCTGCATTGCTTCAACTTCCAGTTTTTTATGCCTTATTTATGTTTTTTCCTTCAGCTTTCGATTTACGACAAAAAAGTTTCTTGTGGGCAGAGGATTTATCTTCTTACGACACAATAATAGATTTACCATTTAATATTCCATTTTATGGTGATCATGTAAGTCTATTTCCAATTTTAGCTTCTGTGGCTATATTCTTTTACATGAAAATGACTACTGGTCAGCAAGCAGCCTCTCAACCAACACAAGAAGGTATGCCTGACATGCAAAAAATGATGAAGTATATGATTTACTTTTCACCATTAATGATGTTGGTATTCTTTAATAACTATGCTTCTGGATTAAGTTTGTATTATTTTGTATCTAACTTAATCACCATTGGTATCATGTTGGTAATCAAAAATTACATTATTGATGAAGATAAAATTCACGCTAAAATTCAAGAAAATAAAGCAAAACCAAAAAAGGAAAATCGTTTTCAACGCAAAATGAAAGAAATGATGGAGCAAGCAGAGAAGCAAAAACAAGCTCAAAATAGAAAACGTTAATTACTACATTATATTCAACGAAAAAGCCTTCTAAACTATTAAATATTTAGAAGGCTTTTTACTATCAACCAATAAAGAAAAACTAATCTTTCTAATTTAGAGTAGGTAAAATAACAGTGTCAATTACATGAACCACTCCATTTATACCTTGTATGTCTATTAAAGATGCTACTATATTACTAACACGATCATTAGGATCAGTAATTGTTAATGCAGTTGCATCAATATCTAATTCTTCCATATTTATAGCATTTACAGTTGTAGTTGTTAACTCACTAGAACGAACATTATCTCCTAAAACATGAGTTCTCAAAACAGATTCTACTAAAGCTGGATCTAAATCTCCTAATTCTGTATTTCCAGTATCGTCTAACTCTAGTAATAATGCAGCAAATGCATCATCTGTTGGTCCAAAAACTGTAAATGGACCACTAGCTTGATCTAGGAATAATGGGATTAAATTTGGTGAAGGATTTTGTGAATCTGCAGATTGTAATGCAGCAACTAAATTTGATAATGCTGGATTTGCTAGAGCGAAATCAGCAATAGTAGGTAATCCTATTACTGCATCAATTATATGGACTGTTCCATTAGAAGCACTAACATCTGCTCCTCCATTTGTTACTGAAGATACTCCGTTAAACCTTACACCATTAGAGGTATTAAAATATAAACTTAATTTAGAATTATCTGGACCGTCAGCCAAAGTATTAGTATAGCCATCTCCTGCATCAACTAATGTTGTAGAGGATACATTACCAGAGATTACATGATTTAGTAATATTTGAGTTAATACATCATTAGGTACTTCTGATAAGTTATTAAAACCATTTGCTAACAAGAAAGCGTCAAAAGCATCATTTGTAGGAGCCAATACTGTAAAAGGACCAGGACCGTTTAACGTATCTACTAATCCAGCTTGAGTTACTGCTGCTACTAAAGAACTTAATTGTGGAGATGCAATTGCTGTTTCAACTATACTTAATTGTAGAGGAGGTGTTGTGCCTCCATTGCTGTCATCGTCACTGCTACATGCAGTTAAACCTATTACCAAAAACAGTATTGGTATAATCTTTGAAATTTTTAAAATAAGTTTCATTTTTTTGAGTTTAATTTGTTGTACGACGTAAAAATAATTAAAAATGTTTAACCTTTTATAATCATGTTTAAACAAAACATCACATTTATAATATTTTTAACATTCCTTTTAGGAAACGTTAACGCCCAAGAAATTAATCAGTTAGATGCCAATGGTAAGCGTCATGGTGTCTGGAAGAAGAATTTTGATGGCACCAATCAACTTCGTTATGAAGGTCAATTTGATCATGGCAAAGAAGTAGGTCTTTTCAAGTTTTATAAGCTTATAAAAAAGAAGAGTGTTTTAACTGCTACAAAAAGCTTTGATGAAAATACTAATATAGCTGATGTTACTTTTTTTGCATCAAACGGAAAAGAAATTAGTAAGGGTAAAATGAATGGTAAGGTTTATATTGGTGAATGGCAATACTTTCATAATAAAAATGGTGGTTTAATGACTAAAGAGTTTTATAATGATAATGGTCAACTACATGGAGAAAAATTGGTGTTTTATGATAATGGTAAAATAGCAGAACAAATAAACTATGTTAATGGCAAAAAAGAAGGTGTATCAACTTGGTTATCTTTAAAAGGAGTAAAACTCAAAGAGTTTATGTATGAAAACGATCAATTGCATGGAGTTTCTAAATATTATTCTGGTAATGGCGATTTATTAGTAGAAGGTCGTTATAAGAGAGATAAAAAAACAGGCGTTTGGAAATACTATAAAAACGGTAAACTAGTAGACGAAAAAGATTTTACTTACGTTTCTAAAAATCCTAAAAAGCAATAACAAAATACTATATATAGTATAATTATTAAAAATGGTAGCATAAGGTGTTACCTTTTTTTATTTGTAAATTTGCAGCATGCAAAAGAGAGTAATTGTAGGTTTATCTGGAGGTGTTGATTCTAGTGTTGCTGCTTATTTGTTAAAGCAGCAAGGCTATGAAGTTATTGGCCTTTTTATGAAAAATTGGCATGACGATTCTGTAACTATTTCAAATGAATGTCCTTGGTTAGACGATAGTAACGATGCTATGTTAGTTGCCGAGAAGTTAGGAATCCCTTTTCAAACAGTTGATTTAAGTGAGCAATATAAAGAACGTATAGTTGATTATATGTTTAATGAATATGAAAAAGGACGCACACCAAATCCTGATGTACTGTGTAATCGTGAAATCAAGTTTGATGTCTTTATGAAAATAGCGTTAGACCTTGGTGCAGATTATGTAGCAACAGGACATTACTGTCGTAAAGCTTCTCTTGAAACAGAAACAGGAACAGTGTATCAATTATTGTCTGGAGTAGATAACAATAAAGATCAATCCTATTTTTTATGTCAATTATCTCAAAAGCAATTGGCAAAAGCATTATTTCCAATTGGTGAGTTAACAAAACCAGAAGTTCGACAAATTGCTACTGAACAAGATTTGGTTACTGCAGATAAAAAAGATTCGCAAGGATTGTGTTTTATTGGTAAAGTTCGCTTGCCAGATTTTTTACAACAGCAATTAAAACCCAAAGAAGGCGTAATCGTTGAGATCTCTTCCGATAATGCTAATTACAATGGTATAACACCAGAATTTAATTCTGAAGAAGAAAAACTACAATACCTAACTCGTAAAATAGATTATACCATTACTGATGGTAAAATAGTAGGTAAGCATCAAGGTGCTCACTATTTTACGAAAGGGCAACGTAAAGGATTAGCAGTTGGTGGCACAGTTGAACCTTTATTTGTTATAGATACTAATGTTGAGGATAATGTAATTTATACAGGACAAGGTAAATCGCATCCTGGATTATACAAACAAGCGCTTTTTATATCTAATGATGAATTACATTGGATTCGTGAAGATTTAGCACTCAATGAAGACGAAACTATGCAAGTAGAAGCACGTATTAGATACAGGCAACCTCTGCAAAAAGCCACTTTACATAAAGTAAGTAGTGGTTTGTATGTTGAGTTTGCTGAACCACAATCTGCTATTACTGAAGGTCAGTTTGCTGCATGGTATTTAGACGACGAATTAGTAGGTTCAGGAGTAATTTCGTAAATTGCATAAAAACCTACTGCTATGTCTAAACGATTACTACTACTTTTTCTAGTTTTTGCCTGTAAGTCTGTATTCGCTCAAGATCAAGATGCTTGGGTGTATTTTACAGATAAAGAAAATGTTCAAAGTTCTATAGCAAACCCTATTTCTATACTTACACAACGTGCTTTAGATAGAAAAGAACGTCATAACATTATCATAGATGAACGTGATGTTCCTGTTAACGAGAGCTACATCGCTCAAATAAAAAGTGCAACAGGTATTACGGTTTTCGCTAAATCCAAGTGGTTTAATTGTGTTCATGTTAGAGGAACACAAACAGATATTGAAGATTTACTGAATTTAAGTTTTGTATCTAATATAGAATTTGCAGATAAAAGTCTGAATGGTTCTAGTGAGTCAATAGAACTTCAAGATAAGTTTCTTATTGAAAACACAACGGTTAATTTTGATTATGGTAGTGCTACCAATCAGGTAGATATGATAAATGCTGATGCTTTACATCAAGCAGATTACACAGGAGAAGGTATGTTAGTAGCTGTTATGGATTCTGGATTTACCAATGTTGATACAATGGGAGCTTTTCAACGTTTACGAGATAATAACGATTTATCAGCTGCGAGTTATGATTTTGTAGACAGAAACAATAATGTCTTTGCTTTTACAGGAAACTCACATGGTACAAGAGTGTTGAGTGATATGGCTGGATTTATTGAAAATGAATTTGTAGGTACAGCACCTGATGCAACCTATGTTTTATTTAGAACCGAAGATGTATCCAGCGAAACACCTGTTGAAGAAAGTTATTGGGTAGAAGCTGCTGAACGAGCTGATAGTCTTGGTGTAGATGTAATTAATACGTCGCTTGGTTATAGAGTCTACACCAATCCAAACTACACACATACACCAGAAGATTTAGATGGCGAAACCGCTTTTATTACACGAGGCTCAAATATGGCTTTCGATAAAGGAATGCTTTTAATTACCTCTGCAGGAAACTCTGGAGCAAATGGAGTAGGAGCTCCAGCTGATTCTCCTAAAGTATTTTCAATTGGAGCAGTTGATGCTGCAGGTGATTATGCAAGTTTTAGTTCGCAAGGAAGCACAAATCAGCCAACACAAAAGCCAGATGTTGTTGCTCAAGGTTCTGGTAGTGTGGTTATTGATGAAAATAATAATATCGTTTCTAATAATGGCACATCGTTTAGCTCGCCTATTTTGGCTGGAGCTATTACAAGTTTATGGCAAGCTATTCCTGATAGAACCAATAGTGAACTTAAAGAGTTTGTAAGAGCAACAGGCTCACAATTTAGTAGTCCTGATAATTTTTTAGGATATGGCATACCAGATTTTGGTGAGGCTTTAGGCGATGCCTTATCATTAGAAGAAGAAGAAAACCAAGAGTTTCGTATTTTTCCTAATCCTGTGCAAGATGAATTAAAAATACGTTTCCCTTTTCAGGTGGAACAGGCTTCTATTTTAGTTTACGATATACTAGGAAAATTAGTGTTGGAAACATCTATGAGTGCAGAAAAACGTAAGCTCGATGTTAGTGCCTTATCTAATGGTATGTACATGCTAAAATTAGAATCTACCAAAGCAAATAACACGTTTAAACTTATAAAGCGTTAATGACTAACAGAATTACCCAACTCTTTAATATAGAGCATCCCATTATTCAAGCAGGAATGATTTGGAATAGTGGCTGGAGACTCGCTTCCGCAGCTAGTAATGCAGGAATTTTAGGTTTAATTGGTGCAGGAAGTATGTATCCTGATGTGTTACGTGAGCACATACAAAAATGTAAACAAGCTACAGATAAACCTTTTGGTGTAAATGTCCCAATGTTGTATCCAAACATTGAGGAGATTATGAATATTATTGTAGACGAAGGCGTTAAAATTGTATTCACGTCTGCAGGAAACCCAAAAACTTGGACGTCTTGGTTAAAAGAGCGTGACATAACAGTTGTTCATGTGGTAAGTAGTGTCAAGTTTGCTTTAAAAGCGCAAGCAGCAGGTGTTGATGCTATTGTTGCTGAAGGCTTTGAAGCTGGAGGCCATAATGGACGTGAGGAAACTACAACTTTTACCTTGATACCAATGGTAAAAGAGCAATTAGAGATACCACTTATTGCTGCTGGAGGTATAGCAACAGGTAAAGGTATGTTAGCTGCTATGGTTTTAGGAGCAGATGCTGTACAAGTTGGTAGCAGATTTGTAGCCAGTGAAGAAAGCTCGGCACACCAAGCCTTTAAACAAGTGGTTGTAGATGCTAAAGAAGGTGATACACAACTCACTTTAAAAGAGCTCGCTCCTGTAAGGCTGATTAAGAACAAGTTTTTTAACGAGGTACAAGAATTATACAAGCAATCACCAACACCAGAGCAACTCAAAGAATTATTAGGTAGAGCCAGAGCCAAACGTGGCATGTTTGAAGGTGATTTAGACGATGGCGAACTGGAAATTGGGCAAATTGCAGGATTGATACATGATATAAAACCTGTACAAGCGATAGTAACTGAAATGCTACAAGAGTTTAATACTGCCAAGCAGCATATAACTACACTACAAATATATTAAGCGTTTAAGATTAAAGTGTTGATTCTAATTTATATTTCATATATTTGTATAGAATCAACACTTTAATCTTATTTATGTCAATTAAATTTTCCAAAGAACAAGTACTCGATAGATTGAAATTCGAAAATCCTTGGTGGCAAACTACAAGAATTGATGAATTTTATAACAAGATGAAGAGACGAGAATATTTTCATCTTTTATTCCCTTTAGTAGTAGAAAGAAGAGTAAAAAGAGCTGTTGTTTTAATGGGTCCAAGAAGAGTTGGAAAAACAGTTTTACTTTTTCATTGTATTGAAAAACTCTTAAGTGAAGACGTAAACCCTAAAAACATTTGTTATTTTTCTATTGAAACACCATTATATAATGGAATTGCTCTTGAAGAGTTACTAAACTTGTTTCTTGAATTAAACAACAAAAAATCTTCTGAAGAAACTTATGTGTTTTTTGATGAAATACAATATTTAAAAGATTGGGAGTTACATCTAAAATCATTAGTAGATTCATACCACAACATTAAATTTGTGGTATCTGGTTCAGCTGCAGCAGCCTTAAAATTAAAAAGTCAAGAATCAGGTGCTGGTCGATTTACAGAATTTATTCTACCTCCATTAACTTTTCATGAATTTCTTTCTTTGACTAACAATGAAAATCTTATAGATAAATATGATAATGAAGATAGAAAAATATATAAAGTTAAAGATGTAAATAAACTAAATCAAAAATTTCTAGATTATATAAATTTTGGTGGTTATCCAGAACTTTCACTTTCTGAAGCTATTCAATCAGACCCTGGAAGGTATATTAGAAATGATATTATTGACAAAGTTTTGATGAGAGATTTACCAAGCCTATATGGAATAAATGATGTACAAGAATTAAATTCTTTATTTACTTATATAGCATATAACTCGGGAAATGAAATGTCGCTGGAGGGAATATCTCAAAATTCTGGAGTAGCAAAAAACACAATTAAAAAATATATTACTTATTTAGAAGCAGCATTTTTGATAAAAGTAATTCATAGAATTGATCAAAATGGTAAAAAATTCAAAAGAGCAAATTTTTTTAAGATATACTTGACTAATCCATCATTGAGAAGTGCTTTGTTTTCACCTATAGATAAGAATGACAAATTTATGGGTAATATGGTTGAAACAGCTATTTTTGCCCAATGGCAACATTCCCAGGATGCCTCTCTATATTACGCTAGATGGAATTCAGGAGAGATTGATATTGTATCATTAAATTCTAAACAAAAACCAGATTGGTGCATAGAAATTAAGTGGTCTAACCGATTTGTAGAAAAACCATCTGAATTAAAAAATGCAAAATTATTTTGTGGAAAGCATGGCTTAAAGTATTTAATTATAACTTCAATAGATATTGAAGAAACAATAAATCATGGTGGAATAGAATATTATTTTATACCAGCTAGTCAGTATTGTTATACTGTAGGTAAAAATTTAATTGATGGAAAAAAGTAAAAAAATAGAAACTTTTGCTAAAAATTCTTTTAAATATTATGTCCAAACACTATATAGAAAAAGCATTATTAGCTACTAATAATTAAATAGAGCGTCTTAAAAACCAATCGTTTTATGTGATTAAAAACCAAAATAAAATTATTGTTATCATAACTATTCTATCATTTGTAGTGCCTTTTTATGAAAGTGAAAGTGGTAAATCTGCAATGCAATTATTAGAAATGTCATATGCTGAAGTGGTAGTTTTTACTTTTGTTACATTGGCTTCTTGTTGCTTGTTAGGTCATGTAATTTGGACAGCTCAAGATAAAACTTACATGAAACCACTTATTAAAAAAAAGAAACGATTGGAAAATGAATTGCAATCATATGATTAAATCACCTTTTTAATTTAATCCTCTCACTATAAATCCCTATTTTTAGAGTTCTAAAATCACCTATTTTTTATGAATTCTAGAGAGCAACAATTACAAGCTATAGATCGTTTATTAACTATTATGGATCAGTTGCGTGAGCAATGTCCTTGGGATAAAAAGCAAACCTTACAAAGCTTACGTCACTTAACCATTGAGGAAACTTACGAGCTTGGTGATGCAATTTTAGATAACGATCTGCCAGAAGTTAAAAAGGAGCTAGGTGACTTACTGTTGCATATTGTATTCTATGCTAAAATAGGTAGTGAAACTAACGATTTTGATATCGCAGATGTGGCTCATACGATTTGCGATAAATTAATAGATAGACATCCACATATTTATGGTGATGTTGAGGTCGCTAATGAAGAAGAGGTAAAACAAAATTGGG
The DNA here is from genome assembly GCA_026162565.1 of Flavobacteriaceae bacterium NBU2973. Taxonomy (GTDB): domain Bacteria; phylum Bacteroidota; class Bacteroidia; order Flavobacteriales; family Flavobacteriaceae; genus JAOEIQ01. The sequence goes on from JAOEIQ010000008.1 coordinate 61,865, forward strand.
AACGCTTAAAATTAAAAGAAGGGAAAAAATCGGTTTTAGAAGGTGTGCCTAAAAGTTTGCCAGCTTTAGTAAAAGCTAATCGAGTGCAAGATAAAGTTGCTGGTGTTGGTTTTGATTGGGAAGCACCTAACCAAGTTTGGGAAAAAGTAGAGGAGGAGCTTAAAGAGTTTCAGGAAGAGGTTGCCAAAGGTAATCAAGACAAAATAGAAGCCGAGTTTGGAGATGTGCTATTTTCTATGATTAATTATGCACGTTTTTTAAATATTAATCCAGAAAACGCATTAGAACGCACCAATAAAAAATTTATAAAGCGTTTTCAGTATTTAGAAGCCAAGGCGCAAGAAAATAAGAAACTTCTTAAGGATATGTCGCTCAAGGAGATGGACGTATTTTGGGAGGAAGCGAAAAAATTATAGTTCTCGTAGTCCAAACACTACATTTTAATCGTACATACTTTATAAATACTAAAAAATTACACTGATGTAATTTTCAAAAGCCAAACACTATAAGCGGTAAATTGGTTTTATTATAGTTATTTAGTTTAGTTAGGGATAAAACCTTACTTACAAAGCCATGTGAGTAAGGTTTTTATTTTTTGGTCATTGCGAACGTTTACATTGAGCTGGACAGTGAGGTGTCACACAGAGCTTGTCGATGTGTTCTCGAACTGGTCGAAATGAAGTGACGCAATCTTTTAATATGAATTACAGTTGCTTTGAAAGATTACCACGTCTTCAGACTGTAAACGTCTGAATTCTCGTAATGACGTTTAGTTGAAAAAGAATTCTTTACTCGTAATACGATTTTACTTTTTTAAGCTTCGATTCCCAGATATCAAGATCCTCTTTATGTTTCTCAATGTTTTTATGTACATCTTTAACTAGAGGATTACTATCGTCTACATTAGAGAAAAATTGTAAATTATTTTCTAATTGGTTGATTTCGCCTTTAGTATCATCAATCTTTTTACGAATAAAATTAAGTTCTTTGTCTAAAGCCCTTGAGTCTGAAGAATTAGTTAGGCTTAATAATTTATTGTCATATTTTAAAAGCTCACTATCCGTTTTATTCATATCTAGTTTTCCAAACAAATCATCAATAAGTTTATTAAACTTACCTTCAATAAAACCTTTGTTTCTTGGCACACGACCAATGGCTTTCCATTCTGCAATAGTATCTTTAATAGTTTTTAAGTCGGAAGCATTTTTACCACTTAATTTAATAGTTTTTGCTTTTTCTAGAAGTGTGTTTTTGGCTTCTAGTGCTGCTTGCTCCTCTTCACTTGCCGCATTTTTAGATTCATGAAAACGATCGAAGTAGGCATTACAAGCCGTTTTAAATTGTTTCCATATTTTATCGCTATCCTTTCTAGGGACGTGACCAATTTTTTTCCAGTCGCTTTGTATTTTTTTCATTAAAGCTGTAGTGGTTTCAAAATCGTCACTGTCTTTATTGTCTTCAGCAATTTTTATAAGATCTAATTTCTTTTTAAGGTTTTCGTATTGATCTTTTTTGAGGCTTTTGTAAAAAGCATTTTTCTTTCTGTTAAAAGTTCTAACAGAAGCTTTAAATTTTGCCCAAGTTGCTTCGTTTACTTTAATAGGAACTTTACCAGCATTAAAAAACTCCTCGCGTAGCGCTTCAATTTTTTTAATCTTTTTCTGCCAAGCCGAATGATTATTGCCTTCGTCAGCAGTTACCTCTTCTATATTTGCAATAATTTGATGCTTATTCTCTAAATTTTTTGCATACACTTCATCGAGACTGGCAAAGTAAGCTTGACGTTTATCGTGTATTACTTTTGTAGCTGCACTAAACCGCTCCCAAATCTCTTCTCGATGTTCTTTTGCTACAGGACCTAGCTCTTCTTTCCACATTTTGTGTAAGACTTGAAGTTCTCTAAACGAGCGGTTAGAATCATCATCTTTTGCTAACTCTTCAGCACGCTCAATAATCTTTAACTTTTTATCTAAATTATGTTTAAAATCTAAATCTCTTAAATCTCTATTAAGATGCAAAAAGTCATAAAAACGCTCTACATGATGATGATAGGTATTCCAAGCATTATTGTATTTATCTCTCGGAATTGGCCCAGCATTGCTCCAGCTTTCCTGTAAATCTTTAAACTGTTTGTAAGTGTCATTAATATTTTCTTCGACGTTTAAGAGCCCTTTAATCTCTTCAATAATTTCTAAACGTTTAGTGAGATTAGCTTTTAAATTTTTCTCTAGATTTTTATAGTAGGCAGATAATTTAGATTTATACTCTCTGTATGAGTCATTAAAACGAGATTTTAATGGTGACGAAAATCTAAAATCTCTTTCATTACCACCTTCATCTAAAAAGGCTTGTTTTTTTTCGTCGACAAAGGCGTTAAATTTTTGATTAAATTCATCACGAATGTCATTAACATGAGATTTAATCGCTTGGATATTATGGTGCTTTAGAAGCTTTTCAAACTCACCGACCAGATTATCCATAGACATGGCATCATAATCTTTTTTCTCAATAGTATGCCGCTCTTCGTTTGCTGTGTCTTCCGCATCTTCCGCATTAGAGGCTTCTATTTCATTTAAAGCATCATCAGATTTTGTATCTTCAATACTTTCAGCTACTTCTTCAGCTACTTCAGGTATTTTGTTTTCTGTAGTTAGTTCTTCTTTCTTTTCAATTCCATCTGCTTCTTGCAGGTTATCTTTCTCTTCAGACATGTCTTTCAATGTTAGGGTTCAAAATTGCTTTACTGGTTAAATATATTAATAACAGTTAGAAATACAAAGAATAACGGTTGATTTACAGATTTAAGGATACTTAATCGTTATAGTGAACGATTGGTGTTTTATAAAAAAATTAGCTAAAAGGTAATGAAGCGTTATTTTTTATTCCAGATTTTCCAAGCTTTTTCTGCTTGGTATTCGAGCATTGGCATGCCGTTTAAAGTTGTAGCTCTTTGCTCTTTAGCAAGCTTTAAAAATTTAGTTTCAATTGGATTGTATACTAAATCGAATACTACATGTTTTTCGGTAATAGCGTAGTAAGGAATTTTTGGAGCTTCATCAATGTTTGGAAACGTGCCTAAAGGTGTTGTGTTTATTATGAGTGTATGTTTATTAACATCAGATTCAGATAGTGTATTGTAAGAATATTTGGCTTGCTTTGATAGTTGTCTAGATACATAGTTAAACTTAATACCTGATTTTTTTAATGTGTATGCTATCGCTTTAGATGCGCCTCCAGTACCTAAAATAAGTGCTTTTTTATGATGTTTTTTTAAGTAAGGCTGTAAGGCTTTTTTAAAACCATACCAATCTGTATTATAGCCAATATATTGCCCCTTTTTAGTAAATTTTATAGTGTTTACAGCACCAATTTTTAAGGCCTTTTTATCAATTTTATCTAGATATGGTATAACAGCTTCTTTATATGGAATAGTGACATTAAGACCACAAATGTTTGGATTTTTTGAGAGTATATTTTCGAAATCTTCAATCGTATTAATATCAAAGTTTATATAGGAATGTTGGTTTAGGTTTTCTTTTTCAAACTTTTTAGAAAAGTATGCTCTGGAAAACGAATAATCTATATTCTTACCAACAAGACCAAAAAGATATTTAGGCTTTTCTGTTATATGTTCCATACCAATCAAGAGCTAATACTATTAATATTCCGAGGAGTATATATATTATTGCGATATATGTTTGTGATGTAAGTTCTGGAATAAAACGTTGATAATTTTCTATCACCTTTTGTCCAGTAGAATCCAATAATACTGTTCCATTAGAATTGAGTCTGTAAATTGTTTTTTTCCAAGGCCAAACCACACCAAGCGACCCAATAATAAATCCCATGATTACAGTAGTGGTGACACTCTTGTAATGCTTTAGTAAATAATTTATTAAGTGTGAAAAGGTTACAAGTCCTGTAGCAGAACCTAATGTAAATACAGCTAAAACCTTGAGCATTCTTAATCGTTCTGTATTTTCAGTAAAACTAAAATCACCAGTAAAAATTTCGACAAAAGTATCGTACAAAGCGTTAACAGAATCAACTAATAACAGTACATAATTACCTAATAAAATAAGGATAAAAGAACCTGAAAATCCAGGTAATGTCATACCTGATACGCTTATGATACCACAGAAAAATACAAATAATAAGTTGTCATTTTCTTTGGCAGGATCTAAAAAACTGATGCTCAAGCCTACAGCAATTCCTATAATTAATGCAAGATATGTTGTGCTTTTCCAATCTTTAAAATCTTTGCTAATGTAGTATACAGAACCAATAATCATTCCGAAGAAAACACTCCAAACATATAGCTCATAATGCACTATTAAATAATCAAGAATTTTTGAAACACTAAAGTAGCTTATGAGCATACCTAATATTAGTAAACTTAAAAAACGACCGTTTATATATCTAAAAAAACTTAAAAAACGACCGTTAAAAAGTAACTTAAACGCTTTACCGTTTACTCTTTGAAGAGAGTAAATAAACTCTTCATAGAATCCAGCTACAAAAGCAACAACTCCACCTGAAACTCCTGGAACTTTATTTGCAGCTCCCATTGCAAGACCTTTAATGATCAAGAAAACTTTATCTAAAAACGTTCTAGTTTCCTGCATTTAATGCTTTGGTTTTTTAGTGCCTAATTTTTCTAAAACTAGAATGGTTAAAAATCCAAAAATCATTAATCCTAAAGCAATTATTAGTTGATTATCACCTTGGTAATTAAATGGTGAAATACTTTTATCTGTGAGCGTTACTAATTCACCATGCGAATCGACTCTGGTAGTTAGCACTTTTTTCCAAGGCCATATTTTGTTTAATGAGCCAATCATAAAACCTGTAAGAATGGCTAGTGTTAAATTTTTATGATTTTTAAACATCCAGTTTAGAGCTTTTGAGAATACTTTAAGTCCTATAATAGCACCTAAACCAATAACAGTAAATTTTATAAAAGCATCTTTAAATTGGTCGAAATTTCCTGTAGTTATACCTTCTAGAAGATTATTTATTGTATCGATGGCTGTTTGATAAGCTCCTAAAATTAGTAATATAAAAGCGCCTGAAACACCTGGAAGTATCATAGCTATAATAGCAACAAAACCACAAAATAATAAATACAAATTACTATCTGGAGACGCAAAAGGTTCAGCTAGAGTAATGTAGTAAGAGATTATTGAAGTAATTATTATAGAGCTAATAACTTGAGTATTCCATTGAGCTATTTGTTTAGCTATGTAAATGATACTAGCTAATACTAGACCAAAAAAGAACGCCCAAAGTAAAACAGGTTTATTGGCTAATAACCACTTAATTACTTTAGCTAGCGAAAATATACTGATGGCTATGCCAGAAAAAAGAGATAGTAAAAACCATCCATTAATAGAATTCCAAGCAGCTTTAAAACCCTTGTTTTTCCATGTTTTGAAGATAGATAGTTTAAGGTTATCTATACTGTCTATAAGTTCTTCGTAAATTCCAGAAATAAAAGCTATAGTACCTCCAGAAACTCCTGGTACTACATCAGCTGCTCCCATAGCTATACCTTTGAGTCCTATAGTTAAATAGTCAATAAAACGTCTTTGCATTCTTAAAAGTTAGATTAAGAATTGTAAAGGTAGGAATTTTAGTTAAGGCTTTTAATCAGTCTTTATAATATTTTGAATAGATTTTCTATTTGCTATTTTAGGAAACAATTCGTCTAAAATGAATGTGTATTCTTGATCTAAATCAAAAGCATTTTTTAAATGAAAATAGCCTTTTTCGGCATCATTTACTTTAAAATAGAGTCCAGCTAATCGATACGTGATTTCTGCATTTTCAGGATAAAACTCCTGTGCTTGATTTAAATTAAAAATAGCATCTCTGTATTCTCCAATAGCAATTAATACATCAGCACAAGAAATCCAAGTGTCAAGCTCATAATTACCATACTGTAATGTTTTTTTATAACCGCTAGCTGCTTCCTCTAGAAAGTTAAGACGCTTATTTATTTGCGCGTATAGTTTCCAATACACCACATTTTCTGAATCTATATTAAGGGCTTTGTTTATATAATATAATGCCTTTTGGTAATTACCTTGCTTGCAATAAAAATTAGTGATAGCAATCCATCCTTTATCAAGTAAAGGATCTTCATGCACTGTTTTGTAGTAATGCTTTATAGCTAACTCTTTATTTTCAAGTTTTTCGTAACATTTACCTATTCGTAGCAATGCAAAAGATGTTGGATCATCCAGTTGCATACTCAAAATATACTGTTCAATAGCTTCATTGTAAAGCTTTAATTTTTCTAAAACTTTTCCTTTTTCTACATAAGCTCCAACAAACGTATCGTCAGATATTATTGCAAAGTCAAAAGCAGCTAATGCTTTGTTGTAATCTTTAATGCTAAAATATTGTTTGCCTAATTGGTGCCAAGCAACTTCACAATAAGGGTTGCTGTCTAAATACATGTTTAAAAAATCGATTGCTTCTATATTTTGATTCAAAAAATCAAAACAATACACCACATTGTATAAGGCAGAATAATCTTGAGCATCATGTTCTAAACATTTAATAAAACTGGTTTTAGCATCTACAAAATTATCCATGAAAAGATACTCCATTCCAATTAGTGAGTAGATGTCTGGGATTATTTCTACATCTGTTGAAAAATCTAAAGCACTTTGTAACACATGAATTGCTTTTTGATGCTCATCTCGTTTAGACAAAATGTTGGCTTTTTGAATATAGACTTCTTCGTTGAGGGATTCTAATTCATATAAAGCATCGAGCAATTCTTCAGCTTGATCTAATTTATTTTCAAATGATAAGATTTCTATTTGAAACAATTTTAAATTAACAGAAGTTGGATGCTGTTGCAAGCCAAGTTTAACAGCTTTTTTAGCTAAAGCAATTTTTCCGTTATCTAAATAGTGGTGGATTATGTTTTCAAATTCGTTAGAGTCGAAGAATAACACATTGTTAGTCTTTAGCATCGATTCAAACTTGTCAAGCGAATAATTGTTATTGTTTTCGTCGTTAGGACTAAACTCCATAGGCAGATTAATTGATTCGTTGAAATAAATTTACCAATCTATAGACTAGTTTGAAGTTTTAACCACTCTTGTTTTCAACAAAATAATTAACAGTTGTATTTTAGGGATTATATTTTAAATTAAATAACTGTAAATGAGTATTTTAAAACCATTTACTTAAAGTTATTTTTCCTATTGTATTTCGTTTAATACTTCGAGAAGTATATTACATCCTTCTAAAATCTCATCGTTGGAGATGGTTAAAGGAGGCGTAATTCTAATGGCGCAAGGCTCAAATAATAACCAAAAAAGGATTAATCCTTTGTCTTGACATCTTAAAATAACTTGATTTGTTAGCTCCGCAGATTGAGTAATAGCTGCAAGCATTAATCCTTTTCCTCGTATTTCTTTTATGAGAGGATGCACCAGATTTTTACGAATTAAAAGTTCTTTATCAATAGTTTTTGAAATAAGATCACTCTCTATAATTTCTTTTAAAGTGGCATAAGCTGCAGATGCAATAACTGGATTACCACCAAAGGTTGTTATGTGTCCGAGCTTTGGGTTATCCATTAAACTTGCCATTATTTCTTTAGAAGCAGTAAAAGCACCAATTGGTAAGCCACCTCCAAGACCTTTTCCTGTTACTAAAATATCTGGAGTGCAATTGTAATTTTCAAAGCCAAATAATTTTCCTGTTCTTCCAACTCCTGGTTGAATTTCATCAATAATTAGTAAGGCGCCAACATCTTCACATTTAGCTTTTACTTTCTTGAGATAGTCATTTTTGGGTTCTATAAATCCTGCTCCTCCTTGAATAGTTTCTAAAATTACAGCGGCTGTTTTAGATGTAATATGTTTTAAATCGTTAACATTATTAAATTCAATATAACTAACATCAGGAATTAGTGGTCTAAAAGGTCTTTTACGTTCTTCAAACCCCATTAAGCTCAAAGAGCCCATTGTATTGCCATGGTAGGCATTTTTTGCTGCAATTATTTCACTCCTGCCTGTAAAACGCCTTGCAAGTTTTAAACTACCTTCTATAGCTTCTGTTCCAGAGTTAGTGAGATAGGTTGTTTTAAGGTTTTCAGGTAAATTATTGGCGAGGAGCTTAACTAAATCTACAGCTGGTTTTTGAATATATTCTCCATAAACCATAACATGCAAGTAACTATCTAATTGTTTTTTTACTGCTGCAGTTACTTTTGGGTGTTGATGCCCTAGGCTGCAAGCTGATACACCAGCTACAAAATCTAGATGTGGTTTACCGTTTTGGTCAAAAATATAGGAGCCTTTAGCATGAGAAATCTCCATTGCTAATGGATGAGGAGTTGTTTGCGCTTGGTATTTAAAAAAATCGTTTTTGATGAGTTAATTGTCTTTTTTTAACTTTTTCTCTTTAGTTTTTTGTTCTAGAAACACTTTTGGGATTCTTCTTGCTGCTTTATTAGATTTATTTTTAGAATTTACTTTTTCAGGAGTTACTTCTGCTTTTTTAGAATCTGTTTTAGGTTTTGGTTTTTTTTCTGCCTTTTCAACACGTTTTATCATAGCCTCGTCAAAAAACTCTTCTTGAGGTATATAATCATCTAATCCTTTTATTATTGGGAGATTCAGAGGAGGATCATCTTTAAATAAATCTTCTACGCTTCTTGGTCTTTCGTCTTCTCGCCAATCAAAACCTCTTAAAATGCCTTCTTTTTCATTAAATTTTGAAGGAGGCGTAACATTACCTTCTGCTTGTTTAAACCGAATGATCTCTTCAATTGCTTGATTAACGATATGCAATCTAACACTAGCAGATTTAGCTTTTTCGATACCGATTAACTCTAATTCGCCATAATCTTCTCTTAAGTAAAAAATGGATTCAGCATTTTTAGTGATATCGACTTGCTTTAATTGGTTATCGTCATTAAATAAGCCTATTAATTCTTTTCCAGACATTTGATTGTAACCAGCTTCTAACGTGTCCTTACTTATTAAAAAGGCATTATTAAACACTTTTAATGTGTCTAGTTTTTCGGTTTTAGGATTAGATAAAATATGAATAGTATCTCCAGTCATTTGCTTTTCAACATTCCATAGAATAGGTTTTCTAGAAACAGAAAATGCATCTACAGTTCCAGTAGATATATTAATCAATTGGGTTAATCCTGTTTTATGATCTACATGAACAGAATCTGCTTTACCACTCATATTACTCTTATACATTTTTACATTGTAATAACCTCTAGTTATACGATGTTCAGGTTTTCCTGTGACCATCAAGGTATCACTATGAATATAGATAGAGTCGTTATCTTGAACAGTTATCGCCAGAGCTCTTTTAGTAATAAAAACAGAATCCTTATCTCTAAACACTTCTGCATAATGACCTTTTACTATACTATTATTAATGGTGTCTGTAACTGTAATATTATTAGTTGCTGATGCAAAGTTTCTATTGCGATCAAAATACATACTGTCTCCAATAACTCTTCGGTTATCGTAATCTATTCTGGAGTTTTTTATAAAATAGCCAGTATCATTTTCGGTATCATAAAAACCACGTTCGCAATATACTTTACTATCATCTCCAGTTATAGTAGTTGGTCCATACATATAGGCATGACCAGTAGTAGAGTAGAAGTCTAAACGGTCTGTATCAATAACATAATCAGGATTTACTAATTTTACGCTATCAACAAACTGGTATTTTTCTTTTTGGGCGTAGTAACGCCCAATTTTACTAGTTATAGTTCCTGAAGAATCTCTAACAACTTTTCCACCAGTTTTATAAAACGCTTCTTGTTTAGCACGATCAAAATACAAGGTGTCTGTTGTTAGTGTAGAACTAGGTTCACGTAAAATAACATCTCCACTTGCAAAAGCTAATTTAGATTTACCACTATATTCTGCGTATTTACTTGACATGTTTATGGTATCTCCTTGAATCATTTTAACATTACCATAAGCTTCAATAAAATCGTCATCACCATAGTGTATAGCTTTGTCACACCACATATCTACACCTTCATGAATAATATGCACTTGTTGTGAATCGTCTCTAGTAAGAATATTTGCTCCTGGAAATTTTTCTTCATCAAAGGTGTAAAAACCAGAATATTTAATCTCTATGCGTTTACGTTGTTGTGCTTGAGATACGTTTACACAAAGTGCTAAAAGAATAAGAGAAAAAATGATGTATTTAGTATGCTTCAATACTTGAATTTTTGGTAAAAATAATGATTTAATTAAGCTAGTTAAATGCATTATGAAATATTTATGAGCAATTGTTAAATGTATTAAAACAAAAAACCTGCCAATAATTTAGCAGGTTTTATTTGTAAGTTAGTTCTATTATCTATGAATTGTTTGCGTTCTATCTGGTCCAACAGACACAATTTTAATAGGAATCTCTAATTCTTTCTCAAGAAAATCAATATAGTTGTTAAGTTCGCTTGGTAATTGAGAAGCTTCTGTCATTTTGGTTAAATCCTCTTTCCAACCTTTAAATTCTGTATAAATTGGTTTGATGTTTTCTGCTTCTATATTATATGGTAAATGTTGAATTGTTTCACCTTTGTAATTATAAGCTGTACAAACTTTTAGTGTTTTAAATCCTGAAAGGACATCACTTTTCATCATCATTAGTTGGGTAACACCATTTACTTGACAAGCATACTTTAGTGCTACAAGATCAAGCCAACCACAACGTCTTGGTCTACCTGTTACAGCACCAAATTCATGACCAATTCTTGCCATATCTTCTCCGATAGAATCAAAAAGTTCCGTAGGAAAAGGACCAGAGCCAACGCGAGTCGTGTAAGCCTTAAAAATTCCATACACTTCTCCAATTTTGTTAGGAGCCACACCTAAACCAGTACAAGCTCCTGCAGCTGTTGTATTAGATGAGGTTACAAATGGATACGTACCAAAGTCAATATCTAAAAGTGAGCCTTGTGCACCTTCAGCTAAAATTGATTTTCCATCTTTTTGAGCTTGATGTAAATATTCTTCTGAATCTATAAATTGAAGTGTTTTTAAAATTTTAATTGAATCAAAAAACTCTTCTTCTAATTCTTCTAAATCATATTGAATATCAACATCATAGAAGTCTATCATTGCTTGATGCTTATTGGCAAGAGCACGATATTTATCTTTCCAATCAGTTAATTCTAAATCGCCGATACGTAGACCGTTTCTTCCAGTTTTGTCCATATAAGTTGGGCCAATACCTTTAAGTGTTGAGCCTATTTTGGCTTTTCCTTTAGCAGTTTCAGATGCAGCATCTAATAATCTGTGAGTAGGTAAAATAATGTGTGCTTTTCTAGAAATGATTAACTTGGATTTATAATCTATATCAAATTGGTCAAGACCCTCAAGTTCTTTTACAAAAACTACAGGATCAATAACAACTCCGTTACCGATAATATTTATTGAATTTTTATGAAATATTCCTGAAGGAATTGTTCTTAAAACATGTTTAATGCCATCGAATTCTAATGTATGACCAGCATTTGGACCACCTTGAAATCGAGCAATAATATTATAGTTAGAGGTCAAGACATCTACAATTTTTCCCTTGCCTTCGTCTCCCCATTGTAAACCTAGTAGTAAATCTACTGCCATTATGTATTAGATTAGTTTTTTGTGTTTCGTTTGCCGTAAAAGTAGAGTGAATGATTATGAATACTAATATCGAAGACTTCCTCAATAGTTTTTTTTATCGATTCAATTCTTGGGTCACAAAACTCAACAACTTCACCTGAATCGAGAATTACATGATCGTGTTGCTTATCGAAATACGATTTTTCATAATAAGCTTGATTTTGACCAAACTGATGCTTTCTAACCAATTTACATTCAAGTAATAATTCTATTGTATTGTATAGAGTTGCTCTACTAACACGATAGTTTTTGTTTTTCATCATTACATAGAGAGATTCTATATCAAAATGATCATTACTATCGTAGATTTCTTGAAGTATAGCGTAGCGTTCTGGAGTTTTTCTATGTCCTTTTTCTTCTAAAAAAGAAGTGAAAACGTTTTTAACTATTTCTTGATTTTTGTTATCTTTTTTTGCATTCATAATTGCCATACAAAAGTACGTTTTTTTTACAACGCTTAACGAATAGTTATTAACAAAAGACACAAGTTTTAAACTCTTGTTACTTTATCGATACCATTGATCTTTTTAAGTTTGTCAATTAGTTTTTTTACCTCATTTGTGTTTTTAACCACAACGGTTATTTTACCTGAAAAAATTCCGCCGTCAGTATCAAAACTAATACTCTTCATGTTTACATGCATGTTTGAAGAAATTATTTGAGTAATATCGTTTACTAGACCTAAATTGTCTATTCCTGTCATTTTAATAACAGAAGTAAATTCTTGTTGGGATGAATCTATCCATTTAGCTTGCATGATTCTGTAGGCATAGTTGGATTGAAGACTTAAAGCATTTGGGCAATTTTTTTTATGAACTTTTATGCCGTCGTTTATTGTTAAAAAACCAAAAACAGAATCTCCTGGAATTGGATTACAGCAATTAGATAACGTATAATCTAGTTTTTCTTCTTCTTTTCCAAATACAAGCTGATCGTACTTGAGAGTAATCTCATCGTTATTAATTTCCTCTTTTGGGACAGATGATTTTCTAGTTATTTTACTTTTAATAAAACTGACTAATGCATTACTCCTAGAGGCAGCATAATCTTTAAGCATTTTGTTATCGATAGTGCCAATTCCAACTCGGTAAAATAGATCTAAACTTGTTTTAAGCTTAAAATGGTTAACCATTTCATTAACCGATTTTTCATTTAAATCGATTTTAAGTTGCTTGAGTTTTCGTCGTAATATTTCTTTACCATCCTCACCAATTAGTTTTTTCTCTTCTTTTAATGATGATTTTATTTTGCTTCTTGCTCTGGCTGTTGTTGCATAATCAAGCCAATTGGCATTGGGCTTTGCATTTTCTGATGTTAAAATATCTACTTGGTCACCACTTTTTAACTCGTGACTTAAAGGTACAAGTTTACCATTTACTTTAGCACCTCTTGTTTTATAACCAACCTCTGTATGAATACTAAAAGCGAAGTCTAAAGGTGTTGCTCCTTTTGGAAGTGATTTTAATTCTCCTTTTGGTGTAAAAACAAATATTTCTTTAGAGTAGAGGTTAAGCTTAAATTCTTCTACAAAATCTACAGCATTTGAATCTGGATTTTCAAGTGCTTCTTGTAGTCTATTTATCCATGCATCAAGCGTGTCTTCTTTTTCTTGGTCATTTTTATATTTGTAATGAGCGGCATAGCCTTTTTCAGCAATTTCATTCATTCGCTCACTTCTAATTTGAACTTCAACCCAGCGACCTTTCGGCCCCATAACTGTTATGTGTAATGCTTCGTAACCTGTTGATTTTGGTGAGGAAATCCAATCTCGAAGTCTAATAGGATTTGGTCTAAAATGATCGGTTACAATAGAATAGATTTTCCATGCTAAAAACTTTTCATTTTTTTCGTTATCTATTTCAGATTTGTAAATGATTCTAACAGCAAATTTATCGTAGACTTCATCAAAAGAAACACCTTGTTTATCCATTTTTCTTCGAATAGAAAATATTGATTTTGGTCTTCCTTTAATTTCATATGATAGCATTTCTTTATCTAAGGATTCTTTTATAATGCTATTAAATTCTTTAATATAGGCATCTTGCTCTTCTTTACTGTCTTTTATTTTGGTTAAAATATCATTATAAACTTCAGGTTGCGTATATTTTAAACCTAGATCTTCAAGTTCTGTCTTTATATTATATAACCCAATTCTATGAGCTAAAGGGGCATATATGTATAGTGTTTCAGAAGCTATTTTTACTTGCTTATCTGTACGCATGGAATCCATGGTTTGCATATTATGCAACCTATCGGCAATCTTAATAATAATTACACGAACATCATCATTAAGAGTGAGTAGCATTTTTCTAAAATTTTCAGCCTGTAAGGATACATCCATATCCTTTTTAAGAGATGAAATTTTTGTTAAACCATCTACTATTCGTGCCACAGTTTCACCGAAGAGTTGATGCATATCATCTATTGTGTAGTTGGGATTGTCCTCAACCACATCATGTAATAAAGCAGCAGCAATACTTGTGGCGTCTAGGCCAATTTCGGATGCGACAATTTTAGCTACAGCAAGAGGATGAAATATATAGGCTTCTCCAGATTTTCTACGTTGATCTCTATGAGCATCTAAAGCGACATCAAAAGCACTTCTAATGAGTTTTTTATCGTCATCAGTTAGTAGCCTGTAGCTCACTTTTAAAAGCTCTTTGTAGGCTTTAGCTATTTTTGCATTTTCTTTTTCAATTTCTACCTCTGTCATATACAATAAATGTACTATAAAGAAAACTAATTGGCAACAGTTTTTCTCTTACTTTTTTTATGATTATAAAACTAATTCTCTGCAACAGATATTCCATTTTCAGCAAAATTTTTAAAATCTTGCATATAACTCAACGATTGTTTTTTAAAAGAACTCTTCATGAAAGTCGTCATTAACCTCATTAAAAAGTTAGTTGGTATAAATTCGCATTCGCTTACCCATTTAGTATGGTCTTGAGATGTTTTGTGAAAAAAGTTTTTTTGAATGTTACGCATGCCTTTAGTATCGTAAATAGCATGAAAACTATCAGGGAAATTTGTGTCAACAATAGTTTCAACAAGCTCCATATTACGTTTACCAAACTGATAATTAAGCTTCATTTTGGCACCAACCATTCCAGGTGTTCCACTAATATGTTCGTAACTTATTAGACCTTTTTGCCAGTGTTTCATATTATCTGGATGATCCATTTTTTTTACAAAATCATCTAGCGAAACAGCAACTTCTAGTTCTAAAGTATATTTCATAATATTAGTTTTAAGTAAGAGTAATAAAATTAGATAAAATTACTATTAAATAAAAGTGTTAGTTTAAAATGAATTACTAATTGCTTAACCGCATTTGCAATATAATTTCATTTAAACTGTTTGTTAGTATTGATACTTGTTTAGTAGTCTAATTATACTATTTTTGCTACACTAAAAATGTTGATATAAATGAAGAAGTTAAAATTTTTATTCCACCTACTTTTTTTTGTAAGTTTTACCGTTAGTCACTCTCAAGAGGAAGTGTTATTTACTGTAGATGATGATAAAGTAACATCACAAGAATTTTTAAGAGTTTATAAAAAGAATTTAGATCTTGTTAAAGATGACTCCCAAAAAGATGTGGATAATTATTTAGAGTTATTTGTCAATTATAAATTGAAATTAAAAGAAGCTTACGATTTAAAATTACATGAAAAGCCAGCTTATCAAAGAGAATTAAAAAATTACAGGGCACAATTAGTAAAGAGTTATTTAACAGATCATAAAGTAACTGACGCTTTAGTTAAAGAAGCCTACGAGCGTGTTACCAATGAGGTAAAAGCATCACATATTTTAATTCGCTTGCAAGAACATGAAACAGATACAGCTGATGCTTTTAAGCAAATTACAGAATTAAGAGAGCGATTAGTTAATGAAGATTTTTCATCATTACAAAAAGAGTTACACAATGGTAGTACTATTTTTGTTGAAGACCTAGGCTATTTTTCTGGTTTTAAAATGGTTTACGATTTTGAAACTGTTGCTTACAATACTCTAGTTGGACAAGTGTCACAACCTTTTAGAACAAAGTTTGGATACCACGTTCTAAAAGTTTTTGAAAAACGACCATCTAGAGGAGAAGTTCGAGTAGCACACATCATGGTTGCTAAAAAAACCAAGGATGATGGTGAAAGTTTTGAAAAGCGAATTAATGATATTTATAAAAAGCTTCAGAGTGGAGAGTCCTTTGAATCTCTAGCTAAACAATTTTCAGATGATAGAAGTTCTGCTAGTAAAGGAGGCGAGCTTGCCAAATTTAAAAGTGGTCAGTTAAGTTCTGTTGTTTTTGAAGATATGGCATTTAGTACACCAGAAGGAGAGATATCTAAACCTTTTGAAACACAATATGGATGGCATATCATTAAGTCTATTGAGAAAATTGAAAATCCAAGTTTTGATGATATGAGATCTGATTTAGAATTAAAAGTAAAAAGGGATTCTAGGTCTAAACTTATTAACACTTCACTAGTAACAAAACTAAAAAAGCAATATAATGTAGTTAATGATAAACCTGATTTAAGCTACTTTATCAGCGCTTTAGATTCTTCGTTTTACAAAAGAAACTGGAAGCTTCCAACTGACATTCCTCAAAAAAGTATACTAACCGTAGGGGACAAAGAGTTTACTTATCAAGATTTTTTAAACCACCTTTCAAGAGCTCAAAAACGTTATAAAGCAAACGAAACGTTCACGAATTTGGTTAATAGATTATATGATGATTTTTTAAATGAAAGTGTTAGATCTTATCATGAAGACAATTTAGAGAATGTAGATGATGAGTTTGCTCAAGTTGTGGGTGAGTACAGAGATGGATTGTTGTTGTTTGATTTAATGGAAAATAAAATTTGGAATGCTGCTAAAAATGATACTATAGCATTGCAAGACTTTTATAATAGAAATAAATCTAAATATACTTGGGAAGAGCGAATTGATGCTGTTGTGGCCTCATCATCAGATAAAAAAGTGTTATCGCAAATTAAAAAGCAATTAGAAGATGGAGAACGTATCGATGTTATCGAAGAGTCTGTTAGTACAGACGAATCTTTGAATGTTATTTTTACTAAAGATGCAATGACGAGAGATCATCAATTACTACCAAACAATTTTGAATTTAAAAAAGGAATTTCCAATATTTATGAAAATAATGAGTCTTATCATTTAGTAGTAGTAGACGCTGTTTTACCAAAAACCACAAAAACGTTAGATGAAGCTCGTGGTTTTGTAGTTACAGATTTTCAGGATGAGATAGAAACAAATTGGTTAAAAGAACTTCGAGAAAAGTATACTGTAAAAGTTAATGAAACTGCCCTAATGACCATAAAAGGTTCGTTAAAAAAATAATGATGCGATTAAAGCCTATCAAATTTATAATAGGACTTCTTTTTTTATCTGGTTGTAGTTTTTTCAATAAACAATCGGACAAAACACCTATAGCTAGAGTAAATGATACGTTTCTTTTTAAAGAAGATATTGAGAATTTAATTCCTGAAAATGCTTCAAAATCTGATAGTTTATTAATAGTAAATAGAATAATAGATAATTGGGCTACTGAACAACTCTTAATGGATGGCGCAAAAAGAAACATTCAAGACGATAAGCAGAACCAATTTGAAGAATTAGTTAATCAATATAGATTAAGTTTATATACTAAAGCTTATAAAGAAGCTTTAGTATCAAGAAGTATCGATACATTAGTAAGTTTTGAACAAGCTTCAGAGGAATATGAGATTAATAAAGAAGCATTTAAATTAAATGAAGAACTTATTAAGTTTAGATATATTTTAGTTAATGAAAGCAACCATAATTTAAATGAAATTGAAGAGCGCTTTAAACGCTTCGATTCTATTGATAAAAAAGTACTCGATTCAATATCTATTCAGTTTAGAAGTTATTCATTAAATGATTCTATTTGGATTAAATTAAGTGAAGCGGTAAATAAAATCCCAGTTATAAATTTAGACAATAGAAATCAACTGTTAAAAAAATCTAATTTTATACAACTGAAAGATTCATTAGGAGTATATTTGATGCGAATTCAAGATGTTTTAGAACGCAATGATATTGCTCCACTTGAGTATGTGAAACCAACCATAGATCAAATAGTAATTAATAAGCGAAAGCTAGAATTAATAAAGCAAATAGAAAAAGATATAACTAAAGATGCAATTAATAACAAACAGTTTGAGGTTTATAAATAAAACAAGATATATAGTAGTATTAAGCTTGATTTTTTCGGGTTTTAATTTAAGTGCCCAAGAAATTATAGCAGATGAAAATGATGAAGCTACTGTGGAAATTGACTCCATCAAGCCAACTCTAGATAATCCATATAAAATAGATGGTGTTGCAGCAGTTGTTGGAGATTATGTCATTTTAGACTCAGATGTTGATAAAGAGTTTAGACAACTTCAAGCTAGTGGTGCATCAATGGAAGGTGTTACAAAATGTAAGTTATTTGGTAATCTACTAGAAAGAAAATTATATGCTCATCATGCTATTCAAGATAGTATTGAAGTATCGGATGCCGAAATACGTTCTAGAACAGATCAACAAATAAATGCCTTTGTTCAAGAAATAGGATCTATGGAAAAACTATTAGCTTTCTATAAAAAAGAAGATGAAAAAACCTTAAGAGACGAAATTTTTGAGATAAATAAAAATGGACAATTAGCATTTAAAATGCAGCAAAAAATTGTTGATGAAATAGAAGTTACTCCAGAAGAGGTTAGACAATTCTTCAATAAAATACCTAAAGATGAATTACCGCTTTTTGGCACAGAGCTTAAGGTAGCGCAGATTGTTATCATTCCAGAAGTATCTGAAGAAGAACAACAAAAAGTTATCGATCAATTAAATACTTACAGAAGAGATGTTTTAGATAATGGAGCAAGTTTTACTACCAAAGCTGTTTTATATTCTGACGATACAGGATCTAAAAAGGATGGAGGAAGATACACTTTAAACAAAAAACAACCTCAATTTGTTAAAGAGTTCCGCGATGTGGCATTCTCGTTACAAGAAGGTGAAATATCAGAACCATTTAAAACAATTTTTGGGTACCATATTATTTTATTAGAAAAGATTAGAGGTCAAGAATATGATGTTAGACACATATTATTACGTCCTGATATAACTCAAGAATCTGTAGCTAAAGCAAAAGAGGAAATAGAGTCTGTAAAAATGAAAATCGAAAGTGGGGAAATAACATTTTCGGATGCTGCTAAAACATATAGTGATCAAGTTGAAACAAAGTTTGATGGGGGTTTATTAAGAAATCCAAGAACCCAAGATTACAGCTTTGAATTAACAAAAATGGATCCAGAACTGTATACCCAAATTGAAAAACTAAAAAACGATGAAGTAAGTGCCGTTTTTCAAGATAGCGATAGAGAAAATAGAATCATGTTTAAAATTTTATCAGTTGCCGATAGGGTTGATGAGCATATAGCTAACTTTTCTACAGATTACTTGAAAATCAAAGCTCTAGCATTAGAAGAAAAACAATTAGAGGCTATTGCTAAATGGCAGTCAGAAAAAATATTAGACACTTATATTAAAATTAATGGTGACTTAAGAGACTGTGAGTTTAATAGTAACTGGTTAAAAAAATAAGTCATTTATGTCTGATGTAGCTGCTATAAATCAATTAGTTAATAAATATCAAGAACTTAAAACTGAAATAGCTAAAGTTATTGTTGGTCAGGATGAGGTTATAGATCAAATATTAATTTCTATATTTTCTGGAGGTCATGCTTTACTAATTGGAGTGCCAGGTCTGGCGAAAACTTTAATGGTAAACACCATTGCACAAGCTTTAGGACTTGATTTTAAACGTATTCAGTTTACACCAGATTTAATGCCAAGCGATATTCTTGGGAGTGAGATATTAGATAATAACAGAGAGTTTAAGTTTATTAAAGGACCTGTATTTGCTAATATTATTTTAGCAGACGAGATTAATAGAACGCCTCCTAAAACACAAGCTGCTTTGTTAGAAGCTATGCAGGAACGAGCAGTTACTGTTGCTGGAAATCATTATAAATTAGACTTACCGTATTTTGTTTTGGCAACTCAAAACCCAATAGAACAGGAAGGAACATATCCTTTACCAGAAGCGCAACTGGATCGATTTATGTTTGCTATTAATTTGGACTATCCATCTTTTAGTGAAGAAGTTGAAGTTGTGAAAGCAACAACTACCGATATAACAACTCATGTAAATGCGTTATTTAGCGCAAGTGAAATACAAAATTTTCAAAAGCTTATTAGACGAATTCCTGTTGCAGATAATGTAGTAGAATATGCCGTTACCATGGTTGGTAAAACAAGACCAAATTCACTATCAGCTGTAGATATTGTAAAAAACTATATTGATTGGGGAGCAGGGCCAAGGGCTTCACAAAATTTAATTCTTGCTGCTAAAACTCACGCAGCTATTAATGGTAAATTTTCTCCTGATATAGAAAATGTACAAGCCGTTTCTATAAGTATTTTAAGACATAGAATAATTAAAAATTACAAGGCAGAAGCAGAAGGCATTTCTGAAGATGAGATTATTAAAAGTTTATTCTAGTAATTTCATTACTTTCTTTTGTTAATTTATTAAATTTTTCATTATTATTTTAAATATAATTCACTTTTTTATTTAAAAAAGGCAATTTTAATGAATTATATTCACTTATAAATCATTTTTATTGCATATTTTTTAAATTGAGTTAATTTTTGTAATTTTGCGAAACTTAAAAATCAACTTAAAAAAATAGATATATGGCATTTGATATTGACATGATTAAAAAGGTGTATGCTAATGTTGCTGAACGCGTAGATAAAGCTCGCAAAGTAACAGGCAAACCTCTTACTTTAGCAGAAAAAATATTATACTCTCACCTTTGGGATGGAAATGCAAATACTGCCTTTACAAGAGGTAAAGATTATGTAGATTTTGCTCCTGATAGAATTGCATGTCAAGATGCTACTGCTCAAATGGCTTTGTTGCAATTTATGCAAGCAGGAAAAAATAAGGTTGCAGTACCAACAACAGTACATTGTGATCACTTAATACAAGCTAAAGTTGGTGCAACTACAGATTTACAACATGCGCTTAACACCTCTAATGAAGTATTTAACTTTTTAGAATCTGTTTCAAATAAATATGGTATAGGTTTTTGGAAACCAGGAGCTGGAATTATTCATCAGGTAGTACTAGAAAATTATGCTTTTCCTGGAGGAATGATGATTGGTACAGATTCTCATACAGTTAATGCTGGAGGATTAGGTATGGTGGCAATTGGAGTAGGAGGAGCAGATGCCGTAGATGTTATGGCTGGAATGCCTTGGGAGTTGAAGTTCCCTAAATTAATTGGTGTTCGTTTAACAGGAAAACTATCTGGTTGGACAGCACCAAAGGATGTAATTTTAAAAGTTGCAGAAATACTGACTGTAAAAGGTGGAACAGGTGCCATAGTAGAATATTTTGGACCAGGAGCAATAGGAATGTCTTGTACTGGAAAAGGAACTATTTGTAACATGGGAGCAGAAATTGGTGCTACTACCTCTACTTTTGGTTATGATGAGTCAATGGAGCGTTATTTGCGTGCTACAGATAGAGCAGATGTTGCTGATGCAGCTAATGAAGTTAAGGAACATTTAACTGGTGATGCAGAAGTATATGCTGACCCAGAACAATATTTTGATCAAGTTATTGATATTAATTTGTCTGAATTAGGACCATTGTTAAACGGACCATTTACTCCGGATTTATCGACTACTGTAGGTAGTTCAATGACTGAAAAAGCTAAAGCTAATGATTGGCCATTAAAAGTAGAATGGGGTTTAATTGGTTCTTGTACTAATTCTTCATACGAAGATTTGTCAAGAGCTTCTTCTGTTGCTCAACAAGCATTAGATAAAGGATTAAAAACAAAAGCTGAATTTGGTATTAATCCAGGTTCAGAACAAGTTCGATTTACTGCAGAACGCGATGGAATTCTTCAAGTATTTGAAGACTTAAATGCAAAAATTTTTACAAATGCTTGTGGACCATGTATTGGGCAATGGGCGAGATATGAAGATCCAAAAAATGCGCCTAAAAATAGTATAGTTCATTCATTCAATAGAAACTTTGCAAAACGTGCAGATGGTAATCCAAATACGCATGCATTTGTTGCCTCTCCTGAAATAACTGCTGCTATTGCTATCGCTGGTAGATTAGATTTTAATCCAATGACTGATACGCTTGTTAACGAACATGGAGAAGAAGTTATGTTAGATGAACCAACAGGGTGGGAATTACCTCCTAAAGGGTTTGATGTAGATGATAATGGTTATTTAGCTCCTGAAGCTGATGGCAGTCATGTGCAAGTTAATGTTAATCCTGATTCTGAACGATTAGAATTGTTAACCCCTTTTACTCCAATAGGTAACGACATAAAAGGTGCTAAACTTTTGATAAAGGCTTTTGGAAAATGTACAACTGACCATATTTCTATGGCAGGCCCTTGGTTGCGATATAGAGGTCATTTAGACAATATTGCTAACAATACTTTAATAGGTGCTGTTAATGCTTTTAACAAGAAAACTAATTTTGTTAAAAATCAATTAACAGGTGAGTATGGAGGTGTTCCAGATACACAAAGAGAATATAAAAAAGCAGGTATCAATACTGTGGTTGTTGGAGATCATAACTATGGTGAGGGTTCTTCAAGAGAGCATGCTGCCATGCAGCCTAGACATTTAGGTGTCGCTGCTGTAATTGTTAAATCTTTTGCAAGAATACATGAAACAAATCTTAAAAAACAAGGTATGTTAGGACTCACTTTTGCAAATGAATCTGATTACGATTTAATTCAAGAAGACGATACATTTAACTTTTTAGATTTAAACGAATTTGCTCCTGATAAGCAATTAACTGTTGAAGTTACCCATGCTGATGGTAGTAAAGATGTCATTAAATTAAACCACACTTATAATCATGCGCAAATAGAGTGGTTTAATGAAGGTTCTGCATTGAATTTAATTAAGAAGCAAAACGCGTAATAAACTGTTTTTATAATAGTGAAAACTCCTAAAGAGATTTAGGAGTTTTTTTATGCTTAATTGTAAGGTTTTAGACCCAATAACGACGTTTATAAAAACTACAATATCAGCAGATATGAACTCAATCTGGAAATTTGAAGATGTAAACCTATTTAGCATTCTATGTCCTCATAAATTTAAACAATACAAACAGGATCATTGTTTTGATAACTACAAGAAAAAAGATTACATATACTTTGAAGATGATAATGCTAATAAAGTATACTTAATCGAAAAAGGAAAAGTAAAAATTGGATACTATTCTGAAGATGGAAACGAAGTTGTAAAAGCTATCCTAACCAGAGGTGATTTGTTTGGAGAGAAAGCAATTTTAGGTGAGAATAGAAGAAATGAGTTTGCTCAATCTATCGATAATAATACCTCTATTTGCCCAATTGGAGTTACAACTATGCATGAACTTATGCGAGACAATCAGACCTTTAGTTTTAAAGTATATAAGTTCATAGGTTTCAAGTTTAAAAAATTAGAGCGTCGATTACAAATACTACTTTTTAAAGACGCTAAAACAAGATTGAATGAATTTCTTGATGAATTGTGTTCTGAATATGGTTATGATTGTCCTAAAACTGGAGATCATATTGTGAGGCATCCCTATACACAAAAAGATATTGCTTCGTTAATAGGTACATCAAGACCAACATTAAACATTCTTTTAAATGAATTAAAAGAAGAACAAGTGCTTGATTTTAATAGAAACGAAATCCGTTTTTATAAAAAAATTGCCTAGTGTTAGCTATCTAACATTTTAAGTTATTATCATACTATAATTTTGAACTTATAAAATTATAAACTCAAAAAATATAGTTATGATTAAAAAATCAATTTTTGCTTTATTGGCATTAAGTTTAATAATTACTTCCTGTAGTAGTGATGACGACAATGGTAGTAATCCTATAGTCCCAAATGCTGGAACTCTATCTGGTGGTCCATTCAATTTTATTGTAGATGGAATGGCAGATACAGTTAGCGGTATTTCTACAGACCCTAATGCTGTTGGAACAAACAGAACATTTGTAATTACAGATTTGGACCTTAATATTCTAGGTGCTCCTCCAACAATTGAAGCTTTAGAAGGTGTGAATTTTGACGGAGCAGGACGTGGTGTTTGTTTAATTTGGTATTTACGTTACGAAAATGATACTAATATAGATACTGTAACTAACGCTGCAGATTTAACAGGTACATTTAGTTTATCTAACTCTATTAGAGTTGAGAGAGGACCTTATGCTGGTGTATTAACTGGTGGTCCTTTTACTTTTGCAGTAGATGGAATGCCAGATATGGTAAGTGGTATTGGTTTTGAAGACCCAGATGGAAGAGTAGGAACAAATGCACTTTGGATTATTACAGATGATACAGGGATGATTCTAGGAACTCCTCCGAGTTTATCTGCAGTTGAAGGAGTTGATTTTGATGGTGCTGGACCAGGAGTATGTTTTATATGGTATTTACGTTACGAAGACGATACTAATATTGGCACGGTTACAAATGCAAATGACCTAACTGGGACTTTTCATTTATCAAACTCTATAATGGTAACAAGAAACTAAACTTTTCAAAAGTAGTTATATAAACATTCTTTTGAAGTATAATTTGTTAGGAAGAAAAAGCGTAACAGTAGGTTACGCTTTTTTATTTTTAAATGTTCGGAAAAATGCTCTTATAAAAGATTTGGAGAATAATGAAAGCATGATAGAAATATCTTGATATATATTGGATCTCTCGTCTAAAAAGGCAAACATATTTTCTATAGAATTCTTATTATAAAACTTATCAAAAATCCATTCTCCTTTTTGGTTTTCCTTGTTTAAAACATCAAGAAATATTTTATCATAAAATAAATACTTTTTGTTTACTAATCCTTTTGATGGGCTTTCACTTTGCTTAATATTTTTTATAATTTGAGTCACTTTTCCCTCAGTATGCTTAAAAGCATAACCTGTAGATCCTTTTACCCAGCCACCAGCAGTTCCAATTTTTGTAATATTTTTAGAATGATAATTATGAAATGGAAAATCTGTCATAGGAATATTACCAGATTCTATTTCAGAAATGGAGTAGTGGCTAATTCCTAAAACATCCTCAATATATTTTTTTAGAAAAGTATCATATTCAGTATCTCCAATTACGTATGGAGTAAAAAAAGTGAATTCTATTAATGCTTTACGCTTACTAAACGGTAAAACATAAGTAAAGGATGTATCATTTTCGTATTTTAAACGATAATCCATCATAGTAAAACATTCTGGATTAAAAGCATCAAATTCTGTTTCAATAATCCAGCCCTTAAAATGTTGATTTATTTTAGTGTAATTGTCTTTTTTATCAAAATATTCAGCAGGTATTCTACTATCAAATACATGATTTGCTGTGTATGTTGTATTTGTAGTTTTTATTGAAGTTGATTTATTATCCGCGACATCAATTACTTCATCAATAATAAAATTAAAGTTCTGTTTGTTTGATAGAAATTCTTTTATGTAATTATAAAAGTCAAGAGATTTAATAGTTTTATAGTTGTAATCACCAAGATTAATGTCAGTCAGTTTTTTTATAGTGTTGAACGAAGCTTTGTCCCAACTCTTATGAATTAAACTCTCCCATTTACCTGAACCCTTTTCCCAAAATGACCAAGTTTTATCGTTAGTTTCCTTTTTATCTTTATCAATTAAAGCAATAGTTTTAGAATCAAAAAAGGAATCATTAGCAAATGCAAAAGCTAATTGTAAACCAGCCATTCCGTTTCCTATAATAACATAGTCAAAATGGTTGTTATTCATTAAAGTATTGTTGTATTATTTCTTGAAGTATTTAAAGGGTACTACAAGCATCCCAAAGTTTTCACCTTTATGTTTCCCCAAATGCTTATGATGTATTTTGTGAGCACGTCTAACGCCTTTTGCATACCAATTATTAGCATTTCTAAATAACTTGAAGCGTTGATGTATAAATATATCATGTACCATGAAATAGGCAAGTCCGTAAGCGAAAATTCCTAGACCAATGGGTAAACAAAACCAAATTTCATTGTAGCTCCATTGATAAAAACAAAAAATACTTACTGCTGCATAAAATAAAAAGAATGCATCATTTCTTTCAAACCAGCTATCATGGTCTTTATGATGATGATCGCGATGTAAACTCCATAAAAAGCCATGCATGACATATTTATGAGTAAACCAAGCCATAAATTCCATTATAAAAAATGTACCAAGAAAAACCAGTATCCAAAAAGCTACTTGCATTTGTAAATTTATAATAAGTTTAGTTGGTATTTAACATAACTTCTAGTTAAGAGTTCAATTTTTTTGTAATTAGGAACCCTTATTCTAGTATTTTTTATTTCTAAAGCTGGTGTTTTCTTAAGTTTTTTTAACAGTTGCCTGTAGTATCTGTAGGCCATGAAAACACCAAACTTAGCTTCGATAGGCAACTTTTTTATGCCTGATAATCCAATTATAAAGTCATTTTCAATATCATCTATAATTTCTTGTTTTGAAGTCTCATTTAAGTTATTGAGATCTGTGTTTGGAAAATAAGTACGTTCCAAATCATCAAAATCAGCTTTTAAATCTCTTAAAAAATTTACTTTTTGAAAAGCAGAACCTAAAGACATAGCTGTAGATTTTAAGGCATCAAATTTTTCTTGATCACCTTTAACAAAAACCTTTAAACACATCAGACCAACTACATCTGCTGAGCCATATATATATTGTTTATACTCTTGAGGAGTTAAATATTTCTTTTTGTGTAAATCTAATCGCATACTATCCATAAAAGAATTAACATGCGCCCTATCCAAATTATATTTATGGTATGTATCTTGAAATGCATTAAGTATGGGATTCATACTTATTTTATTTGCTATTGCATATTCTAAATCGTTTTCAAAGTTTTTAAATAACTCTTCTTTATTGTAGTCATGAAAAGAATCTACAATTTCGTCTGCAAATCTCACAAAGCCATATATATTATAGATATCTTGTCTAATAGATGATGATAACATTTTTGTAGCTAACGAAAATGAAGTACTATAGGAATTAGTAACTAATTTAGAGCATTGATTGGAGACAGTATCAAAAATAGATTTCATGAGTAATTCTATGCGTTAATAGCAACAGTTGATTTTAGTGTTGCTAGTTGTTTATTAATTAGTTCTGCAACCAGTTTGCCTGATATTAGCGATGGTGGAACGCCAGGACCAGGAACTGTTAATTGTCCAGTAAAAAAGAGATTTTTTACTTTTTTACTTTTTAATTTTGGTCTTAAAAATGCTGTTTGAAGTAACGTATTAGCCATTCCATAAGCATTTCCTTTGTATGAGTTGTAATCTTTGATAAAGTCGTTTACGCAAAAACTCTCTTTAAATATAATACTTTTTTTCACCTCTTGAGATGTTAATTTCTCAAACCTATCTATAATTATATTAAAATATTTATCGCGAATAGCTTGGTTATCTTGCACTCCAGGAGCTAAAGGAATTAAAAAAATACCTGCTTCTTTATTATTTGGAGCAGTAGAACTATCTGTTATACTTGGAAAACTTGCATAAAAGAGAGGTTCGTCTGGCCATTTAGGATTATCGTAAATGTCTTTAGCATGCTCATCAAAATCAACATCAAAAAATAGTGTATGATGATTTACATTCTTCAGTTTTTTGTCAAAACCAACATAGAAAAGTAGTGAAGAAGGAGCAAAGGTTTTTTTATTCCAATATGATTCAGAATATTGCCTGTATTTAGAGTCTAAAAGTGTTTCAGAATGATGGTAATCTGCGCCACTTAAAACAATGTCTGAATTGTAAATTTGTCCATTAGAAATTATGCCAGTACTTTGTCCACTTTCAACAATAATTTTTTCAACAGGTGCATTTGTTTTTATAGTTACTCCAAGCTCCCTTGCAAGAGCTTCCATAGCTAATATTACTTTGTACATGCCTCCTTTCGGATGAAACGTTCCTATACCAAAATCAGCATAATTCATAAAGCTATAGAAGGAAGGTGTTTTACTTGGTTTAGCACCAAGAAATAAAACAGGGAATTCTAAAATTTGAGCAAGACGTTTATTTTTAAATTCTTTTCTGACGTCTCTTTTGATATTACTAAAAAACTGATTGATTTTGGTGGCAGTTTTTAAAGTCACTAATTCTAAAGGTGATACTCCAGGATTATAGACTAAATCTTTAATAGCAATATCGTAGTTGCTTTTTGCATTATCTATAAACTTCTTGAGTTTTTTAGAACTTCCAGGCTCTTCTTTTTCGAACGCTACACAAATTTTCTCAAGAGTATCTTCTATGGTAATGTAATCATCCTTTCCAAAATAGACGATGTACGCTGGGTTTAATTTATCAAGTTGATAATAGTCTGAAGGTGTTTTACTGAAGTCAGCAAAAAAACGTTCAAAAACATCAGGCATCCAATACCATGTAGGTCCAATATCGAATGTGAAACCGTCTTTTTTTAGTTGTCTAGCTCTACCTCCAATTGTATCATTTTTTTCAAAAATTGTTACTTTATAACCTTGTTGCGCTAGGTAACATGATGCAGCCAGAGATGAGAATCCAGAGCCTATTATATTTACAGATGCTTTCACTCTAACCAACTTGCTGAAGATAATTGTCTAGTCCGTCTAATACTTCTTTAGTAGAATTAAATACAGAAATTTTATTGTCTAATCTAGATAGATCTATATGATGAGTTTGTCTACCAGAAACTAGAAATAAATTGTCATTTTCTTTTAAAACTTTATTAGCTAAATCATCTAAATAATCATTTATAATTTCCTTATCAGGTTTTATAGTAAACGATGAGATAAATACTATTTCATCGTAATGCTCTGTTAAATATTCAAGACTATTAATTGGAACACTTTGACCTAAATAAATACTCTTGTAGCCTCTTAAGATTAGCTCGTAATTAACGAATAATAATCCTAATTCATGAATTTCATTGTCAGGTAAAAAGAGTACAAATGTTTTACTTTTCTCATTTTGTACGGCCTCATCTACAGCTTTATCGGCATAAATTAATATTTTCTGCTTTATCAGCTCAAAAATGAAATGTTCGTGCGCAGGAGTGATAGTATCTGTTTGCCATAATAAACCTATTTGGTTTAATAATGGCACAAAAACATTATGAAATATGTAAGAAAGATCATTATCTTGGGATGCTTCTCTAAAGGTTTTGTAAAATAGACTTTGGTCAAAATTAAGCATTGCCAATTTAAATAAATCTACATAATGATTATCTGGATCATCTACTTTAGCTATTTCTCTTACTAAATTTGGAATGTCATTAGACCTTAATTGAGCTATTTTGGATACTTTATATCCATTTTTATTTAGGTAAGCAATATTTAAAAGCTTTTGTAAACTTGCTAAACTGTAATATCTAATATTGGTCTCTGTTCTATTGGGCTGAAAAAGATTATAACGCTTTTCCCAAATTCTTATGGTGTGAGCCTTGATGCCAGATAGATTTTCAAGGTCTTTAATACTGAAGCGAGTTTTAATATTGTTCATTGTTTAGCTAAAATAGTTAAACAAATTTAATTTAAAAAATATAATGTATTAAGACTTTAACGAATATTTATAATAAAGTTAAATTGAAGTGCGCACGAGAAGACTCGAACTTCCACGAACTAATGTCCACTAACCCCTCAAGCTAGCGCGTCTACCAATTCCGCCACGTGCGCATTTTAGATTTGTGTAAAAATAAGAAAAGTTAAGCTCTTGCTTAACTTTTCTAGTGACTTGGCTGGGGCTCGAACCCAGGACCCTCTCCTTAAAAGGGAGATGCTCTACCAACTGAGCTACCAAGTCGTCATTTTCCTCAAACGAGGGTGCAAATATAAAACGTTTAATTAATAATGCAATGCTTTTTTTATATATTTTTTGTTTTTTTGTGTGACTGTAAATACTGCGATTTAATAAATTCATTAAAGTTGAAATGAAGATAGTTTTGTTAGGTTATATGGCTTCTGGTAAGTCCTTAATTGGTAAAAAGTTAAGTACTATTTTAGACTATAAATTTATTGATCTAGATAATTACATAGAAGATAAAGAGGGTAAAAGTATTTCTAAAATTTTTTTAGAAGAAGGAGAGATTTACTTTAGAAGAGTTGAACATTCTTGTTTAAAAGAAATTTTAAAAACAAAGGAAAACATTGTATTATCTCTAGGAGGAGGAACACCATGCTATTTTGATAATATGAAGATTATTTCTGAAGCAAATTCAGTAAATTCAATTTTTTTAAACGTTACTATCCCAGAAATTGCATCAAGATTACAAAGCGAAACCAGCACAAGACCAATAGTTTCACATATAAAAAATAAGGAAGATTTATTAGAGTTTATAGGCAAACACTTGTTTGAAAGATCAAAATTTTACAGACAGGCTGACCTAATTATTGATGGAAATCAAGAACCCGATTTAATAACAGAAACTATTATTTTAAATTTATTTTAAGATAGCTTTGTAAGGTTGTTTTTCTATATATACTTCTATGTGTTCGTGTAATGAAGTCGAAAGAGAAATTCCTTTAAAGTCAGCTTTAACAGGATATTTTTTATGATTTCTGTTAACCAGTACAGCAGTTTTAAATCGCTTTAGAGGGACATCAAGAAAATGTTTAACTCCATAAATTAAAGTAGTACCAGAGTTTAATACATCATCTATTAACACAAGAGATTTGTCAGTGTAGTCATCTTTTTTTATAGAGGTTGAAATAGGGTTTAAAGGATTTTTTTTATCAATTATTACCTTACATAGAATAGGTTTTATTGGTGATATTTTGTTTAGAGCAACTTTTAATTTTTTAGCTAGAATATAACCATTACTATCAATTCCTGCTAAAATAACTTCGGTTTCGTTTACATTACTTTCATAAATTTGATAAGCGATGCGTTTAATCTTATTAGTAATGTCCTCATTTGTTAGTATTATATTATTTTTCGCAGTCATAATTATTTAATAATCAATAGTAAATATATTAAAATTACTCTTCACTATCATCAATATAATCGTCTATAGATCGTCTATCTTTTTTTGTTGGTCTTCCAGTTCCTTTTTTACGGTAATAATCTTTTGAATAGTTCAATAATTCCTGTGCCTCAAAGGCTTGTTTTGGTGTTGTATCAGTTCTGTAAATATCCACTAATTTTGCACCGACTCTAGTTTTTGGTAAATCATTTACAGTTAGTGAAAAGTTAATTTGATTTTTTCTTACAGTAATTTTATCCATTGGGTAAACCTCTCTACTAGGCTTAACAACAAGACTATTAACTTTTACTTGACCTTTTTTACAGGCGTTGGCAGCTATACTCCTAGTTTTAAAATATCTAACAAACCATAAAAACTTATCTACTCGCATACAAATTCTGTAAAATTGGCGTTAATATACTTGTACAAATTTATGTTTTAGTTGTATCTTGCGCAATCAAAAAAAAGCAATAAATGAAAAATAAAATTTTAATATATACACTATTAAGTTTTGTAGTTGTATATAGTTGTAAGAAAGATGATGAAAGTGATGACTTTACCCCAACACCAATTAGAGATAGAGCAGAACAGCAGATCGATGATGATGCAGCTTTATTAGAATATTTTAATACGCATTATTATAATTCTCAAGAATTAGCAGATATTTTTGCAGATACTGCAACTCCAGACCCTAAAGCTTCAGATATTGTAATAACAGAATTAGTATCAGGAGAAAATGTACCTGATGGGCATACTTTATTGAGTGATCCAGGAGTTTTAATAACTAGAGAAACTAATCATGCTGACACAGATTATAAGTATTACATTCTTAACATCAATCAAGGCGGAGGAGTTGAATCTCCAAATTTTTGCGATGAAGTTAGAGTTAATTATTTTGGTAGCTATTTAGATGGGGAAGTTTTTGACAGCACTGCTAATCCTGAAGAGTTTGATTTAATTAATGTTATAAGAGGTTGGCAAATTGTTATGCCTGAATTTAATGTTAGTGAATCTGTAGTCAATAATAGTGATGGAACTGTAACTTATAGCAATTATGGTTTAGGAGTTATGTTTTTGCCTTCTGGTTTAGGTTATTACGTTGATGTACCTTTAAATTCAGGTATACCATTATACGCATCTTTAATCTTCAAGGTTGAAATGTTAGAAACTGAATTAGCAGATCATGACATGGATAATGTACCTTCTTATATTGAAGATTATAATAATAACCTGTTTTTTGAAGAAGATACAGATGAAGATACATTTGTAGACTTTTTAGATTCGGATGATGATGGAGACGGAACACTAACAATAGATGAAGATTTGGAAGATACAGATTTAACTTTCGATTCCGATGGTGACGGAGATCCAACTAATGATAAAAATGGAGACGGAGATCCAACTAATGATGATACTGACGGAGATGGAATTCCTAATTATTTAGATACAGATGATTCAGAATCTAGAGATAACTAATAAAAAAGCCACTTTAAAGTGGCTTTTTTATTAGTATCAATTTCACTTATTTATTGATAATAACTTTTAATAACTCTCGTGCAAGTTTTATAGCAAAAATTCTACTTTTGCTATGATAAATTATTATTTAAATTATGTCAGATACAATAGAAAAAGTAAAATGCTTAATAATAGGTTCTGGGCCAGCAGGATATACGGCTGCAATATATACTTCTAGAGCTAATATGTTTCCTGTTTTATATCAAGGGACTCAACCTGGCGGTCAGCTAACTACCACAAACGATGTTGAAAATTTCCCAGGTTATCCAGATGGTATTACTGGACCAGAAATGATGATGGAGTTACAGAAACAAGCCGAGCGTTTTGGAACAGATGTTCGCAACGGTTGGATTACAAAAGTTGATTTTTCTGGAGATGTTCATAAAGTATGGGTAAATGATGAAAAGGAAATTCATTGCGATACAGTTATAATATCAACAGGAGCTTCTGCAAAATATTTAGGTTTAGATTCAGAGCAAAAATATTTAAAACTTGGAGGAGGTGTTTCTGCTTGTGCTGTTTGTGATGGATTCTTTTATAGAAATCAAGAAGTGGTAATAGTTGGAGCAGGAGATTCTGCTTGTGAAGAAGCTCATTATTTGTCTAAACTCTGTAAGAAAGTAACTATGTTAGTAAGACGTGATACATTTAGAGCCTCTAAAATTATGGAAGCTCGTGTTAGAAATACAGAGAACATAGAGATTTTAATGAATACAGAAACCGACGAAGTTTTAGGAGATGGACAAGTAGTAACTGGAGTTCGTGCTAAAAACAGCAAAACTGGAGAAACGATTAATATACCAGCAACAGGATTTTTTGTTGCTATTGGGCATAAACCGAATACAGATATTTTTAAAGACTTTTTAAAGCTTGATGAAACAGGTTATATTATTAATGAACCAGGAACCTCTAGAACTAATATTCAAGGTGTTTTTGTTTCTGGAGATGCTGCTGATCATGTCTATAGGCAAGCTGTCACTGCTGCTGGTACTGGATGTATGGCAGCATTAGATGCAGAACGTTACCTGGCTGCTAAAGATGCTACTTTTGACGTGTCAACACCAGTTTATTAAAACGATATAAAATTGAAAAAAAATCCGAAGTATTGCTTCGGATTTTTTTATTATAATTCTTTCTTATGAAGTTTAGCTTTATCAGTAAATTTATTGAGTGTAATTGCAGCATTACCGTATAAATACACTTCACTATTCCCAGAAGACTCAATAGTTATTGTTTCTACAGTATGAATTGAAAAATCTGAACTTTCAGCAGTTGTAACTTGACAGCGACTCGTCGTTAAATTTTTGCCTTCAAAATTATTAGAGTTTAGTAATGTAGCATCTAAAGTGTCTGTATTTCCTTCTATTTGCGCATTAGCTTTGTCATACATTTTAAGTGATATAGAATCACACTTCACTAAAGCATTTGTTAAGCTAGTTTCACTTAATTCAAAATCAATAAAATCACTATCAACATTTAATCGTGATTTAGAACTTAACTTAAGTTTTGCTTCATTTTTGTTAGAAAACCTAAATGATTTAGATTTTACATTCATATTGACTTTACCATAATTTCTAATTTTTACAGAAAGTGTATCGATATTTAAAGAGGTCAGAGAGTTTAATTCTGCATCATCAATAACTTCTATTTCATCTAGTATTTTTGTATAACGAATGGTAATATTCATTTTTTTACTAGATCTAATTTTTTGAGTTGTATGAAGCTTTAGAACATTATCTGATACATTAAACTCAATTACATCGTGTAAATTTTCATCGGTTTCAATTTCTACAGAAGCTTTATTTCCTTCAATTAAATTAACCTCAAAATTTTCTCCAATAATGAGTTTTGTAAATGGGTTAATTTCGGTTTCTATGGTAGTTACATTTTTATTGCCTTTAATTTTTTCTTGAGCTTGAACAAAAGGAACACTTAAAGTTATAAAAAGTATAAAAAGGGTTATTTGTTTCATGTTATCTATGCACTACTTTATACTAATTTAGACGCAATTTAGTGAAAATAGTCACTTATTTATAATAAAAAAACCGAAGCATGCTTCGGTTTTTGATTGGTTGGTTATTTGTGTTTTTTTTGAAATATATTGTGATTGATATAGTTTTAATGTTTGTATGCTATTGCTTTCTAATACTTCCAGAAACACCATCACTTTTTCTCACATTTTCTGGGTTTCCATAGTATTTAATATCACCACCACTAGATGCTTTTGCGATAAGCTCTTTTTCAGTATTCACAGTTATGTCTGCTCCGCTTGAGGCTCTCGCAGTTGTCTCCATAGCTTTTAAACTTCCTGCTTTTATATCACTTCCGCTACTTGCTTCGGCATATAGTTTTCCTGTTTTTCCAGAAACTCGTAAGTCACTTCCGCTTGAGGACTTACATGAAATAGAGTTGGTTTCTACTTCAATAGTCATATCACTACCACTAGAAGTTGATAATTCTAATACATCTGCTTTAATAACATTTTTTGCAATCACATCACTGCCACTGGTTGCTATTATTTTTGATACTTCTTTAAAGTTTAAGTAAACTTTTTGAGATTTTGAATAGCTAATGTTTTCATCTACATAGATTTTTAGCACATTGTTTTCTACTTCCGTTACGATAATTTCATGTAAATTATCATCAGCTTCAACAGTAATGCTTTCATTATCACTTTGTGTTAAATAAACATCTAAACCTCTGCTTACTTTAATAGCATCGAATTCTCCGTTTATAGATCTATCTTCTGTAGTTACATCTCCGTTACCTCTAACCGAGTTAAAGTTGATGTCGAAATTGCAAGAGGTCATTAATAAGCCTAAAATTGAGGCGATTATTAATTTTGATAAGGTTGTCATAATTGTTCGTTTTTTGATTGATGGTTTTTGATTGATTTTTGATACTGAAACCTGTTCAGCACTTGTTGATGCTTCAAAAGTATGTTGATTGTTTCTTTTTTTAAATGATTAATGATTGAATTGTATATTATTGATGATGAATTGTTGATTAATTATCACTCTCTTTTTCAGAAGTTATTTCAACTCCGTTTTCATCAATATTTACTTTTACATTGTTACTTGTTCCTTTAACACCATTTTCGTCAATTTTTAGATCGGTATTTTCAGTTTTAATTTTTAAACCGTCTTCATTGATTGTAATTGAAGAGTCATCTGCAGGAATATCAGTCTCATTATCTTCGTCTACAGGAACTAAACGACCTCTTCGTACCTTTAAATACGTGTCCTCTTGACCATTGTTAAAAATGTCATTGTATTCACTTTCGTTTCTGTGAAATGAATAGGTGCTTTTGTCTCCATAAAACGTACTTCCCACAGGTAAATAAAGAGTTACCCTTACTTCTTGATTTCTTGTAAGTCCTTCTTTATCTACTTTAAAGTAGCTATCTAAATTGATGGTTTTACCTTTAACATTATAATCGTAAATAATACGCTCTGCTTTATCTTTAGCAATTTCATAATCTCTACCACTTACAAATTTTTGAACTCTAATTCTTGCTACATCTTCGGTTGTAGATCTTACCACTAATCTTACACCTCTTGAGATGTAAACTCTATCGCCATTTTCATCTGTGAACCTTGACGATGAGAATCGCCTTTTAAATTCATCATCATAATAATCATTCTCATTCATAGATAAATAAATGGTATCGTTAGCTGTTAAATTAGTAAGGGTTTCTTTTTTAGTCATTGAAAACTCTTCAGAGAAATCTCGCAATTCTTCTTTAAGACCAAAAGATCCTAGTGTTATTATTGAGAAAATCCATAAGAAAAACAAAGTAAATTTTGATCCTCCAGATATAGATCTTGAGTTACTAGCTATTAGTTTCAAACCTAAATAGAATAAGAAAAAGAACGGAATACCTACAGCTCCTAAAACCAGTAATTTAATTAACCATTCAGGTTTTGAACTGTATATTGATATATCATGCAAGTTCATGTCAGGAACCAAGTTAATACTAATAGGATCGAACGATAGTAAACCTACTACTAGCGATATTAATGTTACTGCTGCAACAAATAATATGATACCTCCTAAAAACTTACCAAATACTTTAAATATTGTTGCAACAATATTGCCTATCGTATCAAAAAAGTTTCTAGAGCTTTTTCTAACGGTACCTTTTGTAGAGCTTTTACTTGCGCTATCAAATGATTTAGAAATATCATCAGCAACTTTATCAACTCCTTTTAATAAGTCGTCAGTATGTTTTTGAATATCAACATTTTTAACTGTTTCAGTTACAGATGAAATGCCATCTTTTATTTTCTTTTCTATATTACTGATATTAACAGGTTCTCCCTTCATTTGAAGTTTTTCTGAAGTCGTTACTGCTTCTGGTACTAATACCCAAAATAGAATATAGATAAAAACAAAAGTTCCTGCAGAACCTAAACCTAGAAGCACGATTAATAATCTAATCCAGATTGCGTCTATGCCTAAATAGTGACCTAACCCAGAACATACACCTGCTATATAAGAGTTTTCTCTATCTCTAAATAGTTTTTTAGCACTTGTTGAGGTTTTATTTCCTGTTTCTGATTTGCTTTCAGTTTTAGATTTTGAACTTTTTGATTTAGATTTTTTTGAAAATGCTGGTTTAGCATCGTCATCATCAAATAGTTCTTCATCAACTATATAGTCTTCAGGTTGCCCCATTATACTTATAATCTCGTCCACAAGATTATTAGAAATAACCTGACGTTCATTACTAACGCGCTCATAAAACAACTCTGCAATACGTGCTTCAATATCAGTAACAATCTCGTCGCTACCTTCAGTGTCTGCAAACGAACGTCTTACAGCATCTAAATAGCGTTGTAGTTTTTGGTATGCATCTTCATCTATATGAAAAAATGTACCTGCTAAATTTATACTTATTGTTTTGTTCATTGTTAAGTTGTTTTTTGACGTGTTACAACTTTTACAGCGTTACGTAACTCGTCCCAAGTTGTTGTTAATTCGTTTAAAAATAATTTTCCAGTATCTGTTAATTCGTAATACTTTCGTGGTGGTCCGGAGGTTGACTCTTCCCAGCGATAGGTTAGGAGTCCAGCATTTTTTAATCGCGTTAAAAGCGGATAAATTGTCCCTTCTACCACAAGCATTTTTGCGTCTTTAAGTGTTTCTAGAATCTCTGCCACATAAGCAGGTTCATCCTTTAAAACAGATAGAATGCAATATTCTAAAACACCTTTTCGCATTTGTGCTTTTGTGTTTTCTATCTTCATAGTATCATTTGATTTAATATTAAACTGTTCATTTTTCTTGTACTGAATTTACTTCAGTATGATTGATTTGATTGATGTTTCGACTGCGCTCAACACAGGTGATTATTTAATAAAACTATAGGTTATTGGATATCTGTATGTCTCTCCGTCTTTTGCTTTTTTACTGGCTCTTACTACAAACACTAATTCAAATAGAAAATCTAGAAATCCAATTAAACTTAATATACCTCCAAATACAACTAAAGGTGAAATTCCAAAACCGTTTAGAGGAAAATTATAAAATGCGTTAAATTCATATAGACTAATTTTATTTAAAAACTCTAAAAAGAATAATGGAATCCAAAGTGAAGCAATAATCGCTGTGTAAATACCATTAGTAATTTGAAAGTTTATGGCTTCCTTACCATGTTGATCTATAAATTGACATTTGTGTTTATTCATCTTCCATAATACTGTTGGTCCTATTATATTTCCAAACGGAATTATAAATCGAGTAAACGTTGACAAATGAATATAAGTCGCTACTTGTTTTTGATGGTTGTCTAACATAAAAATAAAACATATAATAGTTTCTTTTACAAATATATGTCTAAAAACAGGTATTGTGTTACGCATAGTACTTAAAATTAACAAAATTTTAACAAATTGAGATATGGATTATTTTCAATATTTTAGCTAAAACAAAAAAATAAATGAAGTTAACTCCCAGTAAAATCAACACTTTCAACTTGTTTAAACTACCATCTGCATATTTCAGTGGTGTGAGAGTTAAAACAATAGACGATTCTCAATGTACAGTAACAGTCAAGCACAGATGGATCAATCAAAATCCATTTAAATCTATGTTTTGGGCAGTTCAAGGTATGGCGGCAGAACTTACTACTGGAGCTTTGGTTATGTCAAAAATTAAATCTAGTGGTAAAAATATTTCTATGTTAGTATCTAATAATAATGCAACATTTACAAAAAAGGCTACTGGTAGAATTAGTTTTAAATGTGAAGACGGATTAAAAGTAGATAAGGCAATTAGTGATGCTATTAAAACTGGAGAAGGACAAACTATCTGGATGAATGCCGTTGGTGTAAACAAAGAAGGTATACAAGTATCTTCTTTTAACTTTGAATGGTCAGTAAAGGTTAAAAGGAAACAATAAATAACTCAAAAAACAATATTTGGATAAGTATCAAAAATTTAAAATTATTAAATCGCGATTATCGAGAAAAATAATGTAACAAAAGTTTATTTATAGCAACTTACAGGTAAACAATTTAAATTTTTAAATCAATTATGGAACAGTTACCAGATTATAATAATAGAAATGCTCACGAAATAGATTATCGAATCTATGGTGAAGAAATGCAATATGTCGAAATTGAATTAGATCCAGAGGAAGGAGTTATTGCAGAATCAGGAAGTTTTATGATGATGGATGATGGTATTAAAATGGAAACTATTTTTGGAGATGGTTCTCAAAAAGATACAGGTTTCCTTGGAAAGATATTAGGAGCGGGAAAGCGAATACTAACAGGTGAGAGTCTATTTATGACTGCTTTTTATAACAATCTTACAGGAAAACGGAATGTCTCTTTCGCTTCTCCTTATCCAGGTAAAATAATACCTATAGATTTACTGGAATATCAAGGCAAGTTTATTTGCCAAAAAGATGCTTTTTTATGTGCTGCTAAAGGAGTAAGCGTTGGAATAGAGTTTAGCAAAAAACTTGGAAGAGGATTTTTTGGAGGAGAAGGGTTTATTATGCAAAAACTTGAAGGCGATGGAATGGCTTTTGTTCATACAGGAGGTACTATGGCCAAACGAGTTTTACAATCTGGAGAGATTCTTCGTGTAGATACAGGATGTATTATTGGTTTTACTCAAGATGTCAATTATGATATAGAATTTGTTGGAGGTATTAGAAATACTGTTTTTGGAGGAGAAGGATTATTCTTTGCTAAATTAGAAGGGCCTGGAACTGTTTATGTACAATCCTTACCATTTAGTAGATTAGCTGGACGCATTATATCTAAAGCACCACAAACAGGAGGTAAAAGTAGAGGAGAAGGCAGTATTCTGGGTGGATTAGGCGATATTTTAGATGGAGATAATAGATTTTAAGATTGTTAAATTTTTCCTATTGTAAATAAAGGAAACAATTTTTTTACTACATTTAATGTTATGTAACTATAATATTATTTGCCTATAGATAGAAATCTACTTTTAATTATTTTTTAACTAAACCTAAAAACAATTATGGCAAGAGCAATGTTTGAGTACACCAAAACAGTTCTTAGTAAAGTAAGTTTTGATGCCAATCTGTTCTGTAAGGAGGTACAAAAAGCGATTC
This sequence comes from Flavobacteriaceae bacterium NBU2973, assembly GCA_026162565.1. Taxonomy (GTDB): domain Bacteria; phylum Bacteroidota; class Bacteroidia; order Flavobacteriales; family Flavobacteriaceae; genus JAOEIQ01. Next base: position 101,749 of record JAOEIQ010000008.1, read on the forward strand.
AACGATTATTACCTTATGAAATTGAAGAGCTTAAGATTTTTATACAATCTTTAGTACTCCAGAACCCTGAATTAAATCAATGTCTAATTTATTTAAAATCATAAAAAAAGCGACCCAACGGTCGCTTTTTTATTTTTGAATAGGGCTTATTATTTCAACATTTTCAAAGGCAATAGCGCCTCGAATAACTCCCGAAATTACAGCTTGTAAGGCTTCAATGATCTGCATTTTTAATTCACTCTTGTGATAAATAATACTCACCTCTCTTGCAGGTTTAGGCTGCGAGAAGTGGTGTAAATTAAGTTTATGTCTATCACTCATTTCTAATGTATGTAAATAAGGTAAAAGCGTCATACCTAGTCCTTCATTAGATAACTTAATTAGCGTTTCAATACTTCCACTTTCTAATTGAAAGTTGTCTTCAGCATGATCTTTAAATACTTTACAGAGATTAATAACTCCATCTCTAAAACAATGGCCATCTTCTAAAAGTAAAATATCATTGATATCTAAATCAGATACTTCTATGGTTTTCTTTTCTGATAACCTATGATTGTTAGGTATATAACTAACAAACGGTTCGTAAAAAATAACACGTTCCTTTATATTACTATTTTCTAAAGGTGTAGCAGCAATAGCAGCATCTAAATGACCATCATTTATTCTAGTTATTATATCTTCTGTTGCGAGCTCTTCAATTTTTAATTTTACTTTTGGATATTTCTTTATAAAGGTTTTTAAAAACATTGGTAATAGAGTAGGCATGATTGTTGGAATGATTCCTAATCTAAATTCTCCACCAATAAACCCTTTTTGTTGATCTACTATATCTTGAATGCGATCCGCTTCATCTACAATATTTCTGGCTTGAGATACTATTTTTTTTCCAACATCTGTGAGCTCAATAGGTTTTTTGTTTCTATCAAAAATTTGAACATCTAATTGATCCTCCAATTTTTGAATTTGCATACTTAAAGTTGGCTGCGTTACAAAACAGGCTTTTGCTGCTTTAGTAAAATTTTGATGCTCTGCCACTGCAAGAACATAGTATAATTGAGTAATAGTCATAACCTAAAATTAATTATGACAAATATACAAATTATAAATTTAATCTATGATAAAAATATTTTCAATAGATTAATGCTTTTAAAATAAAAAAACCACCTTAACTAATGAGCTAAAGTGGCTTGTATTTTATTGTAGCTTATTTTAAAACTTAATGTTGAGGTCTACATCTTTATCAGTAACTTCAAATTTAGCGTCTTTAAATTGAGGAGGTCCCATTGCCATAACATTGTTTGATGTTCCATAATTTTCTAATGGCATACCGTTTTGTTGAAAATCCATACGTTTATTTTCGTTTGCATCATGCAATACCATAATTGCATATTCTCCTGGTTTTACATCTTCAAAGGTAATAGTCATAACTCCTTTCGTAGCCTTTACTTCTGCATTTTTAATCCCTTCACCTTTCATAAAGGTATCAGCTGAATGTAATGCTGCTATAATGTTTCCTTTGTCGTTTAAAACATTATCTAGAGTAACAGTTACTGTTTGTGCTTGAGCTATAAAAGCTGAAACTAAAAGTGCGATGGTAAGTGTGAATTTTTTCATGATGTGTTATATTTTTTTTGATTAACACTGTAAAAGTCATAAAAAGAGATACACTTACATAAAGTGGTTTACTGAACTGTAATTATTTGTAGATGAATTGTAATTTTAATTGCGGCCAGCAATTACTCCTCCATCAGTATCCCAAATAGCTCCAGTTACCCAAGAAGCTCTATCAGATAATAAAAAGGTTATACTATTTGCAATGTCTTCTGGTGTTCCATTTCTGCCAATAGGATGAAAATTATGAAACCCTTCTAATGCTGTTTCAGCTTTTTCTTTAGTTCCAAAGACTTGATGATATACAGGTGTATTAACAACAGCTGGAGAAACAGCATTAACTCTAATATTACTTTCAGCAAGTTCCATTGCTAAATGTTGAGTTAAGGAGTGTAATCCAGCTTTTTGCATTGAGTAAGCTGATGAAGGTGTTGCTTTTACTGCTTGTTTTGCCCACATTGAACCAACATTTACTATAGAGCCTCCTTTTGTTTCTTTCATTTTTTTTGCTGCTGCTTGAGTAATAAAAAAGAACCCTCTATTTAAATCTAAATAAGAATCATAATCGTCGTATGTATGCTCTAAAAAAGATTTTGGACCAAAAATACCTGATGCATTAACCAAATAATCTAAATTATCGAGACTTTCAATTTTTGAGTTTAGCCAATTTACTTGATCCTTTTGTGTAATATCTACACTATGCATTATTAGGTTTTCTTGTTCTACTACTTTATTGGTATTTCTTCCAACTATATGCACTGTTGCTCCTTTATTTAATAAGTCTTGAGCAGTTGCATATCCTATACCACTTGTACCTCCTAAAATTAATGCTGTTTTGTTTTCAAATTCTTTCATTGTTTTTTGTTTTAAAATTAATAATGTACAGACAAGTCTGTCTTTTGTGAAATAAATTTTTTTTTAAATTAGTTTATTGCAAATAGATTTTGCAGATCGAATTGGCCATATTTTTTGTTGTAAATAACTTTCAGATACAGCACCCTCATATAATATATAAATTTGTTTAGCTAATTGACTTGATTCTAATTCTGACAAGCCTTTTAGATTATTAGAAATGAGTTCTTCAATATAATGTATTAACGTTTCTTTTTGTTCTTGAATCTCAAATCTAATTTTAATATTACTTTTTGGTATTTCAGAAATTGTATTTATACACCAACATCCATTAAAATGATTAGATTGATAAAATTTCTCTAAATAATCAAAAAGGGCAATGAGTTTTGTTTTGCCATCATCTTTGGTTTCAATAAATGATTTTAAATCCAAAAGAAAATTATCATTTTTATATTTTAGATAAGCAATACAAATATCTTCTTTAGATTTAAAATGATTGTATAAGGTAGCTTTAGCAATTCCAGCTTCCTTAATTATTTCATTTATTCCTGTTAGATTATAACCATTATTATAAAATAAATCTGCTGCTATTTTTATTATATGATAACGAATTTGCGAATGCTTCATATTGCAAATATATAAATAAATTTCAAAAAACAGACAGACCTGTCTGTTTTTTTATAGAATCCCTCTTGCTTTAATTTCTAAATACTTATTTATTGTATTGATGGTTAGCTTTTCCGGTGCAGTAAGTATGGATTGAATCCCATGTTTTTGAAGCTCTTTAACCATTAAACGTTTTTCAAAAGCAAATTTCTCTGCAATGGTTTTATGGTAGATGGCTTGTAAATCTTCTGCCTCTTCTGCAATCAATTCCTCTAATTCAGTATTTTCAAAGAAGATAACGACTAGCACATGCTTTTTGGAAATAGCTTGTAAATAAGGTAATTGACGTTTTAAACTACTAATGTGCTCAAAGTTTGTATATAATAGGAGTAAGCTTCTATGAGTTACTTTACGTTTTATTTGCGTATATAATAAACCAAAATCAGTATCATTAAACTGCGTATTTATGTTGTATAAGCTCTCAAGTATTGAATTAAGATAGGTAAGTTTATGAATTGCTGGTAAAAAGCTTTCAATCTTTTTAGAAAACGTCAACATACCAACTTTATCATGTTTTTTCAATGCGACATTACTAAAAGCTAGAGTAGAGTTTATAGCATAATCTAAAAGCTTCAACCCATTAAATGGCATTTTCATGACACGACCAGTATCTATAACAGAATAGATAGGTTGCGACTTTTCATCTTGATACTGATTCACCATTAACTGTCCACGTTTGGCAGTTGCTTTCCAGTTTACAGTTCTAAAATCATCGCCTTTTACATAATCTTTTATTTGTTCGAATTCTGAAGTATGACCGATACGACGAATCTTTTTTAAACCAAATTCTGTAAGTTGATTACTAATGGCTAGGAAATCGTATTTCTGCATCTGAATAAATGATGGATATACCATAACCATTTGCTCATTCTGAAATTGAAAACGTCTTTTAATAATTTTTAATTTTGTAGAGGCAAAAACATTAAGATTTCCAAAATAATATTCACCACGATCTACAGGACGAACTTGGTATTCAAAATCATGAGTTTCGTTAGATTTAATAGTAGTTATATACGAAAAATCTCTTTTTTGAAATTGAATAGGTAATTCATCAATAACGTCTGTTATCACTTCAAAAGGATACTGATTATTAATTGTTATTGGCACTGGATTTTCATCACTATTTGAAAACTTTTCTGGTAATATGCGTCTAGCAGAAATAGCCTTTTTAAACCTGAATAATAAAACAAAATCAATACAAAACACAACTGCTATTATACTTGTTAGTATCCATGCTACAGTATAGAGTATAGGAAACCAAAACGACAATAAAAAGCATACCGAAGCTATTGCCAGATAGACAAAAAACTGATTGTGTATATATAATGATTTAATGAGTTTCAATTTTTTTGGTTAAAAGTTAAAAGTGTAAGCTTTCTCTATTCTCTATTAACGAGGCACTTCAACAGATTGTACAATCATTTCTATAACATTTTCGGTTGTCATGCCTTCCATTTCACGTTCTGGAGTTAAAATAATTCTATGATTTAAAACAGGGTTCAATGCTTTCTTTACATCTTCAGGAATTACAAAATCTCGTCCATTAATTGCTGCGTAAGCTTTGGCAGTATTTAATATAGCAATAGAAGCTCTTGGTGAACCTCCCAAATATAAATGTGGATGGTTACGCGTTTTAGAGACAATCTCTGCTATGTATTTTATAATTTTTTCCTCAACTACAATGGCTTGTGTTTTTTGCTTATAGTCTGCTAGTTTTTCTGTATCAAGAATGGCGTTGATTTTAACTTCAGGTTTTTCACCTTTACGCTCATGATGCGAAGCAATAATTTTTATTTCATCCTCCAGTGATGGATAATCTACTTTTATTTTAAAAATAAAACGATCTAATTGCGCTTCTGGTAATGCGTACGTTCCTTCTTGCTCAATTGGGTTTTGCGTTGCTAATACCATAAAAGGATCTTTAAATTTATAAGTAGTTCCATCTATAGTAGCTTGTCGTTCTTCCATGGTTTCAAACAGAGCAGCTTGTGTTTTTGCAGGTGCACGATTAATCTCATCTATAAGAACAATGTTAGAGAAAATAGGGCCTTGTTGAAATTCAAATTCCGATGTTTTCATGTTTAAAACAGAGGTTCCTAATACATCGCTAGGCATTAAATCCGGAGTAAACTGAATACGGCTAAAATCGGTTTTTAAAATTTTGGCAAACAACTTTGCTGTAACAGTTTTTGCAATTCCTGGGACACCTTCTATTAGTACATGACCATCAGCTAATAAAGCAACAATTAATAATTCGATAAAGTTTTGTTGTCCTACAATTACTTTACCTATTTCTTGTTTTATACCATCTGCAGCATTTTTTAGATCTTCTAATGGTATGCGATTATCAAAATTTACGTCTTGGTTTTCTTCCATGAGTTATTGGATTTAAATTTTTCAATTGAAGCATTAAGCCTCTCTAATTCTTTTTCTGTGAGTTCTGTTCTATATTTTATGCTTTCTATAGTTTTAAAAAGCGCTTTAGTATCGTCTATAGTATTATTACTTCTTGCTGCTATATTTTTCAAAAAGGCATCATCAACAGTATTGGTATTTAGATGTAACTGTGTTCGAATAAAATCTAAAAAATGTTGAATTTTATGTTTTGCTATTTCAGTATGCTTGCCTTTTTCATAATACATGTTTGCGATAGTTCTTGTAAAATCTACTGTTTGATTGCGCAAAGGCTTTACAACTGGAATTGGACGTTGCTTACGTCTGCCTTCGAAAATTAAATACAATACAACACCAATAATCATTATATAGTAAGCCCATTTTAACGATTGGTTACTCAAGAAAATATATAAGGGAGATGTATAAAATGATTTGCCTGATTTGTAATGATTATCAAAATAAATGGTTTTAGAATCGTCTAAATACGATAGCATTCCGGCAGTATAATCTTGATTTGGGTTTTGTAAAATAAAATAATTAGTAAATGCTTGAGGAAATGTACTTAAAATAATAGAGCCTTCTCCAAAAGGTTGCTTTATAACATTTACATGGGCATTATTCTCAATAAGGCTATCTTTTTTTACATCTATTACGCTAATAACTTTAGTATTTAAAGTGTCTATTTTATTGAAATAGAACAGGTAATACGATTTGTCAAATTTATAAATACTATCACTCTCTAGTACTTTTGGTTTTAACTGTAAAAAGTAATCGCTATTATCAGTATTAAAATTGCTTAAAGTTGCTGTTTCTAGATTGAGTGTGTCTAACAAGCGTTCCTCAAAATTATTAGATACTATAAAAAGAGTATTTCCACCTGATGTCCAATCTAACAATCTTTCAAGTTCTATCTCTCCAAACGATACATTGTTATTCATGAAAAAGTAAGTTCCTTTTTGAAGCGAATCACTCTCTAGAAATTCAAAAGGAGGTTGGTAAACATCTACAATATTATCATTGTTTAAAACGCGTCTCATTTGCTCATAAAAAACATAAGTTCCAAAAGGTATTTTATGTTGCTTTGCATACGATGGATACCAATTTATTTTTTGAGGTTTCACGTAGTCGAAAGCAATGATAGCCAAGATGGTTAGCACTACAACAATAACATATATTTTTTGGTTTCTAGTCAATTAGTTTTTTATGGAGTTATTAACGGTTTCGAAAGTGGTTTTTAGTTTTTCAAATTTTAATTCGTCTATACTAAACTCACCATACCAAACATAATCATATATTTTTGTAACACTTTTAAAATCAGTATTTAATGAATCAATATCTATTTCTTTAATATAATCTTCATTAGTTTTCTCTGGTTCCCAAGAAATGATGTTTTTCTCTGTTAGAAACTTGAGGGTTTGCAAGTAGTAGTACCTAATAGCTAAACGGTAATTTTGATTTTTTATAGCATCAGAAATTAAGGCGTTTATATCTTCATTTTTTATGATGTGTTCTTCTTCTGTAAACTGAAAAGATGCATTTTTTTGCTCTCCATAGACTATATTTCTAGAGTTAACTTTTAAAAAGAATTTAACTAGTAAAAAGACCAAAAATGCTAATAAAATATAGGGTAGAATATTGAATACAAAATAGAGAAAACCTGTTGCTGTACCTACCCCAAAAATCGCTTCCCAAATTTTGGTTAAAATGTTTTGTAACCATCGTTGAAATTTCTGAATAAAACTCTCTTCCTCTATCTCCTCAATATAGTTAAAGTCACTATCTTCTTTATACGATTTTAAATCATCATCTGTTATTTTCTGGACTTCTATTTTAGAATCATCAGTTTTTATAGATAGCGAGTCTTGTTGTGCATAAGTTTGTTGCCCAAAAAAAATAAAGGTTAAAAGTAGGAAGACTATTCGCATGAATTATTCTTCTGTATTTCCTATACGTTGAATTTGCTCAAAAGTGCCTGTAAAGTTTTTACGCTCATTTAAATTAAAGTAAATAAATACATAAGCAACAACTGTTATTAAGTTGAGTAAAAAACGCGCTGCATAGCTAACAATATTTAGAATAATATAAATAGGATCAGAAAAACTTAACATATTTCCTGGGTCTACTTCTCCAGAAAAAATCCCCATTTTTATAATACTATATATCCCAGCTGGTAATCCAAAAGCATAACTGGCTACCATTACTATAATCCCGATAATTATAATTGTAGCAAGAGTCACCCAAAATTCATCTTTTATTAACGAAAAACTATAGTTAAAGGAGTCCATAGCATCACGCTTTTCAAATACTAGAATGCTAAATACCATTGCCATAGGTACTATGAAATAGAAAACAGGAAAAAAGCACAGCATGATGGCAAATATCAATACTATCCACTTTAAAATTCCCAAACCTATAAAACTCCAAAAAGTATCTTTTACCTCTTGTTTAATCTCAAATTCATCAATTCGACCACCATAGTTTATATATGATTTAATGTAATGCATAGCAGTTGAATTAGCAAATACATATGCAAGAAGTCCACTAATAGCAAATAACAGTAATGCTATAAGCATTAACAAGGGACTAAAGTTATCTAAACTGTTTGATTGTATGTTAGCAAAATTAAAAACATCACCAACTGTATACATATAAAAAACTAGAGATATCAAGAAAAACAGAATATAAGGTCCAGAGACTTTTAAAATTATGGTAATAAATGGTTTAAACTCATGACGTAAAAAAGCAAAGGTGTCGCTTAATATCTCTCCTAATTCTCGTTGTTTTTTAAATTCTATATACTGTTTCATATATGGTTAGTTATTAAGTTCTAAAGATGTTTGCTGCTTTTTATGTAATTGCCTTGGGTAAATTACATAGTAAAAGATTATTACAAATAATGACAACCCAATTATAAAAATAGCTAGCCAATCAGGCATTTCTGTATGTCTGGTTACAAAACCTTCTAAAAAACCAGCAATTATAAAAAAGGGGATAGTGCTCATTAAAATTTTAAGTCCACTTTTAATTCCTCGTTTAAAGGATTCTAATCGTGTGTACGTGCCAGGAAATAACATGCCATTTCCTAAAACTAGACCAGCACAACTAGCTATTATTATTACTGAAATTTCTATCGTACCATGTATCCAAATAGTTCTTGCAGATTCCCAAAGTAAGCCTTTGTCGTAAAAGAGGTACTGGAAACTACCTAACCTAACAGCATTTTGCATCATGATGTACAGAGATCCTATTCCAAATAAAATGCCGTAAGCAAAAGCCATCAAGGCTACACGTATGTTGTTTATGGTAATTCCTAAAAACATATTAAATTCTCCTTGTTCTTTATAAACTGCCATTGGATCTCCACGTTCAATATTATTTAAAGTCATGTTTACATAACCATCACCCAGAAAAGCTCGCATAAAATCACCTTCACTGGCAGCTGAAAAAGCACCAACAAGCGTGAATAAGAAAAACACTAAAAATGAAATTAATAATTCACGTTGATGTTTGTAAAACATCAAAGGAAACTCTGTTTTAAAAAACGAGATTAATCGATTTTTAGATTCTTTTTTAGTCTTGTAAATCTTCTGATGCGCTTGAGACGCTAACTGATTTAAATAAGCTTCTGTTTTACCATTAGTATAAAAAGTTTGAGCGTAACTTAAGTGATCTGTGATTTCAATATATAAATCTGATAATTCATCAGGATCGATACTGACTTTATTTGAAAGAACACTTTCAAATTTTAGCCATTTATCTTTATTTTGCTTCACGAAAGCAGCTTCACGCATATAAGGGCAAGTTTTTACTCGAAAAAAGTGATTAAATACCTTTATGAATTTTAAGGCAATTTACTTTCAAAGAAAAGAAAATATGGAAGAATTTCAAATAGAAACCGCTCAAAATATAGGGATACAGCAAAATGTTGCAAACCTTGGCGACAGGATGTTGGCTTACCTTCTAGATAGTATCATTATTTTCACCTATTCCGTTTTAATGATCATGCTTTTGGTGTCTTTAGATTTAGAGCCAAGAGATAGTTGGGCTATTTATTTATTGGTCATGCTTCCAGCATTTATGTATTATGTGTTGTTAGAAACATTTTGGGACGGACAAACCATCGGTAAGTTTGTTTTAAAAACTAGAGTTGTTAAACTTGACGGTTCTAAACCTACTTTTGCAAATTTTTTAGTGAGATGGTTATTGCGAATTGTAGATGTAGTATTTACTACTGGAGGAGTTGCTGTATTAACTATTTTAATAAGAGGTAATGGGCAACGTGTTGGCGATATGGCTGCTGGAACAACTGTTATAAGTGAAAAAACAAGAGTAAAGTTAAGCGATACTTTACTTAAAGAATTACCTGTAGATTACAAACCTACTTACGCTCAAGTTACATTATTTAAGGATAGTGAAATGCAAACGATTAAGAGTTTATATGATACTGCTAAACGAAAGGGGCAGCATAATGTTATTTTAAAATTACGAAATCGTATAGTTGAAGTGATGCAAGTTGATACTGTTGAACAACCAATTGACTTTGTAGATCGTGTAATAAAGGATTATAACTATTATACTCAAAATATGTAAGCAGAGAACCAATTTTCAGAAATGAAAATTGAGTGAATCGCTTATACTGAGCGTAGCCGAAGTATTTTTAGAATGAAGCTGGAAGAATAATAAGAACCAATTTTCAGAAATGAAAATTGAGTGAATCGCTTATACTGAGCGTAGCCGAAGTATTTTTAGAATGAAGCTGGAAGAATAATAAGAACCAATTTTCAGAAATGAAAATTGAGTGAATCGCTTATACTGAGCGTAGCCGAAGTATTTTTAGAATGAAGCTGGAAGAATAATAAGAACCAATTTTCAGAAATGAAAATTGAGTGAATCGCTTATACTGAGCGTAGCCGAAGTATATTTAGAATGAAGTTGGAAGAATAATAAGAACCCATTTTCAGAAATGAAAATTGAGTGAATCGCTTATCCCGAATTAACCTCGGGATATTAATTAATAAAAAAGTATGTTTTATACGATAGATATTTTAGGAACCATTTCTTTTGCCATTTCAGGAGTTTTGGTGGCAATGAATAAAAAGATGGATCCTTTTGGGATTTTAATAATAGCATTTGTTACAGCAGTAGGTGGCGGTACATTACGCGATATTCTTATTGGTCAGACTCCAGTTGGTTGGATGACGAATATGACCTTTACATATGTGATTCTTGCGTCAGCTATTTTTGCAGTCGTTTTTAGAAATACGATTAATTATTTAAGAACCTCTCTATTTTTATTTGACACTATTGGCATTGGTTTGTACACTGTAGTTGGAATTGAAAAAGGTTTGTCTGCAGATTTACATCCAATAATTTGTATCGCATTAGGAACCATGTCTGCTTGCTTTGGTGGTGTAATTCGCGATATATTATGTAATGAAATTCCAGTGATTTTTAGAAAAGAAATATATGCTACAGCTTGTATACTAGGTGGTGTTGCTTATTTTTTATTACAAAAACTACCTATTGAAAATGACTTTATATTTATAATAGCTGGGATGATAGTAATTGTAACAAGATTATTAGCAGTAAAGTTTAAATTACGATTACCTAGTTTGTATAGTGAATAGTTTCTTTTCTGAATAATTTTCAATTGCATAATCTCCCCATTTTGCTATAGATTGAATTACAGGAATTAAGGTTTTACCTAAATCCGTTAATCTGTATTCTACTTTTAATGGTGGTTTTTTTGTATAAACCTTCCTACTAACTATACCATCTTCCTCTAACTTTTTTAGTTGTAAGCTCAAGGTACGTTCTGTAACTGTTGGCATTTCTTTTCGTAATTCATTGTAACGTTTTTCTCCTCCAATTAGATGATAGAGAATTACTGTTTTCCATTTACCTCCGATTATTCCCATGGTCAGACTTATACAACATGGATACTCTTTTCCTTTAAAAGTTAACATAACATGATTTATTTAAAAAAGGTACTATCCTTTTTGACCGTTATTGTATGAATACAAAACTATACTTATTTTTGCTACTATAAAAATTATAGTATAAATAATTAATAAATATTTTGATGAAAACACCAAACATCTCTAAAGAAGAAATTATCAATGCATTTCAGTACAGACATGCATGTAAAGAGTTTGATAGTAGCAAAAAATTATCTGATGAGGATATCAACTTCATATTAAAAACAGCAAATTTATCTCCAAGCTCTTTTGGTTTTGAACCTTGGCATTTTATTGTGGTACAAGACAAAGAATTACGTGAGTTGTTAAAGCCTGTAGCTTGGGGAGCACCATTAAAATTAGATACAGCAAGTCATTTTATTCTTGGTTTAAGTATGAAAGCTCCTATGACTAAATGGGATTCAGATTATATCATGAATATGATGAAAGATGTAAAACAATTTCCAGAGGATGTTATAGAAATGTATTCTAAATTTTACAGAGAATTTCAAGAACGTGATTTTAATTTAGATACTGATAAAAAATTGTTTGACTGGGCTTCTAAACAAACATACATTGCTCTAGCTAATATGATGACATCAGCTGCTTTAGCTGGAATCGATAGTTGTCCTATTGAAGGTTTTCATGAAGAAAAAGTCAACGCACTTTTAAGAGAAAAATTTGATGTCGATATTGATAAATATGGCTTGTCTTATATGGTAGCTTTTGGATATAGAAAAGCAGAGCCAGCACATGCTAAAAGTAGAAGAACTATTGAAGATATTGTAACGTGGAAATAACTAATAATTAAAAATTTTAAATAATGAATAAACTAACAATAGTTGCTAAAATTTTGGCAAAAGAAGAAAAAAGAGAATTAGTAAAATCTGAATTATTAAAACTTATTCCAATAACATTAAAAGAAGAAGGATGCATAAATTATGATCTACATCAAGATAACGAAAATCCAAACCTGTTTCTCTTTTATGAAAATTGGACTAATCGAGACCTTTGGCAAAAGCATATGGCAAATAGTCATCTCAAGACTTATATGAAAGCAACCGAAGGTGCAGTAGTAGAATTTACTTTAAATGAAATGACTTCCTTAAGCTAGAACCATAAAAAAAAGCGAGCAATAAATGCTCGCTTTTTTATTGATAATACTATTATTTATTTGGAACTGGAAATCCTCTATCTTTCATTAGAGCTTCCATTTTAGCGTCACGTCCTCTAAACTTTCTATAAGCTTCTGCTGGATCCATAGAGTTTCTAGGTGCAAATAAATATTTTACTAATTTATCAGCCATATCCTTATCATAAAAACCTCCTGGAGCTTCAGCAAATGCTTCTGCAGCATCACTTGTTAATACATCTGCCCACATATAGCCATAATAGGCAGTGGCATAACCCTCACCAGAGAAAACGTGTCCAAAATGAGGTGTTCTATGTCGCATTGGTAACTCTTTAGGCATTTTTAATTCTGCTAAAGTTTCGCGTTCAAATTTATCTACATCAATATCAGTTGGATCTGCTAAATGAAATTTCATATCCATAAGTGCTGATGCTAAATATTCTGTAGTACCAAAACCTTGATTAAAAGTTGCAGCCTTTTTTACTTTATCTATTAACTCTTTTGGCATTGGTTTTCCTGTTTTATTGTGTACTAAAAATTGATTAATAACTTCATCAGTAGATAACCAACGTTCTAATAATTGTGATTGAAATTCAGTATAGTCTCTAACACCTCCATTTAATGTTGGGTATTTTACATTAGAAGAAAAGAAGTGTAATGCATGACCAAACTCATGGAAAAAAGTCGTGGCATCATCCCAAGAAACTAACAATGCTTCTCCAGGAGCTGGCTTTACAAAGTTGGAGTTATTAGACGCTAAAACCGTCTTTTTACCATCAAAAGTTGTGTGGCTTCTATAAGTAGTTGCCCAAGCTCCAGAACGTTTGCCTTGGCGTGCATAAGGATCTAAATACCACAATCCAATATGTTCTCCAGAATCTTTATCAGTTACATCCCACACATTTACATCTTCATGAAACACAGGAACGCTTCCACCAGGAACAGGTTTAAAATCATAATTAAACAAACGTCCAGCTACGTAAAACATAGCATCTGTTAATTTGTCTAATTGTAAATACTGCTTTACTTCATCACTGTCTAAATTGTATTTAGCCATACGCACTTTTTCGGCATAGTAGCGATAATCCCAAGGTTCAATCGTAATATTATCTCCATTTTTATCTGCTATTGCTTGCATATCTGCAACTTCTTCAGCAACTCTAGCAATGGCAGCAGGCCAAACGGTTTCCATTAAATTCATCGCATTCTCTGGAGTTTTTGCCATACGATCTTGTAAACGCCATTCAGCATAGTTTTTATGTCCTAATAATTCTACTCGCTCACGACGTAATTTCAAGATGTCAGCAATTATCTGATTGTTATCATATTCGTCGCCATTATCACCACGAGAATAATAATTTTCCCAAACTTGTTTACGCAATTCTCTTTCTGTAGAATACTTTAAAAAAGGATCCATAGACGAGCGTGTATTGGTAATTGCATATTTACCATCTTGTCCTTTGTCTGTTGCAATTTTTGCTGCTGACTTGATAAAACCATCAGATAAGCCTCCTAATTGATCTTTTGTTAAAAAGGTTACATAGTTTTCTTCATCATGTAAAACATTATTTGAGAATTTATTATAAAGAGAAGATAACTCCTTGTTGATTTCTGCATAACGCCTTTTCTTTTCTGAATCTAAATTAGCACCATTCATAGCAAAACCATTGTAAGTTAGGTCAACAACACGTTGTTGGTCTGCTGGTAACGGATTTTTTTTAGAATTATCATACACTGTTTTAATACGTTGAAACAGCTTTTCATTTTGTGAGATTTTAGATTGGAATTCAGAAAATTTTGGTGCTAGTTCTGCTTGGATGTCTCTAAATTCGGGAGTAGACATATTACTGCTTAAAATTCCGTAGTAAGTAAAACCTCTATTTAGAGCTGCTCCAGCACGCTCCATTTCTTCTATTGTGTTTTCAAAAGTTGGTGCATCAGGATTGTTGGCAATGGCATCAATTTCATCGAGATTCATTTTCATACCTTCTTCTGCTGCTGCTTTAATATCTTCAATTTTCATTTTATCAAAAGCTGGAACACCTCCATAAGGGCCAGTCCATTCTTGTAAAAGCATATTATCGCTCATCAATTCTTGTTTTTTTTCTTTGTTGTCTTCGTTGCAACTTAATGCTAAAAATGAGATGCTTAAGGTAACTAATCCTAGTTTTTTAAGTGTGGGAAATAATCGATTCATCAGATACTATTTGTGTTAGTTTTTAGAATTTGAAAGTTAAGAAATTAAGAGTAATAGAACTGTTAAAGAATCTTAATTTAATAGATTTTGATGTTTTGTAAAAGCGAAATATGCTTAATGAATTCTCAATGGTGCTGTCTGAAAAGTAATTATTATTGTCAGCTCGACCTGACAAATTGTTTTTTTGACTTTTTAGACAGCTCCTCGAATTGACGTTAATTTAATATAATAGCTTCTTTAATGTATATATTGTGCACAGGCCAATCTCCATTATCTGTTTCTTGAGCATTAATTGTATCAACCACATCCATACCTCTTATCACTTTGCCAAAAACAGTGTATTTACCATCTAAATGGTATTGGTTACTTTGCGTAATAAAAAACTCATAAGGAGATGCTAGTTTATAGGCATTTTCTATGTCACTACTTGGTACAGAAATTACACCTCTGTGATGTTTAAAACCACGTTTAGTGTCAGGTGATAAGAGGTATTTGCCAATATTACGTCTCTTTTTTAGTACATCTCTATCATCAGAATTACCTCCTTGTATAATAAAATTTTTAACGACTCTATGAAACTGTGTGCCATCAAAAACTTTATTCTTTATTAAAAAAATAAAATTAGCTCTATGAAATTTTGTTTTTTCAAAGAGTTGTATGTCTATATTACCAAAAGTTGTTACTAAACGTACGGTATTCTCTTTATGATGTTTTTCATATTCTAAAAAGAAATCCATCGCATTGTCGCTCGTTAATAATGGGAATTCTCTTTTTGGTTCAATTATAGAATCTGCTTCAGATGTTTCTTTTTTTACAACTTTAGGTTCAGAAACTTTAGTGGTTTGTGATTTTGATTGTTTATCTTCACAATTAACAAGTAATAAAAAGCAGAATAAAAACAGCAGATTTTTCATAGATGACATTTGATACATTTCACATAGCGATTTCAAAAATAAAAAATTTGAAACTTCCGGGATCGAAGTCACAATTTAAAATGTCTCCACCTTTTAGAGAGGAGTTAATTAAGCGTCAGAACGAAAACATAAAACATGCCAGAGAAGCTGCAGTTATGGCACTGTTTTATCCTAATAAACTAGGAAAAACAATGCTGGTTTTGATTTTGCGTAAAACATATAAAGGTGTACATTCAGCTCAAGTTGGCTTTCCTGGTGGAAAATTAGAAGCTAACGAAACACTAAAAGAAGCTGCTATTCGTGAAACGTATGAAGAGGTCGGAGTGGAAGCGAACGAGATGGAAGTTTTAAAAGCTATGACACCAGTTTATATTCCACCAAGTAATTTTTATGTACATCCTTTTATTGGAATAGCAAGTCAAACACCAAGTTTTACAAAACAAGATGAGGAGGTTGAAGATATAATAGAAGTGAAACTGTCCCATTTTTTAGATGATTCCATTATTACAACTAAAACTGTGACAACATCTTATAAAGTTAATGTATCAGTTCCTGCTTACAAGTTGAATGGACATATAGTTTGGGGAGCAACAGCTATGATGTTGAGTGAAGTAAAAGACTTGTTAAAACAAGTGCTTTAATGTAAGCTTTTGTTACATTTGTATAACTAACTAATCATCACTAATAATTTTCTATGGGTTTATTTAAACGAAATCCTTTTGGACATATATTGTTTATAAAAAAGTGGTTAATCCGTATTCTAGGAGTAGCTACTCACAGACGTTTTAGAGGATTTAATGAATTACAGATTGAAGGTACCGAAGTGATTAAGAATCTTCCTGATACAAATGTGTTATTTATATCCAATCACCAAACCTATTTTGCAGATGTAATTGCTATGTTTCATGTATTTAATGCTGCTTTAAGTAATCGTGAAGACTCTATAAAAAATGTAGGTTATTTATGGAATCCAAAATTGAATATGTATTATGTCGCTGCCAAAGAAACCATGAAATCTGGATTATTACCAAAGATATTTGCGTATACAGGATCTATTAGTATTGAACGCACATGGCGATCTAAAGGTCAAGATGTAAACCGTCAAGTAAAAATGAGCGATATTACTGCTATAAAGAAAGCTTTAGATGACGGTTGGGTTGTTACGTTTCCTCAAGGAACTACGACACCTTTTAAGCCTATAAGAAAAGGAACTGCGCATATTATAAAACAATATAAACCAATAGTAGTACCAATTGTAATTGATGGTTTTAGGCGGTCGTTTGATAAGAAGGGTCTTCGAATAAAGAAAAAAAACGTGTATCAATCCTTCGAAATTAAAGAGCCTCTAGAAATTGATTATGAAAATGAAACAATTGATGAAATTGTAGAGAAAATTGAATATGCGATAGAACAGCATCCATCATTTTTAAAGGTTATTCCTCAAGAAGAGATTGCAGCTCACGAAGCGCTTAATAAACAAAGAGAGTGGATGAATGAGGACTTGAGTTAATTATCAGTCTCGTTTTCTTTTGCCTTGTTACTGAACAATGCATCAAAAATAAATACAATACCTACAAGCAAAAATATATTTGAAAAATCAAATAGCTTGGTTACAATAATTAACGCAACTCCAATAATTAGGTGGTTAGCATTTTCTTTGTGCATTTATTGATCTGACTTTTTTAGTTCGTTATAGTTTTTGGTTAAACGACTAATCAATATTCCATAAATAAGCTTATAAATAAGCCAGAATATTCCAATTACAATTGCAACTAACCCAGCTATTTTTAGGAAAAACACAAACATCTCGGAGGAGTCAGAAGTGTTAATTTTTGTAGCTAATTCTGGAATATCATGTAAGGCAAAATAGATAGCAACAATAAAATTAACAAACATTAATGAGAGGTTAGAAAGTACATAGTATTTTATAATCTTTCTAGTTCTAATAATACTCGCCATAAAATTTTTAATGCTATCTTTTACTGAAATAGCTTTGTATGATTTATAAAGCAGATAGCTAAAGACTATTACTAAAACTATATTCAAAACGGTTAGAACAGTAAATATATCATGACTAGCAAATAATGCATCAACTGTATTACTTTTATCTTTCGAGAAAGATAAAGGAACAAAATTAAGAAGTGCCCAAAATACCAATTCACCAATACTAATGTAAAAGAGTGTTTTTACAATAGAAGAAGATTTTTTCCAGAGCATTGGAGAAATCTCTGAACTAGTGAGATGCTGATAATTATCAGACTCTTTCTCCCAGTTCTTTTTTAATAATTCTAATTGATCCATATCATTACGGATTTATTAATGTTCTTAATTTTTTCTTGGTTCGATTCATCTTTACTCTGGCATTTACTTCACTAATTCCTAGTGTCTCGCTTATTTCGGTATAATCTTTATCCTCTAAATACAAGAAAATTAATGCCTTTTCAATATCGTTTAGCTTATGTATGGCCTTGTACATGATTTTTAGTTGCTGTTCTTCGGTGTCGTCATAAGCTTCAGCTTTAATTTTAAATTCTAAAGCATCAAAGCCTTCAGTTTGTATTTTTCGTTTGTTTTTTCTGTAGAGTGTAATAGCAGTATTTAATCCTACACGATACATCCATGTACTAAATTTAGAATCACCACGAAATTTAGGATAGGCTCTCCATAATTGGATAGTTATCTCTTGAAACAGATCATTGTGCGCATCTTGGTTATTAGTATATAGTCTGCAAACCTTATGCACAATATTCTGATGCTTTTCTAGCAATTCAACAAAACTATGTTCAAGTTCTTTGTTCAATTTGGTTGGTTAGTTATACAGCTATTAGTTGTTTAAAATTAAAAAATGTTACAGCGATTTTAAAATTAATTTATTGCTTCTGTTTTAAAATCCCAAAAACAATTAAATACTGTGCTAATGCATAGGTAAGCATAATAGTTGTACTAGCAGCAGAGAATGAAGTGTAAAATTTATTTATAGCAATGGTACTATCTGATAGCATAAAAATTATAGCTCCCAATAGCACCCAATTATAACTACTTTTTATGATGTTCTTTCTTAAAAATGCCATTGTTGCCATTATTAAAATAATTATGATATATAGTAAGACAGGAATTAACATCTCTCCCAAATTATCTTTAAAAAGAGACAATAACACAACAGCATAGATTAAAATTATACTAATAAAAGTAAAAGGTTTTTTGTGTGTATCTCTCATGGTATTAAACAAAAAACTATAAAAAATATGTGCAGTTAAAAAAGCTGCGAGTCCACATATAAAAAAGTTAGGTGAATTATTTTGAAACATTAAAAGCACATCTCCAAGTAAAGAGAATACTAAAGCCAATACTGTAAAGCTTTTAGTGTTTTTGTTTAAGTGACTACTATTCTTTATAAAATAGACAATAAGACTTAATACTATTAATGGTTTAGCAAGATAGTATAAGCCATTAAGAGAGTGAATCAAATCTGTGATTCGCTCTAAAACAACCAGCAAAATAAAAATAACGGTAAATGACTTTTCGTTTTTAGTTAGCATTGATTAAATAAATATAAAACACTCAACTAAAATACTGAATTAAGCAGTACAACAGTTCAGAATATATATTTTACAATTCAGTCAGTCTTTATTTTGTAAAAAGAAGATTCTCATGATTTTTGACCTATCAATTTGTGCTGAACTTTTACATTGAGCTGGACAGTGAGGTTCTCGAACTGGTCGAAATGAGTTTCAGTATCGAAATAAAAAATCATCAATCATGAAATCAATCATCACAATTTTCCTATTAGCTTTAAGTATTCAGTTACAAGCCCAATCTACAATCAGTGGCGTTGTAACTGATGCTAAAGGCAATCCTATTCCTGAAGCTAATGTATATCTAGAAGGTACTTACGATGGAAGCACAACAGACAAATCAGGTGTGTTTTCATTTACTTCTTCAGAAACAGGATCACAAACATTAGTCGTATCGTTTTTATCATTCGAAACGTTTACAATGACTGGAGACATTTCTTCTATGAAAGATTTAAAAGTAAAACTTCGAGATGATGTAAATTCATTAGATGCTGTTGTGTTATCTGCAGGTACTTTTGAAGCTGGAGATAATAGTAAGGTTAATGTACTTAAACCATTAGATGTAGTGACAACTGCAAGTGCATTGGGTGATTTTGTTGGTGCTTTACAAACTTTACCAGGAACAACAACTGCTGCAGAAGATGGACGTTTGTTTGTTCGTGGAGGAGAAGCAGAAGAAACGCAAATTTTTATCGACGGAATTCGTGTATTCACGCCGTATTCACCAACTACAAATAATGTGCCGACGAGAGGTCGCTATTCGCCTTTTTTGTTTGATGGTATTACCTTTTCAACAGGAGGTTATTCTGCCGAATATGGTCAAGCCTTATCAAGTGTATTGCTGCTAAATACCATTAATGAACCAGACCAAGAAAAAACAGATATTGGTATTATGAGTGTTGGTGCAACTTTAGGTAATACTCAAAAATGGGAAAAGAGTTCGTTAAGTGTTAATGCATCGTATATAAATTTAGCGCCTTATTTAGAAGTTTTTCAAGATAGAAACGATTGGAAAAAACCTTTTGAAACAGCAGCAGGAGAAGCTGTTTTTAGAAGACAATTTGATAATGGCTTATTAAAACTATATTCTGCTTTTGATACCTCTAATTTTGAATTAACTCAAGAAGATATCAACCTTTCTGAAGGATTAGATTTTAAACTGAATAACAAAAACCTCTACTTTAACGGATCGTACACAGGCATGCTAAACGATACATGGACCATTTTTGGAGGAATGAGTTTTACGCATGGCAACACAAAAGTTAGAATTATAGACAATAATATTAAAGATGTAGAAAATTCGGTTCATGCGAAGTTTAAATTGAAGAAACGCTTCAGCAACCGCTTTAAATTATATTTTGGAGCCGAGTATTTTGCTACAGATTTTACAGAAACATTTAGTTCGCCTTTTGTAGACGAAATAGATTACGGTTTTAATAATAATATTAGTGCTGCCTATACTGAAGCAGACATCTTTTTCTCAAAAGAGTTAGCTTTAAAAGCTGGATTACGAGGTGAATACAGTGAGTTGTTTAATGAGTTTCAATTGTCACCTCGATTGTCGTTGGCTTATAAAGTATCTGATAAAAGTCAACTATCATTAGCGTATGGCGATTTTTACCAAAACCCAATAAACGATGTTTTAAAGTTTAATCAAGATTTACGATCACAAAATACGAAGCATTATATCTTAAATTATCAGCATAATCAAGATGGACGCATATTTAGAGCAGAAGCTTATTATAAAGATTATGATAATCTAGTAAAATACGACAATGAGTTTATAGATTTTGATACCAATATTACTAATTCTGGATATGGAGAAGCCAAAGGGATAGATTTGTTTTGGAGAGATAATAAGAGTATTAAAAATATGGATTATTGGGTAAGCTACTCGTTATTAGATACAGAGCGCGATTACAAAAATTTTGAAAGATCAGCGCAACCTAATTTTGCTAATACACATAATGTATCAGTAGTTGGTAAGTATTGGGTAGATAAATGGAAAAGTCAAATAGGTTTGGCCTATGCTTTTGCTTCTGGTAGAACATATACAGACCCAAATAAAGGTGGCTTTTTAAACCAGAAAACAAAAAGCTTTAATAGCTTAAGTCTAAATTGGGCCTATTTAATTAGTCCACAAAAAATCTTGTATTTATCTGTAAACAATGCATTAGGTTTTAATAACGTAAATGGTTACCAATATGCCAATACACCAGATGTAAATGGGCAGTTTAACAGACGTGCTTTGCGTCCAGCAGCAGATCAATTCTTTTTTGTTGGATTCTTCTGGACAATCAGTGAAGATAAAACCAGTAACCAGTTAGATAATTTGTAGGTTTTTGTAATACCTTTAGGTCTTCTATGAAGCAGTATAAAAAACCTTGGCCAACAAAAGCTGCTATGCAGCAAGTATATGCTAATAAGCTTTGGGGACATAATTATACTAACTTTTACTCTGGAGAAGGGTCTCACAATCCTGAATTAGTAGCACCTTATATACACGCTGTATCTGGATTTTTAGCATCTTTTAGTGAACCTTTAGTAGTATGTGATTTAGGTTGTGGCGATTTTAATATTGGTAAACAATTAGTAAGCTATACCAAAAAGTACATTGCTATAGATATCGTTCCAGAACTTATAGAGTATAATACAAAAACCTTTAAACAAGATCATTTAGAATTCCAGTGTATGGACATTGCTTTAGATGATTTACCATCTGCAGACTGTATTATTTTGAGACAAGTATTACAGCATTTATCTAACCAAGAGATAAAACAAATTGTCAATAAACTATCTGCTTATAAATACATCATTCTTACTGAACATTTACCAGAAGGAGACTTTGTGCCTAATCGAGATATTATTTCTGGTCAAGGCATTCGACTTAAAAAGCAAAGTGGAGTAGATCTATTAGCTGAACCATTTAATTTAAAAATAAAAGAGGTAAAACAATTCGTGTCTGTCTCTTTAGGTAATGGAAAAGGTGAGATTGTGACGAGTCTTTTTAAAGTTTTTTTGAAGAAGTAGTTGTAGTAAGAAAATTTATAAGTTTCGTTAATGGTTTTGTGTAAGCGTCAGTAACGGTAAAGTGCGCGAATACTTTCAGCTGACGCACCTAATTTAGCAAAACGAGTTGAATTTCCGATTAGGAAATTCAGCCGTTATTGCGCTTACACGTTGTTGTAATGCGTTTTTTATTATTCAAAATATCTAATTTTTCTTGTCCAAATAAATAGCTTTTTTCCATTCACGCTTTTTGTTTGTTTAATCCAATTATTTTTTTCGTCAAATTCGTGTTCAAATTCAACTTCAGTTCGCCTTCCTTTTTCTGTGTACACCAGCTTTATTGGTAAATCGTGGAAATCGTATGAGTACTCCAAAGTTCGATTGTTATCAGGATATTTTGGGTTGCTCACAGATTCCTTTACTTTTCTTCCATTTTCATCATATTCATATTTTCTGTAGTAGTTGAGCGAGTCGTTTTTATCATAGGAAAGAATTTCAATTAGTAAGATATTGTCATATTTTCTAATTTCTTTTCCATCGAAGTAGGATTTATTACTTACGTCATTATACTGTGCATAAAAATGAGTTTTTATGATTCTATCTTTTTCATCATAAAAAAACTCTTTGCTTACGTAGTCTGTTCCATCTTTGGTTCTTTTTTGTTTTCTTCCTCTTCTTGTTTTTACCCAAATAAAAGGTGAGTGATTTATTACTTTAGTTTTTCTACCTTTTTCATCATACTCATAAAGTATTCCGTAATCAGCTCCGTATTCATCGAAGGTTCTAACTTCAATTAGATTTCCAATCGAGTCATAATATTTTTCCGTCTTTCTAATTTCTTTAGGGTAATCAGAGTTAAAGTATTCAAAATCTGAAACTAAACCCTTTTCATTGTATTTATATTTTTCTGTAGAGTAACTACTATCAGCACTAATGGTTTTAACATAAATCAAATTATTATTTATGTCATAAGTATAACTTGAATTGGACTCTTGATACGAAATGTATTTAAGATTTTTGATTTTGCCAAAGCTATTATATTCGTATTCGTTATAATTTACAGTATCTTGATTTTTATAAAACCAAACTTCTTTGAGAAGTCTATCATTTTTGTCAAATTCTTTGTAATAATTTACATAATGAACCCAATAGGTGTCATACCACCAGTTTTTAAAACGACTTTTGGTAAACTCAGCACTCGAAAATCCATAATGACCATAGTCGCCTTCAGTACTAAATAGTTTTCTGTTTCGAATACTGTCATTAACAAACTCAAGTTTTTCTCTTATGGATTTTACTTTTCCATAAATAGTGTCTTTTTCTTGAGCAATTGAAAATGAAAAGAAGAATAGCAGAATTAAAATTAGGTTGGTGTTATACATAGTTTTTTTCGCTAATCTATTTGGTTTGATTTCAGTTCAAAAGTCAAAATGAGTTAATGATTTCTTTTAGTTAGTAATTCGGTTAGTTGGTTTAGGGAAATGCATTACAAGAGACGTTAACGAAGTTCGTTGATTTTTAATAGAATAACAAGTAATTACTTCATCCAATAAAACATGCTAATCACAGAAGCAATACCAAAAAACAACCCAATTATCACACTAAAGGATAGTTTGCCGTCTTTCATGTTTAATTTGGTTAACAATACATACACTAAAAACTGTGCTACAACAGTTGGTATGAGGTAAATTAAAAATACCAGCCAGTGTCCAGGATTTGTGAATCCTTTTAAGCTGTAGTTACCTTCATCTATAAAAAATAAAAAGAGGACAACTGCAGTTGCAGCTAAAACAAAAACTAGTAAAGGCTGTTTGTAAGACGGTTTGGTTAATGTGGTTTGCATAATATAATAACGTTATTATTCAGGTTTTTGTTGTTTTTGTCTCCAAAAGAGTAGACCAATTATAAAGCCAAATACCATATAGGTTCCATATTTATAGAGGTCTACAGTCATAAATTTATCAAATTGCTTTTCAGCATTTAAAATAACAAACATCAAAGCGATTCCATATAAAATAATGGTTCCAGTAGTTGGGTTAACCTTTGGGTCATCCTTTAATGGAAAAAATAGATTAGCACAAACGGCTCCCCAAAAATAGGTGAGTACCAATAATCCACTATCTACACGATTTTGTATCACTCTACTTATTGTGTTTTCATCTAAACAATCTAATGCTAACAGAAAATCCCATAATACTAAAACCGTAAATAAAACAATTAGGAAAATCTGTATACGTTTTATGATGACGTCATCATTAACTATTTGGTTTAGGCTTCTCATGGATCGCAGTATTTAGGTAGGTTTGTATTCGTGTTTTGATCAAACACTTGTGCTTCATGTCGTTGCGACCAAACAAAATGGCCATACATGAGTCCAGTAACTAATAGCAGTATTTGATACTCACGTTTTATTCTGAAGGTTTCAGGTTTTCTTTTTCCTATGAAAAAGAGTACAGCACTAATAATAATAATGGCAACAACTGGTAACCACCAATTACTTCCAAATAATGGTTTTTCAGAACCTAGAAAAAAGTGACCTCCAAGAACTCCAAACAAAAAAGTAATAAAGAAAAATCGGCCATTAGACCATTTTACTAAAATATTATTGACTGTGTCATTTTTAGTTTGATTATAGTTTAATATAACGTTGAGAACCACAATAACCACCAAACAGCAAATGGTTATATAGAATACAAGTTGAGGTGTAAAAAAATCTAGCATAACGTGATAAATTGATATTCTTAAAGTTACATGAAATATTTAATTTTTACTTACCAGTTATCAGGTATTTTTTAAATAGGTACAATTTATTTTGGTTAGGTATATGTGTCAGTTATTAAACTCTCAAAAAACTAACACTTGTCACCTTGAGTGTAGTCGAAAGGTCAAAAACATCTCGACTGCGCTCGATGAGACTGATTATGTAATTACAGACATAATAATGCTTATCAATACAATTCATCATTAAATTATAACAGTTCGGTTAATCGTATTTTATAAAATGTGTCTTGTCTAGCATATTTGTACTATAATCAAGTGCTGAACTTTTACATTGAGTAAATCGAAATGAGTTTCAGTATAAAAAACGAACAATCATGCAAAAATTAATTTTATTAATAGTTCTAACATTTACATCTGCAATTACAGCACAAAGTAATTATGAGAAAGGCATGCAAAAAGCTTTTGAGCTATGGAGATCTGGAAAAACCATCGAAGCTTCAAATGTATTTGAGCGTATTGCCAATGCCGAAAAGGATAACTGGCTGCCATTTTATTATGCAGCACAAGTAAATATTATGGATAGCTTTATGGAAAAGGATAAAGAGGTTTTAACAGCTAAATTAAAAAAAGGGCAAGATCTTTTAAACGAGGCTAAAACTGTATCAGAAAATAACCCAGAAATTATGGTGATGCAAGCCTTATTGCATACAGCTTGGGTAGCTTTTGATGGCGCAACGTATGCCATGCAGCTTTCGGGTAAAATAGTTACTTTGTATGAAAAAGCTAAAGCAATTGCTCCAGAAAACCCTAGAGTTGTGTATTGCAAAACAGAATGGGATATTGGTGGAGCTAAATTTTTTGGTCAAGACACAAAACCATTTTGTAATGAGTTAGAACGCTCATTAGATCTTTTTGCTAACTTTAAACCAGAATCAGAATTTCATCCTAATTGGGGAAAAGAGCGAGTAGAAGAATTATTGCAAGATTGCCAATAATTAGGACTAAATTATAAACATAAAACCATGACTAAATCTGTAAAAAACATCTTGATAACCTTCTTTATTGGAGTGGCTATTTTTGTAATAGGCAATCTGTTAGATGGTGGCTTTGATTTTGATAATGCTAATGAGTTTTTTACAGAATTTGCTTTCTATCAGTTGTACTCGTTTGTACTTGGATATGCTAACATGTACTTTTTCGATTACCTCGAAAAGTTTAACTGGAAAAAATATATTGGAGCCAAACGCATTGTTATAGGAATATTAGGGTCGTTGGTAATTACACTAATTTGTTTATTCTTTTTAAGGTATTTCACCATAGCCTACTATAGAGATATTACTATTGCAGATTATATAACCAGTCAAAAGTTTAGTGATTATAGCTTTGGTTTATGGATAACATTAAACATAGTACTAATTTTTCATGCGGTTTATTTTTACAATCGTTACCAGCAAAAAAAGATTAAAGAGCAAAAAGTTATTGCAGGCACAGCGAGTGCCAAGTTTGATGCTTTAAAAAATCAGTTAGACCCTCATTTTCTATTCAACAGTTTAAATGTATTAACGAGTTTAATAGAAGAAAACCCAAAAAATGCACAAAAGTTTACCACGTCATTATCTAAAGTATATCGCTATGTGTTAGAGCAAAAAAATAAAGATTTAGTGACAGTAGATGAAGAATTAGATTTTGCTAAAACCTATATGTCTCTTTTAAAAATGCGTTTTGAAGATAGTATAGTTTTCGAAATTCCAGATAGCGCATCAAATCCTGAAAGTAAAGTAGTGCCTTTGTCATTACAACTGCTTTTAGAGAATGCTGTAAAGCATAACATGGTAACTTCCAGTAAACCATTACATATAAAAATATATGAAGAAGCTGGAAACTTGGTTGTACTAAATAATTTACAACCCAAACAAATAGTGAAAAAGAGTAGTGGAGTTGGTTTAAGCAATATAAAGCAACGTTACCAGCTACTTACAGATAAAAAAGTAATCATCAATCAACAAGCAAAAAGTTTTGCAGTAGCAATACCTATGCTTACAAAACAAGTATCAATTATGAAAAATCAATCAGTTACAAGAATGGACGACAGTTATGTGAGAGCACGTAAACACGTTGAAGAGTTAAAGGAGTTTTATTACAGCCTTATATCGTATGTTATTATTATTCCGTTTTTAGCATTTATAAATTACACAACTTCATGGCACTATCAGTGGTTTTGGTGGCCAATGTTAGGTTGGGGAATTGGTTTAACATTCCACGCTTACAAAGTGTTTATGCATAATGGTGTTTTTGGAAGAAATTGGGAGCGCAAAAAAATTGAAGAATTTATGCGTGACGATGAGAATAATCGTTGGAATTAAAATTTAGAGTTATGAGAGATTTTGAAGATAATGACAGTAGAAAATATTTAAGGGCAAAAAGTAGAGTAGAAAAATTACAAGCTTTTTATGGACATCTTGCTGCCTATTTAATAGTAAATATATGTTTAACAATAGTTAAAATATCTCGAAACCTAAACAATGGCGAAACCTTTGAAGAAGCCTTTTTTGAATTTTCAACCTTTGGTTTGTGGGTGTTTTGGGGATTAGGATTAGCAATTCATGCCTTTGCCACTTTTGGGATAGAATACATTTTAGGTAAAGACTGGGAGGAAAGACGTATACAAAAGTATATGAGAGATGAAGAAGAAAATTTTAAGTATTAGAAAGATGGAAAGATATAATATAGAACCATATAATGACGATAATATTCAGAGTAACTATGCTCAAGAAGAAGCGTATTTAAGAGCGAAAAAACGATTAGATAAAGTAGTAGGTTTTTATTGGCATTTGGCAGTATATGTAGTAGTTAATTTGTTTTTAATCATATTAATTGGTGTGAACTCTGATGAAGGATTCTGGCATTTTGGCACCTTTGCAACGCCTTTATTTTGGGGAATTGGATTAGGATTTCATTTTCTGGGTGTTTTTGGACCAAACTTGCTATTTAGCAAGAACTGGGAGAAACGAAAAATCCAAGAATATATGGAAAAAGATGCTCAAGAGTTTAAACGGTTTGAATAATGCTAAACGAGATTATACATAGTAATATTGGCTGGTTTCATTTTATTACTGCTGTTTTAGCAATGCTAACAGGAACTATTGTTTTACTTAATATAAAAGGAACATTATTTCATAAGCGAATAGGTTATATTTATGTAATTTCCATGTTACTTTTAAATATTAGCTCATTCTTTATCGTGAATTTTGGAGGTTTTAGTCTATTTCACTTTTTTGCAATTGTAAGTCTAGTAAGTATTTTTGGAGGAATGATTCCAACAATTAAAAAAGGGAAGAACTGGTTTGGGTATCACTTTTATTTTATGAGTTGGTCTGTTGTAGGTCTATATTGCGCCTTCTGGGCTGAAATTGGAACTAGATTTGTTGGCAATATGAAAGAATTTTGGTGGATGGTTGCTGCAGCTACATTTATTACCTCTTTTATAGGAAGTAGAATAATTAATCGAGAAGCCAAAAAACTTAATTTACGATAAGCTCTTAAAAAATATAAAACACATGAATGTAATTATTATTGAAGACGAAAAACCATCAGCAAGACGTTTACAGCGTATGCTATTTGAATTAGATTTTAAAGCAGAAACCATGTTGCATTCTGTTGAAGAATCTGTAGAATGGTTTCAAAATAATGAGCATCCAGATTTGATTTTTTTAGACATTCAATTAAGTGATGGCTTATCTTTTGAGATTTTTGAGCAAGTTGAGGTAAAGTCTGCAATCATTTTTACAACGGCTTACGATGAGTATGCATTACAAGCATTCAAGCTTAATAGTATTGATTATTTATTAAAACCAATAGATGAAGATGATCTTGCAAAAGCCGTAAGCAAATACAAAGAGCGCTTACCAAAACAAGAAGCTGTTACTCTAGATTTTGATGATATTAAAAAACTATTAGTTAACCCAATAGAACGAGACTATAAAAAACGTTTTTCTATCAAAGTTGGGCAGCACTTAAAGCTCGTTAATATTGATGATATTGAATGTTTTTATAGCGAGAATAAAGGAACATACTTACATACTTCAGAGGGCAGAAACTATTTGCTAGATACTACTTTAGAGCAGTTAGAAAATGAACTTGAACCACAAACATTCTTCAGAATTAATAGAAAGTTTTATGTCAATATTAATGCTATTAAAGATATGGTAAGCTATACCAATTCACGTTTACAGATAAAACTAAACTCTTACAATGAGCAAGAGGTGATAGTTGCTAGAGAGCGTGTAAAAGATTTTAAAGCTTGGTTAGAGTAGTTTTTGTAAAGATTTAATTTTTGATAAAATTTTCTAAAATCCTCCTTTTATAGAACGAAATCAACCAATTAGCTCCTTTTTTTGTTCAGTTTTATAATTAATAATAGCTTTCAGAGCTATTAATTACATATTATGAAACAGTTCTACGTCTTATTTTTAATTGTTTTATTGCCTTTTTTGAGTTTTTCGCAAGACTGGAAAACCTATCCTTACGAACCAGCAGGAGAAATTGCTTTTCCCATTGATGAAGGGCATCATACAAGCGAACCAACAGAATGGTGGTATTCTGCAGGTCACTTCGTTGGACAAACATCAGGAACTAATTATAGTTTTATGTGTACGTTTTTTCATGTAGATCCTCCTCAACAAGGCTTTTCAGGCTTCAGAATTTTAAATATTACTAATGAAGATACAGGAGAGTTTTTTCAAGATGTAAAACCTGTTAACTATAATACATTATCTACAACTGGTTTTGATATTGAAGCTGATATTTTTCTTGGAGGAATAGATACATGGAAAAACAAAGTAGATGGAATGAGTCAACCCATTCCTTTTGAATATGAATTGCTTTCAAATGGTGGAACAGGAGGGTTAGATATAGAATTTGTAACAATTAAGCGTCCGCTCATTTTAGGAGATGATGGCTTATTTAATCAAGGTTTATCAAACTATACATATTATTATTCGCAGACAATGAATACTGTAACAGGAGATGTTACTTTTAATGGTGTTACAGAGCCAGTTATTGGTACAGGTTGGATTGATAGACAATATGGAACATTTAATCCTTTTACAGGTGAAAGGTACGAATGGTTTAGTATGCAACTCTCTAATGGTATGGATTTAAACTTGTGGAATATTTTTACTGCAGATAGAACCACACCATTAACTCCAGAATATAGAAACTTATCTGCTTACGTAAATGAGTCTTCACAATACACAACTAACGATATTCAAATTGAACGTTTGCAATATTTTTGTACTCCTGATGAGGTGCAATGTTACTCTAAACAATGGCGAATTACGTCAACAACTAATCATAATATAGATTTAATAGTCTCAATTTTACATGAAACAACAGAAGTGCAACTACCATTTCGCTTTTTTGAAGGGTCTATAGATGTTGCTGGAACAGTTGATGGTAATCCAGTAACAGGAAAAGGCTTTGCAGAATTATTGCATGCATACGAAGATCCAGATGTAACAATTACAAGTCCTTCAGGAGGTGTTTATAATACATCCATGCCAATAACTTGGACACTTAATAATCCTGATGATGGTAGACCTGTAAAATATGATTTAGAATATAGTATTGATAATCAACAAAATTTTAATTCAATAGTAACTGAATTCGAGTCGCCTTCATATGTATGGAATAATCCTCCAATCTCTGAAAATGATGAAGTTTGGTTTAGAATTACTGCTTATTCTATTGATGGCACTTTAACCTCTTCAATCGTTAGTGATTCAGCTTCTACAGCTACTTTAAATAATTCAAACTTTGAGTTCGGTTCAATAAGTATATATCCTAACCCAGTTTTTGATAACTTAAATGTGAATTTTGACACTTCTAAAAAAAGAGAATATTCCGTTTACGATATAAATGGGAAAAAGCTATTATCTGGTACTAAAGTAGATTCTAATTCTATTGCTATTAATGTTTCAAGTTTATATTCTGGGCTCTATTTTTTAGAACTTAAATCTGAATCAGCCTATAAAGTTTATAAGTTTATAAAACAATAATTATTCTTCTTCTTCATCAATTCCTTTATTAAAGGAAGAAGGCAATAAATTTGGAATAAATTTTACAACAAGAGGTAATAGTAGCGCTCCACCTGGAAGCATAAATATCGCTAAACTAGGTATCGATTTAAAAATGTCTAATAACTGATTGTTTACCTGTTTTTGTTCGTCTTTAGTTAAGTCTCTAGTGGTTGATTGCGCTAATAGTTTTACTAATTCTTTACTCTCTTGTATTTCTAAAAGGAGTCGTTTTTTATTTTTCTCAATGAGTTGTTTAATCTCTTTTATAGAGATACTTGGACTATTTGATTTTTCTTTCATTAGTGCTTTTTGAAGCATAAAAAAGCCACAAAATGTGGCTTTCATTTATAGTAGTTTTTTAAATTATTCTATAACACCACCACAGCTAATTCTACTTCCAGCTGCTCCAGATGGTTGAGATTTAAAATCATCTGTTCCTTGATGCACTATAACAGCTTTTCCTAAAATATCTTTAGCTGGATCACCGCAACCAATACACCATTCGTTAGTGCTAAAAGTGATAGTTCCATGACCTTTTTCATTGGCAGTAAAGTTTCCTATATCTCCTTTGTGGTAACCAGTATCATCTCCCCATTTTCCATGTTGTTGAGCTGTTGGATTCCAGTGTCCACCTGTAGACTTGCCATCATCAGATGAACAGTCTGCTTTTTCATGCAAGTGAATAGCATGACTTCCTTCATCTAAACCACCAAAAAGAGCAATCATCGAAACAATACCTTTTTCTTGTTTAAAAACAGCACTTCCAGTTACACTACTTCCACTTTTTGCTTCCATTTTAACGATCACTTTTTTAGTTTCCATATTAGCAGAATCGTTTGAATTAGAGGTCGTATTGATTCTGTCTCTGTTGATGTTGTCATCAGAAGAGGTAGTCGTATTTTCAACTGCTTCAGTTTCTGTTACAGCTTCTTTTTTATCTTTTTTACAGGCTACAGTAGTTAGTAGTAACATCGCTGCAAATAGTAAAGTCAATTTTTTCATGGTTAATTGTTGTATTTAATGAATAGTGAAAGTTAAGTCAATATTTATCTAATAACAAATTTCTTAACATGACATATGTCATATTTTTTTAATTAATGCAACGCTAATTTTGAATTATAATCAAAAGGTATGGCAAATTCATTAATACAAAAGTACAATGTAGCTGGTCCTCGCTATACGAGTTATCCAACAGTTCCCTATTGGGACAATACAACATTTTCATTAAAAAAATGGAAAGCATCATTAATACAAGCCTATGATGAGAGTAATCTTGATGAAGGCATTAGCTTATATATTCATTTACCATTTTGCGAGAGTTTGTGTACATTTTGTGGTTGTAATAAGCGCATTACAAAAAGGCATGAAGTAGAATCTCCATATGTAAGTGCAGTTTTAAAAGAGTTGGATTTGTATTGTAAATTGTTTGATACAAAACCAAAGATTAAAGAATTGCATCTAGGAGGAGGTACACCAACCTTTTTTGCTCCAATCAACCTAGAAAGATTGATTAATGGTATTTTGACTAGAACAACTCTTGCAGATGTTTATGAATTTAGTTTTGAAGGTCATCCAAATAATACAACTAGAGAACATTTGCAAACACTCTATAATTTAGGATTTAGAAGGGTAAGTTTAGGTGTACAAGATTATAATGAAACAGTACAGAAAGCGATTCATCGTATTCAACCATTTGAGAATGTTAAAAATGTAACTGAAGTAGCACGAGCAATAGGATATACGTCTATTGGTCATGATATTATTTATGGGTTACCTTTTCAAACTGAAGAGCATGTTAAAGAAACTATTTATAAAACTAATTCGTTACAACCAGATCGCATAGCGTTTTATAGTTATGCACGCGTACCATGGATAAAAGGTAATGGTCAGCGCGGATTTAAAGATAATGATTTACCAACTGCAGAGAGTAAACGTAATCAATACGAAATTGGTAAAAAACTACTCATTAAATCAGGTTATTCTGAAATAGGAATGGATCATTTTGCCTTAGAAACAGATACTCTTTATAAAGCCACATTATCAAAAACCATTCATAGAAATTTTATGGGTTATACAGCTTCTAAAACCAAAGCTATGATTGGTCTTGGAGTGTCTTCAATAAGTGATAGTTGGTATGGTTTTGCGCAAAATGTAAAAGGTATTGAAGAATATTATCATTTAATTAATGAAGGTATTATTCCTGTTTTTAGAGGACATATCTTAAGTGACGAAGATCTCGTTATTAGACAGCATATTTTAAATCTAATGTGTCTTTTTAAAACCTCATGGACTAGCTCAAATAACTACTTTAATGAGATACCAGATGTACTAATCAAGTTAAAAGAATTTGAAGCTGACGGTTTACTAGAAATGGATTCAAAATCTATTAGTGTAAATGAAAAAGGTAAACCATTTATAAGAAACATTTGTATGGCATTTGATTTACTACTAAAAAGAAAAAAGCCTAATGTTCAACTATTTTCAATGACAATTTAAAAATTAAGACTTATGAAAAAAATTATTGTACCTGTAGATTTCTCCGAACATTCAGAATTTGCATTAGAGACAGCAGCAATATTAGCCAAAAAACATAATGCAGAAATAGTAGCTTTACATATGCTAGAATTGTCTAATGCTATTTTAACATCAACAGAAACATCAACAGAAACGTTATTTTTCTTAAAATTAGCAGAAAAACGATTTGAAGATTTTTTATCTAAAGATTATTTAAATGGTGTTACTGTAATACCTATGGTAAAGCATTTTAAGGTTTTTAGTGAAGTAAATGAGGTTGCTAAAGAACAGAACGCAGATTTAATTGTAATGGGTTCTCATGGAGCTAGCGGACTTAGAGAACTGTTGGTAGGTTCTAATACTGAAAAGGTAGTTAGATATTCAGATATTCCAGTTTTAGTAATTAAACACAGTCCAATACTTACTGATTTTGAGAATGTAATTTTTGCTTGTGATTTTTCAGTAGATGCTGTGAAGCCTTACATTAATGCATCAACTTTTTTTAAATCTATAAACACAAAAATGCATTTAGTATATGTTAATTTACCTGACAATAGATTTAAGAGTTCTACAGAGATAGAGAAGCGTGTAGCAGGTTTTTTAAAAACTGCTGAAGGTAATTTAGATTACCTAAATCAAGTTGCTTATGTAAATGATTATAGTATTGAGAAAGGAATTTTAAACTATGCAAATGTTGTTGGGGCAGATTTAGTTGCAGTTGCAACACATGGTAGAACAGGTTTAGCTCACTTTTTTGAAGGAAGTATTTCTGAAGATATTGCTAACCATTCTGCATTACCAGTAATGACTTTTAAAATATAATTCCAGTTTAGAGTTTTAATTTAGTTAGTTAAATATTCAAATGGAAAGAAAAGGCTGTCTTAAAAGACAGTCTTTTTTAATGACAACTCATTTTACTTGAAACCAGTTCTACTGCAGGAGCAGGAGATAGGTATGGTATCCCGAGACCTAACCCTCTTAAAATAAATAGGATTCCTATAATCACAACAAAAACTGGGATTGCTTTCTGTATGCGTTGTTTAATTGTACTGTTTAAAAACTTACCCAAATAAATAGCTGTTGTCATTAATGGAATTGTGCCTAAACCAAATAACACCATATAAACACTACTTTGTAAGGTTGTTTGCATTGTTAATGATGCAAATACTGCCATATACACTAAACCACAAGGTAAAAAGCCATTTAAAAAACCAATAGTTAAAAAGGTGTCTGCAGTTTTCTTTTTTAGAGATTTACCAAGAGCAGACTTTACTTTTGCTATTAGTTTATATAAAGGTTTTGAAAAGTTATATTTATTAAAGGTTTGTACTGGAATTAAAACAACAATTATCATTAAAATTCCTATTGTAATAGATAGTTGCTGCTGTATTCCAAAAATATAGAGACTTTTACCAACTAACCCAAAAAACAAACCTATTAAACCATAAGCTAATAGTCGACCTAAATGATAAGTGAAAATTTGAAGGGCTTTTTTGTATGAATTACTTCTATCTACTGGTAGCATAAAGGCAATAGGCCCACACATTCCAATGCAATGAAAGCTACCTAATAAACCAAATATAATTGCAGATAAAAGCATTTAGTATACTATTTGTTTTTT
This sequence comes from Flavobacteriaceae bacterium NBU2973, assembly GCA_026162565.1. Taxonomy (GTDB): domain Bacteria; phylum Bacteroidota; class Bacteroidia; order Flavobacteriales; family Flavobacteriaceae; genus JAOEIQ01. The sequence goes on from JAOEIQ010000008.1 coordinate 136,989, forward strand.
GTATAAATATGATTTTCCGTTATATTGCCAATCTACTTTAATGTTCCAACGACCATCTAACAAACGATTGTCAGGTATGAGCAAATTGTGGTTAGACAATGAAATGGGCGTTTCAAAGTCAAACTGTTTGCTAGATGGTCTGTATAGGAACACGTTTCCTGTTATGTTTTGAGCTTTAAGTGTTTCAGGAAATATGATAATTATACCTTTGTCTGTTTTTTTCCAAGTGATATTTTCTTCTAAAGTTTTTGCATTGGTTTCTTTATTTATATCATTTTGAAATTCTAATTCCTGCTTGTAATAATCTTCTGTTACTAAATCGTGATCGTATTTTTTATTCGTGTTCATGTTTATCACGAAATACATGATAAAACATATAAAGCCTATAAATGCTAATACTATTCCTGTTCCCCAATTAATCTTCATAACTGTCTATTTATAACTTCTAGGACCTAAAAAATTTACAGTAGTAGTTTCAATAAGTTTGTCACCACTATACACTTCAATTGTGAGTTTATTTTTATCTCCTTTTAAGTTGTTTCTATTGATTTCTATAAAGAGTGTACCTTCAGCTAAACCTTGTGCTTCAACTTTAAAATTTTTAGATGTAGATACAAGTTTAATTTCACCTATATATTTTCGAAGCTTAAAGCTCACGTTGTCTATTTCTTCAACTGTTTTATTAATGAGTTTATATGTAAATACATTACTAATTATATTATTTTCTTTATGTTCATACAATTGCCCAGGTAATCTTAAAACTCTAGCTTCAACATCATTTCTGATAGATATCATACCAATGAGTATTCCAATTAGTATTATTAATACAGCTATGTAGCCTTTCATTCTAGCAGTTAATTTGAACTTTTCTTTATTTTCAATTTCTGCCTCACTAGCATAGCGTATTAATCCTTTAGGTAGGTTTATACTATCCATTATGTGGTCACATTCATCAATACAAGCAGTACAATTAACGCACTCTAATTGTGTTCCATTTCTAATGTCAATACCAGTTGGACAAACATTAACACATTGTAGACAATCGATACAATCTCCATGACCAAGTGCTTGTCTGTTTTCATTCTTTCTGAATTTTTTTCTTCCATTATCTCTCTCTCCTCGTTTATGATCGTACGCTACAACAATAGTTTTATTATCTAAAAGAACACCTTGTAATCGTCCATAAGGGCAAGCGATAATGCAGACTTGTTCTCTAAACCATGCAAATACAAAATAGAAAATAGCTGTAAAAATAACTAGAGGAAACAAAGTTCCTAAATGTTGAAAAGGCCCATCTGTTATATATTTTAAGAGTTTATCACTACCTATTAAATAAGCCAGAAATACATTAGCTATTAAAAATGAAATCACTAAAAATATAAACCACTTTAAAACACGTTTTCTAATTTTTTCTTTATCCCATTTTTGTCTATCTAGTTTTCGTTGTTTATTTCTATCGCCTTCAATCCAGTATTCAATTCGACGAAATACCATTTCCATAAAAATGGTTTGTGGACAAATCCATCCACAAAATATACGTCCAAATCCAACAGTAAATAGTGCAATAAAAATGACACCAATAATCATTGATATAACTACCAAATGAAAGTCTTGAGGCCAAAAAGGAAATCCAAATACATTAAAGCGTCGCTCCAATATATTGAACATTAAAAACTGGTTGCTATTAATTTTTATAAATGGTGAAACAAACAAAAAAGTTAAAAGAACGTAGCTTACAATTTTACGTTTTTCGTAATAGTTACCACTTGGCTTTTTTGGATAAACCCAAGCACGTTTCCCATCTTCATTAATGGTTCCAATAGAATCTCTAAAGGTTTCGTTTTTAGGTGCTTCCAAAATTTGGGACTTTTATTATTGAATTTGAGTTGAGTCTGTTACAGCTTCATTAACCTCTTCTGTAACTACTTCTGAATTTGGATCTATCCAAATTTCACCTTCGGCTGCTTTTGGTTTTGCTGGCGTTGTACCTTGAAACTGTAATAGGTAACTTGCTACTTGAGCCATTTGTGATGGTTTTAGTTGTTGTTTCCAAGCAATCATACCTTTTCCATCACGACCACCTTCTGATATGGTTTTAAATACATTTTTAATGCCACCACCTAAAATCCAGTATTCATCAGTGAGATTAGGGCCAATTCCACCGCCACCATCACTCATATGACAAGCAACACAATTAGCCTCAAAAATCTTTTTACCACTTCCTAAATCTGAAGCATCTGTTAGTAATTCTACTGTATTAAAATCTACTAAATCTTTGGCTGTTTTTTTATAAGCTTCAATTGCTATTTTCGCTTCTGCATATTCTATTTCTAATTCTTTATATTGATTGTCTCCATTAAAAATGTGATACCTTAAAAGATAGATAGCTGCAAAAACAATAGAAGCATAAAAGCCGTATAACCACCAGGGTGGAAGATTGTTATCTAACTCTTTTATACCATCATAATTATGGTCTAAAATTATCTCATGTTCTTCTTCCAAAGGTTTAGAGCCTAATAACTTTTTGTATGTGGTTTTTATCCAAGTAATAAATTTTGGAGTTCTAGCTTTTTGTGCATCATATCTTGCCTTTCCTTCTTCGTCTAAACTTTGGTACAGTATTGCATCCATTGAACTTATAATGGCTTCCATAGCTATAAGCACCAATAAAACTAAAAGTAAGAATACTAAAACTATAGGTTGTTCCATAAAAGCTGGTTTTTCTCCAGAACTCACGAAGTATTCTACAAGTGCGATTATGATAAAGAATACAACAGGTATTCTTAACCAAGATGGCATTAAATTTCTCATAGTTTTGATGGATTTTGATTTTCAAAAGGAATATTACTAACTGTTTTTATATAGTCTTTTTTAGCAGTGATAACCCACCAAAATAGTACTACAAAAAAGATGAAAAATATGAGCAAGGATATAATTGGATAAATTTCTATTCCTGTTATGCTCTCCATATGATTTTTTACAAATTTTAGCATGGTATTAATTTTGATTGGTTACTGTTTCTAAATCTTTAACTTTAATATCTGTTCCTAATCGTTGTAAGTATGCTATTAAAGCTACTATTTCGCGATTACGCATTTCAATAAATTCTGCACCAGAAGCATTTTTATCGGCTTCATAAGTTTCTGCAAAATCTGGATCTGTATATAGATTTTTTTCAATTTCTGTTCCTTGTTCTAGCATAGATTTTTGAGCGTTTGAGATGTCTTCTTCCGTGTAAGGAACACCAAGAGCCACCATTGCTTTCATTTTTGCTTCAGTTTGAGATTTATCTAATTCATTTCTAATTAACCATTGATATGCTGGCATTATAGATCCAGATGATGTGCTTTGTGGATCATACATGTGATTTAAGTGCCAGTTATCGGAGTATTTTCCACCTATACGATGTAAATCTGGTCCTGTACGTTTACTTCCCCAAAGAAAAGGATGGTCATATACATATTCTCCAGCTTTAGAATACTCACCATAGCGTTCAACCTCACTTCTAAAAGGTCTAATCATTTGAGAATGACATCCAACACAACCTTCTCTTATGTAGATATCTCGCCCTTCTAATTCTAAAGGAGAATAAGGTTGTACACTGCTTATAGTTGGTATATTAGATTTCACCATTATAGTTGGTACTATTTGAACTATACCTCCAATTAATATGGCTATTGTAGCATAGATAGTTAGTTTTATAGGTTTTCTTTCTAACCAAGTATGCCAACCTTCATTTGCAGTTCGACGCTTTGATATTCTTTTTAATTCTGGAGCCTCAGCTAATTCATCTACAACTTTATTTTCAGATTTTCTCATAGTAGCTATGATATTATAAGCTAAAATGAACATTCCTATGATATAAAGTGTTCCTCCAATTGCTCGCATCCAATACATTGGAATAATTTCAGAAACTGTTTCTAAAAAGTTACCATAAGTTAGTGTGCCATCAGGATTAAATTGCTTCCACATACTAGCTTGAACAAAACCAGCAATGTACATTGGCAATGAGTAAATTATAATACCTAAAGTTCCTATCCAAAAATGTAAGTTGGCTAAAGCATTAGAGTATAATTTGGTTTTGAATAATTTTGGAACCAGGAAGTAAATCATACCAAATGTTAAAAATCCATTCCAAGCTAATGCACCAACATGTACGTGAGCAATAATCCAATCAGTAAAGTGACCAATAGCATTTACGTTTTTTAGCGAAAGCATTGGACCTTCAAATGTTGCCATACCATAACCTGTTATGGCTACAACCATAAATTTTAAAACAGGATCAGTTCTTACTTTATCCCATGCGCCTCGTAGTGTTAATAAGCCGTTTATCATTCCTCCCCAAGACGGCATTAATAACATAACAGAAAAAGCAACACCTAAATTTTGTGCCCACTCTGGTAAAGCTGTATAAAGAAGATGATGAGGACCAGCCCAAATGTAGATAAAGATTAACGACCAAAAATGGACAATAGATAATCTATATGAATAGACAGGTCTATTGGCCGCTTTAGGTACAAAATAGTACATCAAACCTAAAAAAGGAGTAGTTAGGAAAAAAGCAACTGCATTATGACCATACCACCATTGTACTAGGGCATCTTGTACACCAGCGTAAACAGAATAACTTTTTAATGCGCTTACTGGTATTTCAAGACTATTAAAGATATGAAGTACAGCTACAGTAACAAATGTTGCTAAATAAAACCAGATAGCAACATATAAGTGACGTTGTCTTCTTTTGAGGATTGTTCCTATTAAATTCCAGCCAAAAACAACCCAAATAACTGCAATTGCAATATCAAAAGGCCACTCTAATTCAGCGTATTCTTTAGAAGTAGTATAGCCTAAAGGAAGTGTTATAGCTGCACCAACAATAATTGCTTGCCAGCCCCAAAAATTAATTTTACTCAAGGTGTCATTAAACATTCGGGCTTTTAATAAACGCTGTGTAGAATAGTATACACCTGCAAAAATTGCATTTCCTACAAAAGCAAAAATTACTGCATTGGTATGCAAAGGCCTTAAACGACCAAAACTTAACCATGATATACCGTCAGTTAAGTTTGGAAATAAAAACAGAAATGCAAGTAGTAGACCTACTAACATTCCTACAACTCCCCACAGCATTGTTGCTAAAAGGAAATTTTTAACGATTTTGTTATCGTAATGAAATTGTTGAACTTCCATAATAATTAATTAATCTTTTTTGGTTTTAATAGATGTATTTGATGAATCTTTAACTAGTTCATCGTCAAAAAGCATTCTAACAGAAGGTGTATAGCTATCGTCAAACTGACCCTTTTTTACCGCAGTTATAAAAGCGATAAAAAAGACAATAGCAACAATAATGCTAATACTCAATAAAATATATATAACACTCATACCTATTAGAAGTTATAGTTCAAAATTACATTCGAACGAGTTCTTAAAACATGACTTATATCATGTTTAGATAATTATTTTATTTTTTTCAATCTTAAATTCAAGAGTTACTTTTTAACCTTATTTTTTTACCTAGAATATTTGTAGTAATTGTTGTGAAAACAACAATACTAATAGAACTTAAAGGCATTAAAATCGCGGCTATTACAGGAGCCAATTGTCCTGTAACAGCAAAATAGAGTCCGATAATGTTATAGATAAGTGATAGTACGAAGCTCCATTTTATAATTTTAATAGCACTTTTTGAAGCTCTAATAAATGTATTTAAATGCTTAAATTTTGAGGCATCTAAAACTGCATCACACGCAGGAGAAAATACATTTATATTCTCTGATATAGCAATACCAACATTACTTTGAGCTAATGCTCCAGCATCATTTAGTCCATCTCCAATCATGAGCACTTTAGCACCTTCTGTTTGATGGTATTTAATATATTCTAACTTATCGTCTGGTTTTTGGTTAAAAATTAATTTGGTTTTTGATGGCAGTAATTTTTTAAGATTTTCTAATTCACCTTCATTATCACCAGAAAGAATTACTAAATCATAATGCTTTTTTAATTTATTGAATAATTCTGACAACCCTTTTCTGTAGCTATTATAAAAAGTGTACTTTCCTTTGTAATGGTTATTTGTGCTTATATGGACAGTAGTATTAAGAACTGATGTTTCAGTTGTTCCTACATAACTAGCAGATCCTATTTTTATGTGATCTTTATTATGTGAAGCCTCAATTCCTTTTCCTAAATGTTCTTCAAAGTGATTTAGTGAAATTATATTATGTTCGTCAAGAATATTATACAGTGTTCTACTCAAAGGATGATTAGAACCACGAAGCGTATTTTTCAGTAAAACTTCTTCGGAATGTGATAATGACTCACCTTCGTAATTTGCAGTGCTTTTTTTATTAGAAGTTATTGTACCTGTTTTATCAAAAATAATCGTGTTAATAGATGCGAGTTGCTCTATGACTGAAGCATTTTTAACATAGAACTTTTGTTTTCCAAAAATTCGCAACAAGTTTCCAAAAGTAAAAGGAGCTGATAATGCAATAGCACATGGACACGCAATAATAAGCACAGCTGTAAACACATTCATCGCTTTGGAAGCGTCTGTATATAGCCAAAAACTAGTTGCGATAATTGCAATACTCAAAACAGCTATTGTAAAACGTTTACTTATAGTATTAGTTAAGTTTGTAAAACCGTCTTCTTTATTTTTATTAAATACATCATTACTCCATAATTGAGTTAGGTAACTCTGCTCAACAGATTTTAAAGCTTCCATTTCTATTACACCAGAAGTTTGTTTACCTCCAGCAAACAATTTGTCTCCAGAAATTTTACTAACAGATTCAGATTCGCCTGTTACAAAGCTATAATCTATGCGTGCTTTTCCATTAATTAAAATACCATCAACAGGAATTAATTCTTCATTCCTAATTAATAAACGGTCTCCTTTTTTAATATTATAAACCTGTATTGGAGTTTCATTACCTTCAGAAGTAATTTTTGTTACTGCAATTGGGAAGTAGGATTTGTAATCACGCTCAAATGATAGAAACGAATAGGTTTTTTGTTGAAAAAATTTACCAAGTAATAAAAAGAAAACTAATCCGGTTAGACTATCAAAAAAACCGGAACCTAAATCAAAACTAATTTCTATAGTACTTCTTATAAATAGAACAGCTATACCAATTGCTATAGGCACATCTATGTTTAAAATTTTGGAGTTTATGCCCTTATATGCTGATATAAAATAATCTACTCCTGCATAAAAAACGACTGGTAAAGAAAACGCAAACATTAGCCAGCGAAATAGGTGTTTGTATTTTTCAAGCCAAAACTCACCAACTTCAAAATATTCGGGAAATGATAGAAACATGACATTTCCAAAGGCAAAACCTGCAATACCTAATTTATAAATAAGACTTCTATTAACGTTTTGTTTCCCTGTTTTAAAATCGTCTAATGAGATATAAGGTTCATAGCCAATAGAACTTAAAAGTAAAACAACCTCCTTTAGAGATGTGAGTGTGGAATTGTAAGTGACTCGAACCGTTTTTTTACCGAAATTTACTTGAGAGGAAGTTATATTTGAATTTAATTTGTTGAGGTTTTCTAAAATCCAAATACAGGAACTACAATGAATATGCGGAATATAAAGTGTAGTTATCTGTATAACTTCATCATTAAATTCAGTAAGTTTTTCTATAATATTTTTTTGAGATAGAAAATCATATTTACCTTCTATTTCTTTAGGAATTGCTCCAGGAGAATTTTGTAAATCGTAGTAGCATGTTAAATCATTTTCAGAGAAAATCTCATAAACAGTTTTACAGCCATTACAACAGAATGATTTTTCATTAAAAGCAATAATCAAATCATTACAATTATCACCACAGTGGAAACAAGTAGTTTGCTCCATAATTTTTGCTCATTTATACCTGATACAAAGGTTGATAATAAGTGAAAATTAAAATATGATATTTGTCATGTTTTAGTTAATTTTACAGCACTTCAATAAGATATCATGAGCAAATGCGAACAATGTATTGTTAGGCAGTTTAACTCTCTTAAGGCATTAACCAAAGATGAGTTAATCAGGATTTCTGGTTGTAAAACTTCCAAAATTGTTAAGAAAGGAGAAATTATTTTTGAAGAAGGAGAAACTCTAAATGGTGTTTACTGTGTTAAAGATGGTGTTTGTAAGTTATCTAAATTAAGCGCAAATGGTAAAGATCAAATAGTCAAGTTAGTTGTTAAAGGAGATTTACTTGGGCAACGCTCATTAGTTGGGGAGGAATCAGCTAATTTAAGTGCCGTCGCATTAAATGATATGGAAGTTTGTTTTATTCCTAAGTATGAGATTTTTCAAGATTTACAGAAGAATACAAAATTTTCAATGGATATTTTAAAACAAATGGCTCATGATTTAAAAGACTCTGATAATGTTATTGTAAATATGGCTCAAAAATCTGTTAAACAGCGTTTGGCTGAAGCCTTACTCTATATCCATAACCACTTTGGAAATAATAATGAAGGCTTTTTGAGTGTTATATTATCCAGAGAAGATTATGCTAATATTGTTGGAACTGCTACAGAATCTGCTATTCGTATTTTATCTCAATTTAAAAAAGAGGGCTTAATTACTACTTCAGGTAAACAAATAAAAATTCTAGATTCTTCAAAGCTTTCAAGGGTTAGCTAATTAAGGTTCACATTTGTTTTACAAATTTTTGTAACGTTTTTTAATTAAGTGTGTATACTGTTCTATACATTAATCAAAAAACAGAAAAAATGAAACCAATCACAAAAACATCATTTCTAATTGTATGCCTTTTTAATTTAGCATTTCAATATTCTTTCAGTCAAAAAAAGAAGAAAAACAAAATTAAAAGGCATCACACTATTTCTATTAACCATCAGGGAAGCAGTACTGATTTATCAAGTGGCTTCTGGGGTTTAGATGAGGACGATTATGGAACCTTAATTTATTTATCAAGTAAGAAGAGTAAAAAGTTTGTTTTTAAAAAAGATGCGTTTTTCATCACATTTTATCCTACACAAGAAGAACTTTCTCAAATATCTAATTCAAGTAATTTTAGTATAAATAGACCAGCAGGAACCATTAATTTCAATTCTAATACTAATGAGTTTAATTTTATAGTTAATGATGATTTTAAATCATTTCTTTCTAGAGAGAACATCACAGGAGATTCATCATACGACTTTATGAAACTATTTCTTGGCGAAATAGATAAACAATATGTGATGGGATTAAAAACTTTGGGTTATACACCAAGTATGAGGCAATTAGGTAAAATGGGAATTCTAGACGTAAGTTTATCCTATATAAACGATATAATTAAATATTATGAAGATTTAGATTTAGAGATGATAACCAAATTTTCAATTCATGGAGTATCTCAAGATTATTTAGAAGGTCTTAAAGTTGCTGGTTATGGTAATATAGACCCAAACATGGTAAAAAAGTTTGCTATACATGGCATTGAAGTAAATTATATTGAAGAGTTATCAAATCTGGGATACAAAAATGTAGATCCAAACATGATAAAAAAACTGGCAATTCATGGGGTCAGTACAGATTACATTGAGGGATTAAACGAATTAGGCTATTCTAATTTAGATTTAAATACAATAAGAAGTTTTGCCATTCATGGCGTTAGTATTGACTATATAGATTCGTTACTAAAGTTAAAAATAGACAGACCATCAACTAAAGATATAAAAAGCGCAAAAATTCATGGTGTTTCTGCTAGATTTGTACAAAAGGCAAATAACGCGGGACATAATTCGCAAAACCTTAAGGATTATGTAAAATTAAAAATTCATGGTATTTAACTTTTTTTGTAACACAATAAGAAAAGTTGAGTATATATAATAAACCAAACAATAACCAACCAAAGTTTGAATAACGCATCAGATAAAATTATCATGTTAAAAGTAAAGTCGGGCAATGTAGCAATGTTAGGCTTAATCTATGAGCGGTATAAAAAATGGCTTTTCAATTTCTTTCAACAGATGTATTACAACGCTGAAGTTAGTGAAGATTTAGTGCAAAATGTATTTGTGAGAATATTAAAATATAAGCATACATATACAGAAGATAGCAAGTTTGTTACTTGGTTATTTCAAATAGCAAGAAATGAGAGCTATGATTATTATAACAAGCAAGTAAAAAATAAACAACAAGTAGATTTACAGCATTTAAGTTATAGACTCTCAAATGAGAATACTATTGAAGAAAATATAGAACAATCTGAAGAGATTCAGTTATTGAACAAAGCCATACAGCAACTTCCTTATGAGAAAAAGGAGATTATAACCTTGAGTAAATTAAAAGAGTTAAAATATAAAGAGATTGGTAATATTTTAGGTTGTAGTGAGGCTAACGCTCGAATTAAAGCTCACAGAGCAATGCAAGATTTAAAAGTGACCTATTTATCCATGCAAAAAAACTAGATTATGAAAGCAGAAGAATTTGAAGATTTAATTCCAGACTATATTTTAGGGAAGCTTACAAAAGATCAAAATTTGGCTTTTAGTGAATATTTGAATAATAATCCACAAGCTTTGCAAGATTGGTCTGCTATCCATAAGCATTTTGATTCAGTAGAATCAGAGCCTAGCAAAAAAATGGATGCTACTTTTTATGCGTTTTTAGAAGCAGAATCGAAGAAAAGTTCAAATTCTAGATTTAAACATTTATTAACTAAAAGGATTCCAGCTAACGCTTCAACTAAAATATTTATTCCTTTGTTAGCGGCAAGTCTCGTTTTATTTTTCGGATTTTTAATTGGTAGACAATTTAGCTTTAACCCTGATAATTCTAGTACTATTGTAAATACAGAATCTGTGGATGAGATAAAACAAGAAACAAACGATTTAAGAACACAATTAGTTATATCATTAGCAGATGAGTCGTCTGCCAGTAAACGTTTAAAAGCGTTGTCTGAAGCTACAAAGTTAGATACGGCAACAGAGCAAGTAATATTAGCTTTATTTAAAATGCTTAATGAAGACACTAATGTAAATGTGAGGTTGGCAGCTGTAGCCTCGTTATCTAAATATGTTGATAACCCGAAAGTAAGAGAAGGTTTAGTAATGTCTATAACCAAACAAGATTCACCATTAGTTCAGATAGCTCTTGCCGAACTTATGGTTACTTTAAAAGAGCAAACATCAATTAATTCTATGGAAACTTTATTGAAGAAACCTGATATCAATTCTACAGTAAAGCAGAAATTAGAGGAATCAATCAAACAAATAATTTAATCAAAAAACGAATAGTTATGAATATTTTAAAACAAATTAGTTTTGTAGTAGTTGTACTTTTTAGTATTACCGCTCAAGCGCAAAAGTTTTCTGAAACGATAAAAGAAGAGCGTAAATTTCCGAGTCAATCTTCAGATAATTTATTAGTAGTGAATAATGTTTACGGTTCTGTAATAGTTGAGGGCTATAATGGTGATACTGTAAAGATAGAAGCAGAAATAAATATTGAGGGAAATAATCAAAGACAATTAGAGCAAGGTAAAAAAGAAGTAAATGTTAAAGTTGAGAGTAATGAGGATATAATTTATGTGTATTTAGATTCTCCTTACACTTCTTTCGATTTAGAGACAGGACGTTATAGTCATTCTAGTCAATGGAATCAAATGCGTTATGAGTATACTTTAGATTTTATAATTAAGGTTCCAAGTAATACTAATTTAGAGTTAAGTGCCATTAATGATGGTATTATAGAAGCTAGTGATATAGATACTAAATCTATTTCAGCTAGTAATATTAATGGACCAATTACCTTAAAAAATGTTGCTGGTAAAACTTATGTAAATGCTTTAAATAGAGATATAAATATTACGTATTCTAAAAATCCAACCGAGGAATCCATCTATAATTCTTTAAATGGAGACATTAATATTACCATGCAAAAAGGTTTAAATGCTGATGTATCTTTTAAAAGTTTAAATGGTGATATTTACACGAATATGGAAACCCAGACTCGACCTTCAAAATCTAAAATAAAGAAAAAAGAAGGTAGAAGAGGAACCAAATATAAATTAGATTCTAATACACAGTTTAGTATTGGAAACGGAGGAGTACAACTTAATTTTGATCTCTTAAATGGAGATGTAACTATTAAAGAATAGAGTTATGAAAAGGAAAAATATAGTAATAAAAATTACTTTTTTAATCGTATGTCTTACTACAGGATTGTTTTTAAATGCTCAAGAAGAAGAAACTATAGATATACCTTTAAGTAATCCTAATGCTAGCGGAAAACTTGTTTTTCATGTTACAAAGGGTTCTATAAAAGTAAGTGGCTACGAAGGAAAAGATGTGGTTGTAACAGCCTCAAATAAAACTTTTGATAGTGATAATAGGAAATCTAAAAAAAAGTATAAGCATAAGGAGAAATTTGGTAAGAAGTCTACAACAGGAATGAAGAGGATAACTGACAATAGTATGTCTTTTACTGTTGAGGAAATAGATAACACAGTACGTATCAGAAAATCAGTTAATTCAGATACTAATTTTGAAGTTAAAGTTCCTCGAAATTTTTCAGTAGATATAAAAACTGTAAATGATAGCAGTATTTATGTCGAAAATGTTGTTGGCACACATGAGGTTAGTAATACAAACGGTTTTATAACTATGCAAAATGTCAGTGGATCTGTTATTGCAGATGCACTAAATCAAGGAATGATAATTAGTTTTGAATCTATTGATGAAAATGCTACAATGATGTTTTCTAGTTTAAATGGTGATATTGATATCACGTTTCCTAGTAATTTAAAAGCTGATATTTCTGCACGTTCAGATAATGGAGATATTTTTACAGATTTCGATATTGTTAAAAATAATAATAATCAAAACATAAAAACATCAAACTCATCTGGAGTTTATAAAGTAAAACGAGAAAAGGGAATTTTTGGGACTATAAATGGAGGAGGAGCAGAACTTACTTTTAAAACACTAAATGGAGATGTGTTAATACGTGCTAATTAAGCTCAAATAATCTAATAAAACAAAAAATCCGATTCGTAAGAATCGGATTTTTTATAATAAGCGAAATGTTATACAATAGGCTAGACGCCTTATTTTACTTTTTCTACAATTGCTTTAAAAGCCTCTGGGTTGTTCATTGCTAAATCTGCTAAAACCTTACGGTTTAATTCGATATTATTAGCTTTTACTTTTCCCATAAATTGTGAATAAGACATTCCATATTCTCTAGCTCCTGCGTTAATACGCGTTATCCATAGTGCACGGAATGTTCTCTTTTTATTTCTACGGTCTCTGTACGAGTATTGCATCGCTTTATCAACCGCATTTTTAGCTACTGTCCAAACGTTTTTACGTCTTCCAAAGTAACCTTTTGCTTGCTTTAGAACCTTTTTTCTTCTGGCTCTTTTAGCTACTGAATTTACTGATCTTGGCATAATTTTAATTTTTTGTAGTAGGCGATCGAAAATCGATTCTTTTAAAAGCCTAACTCCATGGTTTATAAATTTGTTTTAACCTATACTAAAACGTGTTACTTTAAACGTAACATTGTTTTAATATTATCTTCGTCTGACTTATGTACTAATGTATCATGAGTCAGAGCAAGCTTACGCTTTTTAGACTTCTTTGTTAAGATATGACTCTTAAAAGCATGCTTTCTTTTAATTTTACCAGTACCTGTTAACTTAAAACGTTTTTTGGCACTTGATTTAGTTTTCATTTTAGGCATTTCTTCCTAGTTTTTAATTACTTCGCTTATAATTATTGTTACTCTTCATGTTATAAAAGAGAATTATTTCTTTTTAATTGGCGCGATAAACATAGTCATACGTTTACCTTCCAGTTTTGGCATTTGTTCAACTTTTCCTAACTCTTCTAAATCTTGAGCTAATCTTAAAAGTAAGATCTCACCTTGATCTTTATAAATTATGGAACGTCCTTTAAAAAATACAAAAGCTTTGAGTTTAGCTCCTTCAGATAAAAACTTTTCAGCATGTTTCTTTTTAAAGTTATAGTCATGATCATCGGTTTGAGGACCAAAACGTATTTCTTTAATTACAACTTTAGTTGCTTTAGATTTTAATGCTTTTTCCCTTTTTTTCTGTTCGTAAAGAAACTTTTTATAGTCCATTACTTTACATACAGGAGGATTAGCTTTAGGAGATATTTCCACAAGATCTTCGCCTTGTTCGTCTGCTATACGCAGAGCCTCCTTAATATTGTAAACACCTACTTCTACGTTATCACCTACTAAACGTACTTCTCTAGCTGTGATTTTAGAGTTTATTTTGTGTTTATCTTCCTTTACTTCTCTTTGAAAGGGTTGTCTTTTTTTTCTTATTGCTATGGCTTAAATATTTTTAGTTAAACGTTAAATTCTTTTTTTGTTTTAGTAATTTCTTCTGAAATTATTTCAGAAAACTCTTCTACACTAATCATACCAAGATCTTCGCCACCATGCTTTCTAACGCTAATCTTGTTTTGATTTTCCTCATTCTCACCAACAATAATCATGAATGGGATTTTATTCATTTCGGCTTCCCGAATTTTTTTACCCATAGTCTCATTCCTATTGTCAATTAGGGCGCGAATTTCGTTATTTTCTAACAAATTTAAAACTTTTTCAGCGTATTTTTCATATTTCTCACTGATAGATAAAATAATTACTTGATCTGGCATTAACCAAAGTGGGAAGTTTCCACCTGTATGTTCAAGTAAAATGGCTATGAATCGTTCCATACTACCAAATGGAGCACGATGTATCATTACTGGTCTATGAAGCTCATTATCTGCGCCTTTATAGGTTAGTTCAAAACGTTCAGGAAGATTGTAATCCACTTGAATAGTACCTAATTGCCATTGACGACCAAGCGCATCTTTTACCATAAAATCTAACTTTGGTCCATAAAAAGCTGCTTCACCAGTTTCAACAACATAATTAAGATTTTTATCCTTTGCAGCGTTTAGTATGGCATCTTCAGCTTTTTTCCAATTTTCATCAGATCCTATATACTTATCAGGATTTTCAGGATCTCTTAAAGACACTTGCGCGGTAAAGTTCTCGAAACCAAGGGAACCAAATACATATAATACTAAATCTATAACATTTTTAAATTCTTGGTCTAATTGATCCGGAGTACAAAATAAATGTGCATCATCTTGGGTAAAACCTCTAACTCTTGTTAAACCATGTAGCTCTCCGCTTTGTTCATATCTATATACAGTACCAAATTCTGCATAACGTTTTGGTAAGTCTTTGTAAGACCATTGTCTGTTATTGTATATTTCACAATGATGCGGGCAGTTCATGGGTTTTAATAAAAATTCCTCATCTTCTTTAGGAGTTTTTATGGCTTGAAAACTATCTTCACCATATTTAGCATAATGTCCAGAAGTTATGTAAAGTTCTTTTTGTCCAATATGAGGAGTGGCAACCATTTCGTAACCAGCCTTTTGTTGAGCTTGTTTTAAAAAATCCTCTAATCTCGATCTTAAAGCAGTACCTTTTGGTAACCATAATGGTAGACCTTGCCCTACTTTTTGTGAGAAAGTAAAGAGTTCTAATTCTTTCCCTAACTTTCTGTGATCGCGTTTTTTTGCTTCCTCTAATAGTTCAAGGTATTCTGTTAACTGCTTTTGTTTAGGGAATGATATACCATACACTCTTGTTAGCTGTTTGTTGTTTTCATCTCCTTTGAAGTAAGCACCAGCTACGCTTAGTATTTTTACAGCTTTTACAATTCCAGTGTTAGGAATGTGTCCACCACGACATAAATCTGTAAATGATGAATGGTCACAGAAAGTAATTTCACCGTCTTCAAGCCCTTCTATTAAATCAACTTTATAGTCATTTTTTCCTTTGTAGTATGAAAGAGCTTCAGATTTTGAAACTTCACGCATTTTAAAATCATGTTTGCCGCGTGCTATTTCTAACATTTTGTCTTCAATTTTTTTGAAGTCCTTGTCTGAAATAGAATTCTCACCTAAATCCACATCATAGTAAAATCCATTTTCAATAGCAGGTCCAACCCAAAGTTTAACATATGGATAAAGCTCTTCAAGAGCCTGCGCAAGAATATGTGCTGATGAATGCCAGAATGCTTTTTTTCCATTGTCATCATTCCAAGTGTATAAGACTAAAGCTCCGTCTTTAGTTAAAGGAGTGGTAGCTTCAATAGTTGTCTTATTAAAGCTAGCAGAAATAACATTTCTCGCTAAACCTTCGCTAATGCTATTAGCTACATCTATAGGAGTTGAATTGTTTTCAAATTCTTTTATGGAACCATCAGGTAGAGTAATCTTAATCATTTGTAAATTTAAATAAAGGGCAAAGATAATAGGATATAAAATACATACAATATATAATGGTGAATTTAATTCGCGATTTCGTGATTCGATTTGGATTGGTATGGAATTTCTTTTTATAGGTTTAGTGCATATCATGCGTAGTATACAATATAGATACTGTCA
>JAOEIQ010000009.1 GCA_026162565.1 Flavobacteriaceae bacterium NBU2973
TACTATCGTGGGAGAGTAGGTCGCCGCCTTTCTTAAGTCCTTATTATCATTGATAGTAAGGACTTTTTTTATACACGCTTTTTTGTAAGTGAGAATATTTATTAGCGCAGAAAATTTTATCCTTTATTAATTGAGGGTAAAACCCTCAAGCATTTTTATTTAAAATATGTAGATTCGGAAAAAATATTAATCCATTTAAAATGAAAAATAAGGCTAAATTAAAAAACAAGTACAGTGATGGAAACTCAATTGGTGTTTTAGGAATAATTATATCGGTTGGTATATACTTTCAATTTATACAAAATGCTTTTTGGTCTACAGCCGACTTGATTGTTTATGATAATTTAAAATATTTTGTATTTATTTTTTGTATTAGAATTTTAAGCTTAACATTTTGGATTATGTCTTTAGGCTATATCCTTATAAATTTTTATAGATCGCAAGAAACGATTAAAAAATAAAGTAAAGTATCGTTATTATAAAGGTTCAAAACATTTTTTAGCCTTAAGTTTGATCTTACTAATAATCTCAAGTTTACTTTATTTTAATGGATTAAGTTACGCATTAGCTCTAATTCAATAAGCATAAATTAGGGTGATGATTTTGAGAATGTTGTAAAGGATAAAATTTAAAGAAAAGGGATGTATAAGTATTTCATCCCTTTTCTTAATTTAAATTAATTAGTCTTTCAGAACTCCTCTTGAAATTACAATTTTCTGAATTTCAGATGTTCCTTCATAAATTTGAGTGATTTTTGCATCACGCATTAAGCGTTCCACATGATACTCTTTTACAAAACCATTGCCACCATGAATTTGTACTGCTTCAACAGTATGTTCCATTGCTACTTTAGAAGCATATAATTTTGCCATAGCACTTGACATATCATAATTATTACCTTGGTCTTTATCCCAAGCAGCTTTCATAACTAACATTCTTGCTGCTTCAATATCTGTAGCCATGTCTGCTAGTTTAAAAGCTATTGCTTGATGATTGCATATTTCTGTACCAAAAGCTTTACGTTCTTTAGAGTATTTTAAAGCTAGTTCATAAGCACCTGAAGCAATACCAAGAGCTTGAGATGCAATTCCAATTCGACCTCCAGAAAGTGTTTTCATGGCGAATTTAAATCCAAAACCATCTTCACCAATTCTATTTTCTTTTGGAACTTTTACATCATTGAACTGTAAAGTATGAGTATCGCTTCCTCTGATTCCTAATTTATCTTCTTTAGGCCCAATATCAAATCCAGGCATTCCTTTTTCAATAATAAAGGCATTAATTCCTCTATGCCCCTTTTCTTTATCTGTTTGAGCAATTACCAAATAGACATCTGATCTACCTCCATTAGTAATCCAATTTTTTGTTCCGTTTAACAAATAATGGTCTCCTTTATCAATTGCAGTTGTTTTTTGAGACGTTGCATCACTTCCAGCTTCTGGCTCACTTAAGCAAAATGCTCCTACATATTCACCAGTAGCTAATTTGGTTAGGTATTTTTGTTTTTGTTCTTCAGATCCATAAGCTTCTAAACCATAACATACTAAAGAATTATTTACAGAAACAATAACAGAAGCTGAAGCATCAATTTTAGAAAGCTCTTCCATAATTAATACGTACGAAGTTGCATCCATACCACTACCTCCATATTTAGGGTCAACCATGATTCCCATAAACCCTAATTCTCCCATTTTACGAACTAATTCATCAGGAAATTGTTGTTTTTCATCTCGTTCAATTACTCCAGGGAGTAATTCGGTTTGTGCAAAATCGCGAGCAGCATCACGAATCATAAGGTGTTCCTCTGTAAGGCTAAAATCCATTTTTTGTAAATTATTAATTTGATAAAATTAGACCCCAAAGATAACTCTTTAATAGGATTTTATCAATTTAGATTCTTACTTTTACTAATATGATAATTAAAGAATACTATGTTATAGGTGTTATGTCTGGAACTTCTCTTGACGGAATCGATTTAGCATATATAAAATTTACTTTCTATAATAAATGGTCTTTTAATATTATCAACTGTAAGACTATCGATTATAATTCCTCTTGGAGAAATTCTTTTAGCGAGTTAGTAAACTTGAGTCAAGATACGCTAACTCAAATAGATATTAACTATACATCTTTTTTAGCAGAAACTATCAATCAATTTATTTATGAATTTAATATTCGTAAACTAGATTTTATTTGTTCTCATGGTCATACAGCTTTGCATAATCCTGAAAAAGGTTATACATACCAAATTGGTAATAGAAAAGAGCTTTCTGAAATGTTAAACAAGACTGTTGTATGTGATTTTAGAGTTCAAGATGTTAAGTTAGGTGGTCAAGGAGCCCCATTAGTCCCAATTGGAGACAAACTACTTTTTTCAGAGTATGATTTTTGCCTTAACCTAGGTGGATTTGCTAATATATCTCTTGACGATAACTATAATAGAATTGCTTATGATATTTGCCCGGTAAATATTGTTTTAAATTATTACTCAAGAAAAATAGGTTTACAATATGATTCAGAAGGAAATATTTCACGAAAAGGTAAGATTAATGAAAGTTTATTAAAATCATTAAATAATCTCGAGTATTACAGACAAAAGTACCCTAAATCTCTTGGTTTAGAATGGGTAAATCAAGAAATTTTGCCCTTAATTGATAGTTTTAAGCTACCTCTTGAAAGTATTTTGAGAACTTTTACAGAGCACACTGCAATTCAAATTAGTCGAGAAATAAATATAAAAAGTGATTCATCAATACTAATTACTGGAGGAGGAGTCTATAATTCGTTTTTAATTGAAAGAATAAAAAATTTCACAAAAAACAAAATTACGATACCTTCAAAGAATATCATAGATTTTAAAGAGGCTTTGATATTTGGTTTACTAGGAGTATTAAAAGTGAGAGACGAAATCAATTGCTTAAAAAGTGTAACTGGTGCAAAAAAAAATCATAGTTCAGGAGTTATATTTCATCCGTAAAAATATTGTAAATTTAACACTAGCGTATTTTAGTTTTTTATATTTGTTAAATACGTAAACCAACTAAAATTAAATGAAAGACTTACTTCATAAGTACGAAAATAAAGCACCAGAAATAGTATTTAATTGGAAAGATCCCGAAACTGAAGCGGAGGGTTGGACTGTAATAAATTCTTTACGAGGAGGAGCAGCAGGTGGAGGAACTAGAATGCGTAAAGGTTTAGACATGAATGAAGTGTTGTCATTAGCAAAAACAATGGAAGTTAAGTTTACTGTTTCTGGACCTGCTATTGGAGGTGCTAAATCAGGAATTAATTTTGACCCAAAGGATCCCAGGAAAAAAGGAGTTTTGGAACGTTGGTATAAAGCAGTTGCTCCGTTGTTAAGAAGTTACTATGGTACTGGTGGTGATTTAAATGTTGATGAGATACATGAAGTAATACCAATAACTGAAGATAGTGGTGTATGGCATCCTCAAGAAGGTGTATTTAATGGGCATTTTAAACCTTCAAGTGCTGATAAAATAAATAGAATAGGACAGTTACGTCAAGGAGTAATCAAAGTTATAGAGAGTGCTAGTTATTCACCAGATGTGTTTAGAAAATATACCATAGCTGATATGATAACTGGCTTTGGAGTTGCTGAAGCTGTTAAGCATTATTACGATATTTATGGCGGAACTGTTGAAGGGAAAAAAGCCGTTGTTCAAGGTTTTGGAAATGTAGGCTCTGCTGCTGCTTATTATCTAGCTCAAATGGGAGCTAAAGTTGTTGGTATAATTGATATGGATGGTGGAGTGATTAATGAAGAAGGTTTTACTTTTGACTACATTAAGCAATTATTTCTTAACAAAGAAGGTAATAAGTTAGTTGCAGAAAATATGATTCCGTTTGATGAGATGAATGAAAGAGTATGGAATCTCCCTTGCGAGATTTTTGCTCCCTGTGCAGCTTCTAGGCTCGTATCAAGAGCGCAAATTGATGAAATGATTTCTACAGGTTTAGAAGTTATTTCATCTGGAGCGAATGTTCCTTTTGCAGATAAAGAAATTTTCTTTGGACCTATAATGGAATATGCAGATAATCAAGTGAGTTTAATACCAGATTTTATTTCTAATTGTGGTATGGCTCGTGTATTTGCTTATTTTATGGAAAGAAGAGTATCTATGGATGATGAAGCTATTTTTTCTGACACATCAGAAACTATTAAAAGAGCTTTACAAAAAACATTTAAGAACAATGCCTCAAAAAAGCAGATAAGTGAAACAGCTTTTGAAATTGCATTAAAAGAATTAATATAATAAAACAAACCAATATACTATGGAGTCAGCTATAATTTCTGTATTTGTAATAGGTTATTTAGCCATTACTTTAGAACACAATCTTAAAATTGATAAACTTATCCCAGCGCTTATAATGATGGCTGTAAGTTGGGCATTAATATCTTTTGGTATTGATACCTTTCCAAATTGGTTTGATTCTGCAAATCATGGTTTGGTAGAAGGCTTTAGCTCTTTAGTGCATGATGATAAAATGCACCTTGTAGAAGAAACTCTGTTACATCATTTGGGTAAAACAGCTGAAATTTTAGTGTTCTTATTAGGAGCTATGACTATAGTGGAGATTATAGATTATTTTGATGGTTTTTCTACTATTAAAAGTTTTATAAGAACAAAAAGTAAAAAGAAAATTTTGTGGATATTTTCAATTTTAGCTTTTATACTATCAGCTATCATAGATAATTTAACAGCTACAATCGTATTAATATCAATTCTTCAAAAAATTGTAAACGATCGAAGTGTTCGTATTTGGTATGCTGGACTTATAATCATAGCTGCTAATGCTGGAGGTGCTTGGTCTCCAATTGGAGATGTAACAACAACTATGCTTTGGATTGGAGATAAAGTAAGTACAGGTCAATTATTTACACACCTGTTTTTACCTTCTGTGATATGTATGGTAGTTCCATCATTTATTGCATCATTTTTGCCTGCTTTTAAAGGAGATTTAGAGCTTCAAGAAGAAGAAGACAATAAACCAAAAAATAAGTTCAGTGCAACAATGTTATATCTTGGTTTAGGAGCAATCGTATTTGTTCCATTTTTTAAAGTCGCTACACATTTACCTCCATACGTAGGTATGATGTTATCTCTGGGAGTTGTTGCTATTTTTGCTGAAATATATAGTAACTCTAAATTCAGTTTAACAGAAATAGACTCTTCAGAAAGTGATGCTCATGCGCACCATAGCCCAGTTCATCATTCTTTATCTAAAATTGAGTTGCCAAGTATTTTATTCTTCCTTGGAATTTTAATGGCTGTTGCTGCTTTAGAATCGTTAGGAATTCTATTTGGTTTTGCAAATACCTTAAAAGAATCAATGCCTCTAATGGGAACAGAATTAGCTGGAACTGCTGTTTCTGATTTAGTTGTCATGTTATTAGGAATCGGTTCTGCTGTAATTGATAATGTGCCATTAGTTGCAGCTAGTTTAGGAATGTTTAGCGAACCTCTAGACAATCCATTATGGCATTTTATAGCCTATTCTGCAGGAACAGGTGGTAGTATGTTAATAATAGGTTCTGCTGCTGGAGTTGTTGCGATGGGAATGGAAAAAATAGATTTCTTTTGGTATCTCAAAAAGATTTCCTGGTTAGCTCTTATAGGATTTTTAGCAGGAGCAATAGCATTTATTGTAATGCGTTCTATACTTTAATACTTTACTTCAAATTATAACGTTATTACAGTAGCAAAAATATAATTTATTACATGTTGAATTTTCTTTTTATCAATGCTCAAGATGGAGCAGAAGTTTTAACAGATGAAGAATCTGTTGAAAAAACATTATCAATAGTAGAATTAATCACCAGCAGTGGTACTGCAGGTTTGATGATAATTCTAGTTTTATTTATTTTACTTATTCTGGCCATCTATATTTATTTTGAAAGGCTATTTGCTATTAAGGCTGCTTCAAAAGTAGACTCAAATTTCATGAATCAAATTAAAGATCATGTAAGTGGTGGAAAAATAGATTCCGCGCAAAATTTATGTGCTCAAGTTAATTCACCTGTTTCTCGATTAATTAGTAAAGGTATTTCAAGAATTGGAAAACCTCTTGAAGATATTAATACTGCTATAGAAAATGCAGGACGATTAGAAGTATATAGTCTTGAAAAAAACGTGAGTATTCTTGCCACTATCTCTGGAGCTGCGCCAATGATTGGTTTTCTTGGTACAGTTATTGGAATGATTATATCCATATTTGAAATTGCTAATTCAGGTGGTTCGATAGATATTAAAACACTTGCTGATGGTTTATATACAGCAATGACAACAACTGTTGGTGGTTTAATAGTCGGTATTATTGCCTATGTTGCCTACAACCATTTGGTAGTAAAAACTAATAAAGTAGTCTATCAAATGGAAGCTAATTCGGTTGAGTTTTTAGATCATTTAAACGAACCTGTTTAGTATGAACATAAGAGGAAGAAATAAAGTAACACCAGAATTCAATATGTCTTCTATGACAGATATTGTGTTCTTACTACTTATATTTTTCATGATAGCATCAACTTTAGTTTCTAGTGAAGCCATAGATTTACTACTTCCTAAATCAAGTAGTAAGACGACACAAACTAAAAATGTTTCTGTAAGTGTTAATAAAGATAATCAATACTTTATTGGAACTAGACGAGTAGCAAAAGATGCGTTAGAAGTAGAATTATTAAAAGAAGTTGGAAGCTCTGAAAAACCAACAATAATAATAAGAGCAGATCAAGATGTAGAAATGAAGCATGCTGTTTTTATTATGGATATTGCTAATAGAAATAAAATTAAATCAACTCTTGCAGTTAGATCTAAATAGCTAAATGGGATATTTTAAAACCAAATACGAAAAGGATTCAGCAAAGATTACGGCTTTAATAGCTATAATCTTGCTATTGCTCATTTTTGTAGTTGGTCCTACGTATTTGGATCCACCTGAAGAATATGGAGTAGCTGTTAATTTTGGGACTACAGATTTTGGTAGTGGTCGCGTGCAACCTAAAGCACCAATTAAATCTGAACCATTAAAGATTAATGAAAAGCCTAATGTGGAAGAGTCTATTCCTGAAAAATCTGAACCAAAAGAAGTTAAAGAAGAAGAGGTTTTAACTCAAGAAACCGAAGAGGCAATATCTATAAAAAAACAAAAAGAAGCTGAAGCAAAAGCAAAAGCAGAAGCTGAAAGAATAGAAAAAGAAAAACGTGAAGCAGAAGAGCGTAAGCGTAAAGCTGAAGAAGAAAAGAAAAAGAAACTAGATGCCTTAATTGGTGGTATTGGTAAATCTGATGGAGAAGAGTCTGGTAGTGAAGGTGATGATAATACTGTTGGAGATAAGGGTCAACTAGATGGCGATCCTTATGCATCCAGTTATTTTGGACAACCAGGTTCAGGTGATGGCGGAGTTGGTTATGGTTTAAAAGGTAGAGGTAGACCTTCTAATTCTAAAGTTGTACCAGATTGTCAAGAGGAAGGCCGAGTAGTAGTCGAGATTCACGTAAATAGAAATGGGAAAGTAACTAATGCTATTCCTGGTAAAAAAGGTACTACAGGTGATGGCTGTCTATATGAAGCGGCTAAAAAAACAGCACTAACTTATAAATGGCCAGCAGATTCCAAAGCTCCTACAAAACAAATAGGTTTTGTAGTTGTTAATTTTAGATTAAGCGGAAATTAATGACATATAATGATACTGTAAATTGGATGTTTTCTCAACTGCCAATGTATCAAAGCAAAGGTAAATCAGCTTATAAAAAAGATTTATCTAATACGCTTCTACTTACTAGTCATTTAAATAATCCAGAAAATAAATTTAAATCTGTTCATGTAGCTGGAACTAATGGTAAAGGTTCTACAAGTCATATGATTGCTTCTATACTTCAAGAAGCTGGCTATAAAGTAGGATTGTATACATCTCCACATTTAAAAGATTATCGCGAACGAATAAAAATTAATGGTAAAGAGATTAGTAAGCAGTATGTAATAGGTTTTATTAAACGAAATATGTCTTTTTTTGAAAAGCATTCACTGTCATTTTTTGAAATGACAGTTGGTTTAGCTTTTGAATATTTTGCCAGAAAAAGAGTAGATATTGCTGTTATAGAAGTTGGACTAGGAGGGCGATTAGATTCTACTAATATTATAACTCCTGAAGTATCAGTTATTACTAATATTGGTTTTGATCATATGCAGTTTTTAGGAAATTCACTTGAGGCTATAGCTAAAGAAAAAGCGGGGATTATTAAAGAGAATGTTCCAATAGTTATAGGTGAAACTCAAAAAGAAACACAACAAGTTTTTCAAGATATAGCGAAAAACAAAAACGCAACAATATATTTTGCGGATTTTGAGATCAATCAAGAAATAAAAACTGATTTAAAAGGCAGGTATCAAAGCAAAAATACTAAAACAGCATATAGAGCGACTGAAGAACTCAAGAAAAAAGGATTTAATGTTTCAGAAACTCAAATAAAAAAAGGTTTTAATAATGTAATAAATAATACAGGATTATTAGGGCGTTGGCAAGTTTTAAATAATTGCCCAAAAGTAATCTGTGATACTGCTCATAATAGAGAAGGATTGTCTTATGTTGTAAAACAAGTGCTAGATGAGACTTATATTAAGCTTCATATTGTATTGGGGGTTGTAAATGATAAGGATTTGAATTCTATTATTGATCTCTTACCAAAAAATGCTACATATTATTTTTGTAGGCCTAATATACCTAGAGGTTTAGATGAAGAAAAATTAAAAGATTTTTTTCAGAAAAATAGCAGACATGGAAAAAGCTTTTCTTCTGTAAAGGAAGCTTATAAATCAGCCATGGAAAACTCTAATGATGATGATTTAATTTTTGTTGGAGGCAGTACTTTTGTTGTTGCAGAAATAATTTAAAAATTTTTTAAAAAAGCTTTTGCTATAACAAAAACTACTTTATATTTGCAGTCCTATTTAATTAGGGCGCGTAGCTCAGTTGGTTCAGAGCACTTGGTTTACACCCAAGGGGTCAGGGGTTCGAATCCCTTCGCGCCCACCTTCGCTCGCTAAAGTTTTCTTTTAAGAAAAACGAAGGCGAGCTTTTTTATTTCCTACATTTCAACTTTTATTTTTGAGCTTCGGTGGATGAAGCCCACACTTTTATTATATTTATATATGATGAATGAAAAATGGATAGTGTATATTATAGAATGTTCTAATGACACTATTTATGTTGGTTGTACCGGTAATTTAGAAGAAAGACTAAAAAGACATGAAAGAGGTCAAGTTATTTCTACTAAAAGTAGATTACCAATTAAGTTAATAACTTATGTGGTTTTTGACGATAAGTACAGAGCTTATAATTTTGAAAAATACCTGAAATCAGGTTCTGGAAGAGCGTTTTTAAATAAACGATTTGTATGATTTCTACAATAATTCTAAAACACGCTCTAAAGCCATTCCTCGAGATCCTTTTATAAGAAGTGTAGTATCAGAAAAATCAGATTCTTCAATAGTGTTTTTGGTATTTTCAAAAGAATTGAAGACTTTTAATTTTGAGGAAGTTGAGTTTACTTTTGAGAAGTTTTCACCTATTAAAACTACCTGCTCTATATCTAAATCTATAGCCAAATCTGCTATAGTTTGATGTTCTTTTTCTGCATCCTCTCCTAATTCAAACATATCACCTAGTATAGCAATTTTTGTACCTTCAATTTTATCTAAATTTAAAAGAGCAACTTCCATACTAGAAGGATTAGCATTATAAGCATCAAGAATTATTTTTGTAGAACCCTTTTCTATAATTTGCGATCTATTATTAGTTGGAATATAATTCTCTATAGCTGAAATTATTTTTTCTTTTTCTACTTTAAAATAATTTCCGACAGAAATAGCAATTGCTATGTTGTTATAATTATAGCTACCAATAAGTTTACTATTTATATTAGAAGAATTGTGTGATAATTTTACAAAAGGGTTTGCTTCTTTAAAGTGTATTATCACATCAGAATGAGCATCACTGCCAAAAGTGAAAATTTTGGCATCTTTTGTTTTTTCTACTTGAATAGAATCATCAGTATTAACAAAAATAAATTTGTTGTTTTGTATAAGGTAGTCATACATCTCACTTTTACCTTTTATAACGCCTTCAACTCCTCCAAATCCCTCAAGATGTGCTTTACCAAAATTAGTTATATAGCCATAATCTGGTTCGGCAATTGAGCATAAAAATTCTATCTCTTTTTGATGATTAGCTCCCATTTCTACAATACCAATTTCAGTAGACTCATTCATCGATAATAAAGTAAGTGGAACACCAATATGATTGTTTAAATTACCAACTGTAGCTGTTGTTTTATATTTGGTTGACAATACGGCATTGATAAGCTCTTTTGTAGTTGTCTTACCATTGCTGCCTGTTAAGGCGATAATTGGAATGCTTAATTGATTTCTATGGTAATTAGCTAGATTTTGAAGTGTTTTTAAAACATTATCTACTAAAATAGTTTGTGGATTACTATAAAATTCTTCTTCATCAATAACCGCAAATTTCGCACCTTTTTCTAGAGCTAGTTTTGAAAATTCGTTACCGTTAAAATTATCTCCTTTTAATGCAAAAAAGATATCATTCTTTTTAATTTTTCTAGTGTCAGTGCAGACAGAATTACAATCTAAAAATAGTTGATGAAGTGATTTTATATCCATAAAATAAATGTAATAAAAAAGTCCTAACAAATTGCTAGGACTTTAATTATATAAGATAATAATCTTAATTCTTTTTCTTGTTTTTTCCTTGAGATTTAGAGCCAACTCTAGACATTGCACATCTAAATCCAATATAATCTGTTGCCATATCTTGAGGGAAATAACGTCTTTGAGCTGGATCTAACCAATACTCTCTGTCTTTCCATGAACCACCTTTGTAAACTCTAACTTCATCATTAATCAAAGATGTTCTACTATTTGATTTATCATATTCTCTTAATAACGTTCCTGATGAATCTCTTTCTACTAAATGCTTTGGAGAATTATACATTTTTCTAGTATTAGTTTCTTCAGTAGCTTCTCCTTCTTCGTCATCGTTAAAACTTTCGTAATATCTTGAAGATTTTTTATCTCCATCTCTAAAGTTTCTGTTATCGCTTTTGTTGAAGTTAGATCTTAAATAAGTTTCATCTTCATCAACAGCAACTTGCAGTATTTCACCAGGTAAGTTCCTAGCAATAACTTTACCGTTGCTTAAAGTGTCATATACAATTGAATCTATAGTCACAACCTTAACGGTACCATCATTATTGATAGCGTTTTTTGTGTACACATTACCTCTGTAATAATTAAAATCGTTGAATTCGTCATCTACAATTGGTCTGTAAACGTCGGCAACCCATTCTGCAACATTACCAGCCATATCATATAATCCATAATCATTAGGAGCATACGATTTTACTTCTGCAGTAATATCAGCACCATCATCACTCCATCCTGCAATTCCACCATAGTCTCCTTTACCTTGCTT
Source organism: Flavobacteriaceae bacterium NBU2973 (assembly GCA_026162565.1). Classification (GTDB taxonomy): domain Bacteria; phylum Bacteroidota; class Bacteroidia; order Flavobacteriales; family Flavobacteriaceae; genus JAOEIQ01. The sequence goes on from JAOEIQ010000009.1 coordinate 11,513, forward strand.
GAAGTTTGCTAATTGGTCACCTCTTACTTTACGTTTAGATGATCGTGTGTAAGCACCATCCCAAGGGTATTTTTTACGTCCTCTATATACATTATAACTTCTTAATTCTGTTAAGCCAAGAGCAGCATATTCCCACTCCGCTTCAGATGGTAATCTATACTTTGGAGTTATGATACCTGTTTCTCTGGTTGCATATACATTAATAGTGTCTCCAGATGCAGTTACTTGAGGTCTTCTTCTTCCTCTTTGAGGTCTCGTAATACTATCATTCCCTCCATAAGACAAAGATGGAGCGTTGATGTAGGCATCTGTATTAAAGTTTGCATCAGCAGAAGCTGTTAATTTAGCATCACGTTCTAAATAGCCTTCTCTTTCTAAGTACATTTCGTTAACACGATCTGTTCTCCAATTTGCAAACTCTACTGCTTGAATCCAACTAACACCAACTACTGGATATTCTGCATAACCTGGATGGCGTAAGTAATTATTAGTCATCATTTCAGCATATCCTAAACGGTTTCTCCAGACTAAAGTATCAGGAAGTGCACCTTCATATATTTTTTTGAAGTTTTCTTCCTTTGGAGGATAAACAATTTTAATCCAATCTAAATACTCTTTGTACATAATATTGGTAACCTCTGTTTCATCCATGTAGAATGATTGAACATGTTGCTGATTTGGAGCGTTATTCCAATCATGCATAACATCATCTTGAACTTTTCCCATTGTAAAAGTTCCACCTTCGATAAAAACTAGACCTGGAGCAGTCTCTTGTTCTTTGAAATTTGTGTTGTATTGGAAACCACCTTTTTTGTCATTTATCTTCCATCCTGTAGCTCTAGAGCTATTTTTTGAAGATGATGATCTCTTACAACTAAATACTACAAAGGATAATGCTACTAGTAACAATACCTTAAATGAGACGTAATTTTTCATATTAATTATTTAGTATTCTTCATTTTTTTGGAGCTGCAATATAGCAATTAAAGGTTACAAAACAACTTTTTTGAATAAAAAAATGCAAAAAAAAGTGTATTTCATCCTATTTTTTTAACATTACAACGGACTTTTTGCCGTTTATCGGCAATTTTTTCTTCTAGATTAACGCAGGAAATTGTTAATTATTATTGTAAATTTGAATAAAATTTTGCTCATATAATATTTTGCTCATTCGAGCGTTAAAAATACCATGGAAAAAGAAAAAACTATTATAATTAATTGTCGTTATTTTACTGTATTCTTTTTTATTATTTCAATAAGTTTTTCTCAACAGAAAAAATTTAATATTGAATGGACAAACTCAATCAAACTCTCTACAGAAGTTTCAAGTATTGAAGTTCCACATTTTAATACAAATAATTTTTATTTTGGCTATGATACAGGTTTAAAGTTTGTAGCACAATGGCCAGAGTCACAGTATGTAAGTAAGAATTCTATTTCTATCAGTAATATTTCCTACAGTCCAATATCTAAAAACGAACTCAAAGGGTTGGACATAGCTACCATTCCTAATCAATTAGTTTACTCTTTAAATAATGCTACAGCAAGAGATGTTAATTATGCAGCATTAGAGTTATCACCTATCATAAATACTAATGGTCAATTTCAAAAAATCACATCTTTTACTGTAAACTATGCTCAAGGAAGATCTAATAGTTTAAACAGAAATTCGCAGGTTATAACTAATTCTGTTCTAGCTTCCGGAGAATGGAGACGTTTTTATGTTGATAAATCAGGAGTTTTTAAAATATCAAAATCATTTTTAAATAGCATTGGTTTAAATACAAATGTAGATCCTAGAACAATCAAGATTTATGGTAATGGAGGAAGGATGATGCCATTACTTAACTCCCAACCCTTCCCTTTTGATCCAGAAGAAAATGCCATTCAATTTATAGGTGAGGCTGATGGAGTATTTAATAATGACGATTATATATTATTTTATGCTGAAGGTCCTTATGAGTTTAATGAAGATAGTAATACAAATATTAATGCTTTTACTGAAAAAACATTTTATTATATAACTTCGAGTCCTGGATTTGGTAAACGAATACAAACAGCAAATCAACCTCTTGGTTCACCAAATTTAATAATAGACACCTTTCAAGACTATCAATTTCATGAAGAGGATGAGGAAAATTTAGGAGCTCTTGGTAGACGCTGGTTTGGAGATGAGTTTCGAATTGAAGAGAATCAGACTTTTGATTTTGAGTTTCCTAATATAGTTACATCTATTCCTATAGATTTTAAAATTTTTGTTGGTGCTGTAACTCCAGTACCCAATACATCTATGTCTGTTAAGTTAAACGGAAGTGATGTAGTCAATTTTGCTAATTTCGGCATAGTTGAAGATGCAGATGTTGCATCTGGAGCTCAATACCCTCTTGATAATTCTACTCCTTTATTTGCAAACTCCTCTTCTTTATCAGTCGATTTAAGTTATAACAATAATGGTAGTCCAGCTGCTAATGCTTTTCTAGATTATATCTCTATTGAAGCAACAAGAGAATTGACTTATGTTGCCAACCAATTCAGATTTAAAAATAGCTCTGTAGCGTCCGCTTCAGGAGTTGTTGAATACCAAATATCTAATGCTAGTTCTATTCCGGAAGTTTGGGATGTTACGGATATTTATAATGTGTCTTCATATAGTAATAATAATTCTGATTCTGATTTCAGTTTTAAAGCACAAGCTGGAGAAGAAAGATTATATGTTGCATTAGATCCAACAGATTTTTACGAACCTTTAAAAGATTCTAATTCTAATGTAGCCAATCAAAATATAAAAGGCACAATTTTTCAAAATGGACAAGGTCAATTTCAAGATGTAGACTATATAATTGTTACGAGATCAGATATGCTTTCTCAAGCAAATAGATTAGCACAAATAAATAGAGATAGATATGGTTTAAATGTAAAAGTTTATGATTTGGTAAATATCTATTCAGAATTTAACAATGGAAATCCTGATGTGGCGGCTATTCGTAATCTAGTTAAATATGTTTACGATAATGCGAGTACACCAGAAAATAGATTAAAGTATTTATGTCTTTTTGGTGATGGCTCTTATGATTATAAGGACAGAATTAATAATAATACGAATGTTGTGCCATCATGGTACGCTACTAACAGCTTTAATTTAACTAATTCCTTTGTGTCTGATGATTTTTATGGAATGATGGATACTAATGAAGGCTCTATGGCAAACGCTGACAAATTAGATATTGCAGTTGGTAGAATGTTGGCTGATACACCACAAAGAGCTAGAGAACTAGTTGATAAAGTAGAAGCCTATTACGATCAAGAAGCACTAGGGAATTGGAGAAATAACTTTATCGCTATTTCAGATGATGTAGACGTTGACTGGGAGCGTATTTTACAACAAACAACAAATAATATTGCCAATACAGTAAGTGAGCAAAAACCTTTTATTAACTCCATAAAGGTACATTCTGATTCTTTTCAGCAAGAGGCCTCTTCAGCAGGAGAAAGGTACCCAGATGCTAATGAGTTTATAAAAGATAAGATAGATGTTGGTGCTTTAGTGGTTAACTATTTTGGTCATGGTGGTGAAGATGGAATTGCTAGAGAGCGAATTTTTGATAAAAATAATGCTCAAGAAGTAAGAAATGTATGTAAGTTAAATTGTTTTGTAACCGTTACTTGTGAATACACCAAGTTCGATAACCCAAATAGAGAAACAGCTGGAGAGTTTACCTATTGGAACAAAGAAGCCGGAGCCATTGCTCTTTTTACTACTACCAGACAAATTTTTGTTAATGTAGGGGTTAATTTTAATGTTGTTTTAACGGATAAAATTTTTACGCTTGATTCTAATGAACAAGTATCAATGGCTGAAGCTTTACGTTTAACAAAAAACGATCCTCTATTATCTTTTGAGCAAAGACGATTAGTATTTTTTATTGGTGATCCTGCTATGAAGCTCACCATACCTAGACCAGGAGTTAGATTAACTAAAATTAATGATGTCGATATTGATCAATCAAATGAAGTACTTGAAGCTTTAAGTTATGCGAAAATTTCTGGTGAGATTATTGATGAGTCAGGAAATATACTAACAAACTTCAATGGTAAGCTTACGGCAACTGTTTTTGATAAAGAGATTGATAGGCAAACTCTTGGTAATAATGGTGTTACCTTCAATAATGAGTTAATAATTCTTGATTTTAAAACACTTGGTGAAACTATTTTTAGAGGACAAGCAACTGTTGAAAATGGTCAATTTGAATTTGATTTTATTGTACCAAGAGATATAGGAATTCCTGTTGGAAACGGTAAAGTTAGTTTTTATGCACAAACCGAAAACAGCATCATCGATTATGCAGGAGCCAATACAGACATACAGATTGGAGGTATTAATGAAAATGCAGCTGAAGATAATATCGGTCCAACTATTTCGTTATTTATGAATGATGAAAGTTTTGTGTCTGGAGGCATAACAAATGAACAACCAACATTATTAGCTAAATTAAATGATGAACATGGAATTAATACCTCAAGTGGTATTGGTCATGATATAATTGCAATACTAGATGGTAATGATACGGAGCCCTTTGTTCTAAATGATTATTACGAAGCTGATATTGATGACTATAAAAATGGAACGGTTAGTTTTCAGTTTAGAGATTTAGAACCTGGATTGCATACATTAACATTTAGAGCTTGGGATGTGTATAATAATTCATCAACGTCTGAAATTCAATTTTTAGTACGAGATAAAGATGATGGATTAGTAATTAATAATGTGCTTAATTATCCAAACCCTTTTATTGATTATACAGAGTTTTGGTTTAATCACAACAGTTCGGATGTTTTAGATATTTCAGTCCAAATATTTACTGTATCTGGAAAAATCGTTAGAACGTTGAATGGTCAAACAACAAATGGGAGTAAAAACCCAAGTTCGTTATCAAGAGATATTGTTTGGGATGGTCGAGATGATTTTGGAGATAAAATTGGAAAAGGCGTTTATATTTATAAACTAAAAGTGCGATCAAATCAACTGAATAAACAAGTAGAAAAAATAGAGAAACTTGTCATACTATAATAAAAATTTATATTTGCTAAATATATTGTTGGCTTAAATAGCTTCAATTAGAATCTAATTAACATATGAAAAAATACATTTTAACCTTATTTACTTTAGGATTTTTAACTCAAATCAATGCTCAAACTATCGAGTTAAGACCAAATCCTAACGACAGTCGAGTTATAACAACAGGAGTCCCTTTTATGTTAATTGCACCAGATGCAAGAGCTGCTGGAATGGGAGATGTGGGAGTTGCAACATCTGTTGATGCGTTCTCACAACAATGGAATCCTTCAAAATATGTATTTTCGGAAGCTAAATCAGGAGTTGGTGTAAGCTACACGCCTTATTTAAGTCAATTAGTTAATGATATTTCTATAGGATATTTAACCTATTTTAATAGATTAACCGAAAATAGTGCCGTATCAGGAAGTTTAAAATATTTTAGTCTAGGAGAAATCCTATTAACACAAGATGAAAACGATCCAGGAGTTACTGTAAAACCTAATGAGTTCACCATAGATTTAGCGTATACATTACGTCTGGCAGATCAATTCGCAATGTCAGTTGGTATGCGTTACTTACGTTCAGATTTACGTATAGATCAAGTAGATCCAAATGCTAAAGCGGCTGGAACTTTTGGTGTAGATATAACTGGTTTCTACCAAAGTGAAGAAGAAGCTTACGATAGCTTTAATGGTCGTTGGAGAGGTGGATTTGCTATTCAAAATTTAGGGCCTAAATTTAAATATGATGATGGAGGTCAAGATAACTTTCAGCCAACTAACTTGAGACTAGGTGGAGGTTTCGACTTTATTTTCGATGAGTATAATAGTTTAGGTGTAACAGCTGAAGTTTCTAAATTATTAGTGCCAACACCACCAGTTAGAGGAACACGTTTTGAGTTTACTGACGGTAATGGAGATGGTGTTTATACTGCTCCAGATCCAAACAACCCAATGCCTGACGATGATATGTTAATAGATAGTGAAGATAATGTTATCATTGAAGGTAGTGATACAGATGTAAGCTTTATTTCTGGAGTGTTTCAATCGTTTGGAGATGCACCAGGAGGTTTTAGTGAAGAATTACAAGAATTTACTTGGGCTTTAGGAGCTGAATATAAATACCAAGATTCATTTGCTTTTAGAGCTGGTTATTTTAATGAAGCTGAAGAGAAAGGAGCAAGAAAGTTTTTTGCTCTCGGAGCTGGATTTAAATACAATGTAATTAATGTAGATTTATCGTATTTATTCTCTGCTTCTAAAGTACAGAGTCCATTAGAAAACACGTTGCGATTTTCATTAACCTTCAATATTGGTGATGGAGAGTATGATGAGTATTAGAAACAAAATTTATATATTGTGATCATTAAAACTATTGTTAACGCAATAGTTTTTTTGTCTAAAGTTGTGACGTATGAAGGAAGTAAAAATTGAAACAAATCTCACAGTATTTGATTCATTAGAGGAATTACCAAAAGAGATTCAATTACTAATGCAAGAGGCTTCAAAAGCAAGAGATAATGCCTATGCACCTTATTCTAATTTTAGTGTTGGTGCTGCCATGCTTTTAGATAATCAGGAAATCATTTCTGGTAGCAATCAAGAAAACGCTTCGTATCCTTCTGGTTTATGTGCAGAGCGTACAGCAATTTTTTATGCTGGAGCAAAGTATCCTAATGCTAAAATTTTAAAAATGGCCATAATTGCTGGTTCAAGAGATAAACAAACGACATCTCCAATTCCTCCATGTGGTGCCTGCAGACAGTCTATTTCTGAATATGAAGTAAAGCAAAACCATCCTATTGAAATTTATTTTATGGGAGAAGTAGGTAAAGTTGTTAAATCAAAATCATTAGCTAATTTATTACCATTAGTTTTTGATAAATCTGTCCTATAACGTTTTCGGTAAAATTTAACCAAATAGCGTTTTTTCGTTAGTAACTAAAATGTTATTTTTGTTATTCGCTTGTCCCAATTTTAGATTGGGATTTCATTATTAAAAAATTTAATGAGTAAAGTTTAAAATTATAGCCAATGCAAAAAGTTACTAAAGAAACATATCTAAAGTGGTACGAAGATATGTTGTTCTGGAGAAAGTTTGAAGATAAGCTAGCTGCAGTATATATTCAACAAAAAGTTAGAGGATTCCTTCATTTATATAATGGTCAAGAAGCTGTTTTAGCAGGTGCTTTACATGCTATGGATTTGACCAAAGATAAAATGATTACAGCTTATAGAAATCACGTTCAGCCTATCGGAATGGGAGTAGACCCTAGACGCGTCATGGCAGAATTGTATGGTAAGGCAACAGGTACGTCTCAAGGTCTAGGTGGTTCTATGCATATTTTTTCAAAGGAGCATCGTTTTTATGGAGGTCATGGTATTGTTGGTGGGCAAATCCCTTTAGGAGCTGGAATTGCTTTTGGAGATAAATACCACAATAGTGATGCAGTTACGTTATGTTGTTTTGGTGATGGAGCTGCGAGACAAGGTTCTTTACACGAAACGTTTAATATGGCTATGTTGTGGAAGCTACCAGTTGTTTTTGTTTGTGAGAACAACGGCTATGCAATGGGAACTTCAGTAGAGCGAACAGCAAATCACACAGATATTTGGAAATTAGGTTTAGGTTATGAAATGCCTTGTGGTCCTGTAGATGGTATGAATCCAGTAAAAGTAGCCGAAGCTTTTGATGAAGCAATACAAAGAGCCAGACGTGGTGATGGCCCAACATTTTTAGAGCTAAAAACCTATCGATATCGTGGTCACTCTATGAGTGATGCGCAACATTATAGAACTAAAGATGAGGTAGAAGAATACAAAAAAATCGATCCTATTACTCAAGTAAAAGATATTATTCTTGAAAAGAACTATGCTACTGAAGAGGATATCGCTATTATTGATAAACGCGTAAAAAAATTGGTTAAGGAATGTGAGAAGTTTGCTGAAGAGTCACCTTATCCTGAGAAAAGTGTCATGTACGATTCAGTATACGAACAAGATGATTATCCATTTTTACAACACAAACTATAAACTATGGCAGAAATTATAAACATGCCGCGTTTAAGCGACACAATGGAAGAAGGAACAGTTGCTTCTTGGTTGAAAAAAGTTGGTGATAAAGTTGAAGAAGGTGATATTCTAGCCGAGATTGAAACTGATAAAGCCACTATGGAATTTGAATCTTTTAACGAAGGTGTTTTATTACATATCGGAATACAAGAAGGAGAGAGCGCAAAAGTAGACTCCCTTTTGGCAATTATAGGAGAAGAAGGTGAAGATATTTCTGGGTTGTTGAATGGCAGTGCTTCAGAAGAAAAAGATGATCATGTCGTGCAAAGCGCAGTCGAGGAATCTCAAGACGACAAGTCATCTGAATCTGTAGACATACCAGAGGGTGTAATCGTAGTTACCATGCCACGTTTAAGTGATACAATGGAAGAAGGAACAGTTGCTACTTGGCTTAAAAAAGTTGGTGAAGAAGTTGAGGAAGGCGATATTCTTGCTGAAATTGAAACTGATAAGGCTACTATGGAATTTGAATCGTTTCAGTCTGGAACGTTATTGTATGTTGGTTTAAATGAAGGAGAATCTGCAAAAGTAGATGCACTTCTAGCCATTATTGGTCCTGCTGGAACAGATGTGTCTAACATAGCGAAAAACTTCAAAGCAGGTAATTCTAACAATACTGTCTCATCGAGCGCAGTCGAGATGTCTCAACATAAAGAAGAAAAGAAAGTTGAGGAATCTCAATCAAAACCCACTGTCATGTCGAGCGCAGTCGAGGCATCTCATTCAATGACGTCTTCAAATGGACGCATATTCGCTTCGCCTTTAGCAAAAAAGATAGCTGCAGAAAAAGGAATAGATTTAGGGCAAGTTCAAGGCTCTGGAGAGAATGGACGTGTCGTAAAGAAGGATGTAGAGAATTTTACACCATCTGCCCAAGCATCTCAAAGTTCAGCTCCAGTAGCGAAGTTTGTTCCAGCTGGAACTGAAGATTTTGATGAAGTTACTAACTCAAATATGCGAAAAGCAATCGCTAAAAACTTATCTAAATCTAAATTCACGGCTCCTCATTATTATTTGAATGTCGAGTTTGATATGGATAACGCCATAGCTTTTAGAAAACAATACAATTCATTACCTGATACCAAAATATCGTTTAACGACATGATTGTTAAAGCTTGTGCTTTAGCGTTACGTCAGCATCCTCAAGTTAATTCACAATGGTTTGATGATAAAATGCGATTGAATAACCATGTGCATATTGGAGTTGCTGTTGCGGTTCCTGATGGATTGGTAGTTCCTGTTGTTAGATTTGCGAATGAGCAAAGCTTACCTCAAATTGGTGCAGCTGTTAAAGATTATGCTGGAAGGGCAAGAAATAAAAAGTTGACACTAGACGAAATGGAAGGCAGTACATTTACAATCTCTAATTTAGGAATGTTTGGTATAGAAAGTTTTACATCTATAATTAATCAACCTAATTCAGCAATATTATCTGTTGGAGCAATTATTCAAAAACCAGTTGTTAAAGAAGGGCAAGTTGTTGCAGGAAATACGATGAAACTCACTATGGCTTGTGATCATAGAACTGTTGATGGTGCAACTGGAGCACAATTTCTTCAGACTCTAAAAGGATATATAGAGAATCCTGTGACGATGCTGGTTTAATTTTTAAGCTTAAAAATATTGAAAAACTGTTTCTATTTTGAAACAGTTTTTTGTACTAGTTTTTTAAACTACCTCAAAGGGTAGTATTTAAATATATCTACTTTTCATATTTTTAAGAATTTAAACTATTAAACATAATTTAAATTAGTGTTGTATAATTATGAAATTGAGATTAAAATCTCAATCATCTTTTTCTTTGCTTTAAATATTGGATTTGCTCAAAAAGACTGTAGCTGTGAAAATTTTGATAAAGCTTTTGAGTATGCACTTTATCCATACAATGATAGTTTGTTTTTAACAACAAAGAATGATTCTTTAAGACTTAATGATGAGCTTAATTGTGAACTTTTGAACTTGCATGTTGATTTTGAACGTTTTTTTAGGGAGAGAGATACAGTTAAAATGCGTAGTGTTTTATCTAATTTCAAAAATGGTATTTTAAAAAAAAAATGTGCTAGTTGGATTGAGCTTCTATTGAATTATAACAAAGCAAAGTATTACAGAGCAAGGAGTCAATTCGATTCACTAGGTTTTTACACTTATAAGGTTTTATCTTATGGAGAAAATCAAAAAAATAGCTTAATTACTCTAGAAGCACTTAAACAATTGGTTTGGTTGTATACTCGTTTAAATGAGGATGAAAAACGCTGGCAAAGTGTTAAACGAGCAGAACTAATAGTGAATGAGTTGAAACAAGTTCCATTAATTGTAAGTAATTTTAGGTGGTTAGCATATCAATATGAGAATCAGTTTACAATTACTGAAAATAGAGATTTTTTAGACTCAACTAAAGTTTTCATTAATAAAGCTAAATCTTTAGCGTCTAAAGCAAATTATACAATAGAATTAGTTAGAATTTATAGAGCTTTAGAAGCTGTATCTTATCATGAAGATAACCTTGAAGAGGCACTAGTTAATATAGATTCGGCTATTTATTATGCTAAAAAAGTAAAAGGCCGAATAAATTTTAGCGGACTTTATTTATCTAAAGCTTGGGATCATTTTGATTTGAAACAGTATAAATCAGCTAAAATGTTTACCGATTCAATGCTTCATTATGATGACAAAAAAGATGTCGTGGGATATATGATGACGCTATCTCAAGCTGCTGAATTATATGAAGGTGTCGGCAATACAAAAAAAGCATTATCAACTATAAAAGAATATGGAAAGATTAAGGATAGTGTTTTTAGTAAAGAACGAATACAAGCTATAAATGAATTAGAAAATAAATATCAATTAGAGAAAAAGGAAAAAGCCATTTTAAAAAAAGATAATGAAATAAATTTTCTATATATGCTTGCAATAGCGCTTGTAGCGATTATGATATTTACTTTCTTATTAATTAAACAACGACAATTAAAAAAAGAAAAAAAGCTAAATCAGCAATTGAAATTATCAATCAAAAAACGCGAAGAGCTTGAAATAGCTATAAAAAAGGCAAGAGAGGATATTGCTCAAGATTTTCACGATGAAATGGGAAATAAGTTGGCTCGAATAAATCTTTTATCAAGTCTTTTGCAAAGAGATAAATCTCAAAGCGAAAAGTCAAAATTAAAAATTCTACAAATTACTGAAGATGCTAAAGAACTTTATATAGGAACCAGAGACTTTATTTTTTCTTTAAAATCGAATAGTGATTGTCTAGATGAACTCATTGTTTATCTTTCTGACTTTGGTGAAGATTACTTTAGTAAGAGTGATATTAGGTTTATTCTAAAGCGAGATATAGAAAATAACATAAAGCTACCTTTTTATTGGAGTAAGCAATTAGTTTTTATTTTTAAAGAAGCTATGACAAATACTATGAAATATGCTCAATCTTCAGAAGTATGCCTTTCTTTTAAATATAGAGAACAAGAATTGATTATTTCATTTAAAGATAATGGTGTTGGCTTGTCAAGAGAAAAATTAAAATCTACAAACGGATTGCTAAATATGAGTAAAAGAGCTAAAAAAATACATGGTAGTTTAATAATAAAAAGTGAGAAATATGAAGGTACTACAATAACCTTTAGGGGTAAAACTACCTCAATAAGTAGTGTATGCTAATAACAATTGTTTAATATTTGAATATTTATGAAAACAAAAATAGTCATTATTGAAGATAATATACCATTGGCTGATGGTTTTGCTGAAGTTATTAACGATAGTGATGTATTTAGAGTGACAGGTATTTATAATAGTTGTGAGGAAGCAATTCAAAATTTAGATATTGATGACCCAGATATTCTATTAGTTGATATTGAATTACCAGGCATGAATGGTGTTGAAGGTGCCAAGCGTATTAAGAAAAGTAAGCCAAAGGCTAATATTATCATGGTAACTGTATATGAAAATTCAAAAATGGTATTTGATGCTTTATGTGCTGGTGCAACTGGTTATTTAACTAAAAGTCTTACGCCAAAGATGCTTTTAGATGCTCTTAATGAAACTGTAGAAGGTGGTGCGCCTATGAGTATAAAAATAGCAAAAATGGTTGTGGGTTCATTTCAAAAAAAGCCAAGTAAAATTAAACTATCTCCTCGGGAAAAAGAGGTTCTTAACTTACTTTCTAAAGGGAATAGTTACGATAGTATTGCTGACCAGCTTTTTATTAGCAAGAATACAATTAAATTTCATTTAAAGAATATATACATTAAGCTTCAGGTCAATTCTAATATTGAAGCAGTTAGTAAAGCCAGTAAAGAAAACTTGATTTAATAAATAGAGATGTTAAAAATAACTTGCGTTTTAATAATTGTATTTTTTAATTCATCTATATTAGCCCAAAAACCAAAAGATTTTGGTTTTAGGCACTATAAATATTCGATTGAAGGTGACTCTGTTGATGTCCTTATTAAATCTAAAAAAGGGGAAGAATATATAAAGAAAACGCTTTTCTTTTCAGTTCAAGGTTCATTAGCCGTACCCTTAATAGTTCACAACGGAAAACAAAGGGTGTTATATCCTAGTCTTGAAGAAGGTTTTGTTGAAAATGATTATCATTTGGTTATGGTTAACAAGCCAGGTATTCCATTAATTGCACATAAGGATAGCCTTGTGGACGGAAGAGAATTTTTTGTTGATAAGGAGAATTATATATATCCTGAAAAATACCTTAAGAATAATTATTTGGATTATTATGTAAGCCGAAATTTAAAGGTTTTAGATATGCTATTTAAACAAAGTTGGGTAGACAGCTCTAAACTTATTGTTTCGGGTCATTCCCAAGGAAGTGGTATTGCTCTATCAATGTGCAGCAAAACCGATAAGGCAAGTCACCTAATCTACTCAAGTGGTCTACCCTACTATTCAACAATTTTAGCCATGCTAAATAAAGAACGTATGCATGAGGGTAATAAGCCTAATCCAAGGGTAGATAAAATTTTCAACTACTGGAAAGAGGTAGTAGAAAGCCCTTCAGATTATTTCCATCCCAATCGAGACTCCAATCTTACACTATCTTCATTTTCTAAGAACGAAAACGAATTGTTAAAACAACTAAAAATCCCTGTTTTAATTTCGTACGGCACTAAAGACGAATCATCACCTTACCAAGATATGTTCAGAATAGAAACCATAAAAGATAGTATAGAACATATCACCTTTTACGACTATGTTGGTTTAGGACATAATTATTAGTTGCAAATTCCAAAACAAGGTGATAAAAAAACAGATTATTTGGCTGATGTGATTTCTGATTGGCTAAAATGGATTAAAAATAATTAGATTCTTACCTAAACAAGAACTACCCAAAAGGGTCATACAAGACTTTAGTCTACTTCATAATTTTGAATTGTAATAATTAAAAGACTCAAATTATGAACAAAGTAACACTACTTATCGGTTTAATTTTCCTGACCTTTTTTTCATGTCAAAAATCAGAAATTGACGATAGCGAATTAAATAGTCGTTATGAGAGTAAGGAAAATGTAAGTTATAACAGAACTACAAGTAATGTATCGTGGGTTCTATTAGGGCAATTACAACAGTTTAATGAAAAGGAAAGTACCACTGATGTAAATTATACTTCTAGTGTAAATGAAATTCTAAATTGCAATTCAAATAACTTATTGCTTAACATCAATGAATTAGAAGTTAGCGAAGAAATACAATCTGTATTTATATCGTCTGATTTTCCAGAAGAAAATTCTTCTATCATATTAGTTTTAGACGAAAGATGGGAAGTATCTCAAATAGCTGACGATGGTGGCATTATAGAAGTAGTTCTTGAGCAGGGCCACGACAGGATTGTTATGACTAAAAATGATGGAATATTGGAAATCGTGTGGGAACAAGGGCATGGGAAAGTTGTTTTAGATGGTATAGAAGACTTTATAATTATAGAAACTTTAGAGGAAGATTAAATTAGGTTAAATATTTAGGTTTTGTTTGAAGAAGTGCTACATATAATGTAGCATTTTTTCTACCCAATTGGGTAGCACACTGCTTTAATATAGTATCTACTTTTATTTCATAATATTAAACCTATTTATTATGAGAAAAAATCTACTATTAGTATTGTTTTGTATTGCCTCTTTATCTCAAGCTCAAGTTAGTTTGGTGAAGGATATTAATCCATCTGGAGATGGAGTAGCCTTATACTCTGAAAATAGAATTGAATATAATGGAGAATTATTATTCGCTGCAAATGATGGAGCAAATGGTATGGAGCTCTGGAAAAGCGATGGTACTGAAGTAGGAACGCAGATATTTAACACCACAAACGCTAATACAGATTCTGGTAATCCTAAAAATTTTTACAAATTCAATGGATTAGTTTATTATAATTCAGTTAGAACAAATGCTGGAACAGAACTTTATGCTACTGATGGGGCAACTTCAACAGTTTTTGCAGAAATAAATTTATTTGGAAATGCAAATCCAAGTAGCTTTAAAGAATTTAATAATAGCCTCATATTTTCAGCTATTTATGGGGATGTTAGTTCAAATAACTATGGACAAGAGCTATTTGGATTTGATGGCACTCAATGGTCTAATTTGAACGATATTTTTATTAAAGATATAAATACTACTGTAATATCTGCTAATTCAAATCACAGTTCTTCACCAGATAGTTTTGTTGAGCTTAATGGATTATTGTTATTTTCAGCTGCAAGTATAGCTAATAATGGCGATAGAGAATTATGGGTTAGTAATGGTACAAATTCAGGTACTAATTTACTATTAGATATTAATGTAGGAGTTAGTAGTTCAAATCCTTCTGAATTAATATTTTTTAATAATAAAATCTATTTTTCAGCTGATGATGGAGTCAATGGAAGAGAGCTTTGGGTTACAGATGGCACAGTAAATGGGACAATGATGGTTCAAGATTTGTTTCCAAATGGTTCTGGTAATCCGACAGGATTAACAGTTTATAATAATTTTTTAATTTTTACAGCTAATAATCCAAGTACTGGAGTTGAAGCTTTTAAAATGACTGCTTCAGAGAATATAACTTTACTGCAAAACATAAATCCTGGTTCAGGTAGTAGTGCTCCTTTTGGGTATACAGTATTCAATGGTGATTTGTACTTTGCTGCTGACAATGGGAGCGGTATAGAGTTATGGAAATCTGGTGGTTTTCCATCTAATACAAATTTGTTAGCTGACATCAATCCTTCAGGTGAAAGTACACCACAAGGGTTTACGGAGTATAATGGGAAATTATATTTTAATGCAGATGATGGTGCTAATGGAAGGGAACTTTGGGTTACAGATGGAACCACAAGTGGTACGCAGTTAATTGAAGATATTTGGACAGGAGTAGCAAGTAGTGATCCATTGGATTTTATAGTAGCTGGAGATAATTTATTTTTCTCCGCAAGTAATGGATCAACAGGAATAGAGTTATTTAAATATAGGGATCCTTCTTTAAGTATTGATGATGAAGAAATCAATAAAAATTTCAAACTCTATCCAAACCCTAGTAATACTCATTTTTCAATTAAAACTAATTATGAAATAGATGATGTCAAAGTATATGATATTAAAGGAAAACTTGTAAAATCTTTTGTAATAGGAAAAGAGAGATACTTAATAAATGATTTAAAATCTGGTTTATACTTTGTGAAAATTAAATCCACTAATGGTTATTCAATATCTCAAAAATTAATCAAGAATTAAAAATGGAATATTTAGAAAAAAACAAACTAGAGATTTTTTTAACACTCTTATATTCAAGCATAGCGTTTTTAATTTACACTCTTATTGGTTGATAGTTTAGTAGTGTTTAAATTATATATCCTGTTTCAATTTTTTTTGAAACAGGATTTTTTATCTTTAAGCCATTAAAAAATCAATCAAAAATGAAATCAATAAGTAAAAAGATATTTTCTATTATTCTAATTGGACTAGTCGTTTCTTGTTCAGTTAGTAAAAAAGCAGCAGATGGAAAATCTGGTAAAGATGGAGTTGATTCTGCTATCCAAAATTCTAATACAACAAATACAGTTGCCTTAAGTAAAGGCGAAGTTGCAGCTTTAGATATTAAAAAAAGTATGGAGTATTTAGCTTCAGATGAACTAGAAGGTAGAAATACTGGAACACCTGGAATTGAAAAAGCTGCAGTGTTTATAGAAAAGTATTTAGAGACCAATAATATTAGACCTTATTTTGAAACCTATCGTGATTCTTTCAACTTAAAAGATATTGTTGGTTATAATATTGTTGGAGTAGTAGAAGGAAATGATCCTAAACTTAAAAATGAATATGTAATTCTTGGCGGTCATTACGACCATATAGGTTTTGGTAAAGAAGTTAATGGCGATACAATTGCAAATGGTGCCAACGATGATGCTTCAGGAACTATTGCTGCAATGGAGTTTGCTAAACATTTTGCAAAAAGTAAAACGAATAAACGTAGTATTTTAGTAACGCTGTATTCTGCAGAAGAAATGGGATTAAAAGGTTCTGCGCATTTAGCAAAGCGTCTAAAAAATGAAGGGTTAGATGCTTATACTATGATAAATTTTGAAATGATTGGCGTACCAAGAGCTGCTGATAAATCCATGGCTTACATGAGTGGTTATGAGCGTTCAAATTTTGCTAAAACTTTAAATCGTTATGCTGGAGAAGAAGTTGTTGGTTTCTTCCCAAAAGCAAAAGAGTTCAATTTATTTATGAGGTCTGATAACTATCCGTTTTATAAAGAATTCAATATACCTGCTCATGCTATTTCAACTTTCGATTTTACGAATTTTGAATATTACCATCATGTAGACGATGAAGCCGATAAGATGGATTATGAGCATATGACTAGTTTTATTAATAAGATGATTCCTGCTCTTGAAGGAATGATGAATGCATCTACAAAAGAAGTAGCATTAGGTAATGACTAAAAACGTAATAATTACTGGGACAAGTAGAGGTATTGGTTTTGAATTGGTTCACTTATTTGCTAATCAAGGGCATAATGTCTTAGCATTATCTAGAAATGCACAACCAGCTAATAATTTGCATTTTGAAAACATTACGTCCTTATCTTTTGACTTGTGTAATCTAGAGGATTATAAAAAAGTAGAAACATTTGTTTCTAAAGAATGGAATCAAGTTGATATTTTAATCAATAACGCTGGAACATTGTTAAATAAACCTTTTGCCGAAAGTACCTTTGAAGATTTTGAGCAAGTATATAAAACCAATGTTTTTGGAGTTTCAGAATTAACTCGAGTAGTGTTACCTTACATGAAGAGTGATAGCCATGTGGTAACTATAAGTTCGATGGGAGGTATTCAAGGTAGTGTAAAGTTTCCTGGATTAGCTGCCTACAGTTCAAGTAAAGGAGCGGTTATTACGCTTACTGAATTATTAGCTGAAGAGTATAAAGAATCAGGACCACAGTTTAACGTTCTGGCTTTAGGAGCTGTACAAACGGAAATGCTTAAACAAGCCTTTCCAGATTTTCAAGCACCAACTACCGCATTGGAAATGGCAGAATATATCTTTGATTTTTCACTTAACGGGAATAAGTATTATAACGGTAAGTTGCTTCAAGTTTCTAATTCAACACCTTAATTTCTTATTTTAACGGAATTGAAAAACCAATAGCTGCAGCTCCAGAAAACTGTTCTGCACTTGGGCTTATATAATAAGTGAATTCTAACTCGAAATTATGTTTCCTTCCTATTGCCAATCCCAAAGTAAAAGGAATATGTAGTGATAATCCTTTTTTTTCAATATCTGTGCCTGGAGTAAAAGTTCTTAAATTACCTAAAGTAGCTCCAAGTCCTATTTCGACATAAGGTGCAACCCAAGGAATAGGGGCTAAAACTCGAGCTTTTCCACCTAATAATAAAGCTTTTGTTGTTACTTCAAATTCTTTAAGCGCTTCGTCTGTTGAATTGTTGTTTTTTGAAGTAGAAATAAATCCTAAATAAGGACGTAAGTCAAGCCAACTAGATATGCCAAAAACATATTCTCCTTGTAAATAGAAACCTGAACCTGAAATATCATAATCTTCAAATGTCGAACTTATTCCAAGACCAATAGAAGCATTTATTGTGTGGTCTTTGCTCATTTGTGCATTACTAGTTAATGCAGCAAAACATGAAAAAAGAGTTAATAATAGAAGAGTTTTGAAAGATTGGCGCATAACTTGGTTTAAGTAAGTTAGTTAATTAGTTTAAAACAAATATAGTAAGTCAAAATATAAATTCATTTATGAGTAGAAAAATTTTAGATTTCTATTATTTTTGAAAAATGTCAAACGTTTTAGCCGATTATATTCCATCTAGCGCTTTAGATTATATTACTCAATTACTGCAGCAAGAACATCTTGTAGTTAAAATTAAAAAGGAACGTAAAACTAGACATGGAGATTATAGACGTTTGCCAAATGGTAGTCATCAAATAACTGTAAACTCTAATTTAAACTACTATAGATTCTTAATTACATTAGTTCATGAGATTGCTCATTTTGAAGCTTATAAAAAGTTTGGAAGGCTTATAAAACCTCATGGCAAAGAGTGGAAACAAACGTTTCAAAGGTTGATGTTGCCTTTAGTAAATCCTAAAGTTTTTCCTAATGAATTACTGCCATTAATTGCTAAACATTTTCTAAATCCTAAAGCAAGTAGTGATACAGATGTTCAATTATCAAGAGCTTTAAAACAATATGATGAACCTAATGGAAAAACCTATATTTTTGAACTTCCTTTAGGAACAATTTTTAAACTCTACAATGGCAGAACATTTAAAAAAGGAAACAAACGAGTGAAACGATATGAATGTATTGAACTTAATACAGGAAAATTGTATCTTTTCAATCCAAATGCAGAAGTAGAAATAATGGATTAATCGATTTATTGGCATTCCCTAGAAGTAGGGAATCTTTTGGAGATTATAAAATTAGAAAATATATATTCCTGATTTTAAAGGAAATACACCATATGAATAAAAATTATTATGCCATATTAATGGCTGGAGGAGTAGGATCAAGATTTTGGCCAGTAAGTACTCAAGATTTCCCGAAGCAGTTTCACGATATGCTAGGGACTGGAGATACTTTAATTCAGAAAACGTTTAATCGATTAGCAAAACTAATACCTGAAGACAATATCTTCATTCTAACCAATGAACGCTATAATGATTTGGTTTTTCAACAATTACCAAGCGTGACTAAACGTCAAGTTGTGTTAGAACCTGCTATGCGCAACACTGCTCCTTGTATTTTATATGCATCACTAAAAATACAAAAGGAAAATCCTGATGCAGTTATGATTGTCGCTCCAAGTGATCATTGGATTGAAGATGAAAATGCTTTCACTAATAATGTTCAAGAAGCATTTAATTTTTGTGAAAAAAATGATGCTTTGATGACTTTAGGCATTACTCCAACGTTTCCAAATACTGGTTACGGTTATATTGAATATGATTTGGAGTCTGAAGTGGTCACTGAGGCTACTCGAAGTGCCAATGAAGACTCATCAATTAAATCTGTAAATCAATTTAGAGAAAAACCAGACTATAATACTGCAAAAGAATTTTTAGCTCAAGGTAATTTTTTGTGGAATGCTGGAATTTTTATGTGGAGTGTTAAGAGTGTAGTTAGCGCATTTCAAAATAGTCAACCAGAATTGTATAAATTATTTAAAAAAGGATACGAGGTATATAATACCGACTTTGAAGATGATTTTGTGAGAGATAATTATGGTAAAGCCGAAAATATCTCGGTCGACTATGCTATCATGGAAAAATCTAAAAATGTATATGTGCTACCTGCTACTTTTGATTGGAATGATTTAGGAACTTGGGGAAGTTTGTATGATAAATTAGATAAAGATTCAGATAGTAATGCAGTTGTTAATGCAAAAACATTAACTGAAGATGCCTCTGGAAATATGATTCGAACAAAAAATGATAAAGTGGTAGTTGTAGATGGATTGGAGAATTATATAATTGTAGATAAAGATGAGGTTTTACTTATCTTTCCTAAAACTAAAGAACAAGATATCAAAAAAGTACTTCAAAAAGTAAAAGATAAGTTTGGAAAACATTATGGTTAATTAATCTCTTTATAAAAAGATGTCAGAGCAAGAAAATAAATTCAATTTTTCTGAAGAAGAAACAAAAAAAGAACAAGCTGTAGAAGAAAAAAAGGAAGCCGTAAAACAAGATGCTAAAGGACTTTTTAAGAGTTTAAAAACATTCTTTGTTGAGCTATTAGATTTCCGTGATGATACAGATCGCGATGCAACTATCGAAGCAATTAAAGGCGATATACCATTCAAAGGTGCTACTGCTTGGATTTTAATCTGTTCTATATTTGTAGCTTCGGTTGGTTTAAACGCTAATTCAACTGCTGTAGTAATAGGCGCCATGCTTATTTCTCCGTTAATGGGTCCAATTTTAGGTGTTGGTATGTCTATTGCTTTAAATGATATAGATACTTTAAAAAGCTCACTTATTAATTTGGCGACGATGATTGTGTTGAGTTTGTTAACGGCATTTTTATTCTTTAAATTTTTTCCTTTAAGTGAAGATACATCAGAGTTACTTGGTAGAACACAGCCAGATATTAGAGATGTATTAATCGCTTTTTTTGGTGGATTAGCGTTAATAATAGCTAGAACTAAAAGAGGAACTATAGCGTCAGTAATTTTTGGAGTAGCTATTGCAACAGCTTTAATGCCTCCTTTGTGTACGGCTGGTTATGGTTTAGCTAAAGCTAATTGGGAGTATTTTAGAGGTGCAATGTATCTATTTACTATTAATACCATATTTATAGCATTAGCGACCTTTATTGTTTTAAAAGTTTTACGCTTTCCAATGCTAAAGTATGCTAACTCTGCTAAAAGAAAACGAATAGCTCAAATTGCATCAGTATTAGCAATTGTTGTTATGATTCCGGCGACCTTGACGTTTATAGATGTTTTAAAAGAAAGTACGTTTGAGCGAGATGCCAAAGCTTTTATAAATAATGAGTTGTCAACTTTGCCAAACACTAATTATATTAAAAAGAATGCAACCTTTAATTATGATCCTGAAGGTGAATCAATTATTGAATTAATTCCTTTTGGGAATGATGAGATTTTAGATGAAACTAAACAGCTTTTAGAATCAAGGTTTAAAAACTATTCGGCATTAAGCAACGCTAAACTATATATAAATCAGGTTAAGAATAGAGCGATAAATAATCTAGAATATATGGAAGAATTGCGTTCTCGTGATTCGTTAGACTTACTATCTCAAAGTCAAAAAATATCTTATTTAGAGGATCGTGTTAGAAAATTATCAAGACTTGAACGAGATCAAATCCCTTTTGATGAATTAATTAAAGAATTGAAAATTAATTACGACAAATTGGAGCATATTTCATTTTCAAATGAGATCAGATCTAATCTAACTGATATAGATACTATGAAAGTTTTTAATATTAAATGGGTTGATTCTGTTTCAACTGATGAGTCTAAAATTTCTGATAAAAAGAAATTAGAAGCCTTTTTAAAAGAAAGACTAGATTTAGATACCTTGATTGTAAGAAGTTATAATTAGACTTATTGATTTTCGTCTAAATACATTTTACGAACTTTTTTAAATAAATTAGACGAATAAACAAAGTCTGTTACTACTTCATTGTCAGTTTTGAAAATAGTATCTTTTGAACCTTCCCATGCTTTAAGGCCATTTCGTAAAAACACAATTTTTTCTCCAATCTCCATAACAGAGTTCATGTCATGAGAGTTGATTACAGTAGTAATATTATATTCATCAGTAATCTCTTGTATAAGATTATCTATTACAATAGCTGTTTTTGGATCTAGACCAGAATTAGGCTCATCACAAAATAGATATTTTGGATTGTTAACAATTGCTCTTGCAATAGCCACTCGCTTTTGCATACCTCCAGAAGCTTCACTAGGAAATTTATTATGAGCATCAGGTAAATTCACACGTTTTAAAACCACATCTACACGATCTTCCATTTCACTTTTACTTTGTTTTGTAAACATACGTAAAGGGAACATAACATTTTCAGCAATAGTCATAGAATCAAAAAGGGCACTGCCTTGAAAAACCATTCCTATTTCTGCTCTTACATCTCTTTTTTCATCATCGCTTAATTGAGCGAATATTTTTCCATCATAAGCAATGCTTCCTCCTTCATATGCAAAAAGACCTAATAAGCATTTTAAAAAAACTGTTTTTCCAGAACCACTTTGCCCAATAACCAAACTTGTTTTTCCTTTTTCGAAGGATGTGGAAATACCTTTTAGAATATGAGCATCTCCAAACGATTTATGTAAATCTTTTACTTCAATCATTAACTTAATAGCATTTGAGTTAGCAAATAATTTAAAAGAATAATCACAACACTTGTCCAAACAAAAGACGTAGTACTAGCTTTACCAACCTCTAAAGCACCACCTTTCATATAATAACCGTAAAAAGAAGGGATTGTAGCAAGTACAAAAGCAAATACAAATGTTTTGATAAAAGCGTAAACTATGTGGAATGTTTGAAAATCTGTTTGTACACCTAAAATATAATCTTCTAAAGTGGCATAACCACCAAACATACAGGCAGCTAATCCTCCAAGAACTCCTAAAAACATGCCTATAGATATGATAAAAGGATAGAGTAATAATGCTATGGTTTTAGGAAAAACCAAATAGTTAATAGAATTAATTCCCATAACTTCAAGAGCATCGATTTGTTCAGTAACTCGCATCGTTCCTATGCTAGATGTAATAAAAGAACCTACTTTACCTGCCATAATTATAGAAGTGAAAGTAGGAGCAAACTCTAGTATAATAGATTGTCTAGTGGCAAAACCAACCAGGTATTTTGGAATAAGTGGATTACTAATATTTAAAGCAGTTTGGATAGTGATTACACCTCCAACAAAAAAAGATATAAATGCGACTATTCCTAGAGACCCAAATATGAGATCGTCAATATCTTTAAAGATAAGATTTCGCATAACCGACCATTTGGTTGGTTTGCGAAACATCTCACGAATCATTAAAAAATACTTTCCAATATTATGAAGGTATGTCATAAACAAATTTGTTACTCGATAATCGAGATTTAAGTAGGTAACAATTTACATTATTTTACTTAAGTAGTTGTTTTTAATACTTAACTGATTTTTTAATAAGTAAATTGAATGCTAAAGTATAAAAACTAGCACTTATTTAACCATAATTTAAAGGTAGATATTTTAAAAAGTGTAATTTTGAAACTGTTTTAAAACAAATAAGCATGCGTTTATTTTTAATCCTATTCTCATTGGTCTTTTTTGTAAGCTGTAAAGCTCAAAATACAGTAGCCCAAGAAACAATTACTAATACTCAAACTACTTTAGCAGAAAACCCAAAGTTAGTTGTTGGTATTGTTGTCGACCAAATGCGTTATGATTATTTAACTAGATTTTATAATAAGTTTGGAGAAGGTGGTTTTAAGCGATTAATCAATTATGGGTTTAATTGTAAGAATACACATTACAATTATATACCAACATTCACTGGTCCAGGACATGCTTCAATTTACACTGGAACAACACCTAAATATCATGGAATTATAGCAAATAACTGGTATGATAAAGTAATAAAAGATCAGGTGTATTGTGTTAATGATAATAATTACGATCCAGTTGGAACTGAAGACAAGTATAGTCAGGTTTCTCCGGGTAGAATGTACGTTACAACAGTGTCTGATGAACTCCGTTTGCATACGCAGAAAAAAGGAAAAGTTATAGGTATTGCTCTAAAAGATAGAGGAGCTGTTTTACCTGCTGGACATGCTGCTAATGGAGCATATTGGTTTCAAGGAAAAGATGAAGGTAACTGGGTTACAAGCACATTCTATACAAATAGATTACCTAATTGGGTTGAAAAGTTTAACAATTCTGATATCGCTGAATCGTATTTCAAAATATGGAATACTTTTTATGATATTAGTACTTATACTGAAAGTGGTCCTGATCTCAATAATTTTGAAGGAGGGTTTAAAGGAAAAGAAACTGCTACATTTCCTTATAATTTAGAAATTTTGAAGAATACTAATAAAGGATATGATATTTTAAAAGCAACCCCTTTTGGAAATAGTTTAACAACAGATTTTGCTTTAGCTGCTTTAGATGGAGAAAATTTAGGGCAAGATGATATAACTGATATGCTAGCAGTAAGCTATTCTAGTACAGATTATGTTGGACATAATTTTGGCGTAAATTCAAAAGAAATTGAAGATACATATATAAGGCTGGATAAGGATTTAGAACGCTTTTTTAATGCTTTAGACGTTAAGGTTGGAAAGGGAAATTACACAGTTTTTTTAACAGCAGATCATGCTGCTGTTGAGGTACCTTCCTATTTGCAATCACAAAAAATTCCAGCAGGTTACTATGATTTAAACGATTTTAAAACCAAGCTTAATGAGTTTCTTACAAAAACTTATGGTGCATCAGATTTATTGGAAAATGCCAGTAATTTTCAGGTGTTTTTAAATCGTGATAAATTGAGTTTACTTGGTTTAGATTTACAATTAGTACAACAAGCAGTCGTGAATGAGATTATTAGTTATAATAATATTGATAAAGCGTATACAGCAACAAGTATGAGTAATACCTCTTTTAATCAAGGCGTAGAATTACTATTACAAAATGGCTATAATCAAAAACGTTCAGGCGATGTTTTGGCGGTTTTAGATCCTGCTTATATTTCTTACAGTATAACTGGATCTACTCATGGTTCTGGACAGAGTTATGATACGCATGTGCCTTTATTGTTTTATGGACAAGGAATAAAAAAAGGAAGTACTTTAAAGCATGTTAATATTACAGATATAGCACCAACAATTTCTGCTTTATTAGGTGTTAGTTATCCAAATGCAGTAACTGGTAAGCCTTTAGAATTTGTTTTAGATTAATTGCCCTCGTAAAAAGCTTGATTGATCTCATCAATATAATTTAGCAACTCATCTTTACCAATACTTTTACTGGAAGAGGTTACAAAGTAAGATGGCATTTCTTCCCACATTTCTAACATAACTGTTTTGTAGTCATCAATATGTCGATCTATTGCTTTTGGCTTTAATTTATCTGCTTTAGTAAATATAATAGAAAACGGAATCTGGTTTTGTCCCATCCACTCCATGAATTCTAAATCAATTTTTTGTGGTTTATGTCTAATATCAACTAGAACAAAGGCTAAAACTAGTTGCTCACGTCTTTCAAAATAATTGGTAATAAACTTTTGAAACACCTTTTTTGTAGATTTTGAAACACGTGCATAACCATAACCTGGAAGATCTACCAAAAACCAGTTTTTGTTTATTAGAAAGTGATTAATTAATTGTGTTTTTCCTGGTCTTCCTGAAGTTTTCGCTAAACTTTTTCGTTCGGTAAGCATATTAATCAACGAAGATTTACCTACATTACTTCTTCCTATAAAAGCATATTCAGGAAAATTATCTTTAGGGCATTTCTCAACTTCTTGGTTACTTACTATAAATTCAGCAGACTTAATTTGCATCGCGATAGCGTTTCTATGAAAATGGAAACCAGTTTAAATAATTATTACAACTTTTTATCTTTTAACCACTTATGCAGAATAGTATTAAACTCGTCTGGATGCTCCATCATGGCAGCATGCCCGCATTTATCAATCCAAAACAAATCAGAATTTGGTAGTAATTCATGAAATTCATCTGCAACATTTGGTGGTGTGACTGTGTCGTTTTTCCCCCAGATAATACAAGTTGAAGTTTTCATATTTGGTAAATCTTTAGCCATATTATGTCTAATAGCACTTTTAGCTATAGCTAAAGTTTTAACAAGTTTATTTCTATCATTAACGGTTTCATAAACTTCATCTACTATCTCTTTAGTAGCCACAGCAGGATCGTAAAAAACATCTTGGGCTTTTTTCTTAATCACTTCGTAGTCACTTCGCTTGGTATAACCACTTCCCATAGCACTCTCGTATAAGCCAGAACTTCCAGTAATAACTAAAGCTTTTACTTTTTCTGGAAATAGTTTAGTATGATAGAGTCCAATATGTCCTCCTAAAGAATTACCTAAAAGTATCACTTCATCATAAGCTTTATGCTCAATAAAATTATGGAGATATTTAGCAAAGGTCTTCACGTTTGTCTTTAATAAAGACATGGTGTAAATAGGTAATTCAGGAATAACTACTTTATAACCATTTTTACTAAAAAAATCAGTTACACCATCAAAATTACTCAAACCTCCCATCAAGCCATGTAGTATAATAATTGGTGTACCTTCTCCTACTTCAATATAACTGTAATCTCCTTCTTTTTTGAGTGTATGCGTCATGTAATAGTTAGTGATTTCTGTTAAAAACAAATCTACATAATTTTTATGTATTCTGCTGTATGTATCTATAAACATAAATTATCAAGACTTTTTTGTGATGCTATGCTATTAACAATTTGTTGATTAATTATAACATTTTTTAAACATCTGAAAATCAATAATTAAAATCTGATATAAATACCATTTAACCAATAATTGATGCTTTTAATAGATTTTTATTAACAAAGTGGTAAATTGTGTTAAAATGTGGTAGATTTTTTATTAGATTTGAATCCTATACAGTAAAAACTGTTATAATTATTTTGAATTCATTTATAGGAACATACGAATGTAAAGCTGATGCCAAAGGAAGAATCATGATTCCTTCGGCTATCAAATCACAATTATTACCAGTTGTTAAAGACGGTTTTGTGCTCAAGCGTGCCGTGTTTCAGCCGTGTTTGGAATTGTATCCTATGAATGAATGGAATGCCTTAATGCAAAAAGTCAATAAGCTTAATAGGTTTAAAAAGAAGAATAACGATTTTATTCGTCGTTTCACCGCAGGAGTAAAATTTGTAGAGTTAGACGCAACTGGTCGTTTGTTAATACCTAAAGACTTGGTTGCTTTTGCAAATATTTCTAAAAAAACAGTAGTCTCTTCTGCTGTTAATATTATTGAGATCTGGGATAAAAATAATTATGAGAAGGCAATTGATGAGGCAACTGTTGATTTTGCAGAATTAGCAGAAGAAGTAATGGGACAAGATGATGAGCATGAGTTATCATAACCCAGTTTTACTAAATGAATCTATTGACGGTTTAAATATAAAAGAAGATGGAGTTTATGTAGATGTCACTTTTGGAGGAGGTGGTCACAGTAAAGAAATCTTAAACAGACTAGGATCAAGTGGGAGATTAATAGCATTCGACCAAGATCAAGACGCTCTTTTAAATAAAATTGATGATAGCAGATTTACTTTAATTAATGAAAATTTCAGATACATAAAACGTTTTTTGAGGTTTCATGGAATTAAAAAAGTGGATGGTATTCTTGCAGATTTTGGAGTGTCGTCTCATCAATTTAATGTTGCAGAACGAGGATTTTCTACACGATTCGATGCAATGTTAGATATGAGAATGAATCAGCAAGATAAGCTATCTGCATTTCATGTTGTAAACCAATATGAAGAAGCGCATTTAAGGCAAGTTTTTAAAGAATACGGTGAATTAAGAAGAGCGCCTTTAATAGCTAGAGAGATTGTTTCTAAACGAAATGATAATGAAATAAAAACAAGTGAGCAGCTTAAAGCAATAGTTAAAAAATATATACAACCTGGAAAGGAAAATAAATTTTTGGCCCAAATCTACCAAGCTTTAAGAATAGAGGTGAATCAAGAATTAGAAGTGTTAAAAGAATTTTTAACACAAACATCAGAATTATTAGATGTTGGCGGACGTTTAAGTTGTATATCCTATCATTCGTTAGAAGATAGATTGGTAAAACGATTTATACGTAATGGTTTATTTGAAGGAGAACCAGAAAAAGATGTTTTTGGAAGGGTAGAGGTTCCGTTTAAAAAAGTAGGAAAATTGATAATACCAACTCAAAAAGAAATAAACGAAAATAATAGAGCGCGAAGTGCAAAACTGCGAATTGCAGAAAAACTATAAATGCAGAAAAATATATCCAGCATATTAAAAGGTAAATTTTTAGTCAGCGATGATTCATTTAAAAATTGGCGCATGATTATTTTTTTGTCTTTTCTGGCGATAATAATGATTGCCTCTTCACATAGTGCCGATAAAAAAGTGCATGAGATTGCGAGATTAACAAACGAAGTGAAAGAGCTTCGGTCTATAATGGCAGAAGGCAGAAAAGCGCACATGAAATTAAAAATAGAGTCGTCTGTTAGAAAAAAGATGTTAGAAAAAGGGTTGCGACCTTCAGAAACACCGCCGAGAAAAATAAAAATAGTTTCACAAAATTAAAGTTTAATCTTGCCAACAAACGAGAAGAACATATTAAACAGGTTGTATTTCATTTCAGGATGTATGTTCATCTTCGCACTTGCTGTGATATTTAAGTTATTGAGCATTCAGTTTGTTAATGGAGATAAATACAAAGATTTAGCAGAAAAGAGGACAGTAGAAGAACGAACGATTCCAGCCAATAGAGGAAACGTCTATTCTGCTAACGGAAATTTATTGGCTACTTCTGTTCCTAAGTATGATATTCGTTTTGATGCTCTAGCATCTTCTACTAAAAACTTCGAAAAGCATATAAAAGCGTTTTCAGATTCTCTCTCGGTTTATTTTGGAAATAAACCAAATTACTATGAGCGAAAATTAAGAAAAGCAAGAGCAAATAAAAATCGATACATGCTTTTGGCAAAAAATCTTGGCTATTCAGATTATATACGATTTAGAAATTTTCCGCTTTTAAGCCTTGGTGCTTTTAGAGGAGGATTAATTGTTGAACAAGATACTAAACGCGAGCATCCAATGGGAGGAATAGCGCAACGTACAATTGGTTATGAGCGTTGGGATGATCAAGGAAATGTTACAAGACCAGGTATTGATGGCGCTTTCGGTGAAAAATATTTAAGAGGAAAAGATGGTAAACGATTAAAACAAAAAATTGGTAAAGGACAATGGAAGCCAATTAGTGATGCAAACGAAGTAGAGCCACAAGATGGTTATGATGTTTACACAACAATAGATGTTAATATTCAAGATATTGCTCATCATGCATTATTAGAGCAATTAGAATACTATAAGGCTGATCATGGTTGTGTGGTGGTCATGGAAACAAAAACTGGCGAGGTAAAAGCCATTTCTAATTTAGGTCGAAATACAGAAGGGAAGTATTACGAGAGGTTGAACTATGCTGTTGGAGAGTCTCATGAGCCAGGCTCAACATTTAAATTAATGGCTTTAGCTGTAGCTTTAGATGATAAAGTAATAGATACCAGTGATATTGTAGATACTGAAAAGGGTATTTTAAGTTATTATGGAAGAAAAGTTAGAGACTCTAGAAATGGTGGTTATGGTAAAATATCGATTTCAAAGGCTTTTGAAGTATCTTCTAATACAGGCATTGTAAAAGCTATTCATAACAGTTACACCAATAATCCTAAAAAATTTGTTGATGGATTATATGATATGAATCTTAATGACACGCTCAAGTTGCCAATAATTGGAGAAGGGAAACCAATCATTCCAGATCCAAGAATAAAAAATAACAGATGGAGCGGAATAGCTTTAGAATGGATGGCTTATGGTTATGGAGTGTCGTTTACGCCTTTACAAACATTAACTTTTTATAATGCAATTGCTAATGAAGGTGAGATGATTAGGCCACGTTTTATTAGAGAAGTTAAAGAATATGATAAAACAATAAAATCTTTTGATAAAGAAGTTATAAATAAGCAAATCTGCTCTAAAGAAACTGTAGCTAAACTAAAACAATTATTAAAAAATGTTGTTGAAAAAAAACATGGAACAGGCAATGGATTGTATTCTAAAAATTTCTCTATGGCAGGAAAAACAGGTACTTGTCAGAAGGATTATAAAGACAAAGAGAAGTTGAATTATATATCGTCTTTTGCGGGTTTTTTTCCAGCTGATAACCCTAAATATTCATGTATAGTTGTTATTCATGAGCCAGATAAAAGTGTTGGTTATTATGGTGCTGATGTTTCTGGTCCAGTATTTAAAAAAATTGCTCAAAAAATATTTACAGATTCGCCATTAATAGATGAGATAAACCCTTTAAGGTTAGTAGATGCTGAAGTAGAGAAAGACTATGAGGTATTTTACAATACTGCCCAGAAGTACAAAACAATTATGCCAGATGTAATAGGTCTTCCTTCCATGGATGCTATTACACTATTAGAAAATATGGGAATGAAAGTTAAAACTGAAGGCGTTGGGACTGTTAAAAGTCAGTCGGTAAAATCAGGAACAAAACTTAAAAACAAACAAACAATCATTTTACAAGCATCTTGAAAAGTTTAAGAAACATATTGTATAAGGTTAGTATAAATGCTGTTACAGGTAGTACGTCTGTTACTGTAAATACCATTCAATTTGATTCGCGTAAAGTTTCAAAAGGAGATGTCTTTGTGGCAATTAAAGGGACTATTTCAGATGGTCACGATTATATTGAAACAGTAATAAAACAAGGAGTAACTGCTATTATATGCGAAAGTATTCCTGATAATATAGTAGATAATATTACTTATGTAGAAGTAGATAACTCCGCACAAGCTCTGGCAGTAATGGCTTCGAATTATTATGAAGTACCATCAGAAAATTTAAAATTGGTTGGAGTAACTGGCACTAATGGTAAAACTACGGTTACTACCTTATTATATCAGTTATTTAAAAATGCAGGCTATAAAGTTGGATTATTATCAACAGTAAAAATTCTTGTTAATGATAAAGAATATAAAGCGACACATACCACCCCAGATTCTTTAAGTATTAACAAGTACTTGAAAGAAATGAATGATGAAGGTGTTGAGTTTTGCTTTATGGAAGTGAGTTCTCATGGTATTCATCAAAAAAGAACGGAAGGGTTGCATTTTACTGGAGGTGTTTTCACAAATCTTTCACATGATCATTTAGATTATCATAACACATTTGCAGAGTATAGAGATGTTAAAAAGAGATTCTTTGATGAGCTTCCAGTCTCTGCTTTTTCATTAGTAAATACAGATGATAAAAATGGATTAGTAATGCTGCAAAATACAGCTTCTAAAAAGTATACATATGCTTTAAAAAGTTATGCAGATTACAGAGCTCAAATTTTAGAAAATCAATTTAGTGGACTCCTTCTTAAGATTAATGATAATGAGCTTTGGACAAGATTAATAGGAAGTTTTAATGCCTATAATCTTGTTGCAATTTTTGGAGTTGCTGAACTTTTAGGCTTGGAAAGGCAAGAAATATTAAGGCTTATAAGTGGTTTGGAAAGTGTAAGTGGACGTTTTGAATATATAGTTTCTGATGATAATATTACTGCAATAGTAGATTATGCTCATACGCCAGATGCTTTAAAAAATGTGCTGGAAACGATTAATAATATTCGTACAAAAAATGAAGAATTAATTACAGTGGTTGGTTGTGGTGGAGATCGAGATAAAACCAAGAGACCTAAAATGGCTCATATTGCATCAGCAATGAGTACAAAGGCAATTTTCACGAGTGATAATCCTAGATCCGAAAAACCAGAAACTATCATAGAAGATATGGAAGTTGGGGTAGAGCCTCAAAATTTTAAAAAGACTTTATCTATTGTAGATAGAAAACAAGCTATAAAAACAGCTTGTCAGTTAGCGCAACCAAACGATATTATTCTTATTGCAGGAAAAGGTCATGAAACTTATCAAGAGACAAATGGTGAGCGAGTTGATTTCGATGATTTTAAGATAGTAACCGAATTACTAAAAGAATTACAAAAGTAGAACGAGTATGTTATATTATTTATTTGAATATTTAGAAAAACAATACCAGTTCCCTGGAGCATCTCTTTTTGGTTTTATAACCTTTAGAGCTGCTGTAGCAATTATTCTATCGTTACTGTTTTCTACAATATTTGGTAAACGTATTATTCGTTTTTTACAAAAACAACAAGTAGGAGAAACTATTAGAGATTTAGGGCTAGAAGGTCAAGCTGAAAAAGCAGGAACTCCTACAATGGGAGGAATAATAATAATTCTAGCAACTTTAATTCCAGTGTTATTATTAGCGAAACTTGAAAACACCTATATCATATTATTAGTTGTTACAACGATTTGGATGGGAGCAATTGGATTTTTAGATGATTACATCAAAAAATTTAAAAATGATAAAGAAGGTTTAAAAGGTCGTTTTAAAGTTCTTGGTCAAGTTGGTTTAGGAGTTATTGTTGGAGCTACATTATATTTTAACTCTAATGTTACAATTAAGGAAAAATTACCAATAGCCCAACAGCAAGAGATTTTAGCTGAAAACCCAAATGCTTCACCAGCTAAATTTTTTAAAGCTGAAGAAAAGTCTACAAAAACAACAATACCATTCGTAAAAGGAAATGAATTTGACTATGCAGATTTGATTACTTGGATTAATCCGGAATGGAAAAAATACACGTGGCTCATTTTTATACTCGCTGCTATTATCATAATCACAGCTGTTTCTAATGGTGCCAATCTTACTGATGGAATAGATGGTTTAGCTGCTGGAACATCAGCAATTATAGTATTAACATTAGGAATATTTGCTTGGGTTTCTGGAAATATAATCTTTTCAGATTACTTAAATATTATGTACATACCAAACGTAGCAGAAATTACAATATACATAGCAGCTTTTGTAGGAGCGCTAATAGGTTTCCTTTGGTATAATACCTATCCAGCTCAAGTTTTTATGGGAGATACAGGGAGTTTAACTATTGGAGGAATCATCGCTGTAATTGCAATTGCCATAAGGAAAGAGTGGCTTATTCCTTTATTATGCGGCATTTTTTTAGCAGAAAACTTGTCTGTAATAATGCAAGTAAGCTGGTTTAAGTATACAAGAAAAAAATATGGAGAAGGAAGGCGGATTTTTAAAATGTCTCCATTACATCATCATTATCAAAAATTAGGATATCACGAAAGTAAAATAGTAACACGATTTTGGATTGTAGGGATTTTGTTAGCAATCCTATCAATAGTGACATTGAAGATTCGATAGATGAAGAGGTTAGTGATTCTTGGAGGAGGAGAAAGTGGAGTTGGTACTGCACTTTTAGGAAAGGAAAAAGGATACGAGGTATTTGTTTCTGATAAAGGAACAATTAAAGATAAATATAAATACGTTCTTAAACATAATGAGATTGAATTTGAAGAGCAACAGCATACAGAGTCTCTGATTTTAAATGCTGATGTTGTGATGAAAAGTCCTGGTATTCCAGATAAAGTTGTAATTGTAAAGCAATTAGTTGAAAAACAAATTCCAGTAATATCAGAAATGGAGTTTGCATCTAAATATACCAATGCAACAATTGTGGGAATTACTGGAAGTAACGGAAAAACAACCACTACCATGTTAACGCATCATATTCTCAAATTAGGAGAATTAAGTGTTGGAATGGCTGGCAATATAGGAGATAGTTTTGCAAAACAAGTTTTAGAGTACGACTATAAAAACTATGTGTTAGAGATTAGTAGTTTTCAGTTAGATGGAATTATTGATTTTAAACCACATATTGCAATCATTACCAATATAACGCCTGATCATTTAGATCGATATGATTATAAGTTTGAAAACTATATCGCATCAAAATTCAGAATAGCAATGAATCAAACTAAAGAGGATTATTTGATTTATGATGCTGACGATGAGGTAATCACTAACTACTTACAATCACATAAAATTCAATCCGCATTATTACCATTTTCTCTTGTTAAGCAGGTTGAAAATGGAGCGTATTTAGATGAAGATACTATTATAATAACTATAGATAATAACAAAATTACTATGCCAACATCTAGTTTAAAATTAGAAGGAAAACACAATATTAAAAATGCAATGGCAGCTTCAACAGTTGCTCATTTGCTTAAGATTAGGAAAGATACAATTCGTGAGAGTCTTGAAGGTTTTCAGGGAGCAGAGCATCGTCTAGAAAATGTACTTAAAATTAATAAAGTGCAATATATAAACGACTCAAAAGCTACTAATGTTAACGCTACATATTTTGCTTTAGAAAGCATGGATGCACCAACTGTTTGGATAGTTGGAGGTCAAGATAAAGGCAATGACTATTCAGAATTATTTCCTTTTGTAAACGAAAAAGTGAAAGCAATTATTTGTTTAGGTATTGATAATAAAAAACTATATGAAGCTTTTGCCAATATGGTAGATATAATTATTGAAACGCAATTCATGAGTGAAGCCGTTAAAATTGCTTATAAAGTGTCAGAAGCAGGAGATAATGTATTGTTGTCACCAGCTTGTGCAAGCTTTGATTTGTTTGAAAATTATGAAGATAGAGGTCGTCAATTTAAAAACGCAGTAAGAAATTTATAAAGTTTTTTGGTGATTGAGGCTCTCGAAATCACCATTCTAAATAAAATATAAAATTAGTGCAAACATTGTTTAAAAATATAAAAGGTGATAGGTTAATTTGGGCAATAGCTGCTTTACTTGCGATTTTCTCATTTTTACCTGTTTACAGTGCTGCTAGTAATTTGGCATATACTGGCGGAAATGGTAACACCTTTAATTATTTTGTAAAACACTTTATGCACTTGTTTTTAGGTTTTTCTATTATTTATGGTGTTCATAAAATTCCGTATCGTTATTTCAGAGGTTTATCAATGATAATGATTCCCGTTGTTTTAGTCCTTCTAGCTGTGACAATGCTACAACCAAGTGATACGGAAAGTTTAACAAATGCCAAAAGATGGATTAAAGTGCCTTTTGTTGGGTTCACGTTTCAACCATCAACATTAGCATCAGTAGTTTTAATGGTCTATGTGGCAAGGTATTTATCTAAAATAAAAGATAAAGAAGTGTCTTTTATGGATACAGTTCTACCACTTTGGATTCCTGTGTTTTTAGTATTGGCATTAATATTACCTGCTAACTTTTCAACTACTGCTATCATATTTACTATGATAATAGTACTCACATTTTTAGGAGGCTACCCGTTACGATATTTAGCAATAATTGTTGGTTCAGGGATAGCTGTTCTAGTTATGTTTGTTTTAGTAGCAAAGGCTTTTCCTGAAGCATTACCCAATAGAGTAGATACTTGGATGAGTAGGATAGAGAATTTTTCAAATGGGGAAGATACTGAAGCAGATTATCAAATAGAAAAAGCAAAAATAGCCATAGCTTCTGGAAGCTGGAGAGGATTGGGTCCAGGAAAGAGTAAACAGAAAAACTTTTTACCACAGTCATCATCAGATTTCATTTTTGCAATTATTATAGAAGAATATGGGCTTTTTGGAGGTTTCTTTTTAATGATATTGTACCTCTGGTTGTTGTTTAGAATTGTTATCGTGGCTCATAAAGCTGATACTATATTTGGTAAACTTTTAGCAATAGGTGTTGGTTTGCCAATTGTATTTCAAGCATTAATAAATATGGCTGTAGCCGTTGAGTTGTTTCCAGTTACTGGTCAAACGTTGCCACTAATTAGTAGTGGAGGAACATCGATATGGATGACTTGTTTAGCAATAGGAATTATTTTAAGTGTTAGTGCAAAGCGACAAGAGATTTTAGAAAAAGAAAATAACGAAGAAAATCCGTTAGAAATTTTAAGTGAAACGATTTAGTGAGTAATTATAAAATCATATTATCAGGTGGTGGAACAGGAGGGCATATATATCCTGCAATAGCCATTGCTAACGAATTAAAATCAAGGTACCCTAAAGCCGAGTTTTTATTTGTTGGTGCAAAAGATAAAATGGAAATGGAAAAAGTGCCGCAAGCTGGTTATGCTATTGAAGGTTTGTGGATTTCTGGTATTCAAAGAAAGTTGACGTTAAAAAATTTATCATTCCCTTTTAAATTGTTAAGTAGTTTGTTGCGATCTAGAAAAATTTTAAAACAATTTAAACCAGACGTGGCAATAGGTACTGGAGGTTTTGCAAGCGGTCCTTTATTACAAATGGCAGCATCAAATGGAGTGCCTAGCTTAATCCAAGAACAAAACTCTTATCCAGGAATTACAAATAAATTACTTTCAAAAAAAGCAGATAAAATCTGTGTTGCTTATGATAATTTAGAACGCTTTTTTCCAAAAGATAAAATTATTAAAACAGGTAATCCAGTTAGAGAAGATTTGCTTGACGTAAGTAATAAATCGATAGAAGGAAAAAATCATTTTAAAGTAAAACATAATAAAACTGTTCTTCTGGTTTTAGGAGGTAGTTTAGGTTCCAGAAGAATAAATCAGCTAATAGAAAGTAAGCTAGATTTTTTTCAAACACAAAATGTTGAAGTCATTTGGCAATGTGGAAAATTGTATTACAACGAGTATAAAAAATACAACAATCAAGAAGGTATTCAAGTTCATGCCTTTTTGAATGATATGAGTTTAGCTTATGGAGCTGCAGATGTTATTATTTCTAGAGCAGGAGCTAGTTCAGTATCTGAATTGTGTATTGTTGGTAAGCCAGTAATATTTATTCCTTCTCCAAATGTAGCCGAAGATCATCAAACAAAAAATGCGAAAGCAATAGTTGATAAAGATGGAGCACTTCTTATTAAAGAAAGTGATTTAGATGTGGATTTTGAAAATACATTTTCAACGTTAATTCAATCAGAAAATAAAAGAAAAGAATTAGGTAATAATATAAAGAAACTAGCATTGGTTAATGCAACTAAAGATATTGCTAACGAAATCGAAAAGTTGCTAAAAAAATAAATGAACTTAAAACAGGTACATAGCGTTTATTTTATTGGAATAGGAGGCATTGGTATGAGTGCTTTAGCTAGATATTTTCATACAAATGGCAAATTCGTTTCAGGATACGATAAAACACCTTCAGATATTACTTCAAACTTATTAGAATCTGGAGTTGCCATACATTTTGATGATGACGTTAATTTAATTCATAAAGACATTTTAAATCCTGAAGGTGTTCTGGTTGTTTTCACTCCAGCGATTCCAAAAGATCATGAAGAGTTAAACTATTTTAGAAATAATGGTTTCACTGTTTTAAAACGATCAGAAGTGCTTGGTATAATAACTGAAAACACATTTTGTTTAGCAGTTGCAGGAACTCATGGTAAAACCACCACCACAAGCATTTTAGGACATCTATTGAAAGAATGTGGTTTAGAAATGACAGCCTTTTTAGGTGGAATTACAGAGAATTATAACTCGAATTTAATTCTTCAAGGTGATAAAATTTCAGTTGTTGAAGCAGACGAATTTGATAGATCGTTTTTAACACTCTCACCAGATTTTGCAGGCATAACATCTATGGATGCAGATCATTTAGATATTTACGGCGAAGCAGAATCATTAGAAGAATCATTTAGAGAATTCTCCAATAAACTTAAACCAAATGGTAAGTTGTTTGTAAAAAAAGGATTGCCTCTAGATGGTGTTACTTATGCAATAGATGAAGAAGCCGATTATGTGGCTCATAATATAAAAATAGAAAATGGTGCTTACATTTTTGATGTAAAAACACCTACATACAATATAGAAAATTTAGAATTTAACCTACCTGGTAGACATAACTTGTCGAATGCATTACTAGCTTTGGCGATGGCTGTAGAATTAGGGTGCCCTCACCAACAGCTCGCCAAAGCTTTAGTAACATTTAAAGGTGTTAAAAGACGTTTTTCAATTCATCTAAAGACTGACGATTTGGTTTATGTAGATGATTATGCGCATCATCCAGAAGAGATTAATGCACTGCATAATGCTATTAGAGAAATGTATCCAGATAGAAAAGTTCTAGCAATTTTTCAACCTCATTTGTTTAGTAGAACAAAGGATTTTGCTGATGAATTTGCGAAAAGCCTCTCACAGTTTGATGAATTATTGTTGTTAGATATATATCCAGCTAGAGAGTTACCTTTAGAAGGTGTTACTTCCGAATGGCTATTAAGCAAGATTAAAAATCAAAATAAAAAACTAATAAGCAAGTCAGAAATAGTTTCTGAAATACAAAAAAGCTCTGCTTCAGTAATTGTAACTGTAGGAGCTGGAGATATAGGAGAAGAAGTTAAACATATTAAAGCCTCGTTAAAAGTTGCGAGTTAATTATAACCACATAAAAGTCATAGGTTTAATTGCATTAGTGATCTTTTTGTTTGCATTTTCTAGTAATAGAAATAACTCAAGAAAAATCACTGATTTGGATATAAAATTTAAAGGTGAAAACAATCTTTTTATAACGCATAATAATGTTAGTAAATTGTTAATACAAAATAAACAGTCTGTTACGAGCGTACCTAAAGAAGTTTTAGATTTGAATCGGTTAGAGTCTGCCCTAAATCTCAACCCAATGATCAAGAAAGCCCAAGTGTATGTTGATATTCAAGGAACACTAACAGCTGAAATTGAACAAAAAACACCTATAGCAAGAGTCTATACTAACGCATCATATTACATTGATGATGAGGGTTCATACATGCCATTGTCTTCAAATCATTCTGCTAGAGTGCCTCTTGTAACCGGTTTTGTAGAGAAAAACAAACTAGGTTCTATTTTTAAGGTTGCTAAAAAAGTTGACCAAGACGAGTTTTTAAAAAAACATGTTGTAGAGATTCATCAAAATGAAGATCAAAGTATAGAATTGAAGTTGCGAAATAGAAATTTTAAAGTTCAATTAGGAAGTTTAAAAATGTTAGATAAAAAAATTAATAACCTAAAAGCCTTTTATAAAAAAGCTTTAAATGATAACATATTAGACACCTATACAATTGTGAATTTAAGGTTTGATAACCAAGTTGTATGCACCAAATAATAGCATGATGGAAAACAATAAAATATCAGTAGGATTAGATATCGGAACCACAAAAATTGTGGCTATGATTGGCCGTAAAAATGAATACGGAAAAGTTGAAATTCTTGGTATTGGAAAATCAAAAAGTCTCGGTGTGCATAGAGGAGTCGTAAATAATATTACGCAAACTATTCAGTCTATACAACAAGCTGTACAAGAAGCTGAAGCTGCTGC
This sequence comes from Flavobacteriaceae bacterium NBU2973, assembly GCA_026162565.1. Taxonomy (GTDB): domain Bacteria; phylum Bacteroidota; class Bacteroidia; order Flavobacteriales; family Flavobacteriaceae; genus JAOEIQ01. Next base: position 50,666 of record JAOEIQ010000009.1, read on the forward strand.
AAATGAAAAGATAGAGGGTGTTACAGTGGGTATTGCAGGACAGCATATTAGGAGTTTGCAACATAGTGATTATATAACCAGATCCAACTCTGATCAGGTAATAGATGAAGAAGATATTGAGCGTTTAATTAATCAAGTTCACAAGTTGGTTATGCTTCCAGGTGAAGAGATAATACATGTATTACCACAAGAATATAAAGTGGATGGTCAGGCTGAAATCAAAGAACCTATCGGTATGTATGGTGGACGATTGGAGGCTAATTTTCATGTAGTAGTTGGACAAGTTTCTTCAATTAGAAATATTGGACGTTGTGTTAAAAGTGCTGGACTACAATTAGAAGGGATCACTTTAGAACCATTAGCTTCTGCAAATGCTGTATTAAGTCAAGAAGAAAAAGAGGCTGGAGTAGCTTTAATTGATATAGGTGGAGGAACAACAGATTTAGCAATTTTTAGAGATGGTATTATTCGTCATACTGCAGTAATACCTTTTGGAGGAAATGTAATAACTGAAGATATAAAGGAAGGTTGCTCCATAATTGAAAAACAAGCCGAGTTATTAAAAATAAAGTTTGGTTCTGCTTGGCCAGGTGAAAATAAGGATAATGAAATAGTTTCTATTCCAGGATTAAGAGGAAGAGAGCCAAAAGAGATTACACTTAAAAACTTATCTAAAATTATTCATGCCAGAGTAGTTGAGATTATTGAGCAAGTGTATTTAGAGATAAAAAATTATGGTCATGAAGATCGTAAAAAAACACTCATTGCAGGAATTGTTTTAACTGGAGGTGGCAGTCAATTAAAACATTTAAAACAATTAGTAGAATATATTACTGGGATGGATACCAGAATAGGTTTCCCTAACGAGCATCTAGCAGGAGATAGTGATGAGGATATTGCAAGTCCATTATTTGCCACAGCTGTAGGACTTGTGATGGACGATTTAAAGCGTCAGCACAGAAAGAAAATTGAAGAAAAAGAAGAAGAGCTATTACAGCAATCTGAAGATGTTTCAGAAGAAACTATTCAAGTTGCAGAAGCAAGAGCTAGTGAGCGAAAATCATTTTTAGATAAACTAACAGAACGCGTTAAGGATTTTTTAGATAACGCTGAATAATTAATATAAAAAACTAACAAACAAACCAATAAAACTAACTATATGAGCAACAACATTGAGCTAGGTAACATTGCATTCGATTTGCCAAAAAATCAATCAAATGTTATAAAAGTTATTGGAGTAGGCGGAGGCGGAAGCAATGCCATTAACCACATGTTTCAACAGGGAATTAAAGGTGTAGACTTTGTAATCTGTAATACAGATGCACAAGCCCTACAAAATAGTGGTGTCCCAAACAAAATCCAATTAGGAGTTAATTTAACCGAAGGGTTAGGAGCAGGAGCCAATCCAGAAGTAGGAGAGAAATCTGCTATTGAGAGTCTTGAAGACATCAGACGTATGTTAGATACCAATACTAAAATGGTATTTATAACTGCGGGAATGGGTGGAGGAACTGGAACAGGAGCTGCGCCAATTATTGCAAAAATGGCTAAAGAATTAGATATTCTTACAGTTGGTATTGTTACTATGCCTTTTCAGTTTGAAGGAAAAATGCGTATTGCTCAAGCGCAAGCTGGAATAGAGAATTTAAGAGCTCATGTAGATTCTTTAATTGTTATCAATAATAATAAACTTCGAGAGGTTTATGGAAATCTTGGTTTTAAAGCAGGATTCTCTAAAGCAGATGAGGTATTATCAACAGCATCTAGAGGAATCGCTGAAGTTATAACACACCATTACACACAGAACATCGATTTACGTGATGCTAAAACAGTATTAAGTAATAGCGGAACTGCAATAATGGGCTCTGCATCATCATCTGGACAAAACAGAGCGCATGAAGCAATAAAGAAAGCGTTAGATTCTCCTTTGTTAAACGATAATAAAATAACTGGTGCTAAAAACGTATTGTTACTAATCGTTTCTGGATCAGAAGAAATCACCATAGATGAGATAGGTGAGATCAATGACCATATTCAAGAAGAAGCTGGTCATGGAGCTAATATTATAATGGGAGTTGGAGAAGATGAAGAATTGGGAGAAGCAATTTCTGTTACTATTATTGCTACAGGTTTTAATGTTGAACAACAAGCAGAATTTTCTAACACAGAAGTAAAGAAAGTAATTCATGCTTTGGAAGATGAGCAAGCATTAGAGCAGGATTTATCAAAAGAAAGAGAGCCAGCAATTATTACTCCAGATATTATTCTTGAAAAAGAAAAAGAGAAAGTTGTAAAATATGTTTTAGAAGAAGAGCAAGAGGATGAGATTAAACCTGTTGTCAATGAAATAGATTTAATTCCTACTACAGAGATAATAAAAAATATTAATGTTGTTTATGAGGAGGTTGTTGCACCTTCTAAAGAAACAGAAGAATTTATTATTACTCCAGTAGTTTCAGAAGAAGTTATTGAAGAAGAAACAGAAGAAGAGCAAATTACGCTGTCATTTGATTTGCCAATTGCTAGCAACCCTTCAGAAGAGAAAATTGAAGAGCCTCAAGAAGAACCAGTTGAAAAAGTAATGTTTCAATTAGATGAAGAGGTTAAAGATTTGAAAGTGAAAGATTATATAGAGTTAGTAACGGTTACAGAAGCTAATGAAGACGGTGAGACACGTTATGCTCTAGATGATTATATGATTCTTGAATCTAAAATGAATACTGAAGTTGCTCCACAAGTTGAGGAGGAAGTGGTTTTTGAAAAGAAAGTTATTGAAGAAAAAGAACCAGCAAATTTTGAATCAGAAGAGATAGATCCTATGAATACGCCAATTTCAGAGCTTTTAAAAGAGCGAGCAGACGAGCGCAGACAGAAGATGAAGGAGTTTAACTATAAATTCAATAATACCAAAATTGATGATATGGAAAAAGTTCCTGCTTATAAAAGACAAGGCATAGATTTAGACGATACACAACATTCATCTGAAAATAACGTTTCTAGGACGTCGGTTGGTACAGATGATAATGATGACATTCAACTACGAAGTAACAATTCATTTTTACACGACAATGTAGATTAATAGCAGAATCCAAAATCAAGTTTAGTGTTTTTAACTTCGTTCTAAACCCGAAAAGTTTCTCGTATTCTTTTCGGGTTTTTCTTTTTATCTTCGCGTTTCTAAATTACACATAATGAATTTACAACAAGATGTAATGGCAGCTATGAAAACTGCCATGAAAGCAAAAGATCAAACAGCATTAACAGCTTTAAGAGCTGTGAAATCTGCTATATTATTAGCGCAAACCGAGAGTGGAGCAAAAGAAGAACTAACAGAAGAACAAGAATTAAAAATTCTTCAAAAGTTAGTTAAACAACGTAAAGATAGTGCTGCAGTATATTTAGAACAAGACAGAAAAGATTTAGCCTTACCAGAGATTGACGAAGCAGAAGTTATTAGTCAATTTTTACCAGAAGCTTTAAGCGAAGAAGAAATTGAAAAAGTTGTAGTAATGACTATCGATAAAGTTGGAGCAGAAGGTATGAAAGACATGGGGAAAGTTATGGGAATCGTTTCTAAAGAATTAGCAGGACAAGCAGACGGTAAAACGATTTCGAATATCGTAAAAGCTAAATTATCATAATCAAACAAAGTGTCACCTTGAGCGCAGTCGAAAGGTTTCTTTTAGGCCTCGTAGTTCAACTGGATACCTGCCTGCCGCAGGCAGGGAATATCAGATTTTAATGTATTATGTTTATGTAATAAAGAGTAAAATAGACGGTCGCCTATATAAAGGCTTGACTAATAGGTTAGAAGAACGTATAAAAGAACATAATTAAGGTAAAACAAAATCAACTAAAGGATATATGCCTTGGGAATTAGTATATAAAGAAATGTATATTACCAGAAAAGAGGCAAGACAACGAGAAAAATTTTTAAAATCAGGAAAAGGAAGAGATTTTTTAAAACAAATATTGGCCTCGTAGTTCAACTGGATAGAATATCAGATTTCGGCTCTGAGGGTTGGAGGTTCGAATCCTCTCGAGGTCACGAATAAATAAAAAACTCAAACGTTAAATCAAGTTTACTTGAATTTATAAGTTTGAGTTTTTTATTTTCAAAGCGGAGCTTTGAGGAACAGGGACGTAAGGAGCTAATCCTATTTTCAAAGCGGAGCTTTGAGGAACAGGGACGTAAGGAGCTAATCCTATTTTCAAAGCGGAGTTTTATCCTTTATGAAGTTTATTATAATAACTCTTTCATTTATTAATTTAAGGAGTGCCGAAATAGTTATATAGTTGGTAAATAAAAAGTCCAATACCAGCAATAATTAAGTAAGTGTTTGCTGACTTGTAAAATGCTTCAAAACTTTTTCGTTTTTTCCATTGAGTAATTATAATAACAATTGGAATTAAAGCGATTATTTGACCAAGTTCTACACCAATATTAAAACTAATAATTTTAGCTAAAAATTGATTGGTTCCAACATCAAAAGATTGTAGTCTTGTAGACAAGCCAAACCCATGAATTAAACCAAAAATAAATACCATAAATAGTAAGTTTGGTGATTTAATTTGTAGCTTTTTAAAACCACCTAAATTTTCAAAACCTTTATAGAATACACTTAAGGCAATTACAGCATCAATTAGGTGTTCATCTGCTTTAACACCTAAATATGTTGCTCCAATTAAAGTAATACAATGACCTATGGTGAAAATACTAATAAAGGTAATGATGTCTTTAAATCCATTTAGATAAAAAATAACTCCAGTTAAAAAGAGTAAATGGTCATATCCAGTAAGCATATGTTTTGCGCCAACATAAATATAGGAGAAGAGACCACCATTATTTAAAATTTCTTGGTCAGCATTACTAACACCATGTGCCAATACTAATGCTGGACATAATAATAATGTAGTTACTATTAGTTGAGAAGTTTTAAATTTCACGTACTATTTTTTGTGATTAAACCAGAAAAATAAAATTATAATAAGTAAGATGCTTCCAATCCAGTAAAAGTAAGAAGGCATTTCATCTGCCTGTTCATGTTTATCAGTATGTGCATGATCATTATCATCATGACTATGTCTGACTTCAAAAGTAAGAGTCGCCCAATTTGATTCATGTGTTAGTCCAGCCTCTTCAGTAGTCACAAGATTAATTGTTCGTAAGTACCAAATTCCGTCAGCTGTTAGTTTTAGAGTTACGATTCCTTTATCATCTGTTCTTAATGTTTGACCAGATGTATGCATATGTTCCTCATTATTGGCATTAGTGCTATCATCATGAGAGTGAGTCTTACCATCATGAAAATGACTTGCCTTATCGTGAGAATGATTTTCGTTATTATGAGTATGCTCTTGATTTGTATGTGTGTGACCATCTTTTGCTGGTTTATAATCTGCATATACCAACTGATTAGCTAGAGGTTTATCATCCTTAATCAATTGTACTTGTAATGTGTCACCAGTATTAACTTCATAAGGATTACTTTTCGGAATAAATTCAATAGGATACCCTAAAGCAGTACTCCAATCATTTGTTTTTTTATCGCCTACTTGAAAAATAGCTTTTACATGTTTGGAGTATTTCTCTACAGCATCCTCTTTTAACAAATTATTACTGCGTCTATATTCTAACATATCTAACACACCATCATGCTTCAGGTATTTATTAAAAGCATCAGCATCCATTTCTATATTTCGTGGTTTTGTAGAAACACCTGCAACCCAAGTACCTGCAGATCCTGTTGTGAAATGAAGTTTAGTTATACTATCTTTTTCTGTCCATTGGTCATCACTTATTGAATAGCGTGTACCATTACCTAAAAGACTTGCGTCTAACATACGATTACGATCTATATTATTCTCACTTTTTTCAAAAGTTCCATTGTATAAATCAATGACACTTTTCTTATTTGGTTCTAAAAAAAAGGTATCCATTTTAACATACATGTCATGACTACATAATAAGAAAAAGCAGAGTAATGGAATCACTTTATTTTTCATAATATTTGGTAATTTTTATATTTTCAGCCTGTTTAGTTATCCTTACGTAAAATTCTGCATACTGGATTTAAAAAACAACTAATTATATTAATTTATATGGATTAGTTATTGTTTTTATTGGTATCAATAACTTTTTCGTACCTTAAGTGTCTAATTAATCTTCCCTCTCAAATAAATAATTAATAAACACGTTGTTTTTATAATGCTATCTCTAACTGTGGTTATACAAAGCTTAACGTCTGGTGGGAAAATTATTATTGGAATCTTTTCATTGGCATTAGTTATTATGATGCTTTATTATATAGTGAGGTTAGTTGAAATGTCTTATGTTATAAAAAACAAAAAGCCATTATATCTTCATTTTTATCTTTTTTTAAAATCTCTAAAGGCGTCTGAAGTTTCAATATTAAAGCAACAGTTTCCTTTTTATAATAAGTTAACAGAAAAAGAACAGCGTTACTTTGAGCATCGCGTAGCTTCTTTTATTAAGGATAAAAAATTTGTTGGAAGAGAAGGCTTAAAAGTTACTGAAGAAATGAAGGTACTCATTTCTGCAACTGCCGTTATGTTGACTTTTGGATTTAGAGATTACTTTATTGGGCTTATAGACAAGGTTTTTGTCTATCCTCAAGAATTTTACTCACTGGCTAATGATGATTATCACAAGGGAGAATTTAATCCGCGACTGGAAACATTAGTATTGTCTTGGGAAGATTTTAAAAAAGGGTTTTTAGTAGATGATGATAATATTAATTTAGGTATTCATGAGTTTGCACATGCTATTCATTTAAATAGTACAAAAGAACGCGATGTTAGTTCTACTATATTTTCAGATTCGTTTAAAGAGATAACTGATTTATTATCTAATGATGAAAGTTTAAGAGAGCGTGTTATAAATTCTAAATATTTTAGAGATTATGGATATACTAATCAATACGAATTTTTAGCTGTTATAGTTGAAAATTTTATTGAAACACCTCAAGAATTCAAAAGTCAATTTCCAGAAATATATAGTAAAACCAAACAGATGCTTAACTTTAATTTTGCAGGATATTAATGGCTAAAGTTGAATACTATGTTTATGTTGTTGAATTATCTAAACGTGTTTTTACAGAAAGCCGGAAGTTTAGAGAAGCCAATCCACAATTTAATGGCGTATTGCAGTGTTTGTATGTTGGTATGACGAGCAAAACACCAAGAGAACGTTTTGCACAACATAAAACAGGTTATAGAAATAAAAAGGGTTATAAACTCTCTTCTAATATTGTAGAAAAATATAACTTGTATTTACGCCCAAGTTTATACAATCATATTAATCCAATTGCTACAAGGCAAGAAGCTTTAAAAATGGAAGAGGTATTAGCGAAAGAATTACGTCGTAAATGCTATGCTGTTTGGTATAATTAGCTATTAGCTATGGCCTTTAAACCTCTAATTGTTTCTGGTTGATTGTCGCTTTTAAATACATAACTTCCTGCAACTAAAACATCAGCACCAGCTTCTACTAGAGCTTTTGCGTTTTTATTGGTTACACCACCATCAATTTCAATTTTAGTATTAGCGCCTTTTTTGGTTATTAACTCTTTAAGTTGCTTCACTTTGTTATAGGTGTTTTCAATAAAACTTTGCCCACCAAATCCAGGGTTAACACTCATTAAACACACTAAATCAATATCGTTTATGGTGTCTTCAAGTACATTAATGTTAGTATGAGGATTTAGTGCTACTCCAGCTTGCATACCTTCTGCTTTTATAGCTTGTAGTGTTCTGTGTAAATGCGTACAAGCTTCATAATGAACAGTTAAAACATCACTTCCTAATTCAGCAAATGTTTTTATGTAACGATCAGGATCAACAATCATTAAATGCACATCAATAGTTTTTTTTGCATGCTTACTGATTGCCTTTAATACTGGCATACCAAATGAGATATTTGGAACGAATACGCCATCCATTATATCAATATGAAACCAATCGGCTTCACTATTATTAACCATTTCTACATCACGTTGTAAATTACCGAAATCTGCAGCAAGTATCGAAGGCGCAATGAGTTTATTGTTCATTTATTATTATTAAGAAAGTTAGTAGCTAATTGATTAATTTCATTTACTTCTATAAGTTCGGCTAATTTAAGCCAATTAAAGTAAATAGTTAATTTTTTAAGTTTAGAAAAGTTGTTTACTATAGAGAAATTACCACTTTCATAGTCTTCAAATAATCTGTTTTTGATGTCTTTATCCAGTAATTTGATAATTCTAAAATGTCTTGGGTCATTTGAGATATTCTTGTAGGCTTTATTTACATTTTCTTCTTCTCCTTCCATAATTTGAAAAAAATGATTGTTTTTAAAAATAAGAACACCTGTAATATTGTAAGCTTTATTTCTATTAATTACTTGTTCAAATAATTTTTGTAAATCATCATTGCTTACATGATTACTTTTACTACTTACGTAACATATAGACTTTATCTTCACGGTAATATTTTATAAAACTAATATTTAGGAAAGTTATAACAATTATTTGGTTTTATAAAAAAAGTGAACCCACGGTAATCAGCCGTGGGTTCTTTCATCAATCAAAAAACGAACAGTTATGTTTTAACTGTTTGTACTGTTATATAGTCGAATAATTTTTTAAATAATGACAATCATTTTAATGATTGTTGCAATTTTTGTAAATATAAGCAATTTACTTTGTAATTACGATTATTATAAATTATCCTAAATATGTTTTTAAAATTTTACTACGAGACGTATGTTTTAATCTTCTAATAGCTTTTTCTTTTATTTGGCGAACACGCTCTCGAGTTAAATCGAAAGTTTCTCCTATTTCTTCTAAAGTCATAGGATGTTGATTCCCTAAACCAAAATATAAACGAATAACATCTGCTTCACGAGGTGTAAGAGTTTCTAGAGCTCTTTCAATTTCTGTACGTAAAGATTCGTGTAACAAGTTTTTATCAGGATTTGGAGATTCACCACTATTTAATACATCGTAAAGGTTAGAATCTTCACCTTCTACTAAAGGCGCATCCATACTAACGTGACGCCCAGAATTCTTCATAGATTCTTTTACGTCGTTAATTGTCATGTCTAACTCTTTTGCAATTTCTTCTGCGCTTGGCGGACGCTCATGTGCTTGCTCTAAAAATGCAAACGTTTTGTTTATTTTATTGATAGAGCCAATCTTGTTAAGAGGTAAACGCACTATACGGGATTGCTCTGCTAATGCTTGTAAGATAGATTGACGAATCCACCAAACAGCATACGATATAAATTTAAAACCACGAGTTTCATCAAAACGTTGCGCAGCTTTAATTAAACCTAAATTACCTTCGTTAATTAAATCTGGTAAAGTAAGTCCTTGATTTTGATATTGCTTTGCTACCGAAACAACAAAACGTAAATTAGCTTTAGTAAGTTTTTCAAGAGCGATCTGGTCGCCTGCCTTGATGCGTTGAGCTAATTCTACTTCTTCGTCTGCGGTAATTAAGTCAACTTTTCCAATTTCTTGTAGATATTTATCTAATGATGCAGTTTCTCTGTTAGTAACCTGCTTGGTAATTTTAAGTTGTCTCATATATAAAGTAAAGTATTTTTAAAACGAATACATTTTGTACTCTTATAGTTATACGTAAGAAAAATAGTTTTTGTTACAAAAAAGTAAATATTTTTTCATTTTTTAAATGATAAATATATGATTTTATAGAAATTTGGTATCCTTTGCTAGCTTTTGATCATAAAAAATCAATAGAGTGTTAAAGATTAAATAGAATTAAAATATTTACAACTAAAAAAAGCCCATCGAAAAAATGATGGGCTTTTAATAATTTGTAATCTGCTTACTTTTCTAATGTAATGTCAATTAAACTGTTGATTCTTAATTTACCGCCAAATTCTTTAACGTTATTGAAATATTCTTTTGCATGATGTTTTGCTTTTAATAGCTCATCAATTCTTCCTGTATCATATTCACATAAATCTTCGGAGTTACCTTCGGTAATTGAGAGTCTCTTAAGTTTATGATAATTGATTTTTATGTTTAAAACAGCATCAATAATGTCTGCTGCTTCCTTGGCACTAAATAAGCCATCAATAAGCTTGATTTCTTGTTGAGTTTTTAAATTTTCTTTTTTTAATTCTAAAGTATTTTCCATGATGTATTAATTTTAAAAGTTAATTATTAAAAATATTTTATGATGCATAAATAAAAGGGCATACCTAGTGTAATATTGAATGGGAACGTTATTGCTAACGCCATCGGAATATATAAGCTTGGACTTGCTTTTGGTACTGCTATTTTCATTGCTGCAGGAACTGCAATATAAGATGCACTTGCAGCAAGTATTGCAAATAATAATCGGTTTCCTACACTATCAATAAATGAACCACTAACAATAGCAACTATAGTTCCATTTATTATTGGAATAATGATAGCAAACACCAATGCAAACCATCCTTTGTTTATAAAATCTTTTAGTTTTTTACCACTAGTAATTCCCATATCCAACAGAAACACTGCAAGAAATCCTTTAAAAATGTCGGTTGTAAATGGTTTTATGCCTTCGGCTTGAGCATCACTTGCTAAATATCCAATTATTAAGCTTCCGATGATTAGTAATACGCTACCATTGAATAATGCGTGAGACAGTACTTTTTTTAATTGTACTTCAGTTTTATTTTTAGTACCTTGAAATAGCATTATTAATAGTAGTCCAATCATTATGGAAGGGGCTTCCATTAAAGCCATTACAGCAACCATATGTCCACTGAATGGAATTTGCTCGATTTCTAAAAAAGAAATAGCTGTTACAAATGTCACAGCACTGACTGAACCATAAGCAGCAGCTATTGCTCCTGAATTGTTAATATTAAATTTTCTTCTTAAGATAAAAAAAGTGTAAATAGGAACTACAATAGCTAGTAGAGCACCAAATAAAAGCGACCATAGTATTTCTAAATTTAAATCACTGTGAGCTAATTCTTGACCTCCTTTAAATCCTATAGAAAGTAATAGATAGAGTGAAATGAATTTAGAAGAATTCTCTGGTATTTGTAAATCGCTTTTAAGTTGAACAGCAACTATCCCTAAAAAAAAGAATAGAAGTGCAGGATTTGTTAGGTTATCTAATAATAAATGTAAATCCATATAGGTTTTATTTTCTAAATCCAGTATTTAAAATTACCAGCACAATAATTAAACTGGATAGTAAAATTTCTTTTAAAAACAATCCATCACTTTTAATTGATAGCATGATAAATAATAGAAATAGAAACCATAAGATTCCTACGTTAAAAAATGAAGACTGTTTTTGTAACTTTTTAATGTTGTTTAAAATTCTTTCTTTCATGATGTTTTATTTTTTGCAAATTTTATACATTTAATTCATATATTTTTATTTATATTTATTATATGTTTTATAAACAAACGTTATGAATTATACTTTGCATCAGCTAGAAATTTTCTTGAAAGTGTCTGAATTAAAAAGTGTTACAAAAGCTTCTGAAGCTCTTTATTTAACTCAACCTGCTGTTTCTATTCAGTTAAAAAAATTTCAAGATCAGTTCAATATACCTTTGTTTGAAGTGGTAGGTCGAAAGATTTATATAACAGACTTTGGTGATGAAATTGCCATGGCGGCAAAAAAAATATTAGCAGAAGTTGAAGCCATTAATTATAAAGCACTTTCTTTTCAAGGGGAGATTGCTGGTAAATTAAAAATTGCAATAGTTTCTACTGCAAAATATGCTTTACCGTATTTTATTTCAGACTTTATTAACTCTAATAGGGGTGTTGATCTAAATATGGATGTGACTAATAAGTCTTCTGTTATAAGTGCTTTAGAAAATAATGAAGTGGATTTTGCTATGGTATCAACTATTCCAAAACATCTAAAGGTAAATCGTATTGAATTAATGGAAAATAAACTCTACATGGTAGGTCCAAAAGATTATAAATTAAAATCGAAATATTTATCAATATCTGAAATGCAGAAATTACCTCTAATATATAGGGAACGGGGTTCTGCTACACGTTTGGCAATGGAAAGTTTTATTGAGTCGCGAAAGGTATCAACATACAAAACGATGGAGTTAACCTCTAATGAAGCATTAAAACAAGCTGTGCTATCTGGTTTAGGGTTTTCAATTATGCCATTAATTGGTATTAAAAATGCATTGGCTAATAATGATCTTCAAATAATACCTGTTAAAGGTCTACCTATAATTACTAATTGGTGTTTAATATGGTTAAGCACTAAAAAGCTTTCGCCTGTAGCAGAAAAATTATTAGAGCATATAAGTGCTAATAAAGTTAATGTTATTGAAAAACAATTTGATTATCTAAAGAATTATTAATTAAAAAAACCTCAAAGCTTTCTTTGAGGTTTTTTTAATTGTTGAGAAAAATATTTAATCTTCTTTTCTATCCTGTCTGGGCTTTCTATCTTCACGTCTGTTATCACGATTGCGATTGTCTCTACCTCTGTTATCTCTTCCACGATTGTTGTTATCGCGTTTTGGTCTATCTTCCCAACCTTCTGGTTTTGGTAAGATGGCTTTACGAGATACTTTTTCTTTCTTGGTTCTAGAATCAATTCCAAAGTATTTTACATCAAAAATATCTCCCATATTCACCACGTCAGAGACATTTTCTGTACGTTCCCAAGCCAATTCGCTTACATGAAGTAATACTTCATTTCCAGGAGCTTCTGTATATTCTACTACAGCACCAAAATCAAGCATCTTAATGACTTTTACTTCGTAGATGCTTCCTACTTCTGGTTTAAAGGTAAGTGAATCAATTTTAGCTAATACAGCATCAATTCCCTCTTGGTTAGTACCTAGAATCTCTACTATACCTTCTCCAGTAACAGGGTCCTCGTTAATAACAATGGTTGTGCCTGTTTCTTTCTGTAGCTCTTGTATTACTTTTCCACCAGGACCGATAAAAGCACCGATGAGATCATTTGGTAATGTAGCATTTACCATTTTTGGGGCATGAGGCTTAACGTCTTCATTAGGTTGTGCAATTGTATCTGTCAATTTGCTTAAGATGTGTAAACGTCCATCTCTTGCTTGAATCAATGCTTTTACTAAAATCTCATAAGATAATCCCTTGATTTTAATATCCATTTGCGTAGCAGTAATACCATCTGCAGTTCCAGTGACTTTAAAGTCCATGTCACCTAGATGATCTTCGTCACCTAGTATGTCAGAAAGAACCGCATACTTATTACCATCAGAAATCAATCCCATAGCGATACCAGATACAGGTTTCTTTAATTGAATACCAGCATCCATTAGTGCCATGGTACCAGAACATACAGTAGCCATTGAAGACGATCCGTTAGATTCTAATACTTCTGAAACCACACGTACTGTATATGGGCAATCTTCAGGAACCATACCTTTTAAGGCACGTTGCGCTAAATTTCCATGCCCTACTTCACGTCTTGATGTACCTCTAATTGGTCGCGCTTCACCAGTTGAAAAAGGAGGGAAGTTATAATGTAAGTAAAAACGTTCTTCACCTTCGTAAGAAGGCATATCAATCATATTAGCGTCTCTTGATGTTCCTAAAGTAACCGTTGCTAAAGCTTGGGTTTCTCCACGAGTAAAGATTGCTGAACCATGAGTTGAAGGCAAATAATCAACCTCACACCAAATTGGTCTGATATCTGTAGTCTTACGTCCATCTAATCGTAAGCCTTCATCAAGCGTTAAGTTTCTAATCGCTTCTTTTTGAGCTTTAGCAACATATTTATGAATAAGCTTACCTAATTCATCTTGTTCTTCTTCTGAAAAGGAATTAAAAACGTCTTCTTTTATGTCACTAAAAGCTTGACCACGCTCATGCTTGGCAGATCCAGCTTTTGCAATAGCATACGTTTTGTCGTATACCATATCATGAATTTTTTTCGCTAAATCTTCATCTTCTACTTCAGGGTCGTATTCTCGAGTTTCTTTTTTACCAAAGGCTTCAGCTAATTTCAATTGCGCCTCACATTGAATTTTAATCGCTTCGTGAGCAGCTTTAATTGCTTCTACCATTTCCTCTTCAGAAATTTCATCCATTTCACCTTCTACCATCATTACAGAATCTGCAGAAGCACCAATCATCATATCAATATCTGATTCTGCTAATTGGGCGAAGGTTGGATTAATGATGAATTCACCATTTACACGTGCTACTCTAACTTCTGAAATTGCCGTTTCAAACGGGATATCAGATAATTGAATTGCTGTAGAAGCTGCTAAACCTGCCATAGCATCAGGCATTACTTCTGGATCATGAGACATTAATTGAATCATTACCTGTGTTTCAGCATGATAATCTTTCGGGAATAATGGACGTAAACATCTATCTACTAAACGCATCGTTAATACTTCACCATCACTTGGTCTTGCTTCTCGTTTGAAAAATCCTCCTGGATAACGACCAGCTGCAGCAAATTTCTCTCTGTAATCTACTGTAAGTGGTAAAAAGTCTACATCTGCTTGGTGGTAATTGGAAACAACGGTACACAAAAGCATACACTTTCCTGATTGCACTACAACACTACCATGAGCTTGTTTTGCTAGTTTTCCGGTTTCGATAGAAATTTCTCTACCATCACCTAGGTCTATGACCTCTTTGTAAGTTTTTGGAATCATAAATTTTTTTAATTCTAATTAAACATTGGTAGTTGTGTTGTGTAGTTGTTGTGAACCAATGAAAAACTATAATTAGCTTCTTATTTACGAATTTTAAACTCTCTCGTTTGAGCTATATAAAATAAAAAAGAGGCGCGAAGCCTCTCTTTGATTATTTTCTTAATCCTAATTCTTTAACTATTGCACGATATCTTAAAATATCTTTTTTAGCCAAATAATCTAGTAAAGCACGACGCTTACCTACTAGTTTTACTAACGAACGCTCTGTGTTAAAATCTTTATGATTTGCTTTTAAGTGTACAGTTAAATGATTAATTCTGTGTGTAAATAATGCAATTTGTCCTTCTGCAGAACCTGTATCTTTTGCATTTTTACCATGTTTTTTAAAGATTGCCTCTTTTTCTTTTTTGTCTAAATACATGCTAATATTATTATAAATGATTTTTATGTACTATGAAAGATTTTCTTTCAAGCGGCAAATATAGTAATTTTTAATGATTTTAAAGTTTTTATAGTATTTGTTTGAATTTTTTTGAAGTGCATTTTAAACTTTTTCATTTTAAGAAAGTCTTAACAACATAACAATCTTAAAAAAATGCAATCATGAATTTATTAAATCACAAACTCAAAAACATCATTAAGAATGATGTGAGTAACAATTTTAAACTTTTTAGTAAAGTAGTATTATCAGCTATGGTATTATTTACTGTAATGTCTTGTAATGATGATAGTGAATCTGTAGATACAGATGAGCAACAACTTGATTATGCAGAAGTTTTATTAGAATCTCAAATGGATCAAGCATCAGAAGCAATAGATGATATTGCATTAGATGTTTATGAAGTTCAAGAATCAAGTGAAGCTAGTAAGAATGCTGCTAATTTTAATTTACCAGACTGTGTGACTATAACAGTAGTTTTAGAACAAGGTTCCAGAGAAATAACTATTGATTTTGGAACTGAAGGCTGTGAGGTGAATGGTAATGTTTTAAAGGGTAAAATTATTTTGTCTTACGAACGTAATCCAGATTTACAACAAGTATTTATTAGTAAATCATTAGTAGACTTTTATTTTAACGCTTTAAGTATTGAAGGGACTAAAACATTTTTAAAGCAATTCTCTAACGAAAATGGCAATCCGCAATTTACCAAAACTCTAGACATAACAGTTACATGGCCAAATGGTGCTCAAGCGATGCGCGAAGGAACTAAAGTTAGAGAGTGGATTGAAGGAGCTGGAAGTGGAATTTTTAGTGACAATGTTTTTTCTGTAACAGGAAACTGGTCCTCTACATTTGTTAATGGAAATACTCATACTTATGAAGTTGTAATTCCTTTAAGAAGAGAAGTAATATGTACTTATTTTGTTAGCGGAAGTATAGATGTAGTAAAAACTAACTTCTCTGGCGTATTTGATTATGGTATTGGCGATTGCGATAATCAAGCAACTTTTACTTTTGCAAATGGAAATGAAGTTAGTATTACCCTGAACTAAAAAGGATTTCGAAAAAAAGAAAAGCTCAAATTTTAAATTTGAGCTTTTCTTTTTTATTCTCTTAATGGTTGATTTTGTATTAAATCTATGTATAGATTAATTTTGTTTTTTAGATTTTTTCTATGTGATATAAAGTCTAAAAAGCCATGTTCTAATACAAACTCCGCAGTTTGAAAACCATCAGGTAATTCTTTACCTGTTGTATCTCTAACAACTCGTGGACCAGCGAAACCAATTAATGCTCCAGGTTCGCTAATGTTAATATCACCTAACATTGCAAAAGAAGCGGTTGTTCCTCCAGTTGTAGGGTCTGTACATAGAGAGATATACGGTATTTTTGCTTCAGCTAGTTGTGCTAATTTTGATGATGTTTTAGCTAATTGCATAAGTGATAATGCAGCTTCCATCATACGTGCACCTCCAGATTTAGAAATAATCATGAAGGGTAGTTTTTTCTTTAAAGCATAATCAGCAGCTCTTGCAATTTTTTCTCCTACGACACTTCCCATTGAACCTCCGATAAAACTAAAATCCATTGCTGCGATTACTAAATCTTTTCCTTTAGATTTACCAACAGCAGTTCGAACAGCATCTTTAAGTTTTGATTTTTCTTGAGCGGCTTTTATTCGATCTGTATATTTTTTTTTGTCAACAAAATTTAGAGGATCTTTAGAGACCAAATCAGCGTCTAGTTCTTTAAATTTATTATCGTCAAAAAGAATTTCAAAATATTCTTTACTACCAATTCTCACATGGTAATCATCTTCTGGACTTACATAGTAATTCTTTTCTAATTCATCAGTATCAACAATTTTACCTGTTGGAGATTTGTACCAAAGACCTTTGGGTGTGTCTTTTTTCTCATCAGTAGCAGTTGTTATACCTTTAGTTTTTCTTTTAAACCAAGCCATAGCTTTACGTTAGTTTTAGTAATTAGTTAGAGTACAAAATTACGTAAATTTTATAATGTATTTACATTATTTAAATCTTCAAACGCTTTCTTTAAACGCTCTACAAAACTATTTTCTGCTTCACGTAGCCATTTTCTAGGATCGTAATACTTTTTGTTAGGAACATCCTCTCCATCTGGATTACCAATTTGAGTCATTAAATACTCTTTTTTATCTAAAATATAATCTCTAACTCCAGCCATAAAAGCATACTGCATATCAGTATCTATATTCATTTTAATAACTCCGTAACCAATAGCTTCACGAATTTCTTCTACAGTAGATCCAGATCCACCATGGAAAACAAAGTCAATATGATTATGAGGTAAATTATATTTTTCAGAAATATATTCTTGAGAGTTTTTAAGAATTTTAGGAGTAAGTTTTACATTTCCCGGTCTGTAAACACCATGAACATTACCGAAAGCAGCAGCAATTGTAAACTGGTCACTTATTTTACTTAATTCCTCGTATGCATAAGCAACCTCTTCAGGTTGCGTGTATAATTTGGATGCATCAACATCGCTATTGTCTACACCATCTTCTTCTCCTCCTGTAATACCTAATTCAATTTCAAGTGTCATGCCCATTTTACTCATTCGTTCTAAATAAGTTTTACAGATTTCGATATTTTCTTCAATAGGTTCTTCTGAAAGATCTATCATATGAGAACTGAATAATGATTTTCCAGTTTCTTTAAAATGTTGTTCGCTTGCGTCTAATAAGCCATCAATCCAAGGTAGTAGATTTTTAGCACAGTGATCTGTATGAAGAATTACAGGAACTCCATAAGCTTCTGCCATTAAATGCACATGTTTTGCACCAGCAATAGAACCAGCAATTGCTGCTCTCTGATTTTCATTACTTAAACCTTTTCCCGCATTGAATTGTGCACCTCCATTAGAAAACTGGATTATTACTGGAGCATTTAATGCTGCGGCAGTTTCTAATACACCATTAATACTATTAGATCCAACTACATTTACCGCTGGTAGAGCAAATCCTTTTTCTTTAGCAAGTTTAAAAATTTCTTGAACTTCATATCCTGTTGCAACTCCTGCTTTTATAGTATGATTCATATTTAGATTTTTAGTTGTGTTTTTGATTATTCAAAAGTAATCATTTTTTGAATACTTCATCACAGCTTTAGTGTTAGAAAAGTATAAACAATACTAAAACGATTTAGTTGAAGATTTCTTTTAAAAAGGGTAGTTTATACCAATATTATACACTGCGTTACCAAAGTTGTAGTTGTTAAACCATCGGCTATCCTCCTTAAAAGAGGGTTCGTAAGTTTTAAAACCAATATCTCCACGAAGAATGAAAAAACTAAAATCGTAGCGTAGACCAAAACCAGTACCAATGGCAATATCCTTTAGAGAGGA
Source organism: Flavobacteriaceae bacterium NBU2973 (assembly GCA_026162565.1). Taxonomy (GTDB): domain Bacteria; phylum Bacteroidota; class Bacteroidia; order Flavobacteriales; family Flavobacteriaceae; genus JAOEIQ01. The sequence goes on from JAOEIQ010000009.1 coordinate 69,160, forward strand.
AAATCCTTTAAATTCTGTGTCCTCAGTTCCAATATTGTCAAAAACATTCCAAATGTTTCCAGCATCAGTAAACAAGGCACCTTCAAATTTTCCTGCCAAATCAAATCTATATTCTAGATTAAATGCAAGTTTGAAGTTTGCTTCATTAAAATCTAATATACTTTGAGATTTTCCTGGTCCCAATTTAAAGGCTTCCCAAGCTCTATTATCGTTAGGTCCTCCACCATAGTAACTTTTTGTAAACGGAATATTTTCAGAGTTTCCATATGGTATGGCTATACCACCAAATGCTCTCATAGCTAGAATATTGTTAGTGTTTCCTCCTAAATCCCAATGTTTAATATAGTCGAATTCTGTTTTTACATATTGAGAGTATTCTACACCAAAAATTTGATAATTACCTGCTTCACTTCTTTTAAAATTGAGTGGTTTAGATAATGCCGAAAATAAATTACCTGCTAATTCTAATTTTGTTCGAAATCTGGAAAAACTGTTATCGTATAAATCTTCTCTTGTATTTTTTGAGTACGTAAAATTTGAAGCGAAAATTAGGTTGTCTTGAGTTAATCTAAAGCGCCTTTCTGAAATACTTGAAATTGAAGCAAAATCACTGCTCCCTGAAGTGATAGAGGTATTTCCAGATAAAGCATCTATTATAAATTGATTAGTGCCCTCTGGTATTGTTAAATCAGAATCTGTATAACCAATATTCTGTGCAATAGAATTTAATGTGTTGTATGAGCTGTTATAAATATTAAAATAATTGGCACTGTTTACATTTTTTATAAATTGTATGTTAAATAAATCAAATTGATTTGTTACACCTTTTTTTGGATACCAATTATAATTAAAAATACCATTAATTGTTTGTCTATCTAAACCAATATTAGTCTGACTTGTAGCACTTAAACTAATTCGTGTTGTAGGAGACATAAATTTTGGAATAATTCTGTCTGTATTAAAAGGAGAAAAAATTCTTGGAATGGTTAATTTTAAGTCAGCACCTAGTTCGTTAATATCAAAAAAGGCATCTTTGGTATTGGAGGCATCTTTTGATGCTCCAATCGCTCCAATAGCAGAAATCTCTAATGTTTCAGCACCTCTAAATATATTTCTAATTACTAATCCTGTTCTAAATGAAAAACCTAAAGTTTGAATATTACTCTGGGATATATCAAAATCAAAGCCAAGACTATACTTTTTTCTGGGAGTTAATAAAATATTAGCTGTTAAGGTAGAATCAGTTTCGTTTTCTATGTATTCTATGTTTGGATATTTAAATGTTTTTAATTCACTTAAATAACGATACGTCCTTGTTCTATCTATATCTCTAAATAAATCTCCTTTTTTTATAAAAACTGCATCAGTGAGCGCTTTAGGTTTATAGCGCATTTTATCATAACTATATAGGTTGTAATTATTATAACTAACAGAGTCTGTAAACTGCCTTTCTATATTTCTAAACGAATAGTCAGTTAAAATATTAACCTCTTTAATAGTATAAATTTTAAAAGGCGCTCTATATAATGAATCTTGTTTTCTTTTTAGACGATCTTTTATAAAATAATCTGTATTTACCTTTTTTGTTTTACCAATAGTATCAAATTCAAAATTGATATATTCTTGATTAAAGTGATAGACTCCAGAGTTTCTCAATTCATTAGTTACTCTAGATAATTCTCTTTTTAAGTTATCATTATCATATTGTTCACCAGACTTTACAAATGATTTGTCTTTTGTTGAGTTGAAAAGGGAGTCAATTACTGGTGAACTGATAATATGATTTATTGTATCTAGTATATAAGGTTTTCCTGTTTCTATCGTGTAATCTATAGTAGCTCTTTTGTTTTCTTTTTTATGAATCTTATAGCTAGTTTCTACATCAAACCAACCTTTATTAAAGTAATACGCTTTAAATCTATCGATTGTTTTTTTAGTTTTTAAGCTATCAACTATTGCAGGTGCTTCTCCAGTTTTTTTTAGCCAATTATTAAACCCTAAAGCAGATTCTTTCATTTTATCAACTTGCTTTTGAGAATATAAATTAGCAAGCCTCTCTCGACGTTTAGGTTTTTTATCCAGCCAAGCTTCAAAGATTGAGTCTCTATTTTCTCTTGCAAGATTATAGATGTGTAATCGTAGAGGAAATTTTAATAGAGTTCCATTTGGTTGTTGAATAATTATATCTTGTAGTGTTTGATCTGATTTCTTTTTTCCATTGACGTTAATGGTGTTTTTAGTGAGTAGGTGTTCACCATCTTTTACACGCTTAATTACATTACAAGAACTAAAGCACGTAATACAAATTAGAATTAATGATATTTTTGTAAATAAATATTTCAAGAAAAGAGTATCAGTTATCGAAAATCGTTCAAATTTACATTTTTTATAGAGTTATTATGTAGCTTGGCAAAAATTAATCCAAACACGTGTAAAATAAATAGTTTTTTAAAATATGCTATCAAAAAATCAGATAAAATTAATATCTAGTTTAAAGCAAAAAAAGTATCGTGACTTACATGGTTTTTTTGTTGTTGAAGGTGTAAAAGGTGTTTCTGAATTGTTGGAGTCTGACTTTGAATTGCATCATTTGTATGAAACTAAATCAGATTTTGAGAGTGTTAATTCTAAAAGAACTCAAATCTCTGACAAAGACTTACAGAAAATAAGTTTTTTAAAGACCTCAAATTCTGTATTAGCACTATTTAAAAAACCAAGTATTTTAGATGTTCCAATAGATGGATTAGTTCTGGTTTTGGATGATATTCGTGATCCTGGTAATTTAGGAACGATTATTAGATTGTGTGATTGGTATGGTATTGAGAGTTTAATTTGCTCTAAACAAACAGTAGATTGCTATAATCCAAAAGTTATTCAAGCAACAATGGGTTCTATAACTCGAGTAAAAATTGATTATGTTGATTTAAAACAATTTTTACCAAAAAATGAAAGTATACCAATTTTTGGTGCTTTTATGAATGGTGATAATATCTATAAAAAAACCAATTTGCCACAACACGCTTTTTTAATCCTCGGAAACGAAGCGAATGGTATTTCTCGAGATGTAGAAAAGTTAGTTGATGAAAGAATTTCTATTCCAAGATTTGGTAAATTAAAAGCTACAGAAAGTTTAAACGTCGCTACAGCAACTGCTATTTTGTTGAGTGAGTTTAGAAGGTGATTTACTGAAACGTAAAATTTATAAACACACCTCTGGTTTTCATAGACTCCACATTGCTGGTCCAAGGAGAATTTGGGTCTTCGTCTCTAATAATTTCATCATTAAAAGCAAATACACCTCTAATAGATGGTGTAAATTTAAACCAGAATAAATACAAGTCTACACCAACACCAAGTTCATAAAAATACATACTTCTTTTAACTCTAAATTGCCCATTACTGTTATCGTCTGGGTTTTTTTCGTTGCTGGATAAGTTTAAAGCTGTAGATAAACCTGCAGTTATAAAAGGCTTTAAGTTATTGACTCTTTTGGTAGAAATTTTGAGTAATAATGGTATGTGGATATAGGTTGATTTTACTTCCCTTAATAAATCATTGTCTTCAAAAGCTAAGCCTTGAAAATTTTCAGGACTGTACATTAAATTACGTTGATTAATAACTAATCCTGGTTCAAGACGTAGATTAAAGTAATCGTTAATTCGCATATCACCAACTAAACCAACATTAAAGCCTACATTTCGTTCTACAAATATATCGGTTCTATCCCTATTGTAATCAAAATTAAAATCATAGCTATTAAAGCCTAAATAATAACCCCAACTTAAAAACTGTTTATCAAAGTTTTCGTTATTTAAAATACGTTCTTTACTAAATAATTGTGCAGATGCTTGGGTAAGCATAAACATTACTAATAATATTGTAAGTAGGTTTTTTAGTTTCATTTTTTATTTTGACGCTTTATAGATGGTTGCTACACCAAAAGTTTGCGGAAAATCTTCAACATTAATAAACCCAATATTACGTAAAATATTGTTTAGTGCCTCACCAAATGGAAAAACAGATGCTGAAGAACTTAAATAAGAGTAAGCAGATTTGTCTTTAGAAAAAAGCTTCCCAATAGTAGGCATAATATATTTTGTATATACATTATAGCCTTGTTTATAAGGTGTTTTAGTTGGTACACTAGTTTCTAAAATAACAAATGTACCATTAGGTTTTAAGACTCTTAAAATTTCTGAAAGCCCTTTCTCAAGATTTTCAAAATTTCTCACTCCAAAGGCTACAGTTATGGCATCGAATGTTGCATCTTCAAAAGGTAAATTTTCAGAATCACCAACAATCATTTCAATTGTGTCGTCTAAATTTTTTTTGTTGATTTTATGTTTACCAACTTCTAACATGCCTTCACTAATATCTAAACCAACTATTTTTTTTGCATTGGTTTCGATTAAATTAATAGCCAAATCACCAGTTCCAGTAGCAATATCTAAAATGGAATCCGGTTTATTTTTTGCAATCAATTTTACCACTTTTTTACGCCATTTTACATCTATGCCAAAAGAGATGACTCTATTTAAACCATCATATTCTTTTGAGATGTTATCAAACATTTTTCTGACTTGCTGCTTCTTGCTTAAGTCACTGTTTTTATAGGGTTTTACTTTAGATGACATGAATTTATATTAAGAATATAAAACTAATATTAATTTAGATTGCAAAGAAATGGATTTCCTATGCAAATCCCTAAAAATTAAGTAGATTTGCAATACTTTTCAATACATAAATAATGAAGATACTTATTGCTGGAGCTGGAGAAGTAGGGTTTCATTTAGCGAAATTACTGTCGTACGAATCTCAAGAGATTACTTTAGTAGATACCAATAGAGAAAGTCTCTCTTATGCCGAAAATCATCTGGATATAAAGGTTGTTAAAGGCGATTCAACATCTATAGCTATTTTAAAGGATGCTAGTATTGAGACTTCAGATATGTTTATTGCTGTTACCTCGTCTGAAACTACTAATATTACTGCTTGTGTATTAGCTAAACAGTTAGGAGCAAAGCAAACCATTGCTAGAATTTCTAATACAGAATTTATCAAGTACAAAGATGAAGTTGGGTTTACAAAGTTTGGAATAGATGAACTTATTTCACCAGAATCTCTTGCCGCAACAGAAATTAGTTTATCACTAGATCAAGCTGCTTTTGAGGACTCGTATGAGTTTGAAGATGGTGCTTTAACCATGCTTGGTTTGCATTTGTCACGAACTGCTCAATTTGTTGGAAAAACAGTAAAAGAAGCAGCCGAAGTTTTTCCAGAGTTACATTTTATGCCTATTGCAATACAAAGGTTTGGAACACAGTATACAATTATTCCTAGAGGTGATACAGAATTTAAAGAAGGAGACCATGTTATTTTTATTACGTCAAAAGGAGGAGACGAAGAGTTATGTAAACTTACTGGTAAAATCAATAAAGACATAAAAAATGTGATGATTTTGGGAGGTAGTGCAATTGGTTTAAAAACAGCTCGTGATTTATGCAATGATAAGTTTAATGTTAAGCTTATCGAAAAAGATGAAGAGCGCGCCATGGATTTAGCAGATGAACTTCCTAAAGCATTAATTATTAATGGAGATGGTAGAAATGTAGATTTATTAGAAGAGGAAAACCTTCAAGATATGGATGCATTTATTTCTGTTACTGGTAACTCCGAAACAAATATCATGTCTTGTTTAGTTGCAAAATCTAAAGGTGTTGCCAAAAATATTGCTTTAGTTGAGAATATGGATTATTTTGAGTTATCTCAATCAATAGGTGTTGATACGCTAATTAATAAAAAGCTTCTTGCTGCAAACAATATTTTTAGATATATAAGAAAAGGTGAGGTTGTAGCAATGACCAAGCTTAATAATATGAACGCTGAATTATTAGAGTTTGAGGTTCACGCCAATTCTAAAATTGCTAATAAGTTAATTAAAGATTTAGATTTTCCAAGATCTGCAATAATTGGTGGCGTTATTAGAAATGACTCTGGTTTAATAGCTCTAGGAGATTTTAAGGTTTTAGTTGGGGATCGTGTAGTAGTTTGCTGTTTGCCTATATCTATTAAAACGGTAGAAAAATATTTCTTTTAAGTTGTAAATTTTGAGACTTAATTATAAAATCATATGTCATTTTTTAGGACTTCTATTATTATTTAATGGAGGTTTTATGTTGCTTTCAACTCTTGTGAGCCTTATATATAATGATGGAGTTACAGCTCAACTTTTTTTATCTGGAATAGTTATTCTCTTATCTGGTGTTTTTGTCATGGTAAATACAAGACGATACAGAAAAGAAATGAATAAGCGAGAGGGATATCTTGTTGTGTCTTTAGGTTGGTTTGTAATGGCTTTATCTGGAAGTTTGCCATATTTTTTAACAGGTGTTATTCCCGATTTTACTAGCGCTTTTTTCGAAACTATTTCTGGATACACAACAACAGGCGCAACAATATTGAGTGATATTGAAGCCGTACCGAAAGGTGTTTTGTTTTGGAGGAGTTTGACACATTGGATTGGTGGAATGGGAATTATTGTTCTAGCAATTGCCATTTTACCCTTGTTAGGAATTGGAGGAATGCAGTTATTTGCTGCTGAAGCTCCTGGTCCAAGTACAGATAAGTTACATCCTAGAATTACAGATACTGCCAAGCGACTATGGCTAATTTATTTTGGCTATACTATGGCTGAAACTTTATTGCTATCAGTTGCAGGTATGTCCTTTTTTGATGCAATTAACCATGCAATGTGTACGCTTTCAACTGGTGGATTCTCTACAAAAAATGCCAGTATAGCTCATTGGAATGATACTCCTATCATTCAATATATCATTATAGTATTTATGTTTTTGGCAGGAACAAATTTTGTTTTGAGTTATTTTGCATTTAAAGGTAAAGTCCAAAAAATAATAAAAGATGAAGAGTTTAAACTCTATTTTAAGTTTATAATGGTTTTTACATTAATAGCTGCAATACTAATTTATTTTCGAGCAGATGTAAGTGCATCTTCAATAAACCATCCTATGGTCTGGGGAGAAGCAGAAAGTGCTTTTAGGCATGCTCTATTTCAAGTACTTGCAATTGTCACTACAACAGGATTTGTAACGGCAGATTTTACAGTATGGACTCCTTTTTTATTAGTGTTCTTTTTTGGATTGATGTTTTCAGGAGGTTCGGCTGGATCAACATCTGGTGGTGTAAAAGTTGTAAGACACCTTATTTTAATTAGAAATGGTTTTTTAGAATTTAAAAGGTCTTTACATCCAAATGCGATACTCCCTGTTCGTTATAATAATAAATCAATTTCTAAAGAAATTGTATTCAATATACTAGGCTTTTTTATTTTGTATATGTTGTCATTTATTATTGGGGCTCTTGGTTTTTCTATGATGCAAATAGATTTTACCTCTGCCATTGGTTTGGCAGCATCAAGTTTAGGTAATGTTGGACCAGCCTTAGGTGAATTTGGGCCAGTAGATAATTATGCAGCTTTACCAGCAATCGGAAAATGGTGGAGTAGCTTTTTAATGCTTATTGGTCGTTTAGAATTATTTACAGTTCTCATACTTTTTACACCTTTTTTCTGGCGAAATAGATAGCGAAAAACTACTTTTTAAAAACTTTTTTTAAAAAATTTTAAACGTCATATTTATTAGAATTTATAGGTAGTTCCATAATTTTAAGTATTGGTTTTTAATGATTTAGTGTAGCATAGGTTGTAACATTTTTATAACAATGGCGTCATATCTATGTAACCAATTAAAATTTATCAATCATGGAATTAGTATTAACAACACAAGATTTAGAGCCATTGCCTAAACAGGAATTAGTAACTGTTAATTTAGAAAACGCTGGTTTATTAAACTCTAATTATAAGAGAATAAGTCGCAATAATTATTCAAACATTAATTCACAATCTGTTTTTGGCGTTAAGCAATTAGTAAAAAGCAGAAAATATCGATTCACTTCTAGTATCGAAACGGTTTTAAAAGTATCGCTTTTTGCAATCGTAATGATAATTACTTTCTCTTAAAAAGTATTTACAAGACTTACTGAACTTTAACTAATACTTAAAAGTATTAGGTTTTTATAGAGCTAATATTTGGTAATATTTATTACTAAACAAGCTATCAATACAATTATTTTAGGTATAACTTTTAAACTATAATATTATTATGGGAGGAGGAGGATCAATAGGAATGATGAATGCTACTATTAAAAATAATAGAAAGCTTCTGAAAAAACGAAAAGGTTTAAAAAGTATTTACAAAGATGGAATTTATGAAGGCGATAAAACGAAGTGTGAGTTTCCAGAATCGTCACCTAAAGTAACACAAGAAATTATACAACGTCTTAAAGAAGAAAGAAGACATCGCAATATGAAACGCATTTTAGTGTTTGGGTTAGTTATAAGTAGTGTGATAGTAGCTTTGTCTACTATCTAAAAAGAAAAGCCTCACAGTTAAACGTGAGGCTTTTTTTATTATGTGGAAAATATGTTCAGTTTAAGTTAAAACCTCTTTAATTCGTTTTATAGCTTCCTTTAATTCGTCTTGGCTTGCAGCATAACTTATGCGAATACAATCTGGATTACCAAAAGCATCACCAGTTACAGTAGCTACTAAAGCTTCTTCTAAAAGGTATAGAGAAAAATCTGTTGCGTTGTTAATGGTTTTTCCTCTTAATGTTTTTCCAAAATAATACGAAACATCAGGAAATACATAAAAAGCACCTTCAGGAGAATTTGTTTTAAAACCATCAATATCATTTAATAGGTTTAACACCAACTCTCGTCTATTTTTAAACTCGTCAATCATATACTTAACACGAGTAGGCGATTCATTTAATGCAGTAATAACAGCACGTTGTGCAATACAATTTGCACCACTAGTTACTTGTCCTTGCATTTTATTGCATGCGCGAGCAATTGTTTCTGGAGCTCCAATATAACCTATTCGCCAACCTGTCATAGCAAAAGCTTTAGAAACACCATTTACTGTTACTGTTCTGTCGTACATACCATCAACTTGTGCCATACTAGCATGTGGCTTTCCAGTATAATTTATGTGCTCATAGATTTCATCAGAAACTACATAGATATTAGGATGCTTTTTTAATACTTCTGCTAGTAATTCTAATTCTTCTTTACTGTATAAGGATCCGCTAGGATTACAAGGTGAACTAAACCAAAGCATTTTGGTTTTAGGTGTAATAGCAGCTTCCAATTGTGAAGCTGTCATTTTAAAATCGGTAGTTATAGATGTTTTTACTTCTACGGGAACACCTCCAGCAACTTTTACAATATCAGAATAACTTACCCAATAAGGGCATGGTAAAATCACTTCGTCTCCATTATTAATCATAACCATAGCAACGTTTGATAAAGATTGCTTGGCTCCAGTAGACACCACTATTTGAGACGGTTTGTATTCTAAATTGTTGTCACGTTTAAATTTTGTGATTATGGCATCTTTTAACTCTGCATAACCATCAACAGGAGTATAGGAATTATAATTATCGTTAACAGCTTGTATAGCTGCATCTTTAATAAAATCAGGTGTGTTAAAATCAGGCTCTCCAAGACTTAAGCCAATAATATCTTTGCCTTGATCTCGTAATTCTCTTGCCTTTGCTGCCATTGCTAAAGTAGCAGAAGTAGACATATTTAAAATTCTTTCTGAAAGTATGCTCATAAAAAGAACAATAGTTTAAGCTTGTAAAGCTGGTTTCATTCCCATTTGGCGTAAGTGCTTAAAATGAGCTATTATAGCTTTGCGAGTAGTTTTATATTCGTTGTATGGTAAGTTAAATTCTTTAGCTGTTTCTCTTACAATTTTTGAAATTTTAGTGTAATGCACATGGCTAATATGAGGAAAAATATGATGCTCAACTTGATGATTTAAACCACCTGTAAACCAATTAACAATTCGGTTGTTAGTAGCAAAATTTACAGTTGTTTTTAACTGGTGAATAGCCCAAGTATTTTTCATGGTTCCGTTTTCTTCTGGTAAAGGCATTTCTGCTTCTTCCATTACATGAGCTAATTGAAAAACTACACTTAAAATAACACCAGCTGTATAATGCATTACAAAAAATCCGATTAAAATTTTCCACCAAGCTACATTTTCCATAATCAACATTGGTAAAACAATCCAAATACAAACATAAATTAGTTTAGAAATTACTAGTTTACTCCAATTGGTAACAGGATTTGGAAATTTCCCGTAGGATAGTTTGCGTTTCATGTAACGTCTCATCTGCTGAAAATCAGTAGTAATTGCCCAGTTTATGGTTAACAATCCATAAAGGAAAATCGAGTAATAATGTTGAAACTTATGATGCCATTGCCATTTTGAGTGCTTCGAAAAACGTAAAATACGTCCAGCTTCTAAATCTTCATCATGTCCATGTATGTTAGTGTAAGTATGATGTAGTACGTTATGCTGAACTTTCCAATTATAAACATTACCAGCTAGAATATAGATACTACTTCCCATTAAGCGGTTAATCCACTCTTTATTAGAGTATGAGCCATGATTACCATCATGCATCACATTCATTCCAACTCCAGCCATTCCAACTCCCATAACAACAGTTAATAAAAGTTGTGCCCAACCAGGAATATCTAATGTCAATAGTAAGAAATAAGGTGTTAAAAACATTGAAAACATAACGATGGTTTTTACCCATAGTTTCCAATTTCCTGTACGTTTAATATTATTTTCCTTAAAATACGTATTAACACGCTTGTTTAGCGTTCTAAAAAATTTAGCAGAATCAGCTCTTGAAAAAGATAACGTTGGCTTTGTCATGGTTATGTTTTATTATGATAACGCTTTTTAAAAGCAAATTTATATTCGTAACAAATATAAGTAATTAAGCATCGTAAGATGTGAAGTTTTTCTAAAATTATGCTTTTAAAATTAACTACTTTTGCCTTAAATTTATGATTATATGGAATTAATCCTTAAATATTTTCCAAATCTAACTGACAATCAGATTATTCAATTTGAACAATTAAATGAATTATATCAAAAGTGGAATGCTCAAATAAATGTCATTTCTCGAAAAGATATTGATGAATTGTATTTAAGGCATGTTTTACATTCTCTTGGAATTGCCAAAGTAATTAGTTTTAAAAACGGAACTAAAATTTTAGATGTTGGAACAGGAGGAGGTTTTCCTGGAGTACCATTAGCTATTATGTTTCCAGATTGTAAGTTTCATTTAGTAGATAGTATTGGTAAAAAATTAAAGGTAATACATGGTGTTGCTAATGAACTGGATTTAAAAAATATAAAAACTACGCATAGTAGAGTGGAGGCTATTGATGATAATTTTGATTTTATTGTAAGTCGAGCAGTTACTGCAATGCCTACTTTTGTTGGTTGGGTAAAACGGAAAGTCACTAAAAAACAAGAACACGATTTAAAAAATGGTATTCTCTATTTAAAAGGAGGTGATTTAACAGAGGAGCTCAAAGAGTTTCCTAAAGCCAAAGAATATAATTTGCATACTTTTTTTGAAGAAGATTTTTTTGAAACTAAAAAAGTGGTACATCTTCCACTAAAATATAAGCCATAAAAAAAGCGACTGGTCATTGAGGCTCTCGAAATGCAGTCGCTTTTCGTTTTAAATACTTTTTATTGAACGATTATTTTTGTTTGAAACGTTTTAGTTTCAGTTTCTATATTCAATATATATGTTCCCGAAGCTATATTGACGGGAATAGTTGTTTTATTATTTAAAGTTAGGGTCTCTTTAAAAATAGTTTTACCTATTAAATCAGTAATTATAATTTGAGAGTCGTTAAACGTTTTACTAGTTATAATCAACAATTCATCTTGTATAGGATTCTTTTCAATTTTAAAAGCAACATCTTCTATATTTTGATTGGATAACGTTTCTAAAATTATTTCATCTAAAGCAAAGTCCACATTAGCTTGCGTTAACAAAACATGTGGCTCATTATTATCAGGCATAAACCAATTATCAAAAGGAGTTATGTTTAACACATCACTATTTGGTGAGGATCCTGAACCAAGATCGATATCATGAAACCAATCTATCTCATCATCAGTTATTTCTAAAGCCATAGAGCTTACAGCTGGTATAAAGTTAAATTGATCTGTATTTAATCCAGCAAAAAAAGCATCTACCAAAGGGTCTGAAGGAATGTCTCCAGTAACACTAGAGATATCAAAAAGACCACCTGGTGCTGCATCAATACCATCTGAAAAAGTTTCAGCCATCACTGTGGCACTATCAGCAAAATCGCAGAAGCAAATAAAAATAGCATCAATAACGACACTACCAGTAGTGTTTTCTTGTCCAGCAAAAGGTGTAAACCTTGAAGTGAAATCAGCATCAGCTAGACCACCAGCAATTGATAAACTAGTAACTTCTAGTGCAAGGAAATCTGGAGATATGTCCATATTATTTGTGTCTTGATAAGGGTTACCAATTCCACTTCCATTAATTATAGATACATTTCTAGTGTTTTCTGGAAAACCTGAAGTAGTAAGTGCGTTTAAACCATTAAAAAATATTGGATTATAGGTGTTTTTTTGTGGTAGTTTTAGCGCATCATCAAAGTCAGTGCCTGACGTAATATGAGCATCAAAGTGGTCTGTTAGCATTTGCCTTGCTGCTGGAGATCTTAAAAAATCATCTACTAAAGGTCTTACAGACACCACACTTTGATCACCAGCTAAACCACCTAACTGTAGACCATATGCTAATTTATTAAATAGATATTGAAACCCTATTGGCACATTAGCACCATGATGAGGTGAATCAAACGATATCCAAAGTCTGGTTTCATGATCCATACCTTGGTTTTCCATGAAGTTTAAAGCATAACGAGAGATTAGTCCTCCCATACTTGGGCCTATAACCACAAGTTCTTCATCACCAACTTTACCGTTAGGCGCAGGGCCATTAATTAAGTTTATAAGCTCAACTAAAAGCATGGCATTACGCTCAATAAAATCGGCTCCACCATCAACTTCAACCATATCAGAAGTTCTTGTGTAAACTGGAAAGTTGAGTATTACAACATCAAAGCCTTCTGCTCTTACTACATCTGCTAGATTAGATGTAGATGTGCCATCATCAAAATTTAGAAGATCATAAATTCCCATTATATCTCTGCTATCTCCTGGATCAAAACCATCAACTAGAATAATTGGTTTATCAAAAACACCATCAGAGCTTAAAAAAATCTCATATTCTCCAGTTCCAATATCATTTGCAACTCCATAAGGGGTTAGGTTTGGAGGTGCTGTGTTTGATGAGGTAAAAGCTGTTGGAGCTCTATTAAAAAGGGTTTCTTTATCTTCATTAGAATATTTTATATTAATAGTTGATTTACTTGTTGTTATACTTCCATCAGAAAACTCAATTTTTGTTGTTAGAATTTTAGACCCTTTATCTAAATACTGAACGTTAATATTTTGATCTGCAGAAATGTTTTGAAACCCATTTCCATCTCCAAAATCAATAGCAATATTTGTTATACCTTCATTAGTAGTGTTGTAAATTAAATCATTTGATAAGTTGTAAACTACTTTTAAACCTTTATGGTTGGTTTGAAGAGGTGCTAATAATGAAAGATTATTTTTTTCAAAAATAGTAGATGAAAAATCATTTTGGACTATAAAACCATCGTTATCTATAAATGCTTTTCCTTGTGATATAACATCAGGGTCTATAACTTCAAAATCAGAATGCAGTAAAGTTAAACTCACTACATCATTAAGCTTACTATATTTAGCTTTTTCTTCTAAATGACTTAAAGGAGCTAGTCTTTCTTGAAGGTCATTTTGTGAAATTGCTTTATAGGCTTGAAAGTAAGAATACGTTGAATTAATATTCTCCTGATAATCTCTAATATCAATTACAGGAAAACTAGAAAATAAAATAGACGTTTCAGTACTACTTAATTTACTCATTTTGTTTTGAGAAAATGACATAATACTGAAGCAAAAAAGTAAGCATAAATAGTAGTATTTCTTCATTGGTTACAGCTTAAAAAGATTAAACCTAAATATACATATTTTACTTTATAGTATTGAGCAGAAATAAAAAAGCCTCAAGAGAAAAAATCTATTGAGGCTAGAATTTATAGTAATAAAAATACCTATTCTCCTAAAAATGGATAGCGATAATCTGTTGGGGTTACAAATGTTTCTTTTATCATTCTTGGAGATACCCAACGTAATAAGTTTTGAGCAGAACCAGCTTTGTCATTTGTTCCAGATGCTCTAGCTCCTCCAAATGGTTGTTGTCCAACAACAGCTCCAGTAGGTTTATCGTTGATATAAAAATTACCAGCAGAGTTTTGTAAAGCTGATGTAGCTTCTGTAATAGCATAACGATCTGTTGCTAGAACAGCTCCTGTTAAAGCATACTCACTAGTTTCATCTACAAGTTTTAAAGCTTCAGAGTATTTATCATCTTCATACACATAAATTGTGATAACTGGACCAAATAATTCAGTACACATTGTAGTGTATTTTGGGTCTTTAGCTACTAAAACAGTTGGTTCAATAAAGTAACCTTTGCTCTTATCATAGTTTCCACCAATAAGAACATCAACATCTTTATCAGCTTTTGCTTGATCAATATATTTTGCCAATTTATCAAAGGAGCCTTCGTGAATTACAGCTGTAATAAAATTACTCATGTCTTCAGGAGATCCCATTTTAAATGATTTAACGTCTTCAACCACAAAATTCTTGACATCATTCCATAAACTTTCAGGAATATACGCTCTGGAGGCAGCACTACATTTTTGTCCTTGAAACTCAAAAGCACCACGAGAAATCGCTGTAGCAACTTGTTTAGCATTAGCAGATTTATGAGCGATGATAAAATCTTTTCCACCTGTCTCACCAACAATTCTAGGGTATGTTTTATAATTATGAATGTTATTACCAATTTGTTTCCACAATTCTTTGAATATAAATGTAGAACCAGTGAAATGTAATCCAGAAAAATCAGGACTTGCTAGTACTGTGTTAGTAATCATTACAGGATCACCAAAAACAACATTAATAACACCATCAGGAACACCTGCTTCTTTAAATACATCCATAATTACTTTAGCAGAAAATATTTGGCTATCGCTCGGTTTCCATACTACAACATTACCCATTAATGCCATACACGCTGGTAAGTTAGCAGCAATTGCAGTAAAGTTAAAAGGTGTTACTGCATAAGTGAATCCTTCTAAAGGTCTATATTCAATTCTGTTCCATGCATCACTTGTGCTTTCTGGTTGTTCATGGTAAATATCTGTCATGAACTGAACATTAAAACGTAAAAAATCAATTAACTCACAAGCAGCATCAATTTCTGCTTGATGCACAGTTTTAGATTGAGCAATCATTGTTGCAGCATTAATTTTTGCTCTGTAAGGACCAGCAATTAATTCGGCAGCTTTTAAGAAAATTCCAGCACGTTGCTCCCAAGGCATTTGTGACCAATTCTTACGTGCTTCAAGTGCGGTTGCAATTGCTTCCTCAACATGTTTCTTTTCAGCAAGATGATACTCACCTACAATATGCTTATGGTCATGAGGTGGCGACATGGTTCTAGTATTTCCAGTTTTTACATCTTTTCCATTTATGTACATAGGAACCTCTGTTTTATTGTTAAAAAGTTCTGTGTATGCCTTTTTAACAGCTTCACGTTCTGGAGAGCCAGGCGCATAGCCTTTAACAGGTTCGTTAACAGCAATTGGTGTGTTGAAAAATCCTTTTCCCATAATTGATTTATATTGAATTTTTAGTTTAAAATTTTGAATTGCAAAGGTACAATTTTTTTGATGAGTTTTCTATTTCAATAAGCTAACTAAAGTCTATAGTTTTGTTATCTATTTTTTGTAAGTTGCTAATCGTTTTTTAGACAAAAGCAGTTATGTGTACAGTAACCATTTTTTACAAAGGGAATAATGATTTTGTATTGACTTCTAACAGAGATGAAGCACCAAACAGAGAATCCTTGCCACCAAAAATTAAGACTTATAAAAAAGTTGAATTGTTGTATCCAGAAGATAAACTTTCCGGAGGAACTTGGATTGGTGTGAGTGAAAATAAACGCGTCATTTGTTTATTAAATGGAGGTTTTAAAATTCATGAAAGACAAATTGAGTATAGGCAAAGTAGAGGATTGGTAGTTAAAGATTTATTGTCTTTAGCAGATATTAATGACGCACATAATTATGATTATTCAGGCATAGAACCTTTTACTTTAATTATTGCAGATTGGAATAGAGGTTTGTGTTTTTATGAGATTGTTTGGGATGGTAAAAAAGCACATTTTAGTATACTTGATTTAGTGTCTCATATATGGTCTTCTTCTACTTTGTATTCAGAGGATATGAAGCAAAAAAGAAAAGAGTGGTTCAAGGTTTTTAAATCTGAAAATGAATTATCGTCTAATACGCTTCTAAATTTTCATAAAACTGCTGGAAAGGATAATTTGAATTTTGGCGTTGTTATGGATCGTGGTTTTGTAAAAACAACAAGCATAACTCAAGTTGAAAAATTAGGAGAAAATATAACAATGCGTTATGAATCTCTTCAAGACGAAAAGGTGTCTCTAGAAACTTTAAAATCTTCAGAAGTTATAAATGAGTAGTACAGGAATAATTTTACCATTAGCCTATCCTGATACTATTGTTTCTCATGCAGAAGAATGGTATTCTCCTTTTTTAAAATATTTAGGAGTTGGAAGTAAATCTCATGTGAGAGCTGGTCACGCTGCTTTAGTATTAATTGATAAGTCTACTGGAATTTTAGAGTATCATGATTTTGGTCGATATATAACTCCATCTCCCAATGGACGTGTTCGAGGAAAAACGACGGATAATGAATTGGATTTTCCTGTTGTTGCTAAAATTGAAAATGATTTAATAGCTAATCTAGATGAAATTTTAGAGTTTTTGGCTACGCATCCAAAATTAACTCATGGCGATGGTAAGTTGGTAGCTTCGGTTTGTAATGCAGTTGATTATAAAAAGGCACGAGAGTATATAACAATGATGCAGAATAAGCATTTTATTCGTTATGCAGCTTTTATTAAAATTGCTTGTAATTGTGCGCGTTTTGTTACTGATGCTTTAATAGCTTCTGTTACTGATGAAAACATAAAAAAGAAGCTTATTGGTTCTAAATGGTTTACACCAAGTACAGTAGGAAATGTGCTAATTGCTGATACACAAAACCATCCTTATGAGGTTTCTGAAGATGGAGTTATTGAACAATTCACTGGGTCTCAAAAAAGTGAAAATTTAAGATGTTTTCTCGATAAGTTGAAAAATTATGAACCTTCAAATATTGGTACTATTGAGCCTAAAGAAAATAACGAGAAAGCAGATCAAGCACAATGGCTTTCTGGTATTGCTGCTGGTGCTTGGTTTGAACTGTACGAGTCTCAAAATGATTCTGAATACAGATTTAGACGAATCTCACCATATGGACATGTAGATTGTGATGCCTTATTTAAAGTTGAGAATACCAATTTTAGATATAATGCTGAATATCAATTTGTGCATTATTCTAATTGTAGTTTTATTCATATTGAACAAAACGGAACAGTCTATAAATTTAATAGGATAAATTAGTTAAGAGCAAAAGGAGCACTTAATTTAAAGGAAGGGATTTCAACTCTAAACTTCTTTGTAGTGGTAAAATTTACCATGTTATAATAACCAGACATAGCGCCAAAAGGTGATGTGAGTAAGCAACCAGAGTTGTAAGTGTGAGATTCGCCAGGTTTTAAAACAGGTTTTTTACCAATAACACCTTCGCCTTCAATTATTTCAATATTGTTTAGAGCGTCTAAAACGCGCCAATGCCTTGTGTTTAGCTGAACAGAATCTTTACTTTGGTTTTCTATAGTTACTTTATAGCCAAAAGCAAATTGCACTTTATAATTTTTATAAAATGTGCCTTCGAAAGTAGTCTCGACAGAAATCTTTATGCCTTTTGTAACTTGTTGTACCATATGCTATTAAACTAGCTTATGCTAAAATAAGAAATATTATAATTGAAGTAGCAAAAATATAGTTTCTTTAGTAAATTTTAACGATTAGTTGCTAATGTTTATAGAGGATACTTCATTAAAACCTATAATTCTATCGTATCGTGCACCTAAATCTCTATAATAAACAAGGATTTTGTAGTTGTTTTCAGTCTGCCAATAATCACCATCAATTCTTCCTTCATCAATAGTACCATCATTTTGCAGAACAACATATTTGTAGTTGTAAAAACCTTGCTTAAATAAAAAATTAGCTTCGTAAAGGTTGCTTTCAGTGTTATAAATCATTTCATTATAATCATCTAGCGCATAATTGTTATAGTTCCCATAAACAAAAAGTCTCTCACCATCTTCTAATTTAGGATAATTCAGCTTAAAATGAACCATTGAATAATCAGCTTCATTAGAGACATTGGTTCTATCTAAAGCCGTTATTGTAAATCTACCATTTATATCAGGATTGTAAGTATAGGGTTGACCAAATCTTGGCTGGTCTACAAATAAATAACTATGGTAGATGTCTTTTAAGTCCATAAACTGAACTCCCATTACTGGAGCTCTTAAGTCTTTAGTTTCAAAAAAGCGATATTCATTGCCTCCATAAAAAGCAGATTTATCAACATATCTATAAATGAGTTTATCTCCAATTGTATATTGTGGCTTCAAATCTGTAATGGCTGTATTGAGATTTCGATTTTGTATTAATAAAACATTGATGGTTTGATCAGGATTATTCAGTCGTAATCCTCCAGATATTTCAATATCAACAGTTTGAACTCTGTCTATATTTTTCACATTTCTTGAGCGCTTAACTTGTAAGCCTGCTGAGACAAGATTTTCATAGATCATGAATTTTCTTGAAAAAACAAGCTCGTCATATTCATCATATATGGATATAACATAATTACCAGATACTAAAAGCTTTCTAGTTTGTCTATTGGGTAAGGTTAATTTGTAGTGAGAGTATAACTGAAATGTATTGAAAGAGTTGGTGTAATCAACAATTCTAAAATTGTCAATGCCTTGAATAAATTCTGGTCTTACTAAAACGGATTCTTTCCAGTCAAAATCATAGTGCTCAATCTTGTAGTAAAAATCAGGTTCGTCGTTAACTAATGCATCAAATTCTAAATAGAAAGTCTCTCCTAATTTAAGTACTGGAAGTTCGCCTAAATCACTACTAGAGCTTTTAAAAGTTATAGATTTTATATAGTCTGGCGGATTTACTTCTTCAACTTGACTGTGAGTTATTAAGTAAAAGCCAATGAAAATGAAAAGTAGTTTTTTAGACATATTGATGGAATTTACACAAAGATAATCAAAATTTATGCCTAAAATCTACAGGTTATTTAGAATGTTTATAAATAACGAAATCGCTATCTAAAACGCATTTTTTTAGCTTTAGAAATTCGTATTTTTGCACGGATTTTTAGACAACTAATTTCAATTTATAAAATATGTCAAACGACATTCGAATTAAAAAAGGTCTGAACATAAATTTAAAGGGTGAAGCTGAAAAAAGCATAGAACAAGCTATTATCAGTAACTTTTATACAATTAGACCTGAAGACTTCCACAGTGTTATACCAAAATTAGTAGCCAAAGAAGGTGCAAAAGTAAAAGCAGGTGAGACTATTTTTCACGATAAGTCTAACGAAGCTATAAAGTTTGTGTCTCCAGTGTCTGGTGAAGTTGTTGAGGTACAACGAGGACCAAAGCGTCGTATAGATGCTATTAAAATTCAAGCAGATAAAGAGCAAAAGTTTTTAGATCATGGTGAAGTCGACTTAGACTCTGCCTTTTCAGAAACTATTAAAAATGCTTTACTAGCTTCTGGTTGTTGGGCTTTTATAAAACAACGTCCTTATGATGTTGTTGCTAATCCAGATAGCTCGCCAAAAGCTATTTTTATTTCTGGATATGCAAGTGCACCATTAGCTGCTGATTTGGATTTTACATTACAAGGTAAAGAAGCTGAATTGCAAGCTGCTGTGTCTGCTCTAGGTAAGTTAACAGAAGGGCAAGTTCATGTATCTGTTGGTAAAAGTTCTGATTCTCCACTAGCTGGATTATCAGGAGTTACAATTCATCAAATATCAGGACCACATCCTTCTGGTAATGTTGGGACACTTATCAATAAAGTAGATCCAATTAATAAAGGAGAGATTGTTTGGACAGTCAATGCGCAAGATTTAGTAATCATTGGAGAGTTACTGCTAACAGGTAAGTTTAATGCAGAACGTGTTGTTGCACTTGTTGGATCGTCAGTAAAAAAGCCAAGATACTTCAAAACTAAAATAGGTAGTGAAGTAGCTACTATGGTTTATGATAATGGTGTAGATAAAGATGGTAACGACAGAATTATTTCTGGTAATGTACTGTCTGGAAAGCAGATTAAACCAGATGGAAGTTTAGATTACTACAGCAATGTTATTACTGTAATTCCTGAAGGCGATGATTATGAGTTTTTTGGATGGAATAAACCGGTTTTTAATAAAATATCAACTTCTAGAGCATTGACGTTTTCTTGGTTAAATCCAAAGAAAAAATACGATTTAAATACCAATACAAATGGTGAACATCGTGCATTTGTAGTAACAGGGTCTTACGAAGAAGTCTTTCCACTAGATATTTATCCAATGCAAATATTAAAAGCTTGTATGTATAAAGATTTAGATGAAATGGAAGCTTTAGGTATGTACGAAGTGGCTCCTGAAGATTTTGCTTTAACAGAATTTATATGTGTGTCTAAACAACCACATCAAAAAATAATTAGAGAAGGTTTAGACTTAATGCTTAAAGAGATAGGATAATGGGTTTAAAAAGTAACTTACACAATTTAAAAGAAAAGTATAAAGGTACCAAAATGGCTCCTGCATTTAATGCAATCCATACCTTTTTATACTTGCCTAATGAGACTACTCATGGAGGAACTCATATAAAGGCTGCAGATGACTTAAAGCGTACTATGAATATAGTTATCATGGCTTTAGTACCTTGTTTAATTTTTGGAATTTTTAATGCAGGTTATCAACATTATGCGGCTATTGATGCAGCAAAAGGGATTGTAACAGAAGCATCGCTTTTTCAAAACTTTTTAACTTGGGATAACTTCATAATCGGAGCATGGACAGTTTTACCTTTAGTAATCGTTTCCTATGGTGTTGGATTATTAGTTGAATTTATTTTTGCGGTAATTAAAGGCCATGAAGTAGAAGAAGGATATCTAGTAACAGGTATGTTAGTGCCATTAATTGTTCCTGTAGATATCCCACTATGGATGTTAGCAGTAGCTGTTGTATTTGGTGTTGTTATAGGTAAAGAAGTTTTTGGTGGTACTGGTATGAATATTCTAAATCCAGCTTTAACCATTAGAGCTTTCCTATTCTTCGCTTACCCAACATGGATGTCAGGCGATAAAGTTTGGGTTCATGAAGCTGTTGAAAGAGCAGGAACACCAGATGCTATATCAGGAGAAACCATCCTTGGTGCTTATGCACAAAACTCTAGTTTACCAAATATTGATATCATGGATATGTTTTATGGATTTATTCCTGGATCAGTTGGAGAAACATCTAAATTGTTAATCATTCTTGGAGCTTTGTTTTTAATTTTTACTAAAGTTGGAAGCTGGAGAATTATAGTTAGTACGCTTATTGGAGCACTAGTTATGGGATTAATATTTAATGGAGTTGTTGATGCTGGATGGATTGGAGAATCAAGTAAATTTTATGGCTTGATGAGTGTAGATTTTTGGCAGCACTTATTTATTGGTAGTATTTTATTTGGAGCGGTTTACATGGCTACAGATCCTGTTACTGCCTCTCAAACTAATAAAGGTAAATGGATATATGGATTTTTAATAGGTTTTATTTCTATTATGATTCGTGTATTTAACCCAGCATATCCAGAAGGTGTGTTCTTAGCAATTTTATTAATGAATGTTTTTGCACCTACTATAGATCATTATGTAATTCAAGCTAATGTAAAGCGTAGAATGAAACGTGTAAAAGTTAAAACAGCGTAGTAATGGAAAAGAGAACAGATAAAAATTTATATACAATACTTTTTGCCATTGGAATGGTAATAGTAGTTGGATCATTGTTAGCATTTGTTGCGTCATCATTAAAACCAAAAATCACAGAGAATAAGCGTATAGAAAAACAACAAAACATTTTATACGCTATGGGAGTAAATGAAAATGATGAAAGTAGTGTCGCTTTTATTTCAGATGAAAAAGTTGGAGAAGAATTTAGTAAATATATCACCAAACAATTAGTAGTTAATGGCGCATCTGCTACCGAAGATCCTGAAGCTTATCTAATAGATGTAAAAAAAGAACAAGCAAAGGTGAAGAATGGTGGTGAAAGACGTTTACCATTATTTGTAGGTCAAAAAGAAGGTGAAACCTATTACATTGTTCCAATTCGTGGTAAAGGTCTTTGGGATGCTGTTTGGGCTTATGTTGCAATGAATAAAGATATGGTTATACAAGGTGCGTTTTTTGATCACCAAGGAGAAACAGCTGGTTTAGGTGCGAACATTAAAGAACGTTTTTTTATGGACGATTTTATTGGTGAACATCTAAAAGATGAGTCTGGAAATTTTGTAGGTATCGATATATCTAAAAGTAATGACGACCCACTTAATGACGATAAAACCGATAATGAGGTTGATGCGATTGCTGGAGCTACAATTACAGGAGATGGTGTTGCAGCTATGATCAGAAAAGATTTAAAGCTCTATGTACCTTATTTTAAAACTTTAAATAATTAATGTTATGGGAAAAGACAGTAAATTAATATTAGACCCATTAACTGACAATAACCCAATTACAATTCAAGTATTAGGTATTTGTTCTGCATTAGCAATTACAGCACAATTAAAGGCATCTATTGTGATGACTATTTCTGTATTGTTTGTAATGGGAATTGGTAATGTTGTGATGTCATTAATACGAAACATCATTCCATCAAAAATTAGAATTATAGTACAATTAACAGTAGTTGCTGCTTTAGTAATTATTGTTGACCAAGTATTAAAAGCCTATTCATATCAGTTAAGTAAAGAGTTAGGAGCATTTATTGGTCTTATCATTACTAACTGTATTATCATGGGACGTTTTGAAGCTTTTGCATTAGGAAATGGACCATGGAGATCATTCCTTGACGGAATAGGAAATGCACTTGGTTATGGTGTTATTTTAATAATCGTCGGGTTCTTTAGAGAGCTTTTAGGTTCGGGAACGCTATTAGGATACCAAGTATTAGGTGATCCGATTGCTAAAACAGGATTATACGCTTTTGGTTACGAGAATAACGGTTTTATGCTATTAGCACCAATGGCATTAATTGTTGTAGGTATTATCATTTGGGTACAACGTGCTAAAAACCCAGCATTAGTTGAAGACAATTAGAATTAAACAGTATGGAACATATAGAATTATTTTTTAAGTCAATATTTATAGATAACATGGTATTTGCCACGTTCCTTGGAATGTGTTCTTACCTTGCAGTTTCTAAAAAAG
Organism: Flavobacteriaceae bacterium NBU2973; assembly: GCA_026162565.1. Taxonomy (GTDB): domain Bacteria; phylum Bacteroidota; class Bacteroidia; order Flavobacteriales; family Flavobacteriaceae; genus JAOEIQ01. The sequence goes on from JAOEIQ010000009.1 coordinate 92,738, forward strand.
TATCTACTGCTGTTGGATTAGGAGCAGCTGTAATTTTCGTATTAGCTATTACAGTACCTTTAAACTGGTTGTTAGATCAATATATTCTACAAGAAGGTGCATTAACTTGGTTAGGTCCAGAATATGCAGATTACGATTTAAGTTTCTTATCATTTATCATGTTTATTGCAACTATTGCAACCATGGTGCAATTGGTAGAAATTATAGTTGAGAAATTTTCACCATCATTATATAACTCATTAGGTATATTTTTACCATTAATCGCTGTAAACTGTGCAATTTTGGGAGGTTCGTTATTTATGCAATCTCGTCAAATCGAAACAATTGGTTTAGCATTTAACTATGGAGTTGCTTCTGGAATTGGTTGGTTTTTAGCGATTCTAGCTATTGCAGCTATTCGAGAAAAAATCAGATATTCTAATGTGCCTGCACCATTAAGAGGTCTAGGAATTACATTTATCATTACTGGTTTAATGGCTATTGGTTTTATGAGCTTTGGAGGTATGTTAACTGGTGGAGATGATGCCGCAGAAAAAGAAGATAAAGCAGCTAAAGTAGAAGTGATTGATGAGACAAAAGACGATAAAAAAGAATTAGCTGAAAACACAACTAAAGCAATTAAGTAATATGGTATTAGCAGCAAGTACAATAGGAACTATTTTAGCAACAGTAGGTGCTTTTTTACTAGTAACGTTATTATTAGTATCGCTTTTATTGTTTGTTAAACAAAAATTATCGCCTTCAGGTCCTGTAAAGATCAAGATTAATGGAGAGCGAGAAATAGAAGTTGCCTCTGGAGGAACCTTATTATCTACTCTAGGAAACGAAAAAATATTTTTACCATCTGCTTGTGGAGGTGGAGGGACTTGTATTCAATGTGAATGCCATGTATTATCTGGTGGAGGAGAAGCACTTCCAACAGAAACACCTCATTTCTCAAGAAAAGAATTACAGCATGGAGCACGTTTATCTTGTCAGGTAAAAGTGAAGCAGGATATGGAAATCACCATTCCTGAAGAAGTATTTGGTATTAAAAAATGGGAAGCTACAGTTGTACGTAATTATAATGTAGCGTCCTTTATCAAGGAGTTTGTTGTTGAAATTCCTGAAGATATGAACTATAAAGCTGGAGGTTATATTCAAATTGAAATACCTAATTGTGAGATTAAGTATTCTGATATAGATATCACAGCGCATCCTGAAGAGCATGATACTCCAGATAAGTTTCAAGCTGAATGGGATAAATTTGGTCTTTGGCCATTAGTGATGAAGAATACAGAAACTGTTGAGAGAGCTTATTCAATGGCCTCTTACCCAGCAGAAGGACGTGAAATTATGTTGAATGTTCGTATTGCAACACCACCTTGGGATCGCGCTAAAAACCAATGGATGAATGTTAATCCTGGTGTGGCATCATCCTATATTTTTGCTCAAAAGCCTGGTGATAAAGTAATTATTTCTGGACCTTATGGAGAATTCTTTATCAATGAGTCTGAAAGTGAAATGCTGTATGTTGGTGGTGGAGCTGGAATGGCACCAATGCGTTCGCATTTATATCACTTATTTAGAACTATCAAAACTGGACGTAAAGTAACGTATTGGTATGGTGGACGTTCTAAACGTGAGTTGTTCTACATCGAGCACTTTAGAAAATTAGAAAGAGACTTCCCTAACTTTAAATTCTATATGGCATTATCAGAGCCTTTAGAAGAAGATAACTGGAAAGTTAAAACAGATATTAATGACGAAGCTGGAGATGGTTTTGTAGGTTTTATCCACAATTGTGTGATTGATAACTATTTAAATCATCATGAAGCTCCAGAAGACATAGAATTATATTTCTGTGGACCTCCATTAATGAACAAAGCGGTTCAGAAAATGGGAGAAGATTTTGGTATCCCAGATGAGCATATCAGATTTGATGATTTTGGAGGATAGGCGATAATCGCCATTTGGCAAAAATGTCATCTCGAGCGGAGTCGAGAGATCTAAAAATTAAAAGCCCAATACTTAGTATTGGGCTTTTTTATTTAAGTTCTAGTGCGTATTTAGGTTTGTGCATTTTTGTTTCGAATAACTTTGAATAGTCCATAACGTTTTCAATAGTATCTAATTTACAAAGGTATTTTACGACTTCACAAAATCCATTAAATAAACATTCAGTATCTCTTGGATTATCAGGTTTAGTGTTTTTATGATGCAATGGTAATTGGTAACCACAAGCTTTTAAAAAAGTGGCTTCAATTTGTAAAATCTCTAGAGGAGAATAACCATTAAAACGCCTGCCAAATTTTTGATTGACTAATCCTACATAATTAAGTTGTAAACTACCATGATGGTCTGATAAATGCTGCCAGCTATCGGTATTATCTAAAATATTGCCAACGGCACATTGTTTGCAATCTTCCGGATTTAATGTATGGTTATGAAAGGCTTTATACAGTTTTTCTATAGCATTATCAAAACGAGCAGTAGTTTTCATAGTAGAACTTTTTATTTAAAGATAGAAAAGAATTTAATCACTTAATAGTGTTAAAACTAATTCAGTTTGGCGTAACACGCGTTCTGATAGTTCAATATATCGCGTTATGGTATAATGCTCTTGTTCTAGTAAAGCCGTCACGTCTTTAGGTAGATTTTCTAATTCTACATGTTTCCAAAGCAGTTTAGACGTGATGTCATCACTATATGGATTGCCAAAAGTCGGATACTTTAAGCTAACATGTTCCATAAATTTAAAAAAATAGTCTTTATTACCATTCTGTACGGTGTTCTCATAATTTTGAAGTCTATTAAGCTCCATAAGTTCGGTCCGTAAAGATTTATCTAATAAGTCTATATTACCACTAGATATCAGTAAATTAAAACTATTAGTATTATAAATATTTGTAACTCTAATACCTACACCATCTTCAAGAAAAATATCTACATAATCCTCTATTTTATTATAAAATCCAGATTCGATATTAGTTCTTATTGTATCTAATTTTTGTAATCGTAGTTTGTTTCTTAACAACCTTGTATTAAGTTGTAAAGTATCTTTTGTGTAATCAATTTTTAAAGATCTTTTATATTCGTTTTTAAGTTGATTCTTTTTTTGTTGTTCATTCCAGTTATTAATTTGCAAGGCGATCAAAATTCCAATTACTACAAGCAATATTTCACCAAGTGCGTATTTAAAGTATTTTCCCATTTGGTTTTTTTCAATTAATGATTTACGAATATGTCTAAAGAATTTAATCATTTTTAAGTTCTTTATTAATTAAAGAAATCATATTTATCATTTTTTCTTCTAAATCACCTAATCTACTTTTTTGAATAGTACCATATAATAGATAATTAGAAAGCAAATTTTCAAACTCTAGCGAATAAAAGTTCTCTGTTATACCAGTTTTAAAATTTGATTTAGAAATTTTATTTGCCCATAAAGTAGAATTAGGTGAACTTGGATCTATTATATAATTTAAAGAATTTTTATAGGGAATATTTTTTAAATAAAGTGGCGTTTTAACGTTATCATCTAAATATATTAACCTTTTATCTACTTCATCTAATTCGTCCATGTATCTGTTCCAAGACGATATATGATTCCTAATTTCTTTGTTCTTTATTATTTCCATTTTTCCTGTATTAAGAATTTCGTTTAAAGTTCCTAATTCTGGGTCAAAAGTAGGCGTGAAAATATGAGTGAGCAGCAAACTATATAAGCTATCTACGGGTATTGAGGATTTATTTTGTATTAACTCTAGAGCTATAGAGTCATTTTTTATGTATGTGTTATTCTGGTTAATTTTAATATCTAGTTGGTCTAAAGCAGATTTTAAATCTGATTTTAAGCTTAATAAAGTTTCTTGTTCTATATAATTGTTCTTTCTATCTTCATTCCAATTATTTATTTGTAACGCGATTAGGATTCCTATTACAACTAGCAATATTTCGCCTAGTGCATATTTAAAGTATTTTCCCATTTTGTTTTGTTCTAATAATGATTTGCGAATATGACGGAAGAATTTAATCATGTGTTACGATCAATAGACAATGTTATCGAGAATGCTATCAAGGTTTTTCTCCATCATTAAAAACTTACCATCAGAGAAAAATACTTCGTGTATTTCTTTTTTCATATTTGCCAGTTCTATATGCGAAAAATCAAAAGCTTGCATACTGTCAGCAATTTTTTCAAGACCTTCATCTTCATTGTCATTTTTAAATTCGTTATAAATTTTTGTAAAGGTTTCTGTGTTAGTTTTAGATTGTATTAAATCTAGTTCTTCTTGGCTCTCAACACTATCGGCATTTGCGCAGAGTAATAAAATGTAAATTTTTAATTCTTGTTTAGACCATTGTTTTTTTGTCATGATATTTTGTTTTGTGGTGGATTGTATTAATAGCATATATATTACGGAGGAAAAGTTTATTTCCCGTAAAACGATATTGCTTTAATTGATAATAGAAATTGATCATTTACCTAATAGCTAGTAAATAGATCGAGTTGATGGTGTAGATTGGTTGGTGTTACTTATCTGTATATAAAACGATTAAAATGTAACAGATTAGTATTTTCCATAAAGTTACATTTATTTTTTATAGCATTCTTTAATTGTTTAATGTATATTTATGAGGACTATAAATGCTATTAACAATGAAACAATTATTACAATTTTTACTGTTTTTGCCCTTAATCAATTTTGCTCAAACTGGAATTTCAGTCCAAGAAATGTCACACTGCGATACACAAATGCAAAACTTTTTGACGACGTATGATATTCCAGGTGCGACATTTGCATTAGCTAAAGATGGAAAACTGGTATATTCTAGAGCTTACGGGACAGCTAATGTTGGAGGTTCTGAAACTACCCAGCCACATCATATGTTTCGAATTGCAAGTGTCTCTAAACCCATTACATCTATTGGAATCATGAAGATGATAGAAAATGGATCAATAGCCATAACAGATCAAGTTTTTGGATCTGGAGGTATATTAGAAAACCATTGGTATTTTACGCAAGCTAATATTACAGATAATCGAATTTATGATATTACTGTTCAAAACCTATTAGAACATACTGGAGGTTGGGATAGGAATATTAATTGTTTTCCTAATCCAACAGCTCCTTACCCTTGGTTTTTTGGAGGCTGCGACCCAATTGTTGCGCCTTTGCATATAACCAATACCTTTGGTGTGGCTAATCCTGCACAAGAGGAACATTTAATTAGATATGTATTAGAACAAACATTAGATTATGATCCCGGGACCACTTACGCTTATTCAAATATGGGCTTTTTAATATTAAGCGAGATTATTGAAGAAGTATCAGGCATGGACTATGAAAGTTGGATGCAACAAGAAATTTTTCACCCTTTGGGTATATACGATATGTATATTGGAAAAAATAAATTAGAAGATAAAATAGAAAGAGAGGGAGAATATGTAGGTAATGGGTATTCAACTTTAGACTTATATGGTTCGGGTGATTTTGTTCTATGGGAATATGGAGGTTTTAATTTAGAGGCAATGGATGGTCATGGAGGATGGATTGCAACAGCGAGAGATTTAGCAAGATTATTAGTTGCTATAGATGGTTTTGCTACAAAACCAGATATACTCTCTTCTACTAGTATATCTACAATGACTACTCCATCTAGTGCATTTCAATTCTATGCTAAAGGTTGGCAAGTGAATGGTGCCAATAATTGGTGGCATTCTGGAGCTTTAGATGGAACAGCAAGTTATTTTGTTCGTACAAATAGTGGTTATACTTGGGCTATTATTTTAAATAAGCGAGTAATAGATGGCAATGCCAATGCATTTTGGGGAGCTTTAGATGGGTTAGGTTGGAATTGTATTGCAGGAACTACTACTTTTCCAACACATGATTTATTTGAAGCTCCTACTGTAAACTCAAGTGATATTCAAGCATCCAATATTACCACTGAATCAGCTGATTTATCTTGGACTAATGGAAATGGTACTGCTAGAATTGTTGTTGCTAAACAACTAACTAATTCTACAAGAAATAATAATTTTCAATCTTATCCTTTAGATGGTAATGATTATACAGCAAATAATCAATACGGACTTGGCGATGATTTAGGAGATGGAAGCTTCGTTATCTATAATGGTAATGGCAATTCAGTTACTTTAAATGGTTTAAGCGAAGGATCAGAATATGCTATTCGAGTTTATGAATACACTAAAAATACAGCAAATGGGAATAATGCATTATACCTACTTGGAGATACTGATGAAATTACTGTTTTAGCCGAAACATTGAGTATAGATGATAGGCAATTTGATCAAAATATAATAATCTATCCGAATCCATCGACTGCTAATGTTATAATTAAAAATAATAGCCAGCAAAAACTTTTATCAGCTGTTGTTATGGATGTAAATGGACGTATAGTTTCAAACATTGATCTTTCAGATATGAAGTTAGAAAAAAGGATTCCATTAGGCAATTATGCAAGCGGACTTTACTTTATAAAAATAAGCTCTGAAAATAACTTTACTTTAAAACAGTTAATTAAACAATAATTTTTAAAGAGATAATTATTTTATAAAGCAGCTATCTTTTTGATAGCTGTTTTTTTATAAGATTTAGAATCTTTCTTTAAAGTTACATCTTTTTGTTGTTACTTGTTTATCGTATTTTTGTACTATGAGTAAAGTACTATCAAAACAAGAATTACATAACCTTGCTATGAATCACGTTGGCAAAGATTTAGAACAACGTGGTTTTGAGTTTGTGGCTATAAATAGTAAACTTAAAAAGCATCCGCAATTTGTGTGTATTGATAAAAATAGTCAGTACTATTTTGTAATTGTTCGTGCTGTAATTTTACCAGATAACCCTAATAATTACGATGTAGTATGGATGGAGACATTTAAAAAACATGCCTTCGAGAAAGATGCTAAAGTGCTATATGCAGGTGTTGGTTTAGGTAATCCACAAGGTGAAGATTTACCTATTTATTTAAATGAAGAGTACTTAATAGAATACAATGGTATCCAAGTAATTGAAATGAATTTAAATTGACTCTGTCATTAACTTCGTTGAATCTTCGATTTCCTGCGAAGGCAGGAATCTCTTTAATTAAAACTTTATCATGAAAAAACTACTAATACCATTACTAACGATAGTTTTCTGTGTATCATGTAAGCAAGATTTTGTAAATACTAAACTATCTGGACCTGTTTTTGGAACTTCCTATTCAGTTATTTATAGTTCCGAAATTAATTACCAAACACAATTTGATAGCTTATTTTATGTTATAAACCAGTCCATGTCTACGTATATTCTTTATTCTGATATTTCTAAACTTAATAGGAATGAAAGCAATACGGTAGATCTACATTTTATCAATGTACTAAATACTTCCAGAGAAATTTATAACAAAACAAATGGAGCTTTCGATCCAACCATTGGAGCGGTCGTTAATGCATGGGATTTTGGGCCTGAAGGAAAAATAGCAAAATTAGATAGTATTAAAATTGATAGTATTATGATTTCTGTAGGTTTAGATAAAGTCCTTTCTAAATCCACTTCAAACGGTTTTGAAATTCTAAAACCAAAAGCAACTTATCTAGATTTTAATGCTATTGCAAAAGGTTATGGAGTTGACGTTATTGCTGATTTTTTAGATCGTAAAAATGTGAAAAATTATCTAGTAGAAATAGGAGGAGAAATACGATCTAAAGGTAAAAATGTTGAAAAAAATACAGCTTGGAAAGTTGGTTTAGATTTACCACGTTTTGACGGAGGACAATCAGTTATGAAAGCAATAGAGATTTCAGATGTTGGTATGGCAACATCAGGAACTTACAGAAAATTTAAAGTAGATGACAATGGTAACCGTTACGCTCACATAATAAATACTAAAACAGGTTATCCAAGTAAAACAAATATTTTAAGTGTCTCTGTAATTGCAAAAAATTGTATGATTGCTGATGCTTATGCCACGGCTTTTCAAGCTATGGGAATTGAAAAAGTAAAAGACTTTTTAAAGGATAATAAGGGTATTAAGGCATTTATAATTTTTGAAAACTCCAATCAGGAATTAGAGACTTTATCCATAAATAATTTTCCAGAATAAATTATTTGTAAACCACAGGAATAATTTCTCCTTTTGCTAGGCAGTATTTTACAATATCATCTTCTGTAAGCGTTGAAGTATAATCTACTTCATCAACTTTAAAACCAATTGATCGAAGTTTATTAAAATAATCACGACCATATACTCGAACGTGATCGTATTGACCAAATATTTTGGCACGCTCCTTTTTATCAGTTATAGTATCATCTTCGAAAGTTGTTTCTCTAGATAAATCTTGAGGAATTTGAAAAACACCAAAACCTCCAGGTTTTAAAACACGATATAATTCTTGCATGGCTTTAGTATCATCAGGAATATGCTCTAGCACATGATTACATAAAATAACATCGTATGTATTATTTTCAAACGGTAAATTACAGATATCTGCTTTTACATCTGCTAAAGGTGAATTTAAATCAGTAGTAGTGTAATTTAAATTCGTCATTTTTCTAAATCGCTTGTAAAATGCTTGTTCTGGTGCAAAGTGAAGAACTCGAAGTGCTGAACGTGTTTCAGCATCTTTTAATCTTTTCTTCTTGGATTCATGCTTAGATGAACCTGAAACAAGTTCAGGTTGAAAGAAGTCTGTTTCATTTTTTAAATACAACCATAGCAATCTATGTCTTTCTAACGAAAGCGTAGAAGGAGATAATACATTATTGCGTTGCGTACCATAACCATATGGTAAAAAGCTTCTAAAGCTTTTACCATCTATTGGGTCTGTAAATTTTGAGCCTCTCAAGGCTAATGCTATTAAAGGACGAATAACATAACTTAACCTAATAAGTAAAGGTCTTGGAATGGTATTGAGAACTATTTTGAAAAGCTTTTTCATAGTGTCTATAACACTAATTCTTTTTGGCGAAATTCATTTTCTTCATCGCTTTCAATTCCTAAAGCATCATAGATATAAGCAAAAGTAGAAAGTAACTCAGGTTTACCATCTACAATAGCTACATCATGTTCAAAATGAGCAGATGGTTTATTATCTTGAGTTGTTATAGTCCAGCCATCACGATGTTGTTTTATGCGATGTGTTCCTAGATTAATCATAGGTTCTATGGCAACAACTTGACCTTCAATAAATTTTTTTCCACGACCACGTTTTCCATAGTTAGGCATTTCTGGATCTTCGTGCATGGTTCTTCCTAAACCATGACCAACCAATTCTCTAACAACTCCATAACCATGATCTTCGCAATATTTCTGAATGGCATAACCAACATCTCCTACACGATTACCAACTTTAAATTCTCTAATACCAACGTACAAAGATTCTTTAGTTACTTGTAATAGTTTTTCTGTTTCGGTAGCAATTTCTCCTACTGGAAATGTGTAAGCATGATCACCATAAAAACCATGTTTAATGGCTCCACAATCTATAGAAATAATATCGCCTTCAACTAGTGGTGTGTTATTTGGTATACCATGAACCACTTGTGAGTTTGGACTCATACATAGTGTGTTAGGAAAATCATACAATCCTAAAAATCCAGGAATAGCATCTTGATCACGAATGCATTCTTCAGCAATCTTATCTAACTCTAAAGTCGTAACACCTGGTTTTACAGCTTTGGCTACTTCTCCTAGTGTTTTAGATACAACTAAAGCTGCTTCACGCATGAGTTCAATTTCTTCTCTGGTTTTTACTACTATCATATTATCTTCTTAAAAATGAAAAGAATCCTTTTTTCTTTTTAGAATTATTTATTCCGTATTTAGGATTTGTAAGTCTTTGGTATACTTCGCCCCAACCAATAAAACCTCCAATATTCCTATCATCTATAAATAAATCAGCATGTATTTTTCTACTCTTCTCACCATCAAAAACTTCTTCAGGAAAACTACTATTTATAGCGTAAAATTCGATGCCATTTTTTTTGCAAAAAGCAACAGCTTCATCCAAATGTTTTCCGCTTCTGTAAGTCCAAAGTATAAGTCTATGACCTTCACTTTGTAAACGTTTTAGAGTTTCGAAAGCGAAAATTTTTGGCTTACCAATTCCTGGATACGCATCATCAACTATAGTGCCATCAAAATCTATTGCTAATATGAGTTTTTCTTGAAAATTCATGACTAATTCATCACTGTGCAAAATTACGATAAATATTTCTGTATCACACTAATGAGTTTTGTGTCATAGCTTCAGGTTTTTCTATTCCTAGTAAATGTAAAATTGTAGGAGCTATATCTCCAAGTATACCATCGTTAATGTGCTTTAGATCTTTATCAATTAAAATAACAGGAACGGGATTTGTTGTATGAGCAGTATGAGGAGATCCATCAGGATTGATCATTGTTTCACAGTTACCATGATCTGCTATTAGTAACGTTGTATAGTCGTTTTTTAATGCTGTTGTGATTACTTTTTTTGCACAAGCATCAACAGCTTCACAAGCTTTAACTGCTGCATCAAAATCACCTGTATGACCAACCATATCTCCATTAGCATAGTTTAAACACACAAAATCGACATCTCCTTTTTCTAACTCTGGTACAAGAGCATCTGTTAACTCATAGGCACTCATTTCTGGTTTTAAATCGTAAGTAGCTACTTTTGGAGAATTTCGTAAAATTCGAGATTCGCCTTCAAATGGTTCTTCCTGTCCTCCAGAAAAGAAAAATGTGACATGAGGATATTTTTCGGTTTCAGCTATTCTAATTTGTTTCTTATTATGATTTGCTAAAACTTCACCAAGTGTATCCGTTAAATTATCTTTATTGAAAACTACATTAATACCTTTAAAGGATTCATCATAATTAGTCATAGTTACATAATGCAAATTCAATTTATGCATATTCTGTTCATGAAAATCTTTCTGCGATAAAGCTTCGGTTAATTGACGACCTCGATCTGTTCTAAAGTTAAAAAAGATGACTACATCATCATCTTGAATAGTTGTTATAGGTTTATCACCCTCTGTTAAAATAATAGGTTTTATAAACTCGTCAGTTATGTCATTGTCATAACTTTTTTGAATGGATTTAGTAGCATTGCTTGATTGTTCTCCTTTACCATTTACAAGAGCGTCATAAGCTAGCTTAACACGCTCCCAACGCTTGTCTCTATCCATTGCATAATAACGTCCAGTAATAGTTGCTAATTTAGCAGATGTTTTTTCTATATGTTCTTCAAGTTCAGTAATAAAACCAAAACCAGATTTTGGATCAACATCACGACCATCTGTAAAGGCATGAATAAATACATTTTTTAAACCAAAATCTTCTGTGGCATCTAAAAGACCAAATAAATGATTGATATGAGAATGAACGCCTCCATCACTAACTAATCCCAAAAAATGAACAGCTCTGTTATTATCCTTTGCATATTGAAAAGCAGTTTGTAAAACGGTTTCATTTGCTAATGAGTTATTTTTTACGGCAAGATTTATTTTTGCCAAATCTTGATATACAATACGTCCTGCTCCAAGGTTCATATGTCCAACTTCACTATTTCCCATTTGTCCTTCTGGCAAACCAACATGCAAACCATCTGTTCTTAAAGTCGCATGTGGATATTTTGTGTATAGCGAATCAATAAATTGTGTATTGGCCTTATCTACTGCAGACACTTTTGGATCAGGAGAAATTCCCCAACCATCCAAAATCATTAAAATAACTTTTTTATTCATAAACTTGTTATTAAGAGACAAATATAAAAACAATCCCGATAGCTATCGGGATTGCAACTGCAGGATTTTGTTCTGTATGATTTTTTAAGAATTAAACTCCTCTATATTTTCTAATAGCTTCTCTAATTTTTTCAATGCGATTTTCTGGGTCTGGATGTGTACTTTGAAACTCTGGAACACGATTTGGTCCAGCAGCATTTTTCAATATTTCCATAACACCAATCATTTCTTCAGGATTATAGCCAGCATCCATCATGAACTTTACGCCTAATTCGTCACTTTCTAATTCATCTCCACGACCATTTTTTAATAATGTGTTTTGACCTATTCCACTAATTAATCCTCCCATGTCAGCACCAACAGAACCAGCAGTTACCATGCCTTTCCAAAATTCGGATTCACCTATTCGTTCTGCTGAATGTTTACCTAGAACGTGACCAATTTCATGTCCTAAAACTCCAGCTAACTGATCTTCGTTTTCTAATTTAGAAAATAATGAATAGGTTATAAAAATTTGTCCGCCAGGAAGTGCAAAAGCATTTATGGCATTAGGATCAGCTAATAAGTGAAATTCGTATTTATAAGGCGTATCTTTTGCGATACTACTATTTACTAATTTATTACCTACTTGATCTACTAATGCTTGATAGCGTTCATCTGGATATAAACCACCATGTTGTTGTGCCATTTGAGGAGCACTCTGTAATCCAATAGCAATTTCTTGGTCTGGTGTTATAGTAATAGTTTGTGTTCGTCCTGTATAAGGATTAGTTTCTTGCTGACTGCAACGCTTTATAAAAAAGAATGCTGCAATAGCAAGACCTATAAGTAACCTAAATTTTAAATTTTTTCCTCTCATTGGTATTAGTGTTAATGTTTAAATTTACAAAAGTTTAGGGTTAATATCTAATATATTTTCTTGAGTATATTTTTTGATAAAATCTTCAGAAAAATTTGAACTGCCAATTAATTGTTCTTGCTGTAGAATTTTTGAAATTTCTAATTTTTTATATTCTTGAAGATAGTTCTGTGATAATGGTTTGTAACTATAGTGCCAAGGTTCGTATTTAAAGCCTTTTCTATTAATAGTATCTGTATAAACTAAATAGAAGCCAAATCGATTTGCGTTACTATCCATCCAGTTTTTTAAACTATAAAAAGGACCATCTTTCTGAAACTTGGTTGAAACTAAAACGTTTCCTGAATATTTAGCATTCCCATCAATAATATCAATGTCTGTTCCCCAATGATGACGAGACGTTCCAGGAATAGTTGAATATTCAATTATTTTATTAATGGTCTGCTCTGGAGATAACCCTTGTTCGGTATAGCGTTTGTACTTTTTAGTCCAGATACGTTTTTGATGTTTAAAATTGCGATAACTAGAAACAATTTTTATAGCTATATGGTCTTTTAGAGCTTCAGACTTCATTAATATAAAAGCTTCATGTGCTTCTTGTCTTAATTTATAATCATTACCAAAAAGCAATGGTGAGCCTTTACCAATTAATTCATCAGATGAAATTAGACTACTTGATAGTGCAAAACTTGGAATAGTAGTTAAAGCTAATCCAGTAAAAGTTGATTGTTTAAGAAAATATCTCCGATTCATTATATAAACTGAATTTATCAAAACCTTTGCCAAAATAATCTACAATTTACAAAATGTATTTTCTGTTTAATTAATTTTGTGGAAAGCAAAAAAGATGATTTTTAAAATTATACCAAAATCAGATTATGAAACTGTAATTCCTTTAGTTGAAAAATTAAATGAATTTAAAATTTCTAAAACAGTTTTAAAAGAACGATTTGAGGAGATGAAAACTCAAAATTATGAATGTGCTGGAATTTATGATAATAAGGCTCTTGTTGGTGTTACGGGACTATGGTTTTGTACAAGACACTACGCAGGAAAATCTGTTGAGGTTGATCATGTATACATAGATGAAGCCTACAGAGGTAAAGGATTGGGTAAGCAATTTTTAGCTTGGATTTATGATTATGTTCGAGAAAAAGGGTGTAATACTATTGAATTAAATACCTATGTGCAGAATTACCCTTCACATAAGTTTTATTATAATGAGGGCTTTGAAATTTTGGGCTATCATTTTTTAAAGAAGCTCTAGTTTTTTTACAAAGATTATATATATTTGCAGCCGCCAACTGCGGGAGTAGCTCAGTTGGTAGAGCGTCAGCCTTCCAAGCTGAATGTCGCCGGTTCGAACCCGGTCTCCCGCTCAAAAAAGCCTTGTTTAACAACAGGGCTTTTTTTATGACCTACTAATTATAATTAAAACTTAAACTAGGGTGAGAAGTTTATACCGAGCGCAGTAGAGGTAAACCCGGTCTCCCGCTCTAAAAGCTTCATTTTAATAAATGGAGCTTTTTTTATTTTAAGTCGTTAAGTTTTGTACCTGTTTTAATCTCGTAAGGTGATTTATTGTATTCAAAAATACGAGCATCTAAAGTACCTTCTAATATTAAATCATTTCCTGTTACCTTAATCCAAGAGCCTTCTCTTAAACCAATAACAGGTTGCGAATTAAATTTATGAAATTCTTTAATACGTGTTTCACGAGTTTCTCCCATATGTTTACTTGTAGGATCAGGATCTAAATAATGTGGGTTTATATTAAAAGGAACCAATCCTAAAGTTTTAAAACTTGGAGGATACACTATTGGCATGTCATTAGTAGTATTCATGGTAAGTCCGCAAATATTACTTCCTGCGCTGGTTCCTAAATATGGTGTGCCATTTTCAACAGCATTTTTAATAGACTTGATTAAATCATTTTTATATAATTGATTAACTAATACAAACGTATTTCCTCCTCCTGTAAAAATACCTTGAGCATTTTTAATAGCTTCAATAGGATTATCAAATTCGTGAATACCCTTTAGTGTCTTATCTATTTTAGAAAATGCTTCAGAGGCTTTTTGCGTATATGCATCATGAGATATACCTCCAGGTCTTGCGAACGGAATAAATAAAATGTCATCTACATTTTTGAAAAGTATTTTTAATTCATCTAAAATATATTCTAGATAACTTCCTCCATGAATTGTTGAAGTACTGGCGATTATAATATTCTTCATTTAAATTATTTTGTGGTAAATTTATATAATATTATTTGTTAGACTTTAGTTCTCAAATAAATAACAACATTGTTTCATTAAAACCTGCTATTGCTATGAAAAAATACCTTTATATCCTGTTTATTTTAATTTCGGTTTCAAGTTTTGCTCAACAAAATGATTTTATTGAAATTAATGGTCAAATACTTGTAGAGAGTAATGATGTCGAGGGGATAACCATTTATAATTCAACTGGAAAAAAAGGAACAATTACTAATGCTAATGGAGAATTTAAAATCGCTGTTCGATTAAATGATTCTATAAAAATTCGTGCCTTACAATATCAAGATTTTAATATTGTAGTGAATCAAGAGATTATTAAAAACAAAATTCTTCAAGTTTATTTAATAGAAGAGGTTAATAAGCTCGATGAAATTATTATTAGAGATATGAAGCTAGTAGGTAATTTAGAGGAAGATCTTGAGACATTTGCTCCAAAATCTAACATACTTTATTTTAGTTTTAACAATACAGATAAGTTATCCCTTGAGGATAAGGCCCCTTCGTTATCTGTAAACAATGAATTACTAATCTCTCAAGAGCGTACTTTGGTTAATGGGTTAAACATTGTTAATATTGTTGATCAACTGCTAATACCTTTATTTAGATCAGAAGTTGATAACAAAAAAGAAAAGGGAATACCTGATGTTCCAGCTAACAGTATTAAGTACTATTTTGGCTCAAAATTTTTAGTCGATAATTTTAATATTCCATCTCACAGAGTAGAGGAGTTTATTCGATTTGTTGAATCTGAAAATTTTGACTTTTCACTACTCAATTACGGAAATGAAATGCAATTATTAGAAATAATCAATAAAAAAAGTAAAGAGTTTTTAAGTAAGAAACCTTAATAGGTTTAACAAAATTTTACAATGATTTTGGTAATATATTAAGATGAAGGCTGTGTAAATTAGCAATTACATAAATTCAATATTATGAAACGTTTTTTGTTGTGTTTTTTTACTTTGTTATTAGCAAGTTCAACCTTTGCACAAAATACACAACGAATTTTTATTTCTGGTAAAATTATAGCCGATACAACAAATGATATTGAGGGTGTAACTGTTTACAATACATCATCTAATAAAGGAACAATTACCAATAGTGATGGGCAATTTGAAATTGATGCCACTCTCAATGATATAATTGAAGTTTCAGCTCTTCAGTTTGAAAAGTTTACGGTTAGAATTGATAAAAAAATACTGGACTCCAAAAAAATGACTGTTTTTTTAGTGGAACAAGTCAATAAGCTTGATGAGGTTGTTATTCTACCTTATGATTTATCTGGAGATTTAGTTACTGATATAGAAAGTGTTAGGACATTTAATCCAGATTTAGATGCTATTTACTTTGGTGTTAATGATGTGTCTACTTTCGAGTTTGGAGCAGATTATAAAAGTGGTGTAAGAAATACAGTAATGGAAACTGGACCTGATAATGTGTTTGGAGCAAATTTATTGGGAGTTGTAGGTTTACTAGTAAATGCTATTTTTCCCAAAAAAGAAAAAAAGAATGTTACTCTAGATAGAAGAGACTTACTACCTAAATTACCTACAAAAGATTTAAGAGATTATTACTCAACCGATTTTATAGTTGAAACGTTTAATGTCAAAGAAAACTCTATCGAAGCTTTCATTGCTTTTATGGAAACAAATAATTTAGATTATTCTTTACTTAAAAAAGATAGAGAGTTAGAATTTTTAGATCTAGTAAAAAAACAAAGTGATTTATTTTTAAAAACCAAACGTGACTAAAAAGCTTTTAATCTTTATTTCTTTCCTCTGTGTTCATTTTAGTTTTTGCCAAACAATTGAATTAAACGGTTTAGTTATTGCAAGTGATGATGTTGAGAATGTTCATGTTATAAATAAAACCTCCAACAAGTATTCAACTACCAATAGTAATGGAGAGTTTAAAATTCAAGCAAAGCAATTTGATACCATAGTTTTCTCTTCAATTCTTTATCAAATAAAAGCGACAGTTATTTCTCAAGAGGATATTGAAAAAAAATCACTACTAATTGAACTACAAGATTATGTAAATGCTTTAGATGAGGTTGTTGTTGGTAAAATTTTGACTGGAGATTTAGAGTCAGATATCGAAAATTCTGAAGCCAAGCCCAAAATTAATTTTTACGATGTTGGTATTCCTGGTTATAAAGGGAAACCTCTAACTAAAAGAGAAAGAGAGTATGCAGATGCCAGCAATGGTAGGGTTTTTAGTTATTATGGTATTGGCTTTGGTATTAATTTCTATAAACTATTAAATGTTATTTCTGGTAGGACAAAGCGTTTAAAAAATTATGTAAGGTTGGAAAAACGTGATGAATTAATGTATAGAATTCGCGCTCAATATTCAGATATCATTTTAGGAGAAAGTAATTTGGAAGACCATCAAAAAAACGACTTTTTCTTTTTTTGTTCTGAAGATGAAAAATTCATGGACATTTCAAACTCTGCAAATGACCTTCTAATACTAGAGTTTTTGCAAGAAAAGCATAAAACGTATCTACAAAATTTGAAAGGAACCAAAGACTAGTTTTTTTGTTAAAATTTTAACAACCTGTTTCATAATAGTGATTATTAAAGTATTTTTCTGCCTCAATAAAATTCACTCAATCATATGAAACGTTTAGCACTATTATTTCTAGTAACATTATTTACATTTTCTAGTGGTTTTTCTCAAGAAGAGAAAGAACCCAGAAAACCTGTTAAAGGCCATACAGACCAAAACAAATTTCGTCAATTAAAAGATGTTTTACCAACGCCTAATGAGCAACGCACAGCTTCTGGAGCTCCTGGTTACAAATACACACAACAAAAGGTAGACTATATTATGGATATTCGACTTGATGAAAATAAAAGTCGAATTACAGGAAACGAAAAAATCACCTATCATAATAATTCTAAAGACTATTTAGAATATCTATGGCTTCAGTTAGATCAGAATATGAGAGCTGAAGATTCTAAAACACCAGATATTAATACCGAAAATTTTAACGCCAATTTTAACGGTCCTGTTACTTTCACAAGAACTAACTTAAAGAAAAAGTTGGATAGAGGTTTCGATATACTATCTGTAAAAAAGGGTAATGGTTCAGAACAATCCTATACTATTAACCAAACGATGATGCGTATAAATTTAGATAAACCTCTGGCGCCTGGAGAAGTTTTTAATTTTGAAATTGATTGGGCTTATAATGTAAACAATCATATTGAGGAAGGTGGTCGCTCTGGATATGAGGCATTTCCTGATGGAAATAACACGTATGTAATCGCACAGTTTTTTCCTAGATTGTGTGTGTATGATAATGTAGAAGGTTGGCAAAATATGCAGTTTTGGGGACGTAGTGAGTTTGCTTTAGAGTTTGGTGATTATGATGTAAAGTTAACAGTTCCTGCAGATCATATATTAGAAGCGACAGGAGTGTTGCAAAACGAAAAAGAGGTGTTATCCAAAACACATCAAAAGCGTTTAGCTGAAGCTAGAAAATCATACAAAGATCCTGTTTTTATTGTCACTCAAGAAGAAGCGGAAGCGGCGGAGAAAAAACGTTCTACTGATACAAAAACATGGCATTTTAAAGCTAAAAATGTACGTGATTTTGCCTTTGCAACGTCTAGAAAGTTTATTTGGGATGCCATGGCTGTAGATATTAATGGTAAGAATGTTATGGCAATATCATTATATTCTAAAGAAGGAAATCCACTTTGGGAAGAACATTCAACACGAGTGGTTGCTAATACATTAGAAGAATATTCTAAATTAACATTTGATTATCCATATAACAAAGCAGTTTCTGTTCACGCGCAAATGGGAATGGAGTATCCAATGATTTGTTTTAACTTCGGTAGACCAAATCCAGATGGTACGTATTCAGAACGTTTAAAACGTGGAATGATTGGTGTAATTACACATGAAGTTGGACATAATTTCTTTCCAATGATTGTAAATAGTGATGAGCGTCAGTGGACTTGGATGGACGAAGGTATAAACTCATTTGTAGAAATTTTGGCAGAATTAGATTATGATCCTAATTTCCAAACAGGAAATCTACCAAAAGATATTGTAAACTACATGGGAGGAGATCAAGATTATTTATCGCCTATTATGTCTCAAGGTGATTATGTTTTTGGTTTTGGACCAAATGCTTACACAAAACCAGCAGCTGGACTCTACATGTTACGTCAATCTAT
The DNA here is from genome assembly GCA_026162565.1 of Flavobacteriaceae bacterium NBU2973. Taxonomy (GTDB): domain Bacteria; phylum Bacteroidota; class Bacteroidia; order Flavobacteriales; family Flavobacteriaceae; genus JAOEIQ01. The sequence continues at coordinate 111,798 of JAOEIQ010000009.1, forward strand.
TATGGGACCAGAATTATTTGACCACGCTTTTAAAACCTATGCAAAAAGATGGATGTTTAAACACCCTACTCCTGCAGACTTTTTTAGAACTATGGAAGATGCTTCTGCTATGGATTTAGACTGGTTTTGGAGAGGATGGTTCTACACAACAGACTACTCAGATATGGGCGTAAAAGAAGTAAAGCGTTATTATTTAACTGACCAACCAACCGAAGCTGCTAAAGAACAAGCAAAACAAAGCAATCTAAATTTAGATGATTATAAAGATAAGTTGGTTTACTATGCTGAAGTAAAAGAAGGTTCAGAGCCTCAAAATGCAAAAAAAGCGAGTGAATTTGATTTTTTAAATAAACATCTTGAAGGTCTTTCAGATGAAGAAAGAGCTAATTTAAAAGAAGCGCCTAATTATTTTTATGAAGTAACATACGAAAAGCCAGGAGGTTTAGTGTTACCAATTATTGTAGAATTAACTTATGAAGATGGTACGTCTGAAAGAAAGAAATATCCAGCTCAAATCTGGCGTTATAATGAAAACGAGGTTAAAAAAGTGTACCGTACAGAAAAGGCAATTACTAAAATAGTAGTAGATCCAGATTTAGAATTAGCAGATGTGGATACATCAAATAATACATGGCCAAAAGAGATTAAACAAAGTAAGTTTGATAAATTTAAAGATCAAGTAAAGGATTAATTCTATACTAGAATATTAAAAGCCAACTTTAATGAGTTGGCTTTTTTAAATTTAGTGATGTAATATTTTAAAATGGTATTACATTTGATATGATTGAATAAATTATCTAAATGAAAAAATTTAAATACGTTGTAATACTCTTATTCTCTGCTGCGTTGTTGTCATCTGCAACATGGCATAAGTTTTATGTTAGCGTAACACTAGTAGAATACGTTAAAGACAAACAATCGCTTCAATTAATTTCAAGAATTTTTATTGATGATATAGAAAAGCTAATCAGAGAGCGTTATGATGAAAGTATTACTCTAGCTGAAAAGGATGAATCAGACATGATAGATGTGTATGTTGAACGCTATTTAAAAGAAAAACTTCTGATCAATATAAACGAAAACCCAGTTGTAATTAACTTTTTAGGTAGAGAATATGAAGATGATATTATGGTTTGTTATATAGAAATTGAAGGTGTCAGTTCTATTAAATATATTGAAATAGAGAACAATGTGTTTTTTGATGTATTTGAGGATCAACAAAATATTGTCAGGACAAAAATAAACGGCAAGCAAAAAAGCTTCATTCTTACAAAAGGAAAGAATAAAGGAATGTTAAACTTTAACTAAAAAAGTCTTAAAACCTCCTTTAAATTCTTAATTTCACTAACAATTTTTTCAAAAAATTCAAACTGAATCCTTTCAGATAATTGGTAAACACAATAACTAAAACATGAAACACCTAAAGTATTTAATGCTGTCATTTGTATTTGTATCATTTGCTGCATTTGCTCAAGAAGAAGAAAAACCAGAACGTAAGCCTGGACATACTAACAACAATAAATTCAAACAATTATACGATGAGTTTGCTACACCAAATATGTATCGTGCTGGGTCTGGAGCTCCAGGAGTTGCTTATTATCAGCAACAAGCGGATTATAAAATGGATTTAGAGTTAGATGATGCTAACAAAAAATTATATGGTTACGAGACTATAACCTACACTAACAATTCTCCAGACGAATTAAAATATCTTTGGGTTCAATTAGATCAAAATGTGAGAGCAAGAGATTCTAAATCACCTTTAATTCAAGGAAGTGGAGTAGCTCCAGCTCAACAATTAGGAAGCTTTACTTCAACATATTTGACAGAAGGGTTTGATGGCGGTTTTAAAATTGAAGAAGTGTCTGATGTAAACAAAAAACCGTTACCACATTTAATAAATCGTACGATGATGCGAGTAGAGTTGCCTAAAGCCATGAAAACAGGTGATAAGTTTACTTTTAATATAAAATGGTGGTATAATATTAACGATCATGTAAATGATGGTGGGCGTTCTGGATACGAGCAATTTAAAGATGGAAATAGAGCCTATGTAATTGCCCAGTTTTACCCACGAATGGCAGTTTATAATGATGTAGAAGGTTGGCAAAATTCTCAATTTTGGGGACGTGATGAGTTTGCATTACCTTTTGGAAATTTTGAAGTGAATATAACAGTACCAGCTGATCATATTTTAGATGCAACAGGAAAACTAACGAATAGAAAGGATGTCTTTACTAAAGATATGATGAAGCGTTACGAGCAAGCTAAAAAGTCTTACAAAGAACCAGTAATGATTGTCACTCAAGATGAAGCTGTTGCTAAAGAGACAACTTTTAGTAAGGATAAAAAAACATGGAAGTTTTATGCGGAGAATGTTCGTGATTATGGTTTTGCTACATCTCGAAGATTCCTTTGGGATATGATGGCTGTTAAAATAGGTAACAAAGATGTCATGGCAGTTTCTATGTACCCAAAAGAAGGAAATCCACTTTGGGAAGATTGGTCTACAAAAGCCGTTGCAAGTACTTTAAAATCGTACTCTAGAATGACGTTTGATTATCCGTATCATAAAGCTATTTCTGTACATGCTAAAAGTCAAGGAATGGAGTATCCAATGATTTGTTGGAATTATGGTCGTCCAGAAGAAGATGGTACATATAGCGATAGAGTAAAGTATGGAATGATGAGTGTTATTATACATGAAGTTGGGCATAATTTCTTCCCAATGATTGTTAATAGTGATGAGCGTCAATGGACATGGATGGACGAAGGTTTAAACACATTTGTACAATATGTAGCTGAACAAGATTTTGCTGAATGGTATCCAGATGCTTTATCTGAAAAGGATGAAAAATACCCTTCACGTCGTGGTCCTGCAAAAAATATTGTGAATTACATGGGTGGCGATCAAGATTATATTGCTCCAATCATGACTAAAGGATTAAACACCTACCAATTTGGAAACAATGCTTATGGTAAACCAGGTACTGCATTAAATATTCTACGTGAAACTGTTATGGGACGTGAGTTGTTTGATTATGCTTTCAGAGAATATGCCAATAGATGGAAATTTAAGCATCCTACTCCAGAAGATTTTTTCCGTACTATGGAAGATGCTTCAGCTTTTGATTTAGATTGGTTTTGGAGAGGCTGGTTTTACACTACAGATTATGTAGATATTGGAGTAAAAGGCGTTAAAAAATTCTTTGTGTCTTCAGAGCCTAATGAATATGTAAAAAATATAGTAAAACAACGTGGTATGAAAATGGAAGATTTACCACCTTTAGTATACATGGTTGAGGAAGGTAGTGATGAGTTTACTGAAGCTATGCGCGAGGGTTCTGCTATGGATAAAACTCCGACGCTTAAAGAATATTTAATGGATAACTTTTCTGCTGATGAGCGCAAAGAAATTAAAGAACCTAAATACTTTTACAGTGTAACTTTTGAAAAACCAGGTGGATTAGTTATGCCAATTATAGTGGAATATACTTATGCAGATGGTACTAAAAAAAGAGAAGAATATCCAGCTCAAATTTGGCGTTTAAATGATAAAGAAGTAAGCAAAGCTGTGGCTTCAGAAAAAGAGATTGTAAATATTACTGTTGATCCTGATTTAGAAACGGCTGATATAGATACATCTAATAACTCTTGGCCAAAAGAAATTAAGCAAAGTAAGTTCGATGAATTTAAGAGTAAAGTCAAGAACTAGTATCGTAATAAATATTTTAAAAAACCCAGACATTTAACCTCTGGGTTTTTTTATCTAATAAATCTTCATACTATATTTGCATTGTGATACAACAAGCAACATTATTATTTATTAGCGGAGGCGAAATAGCATTTATACTATTCATCGTTATTATGGTTTTTGGTGCAGATAAAATTCCTGAAATAGCCAGAGGTCTTGGTAAAGGTATGCGTACTCTCAAAGATGCTACCAATGATATTAAACATGAAATTTCTAAAAGTGCTGAAGATCGCGGACTAGATATTGATGTTGCAAAAGATGTGACAGATGAAATTAATAAAGTAAAAGACGACCTTGAAACTTTTACAGGATCAATAAAGAGAGAGAAGTAAGTTTTCAATTTATTGAGCATCACCTTCATTTATTGCACCTTTTTTAAAGATACTTCAAAAAAAACCTTAAAAAACTGTGATTTATTTAATATATTGAGATGTTTATTAACCATCAAAATTTTATTAAATGAAGAAGTATTCTTTTCAACTACTAATGCTGTCGCTATTAGTAACCTTTTCTTGTACTCAAGAAGAAACCCAAATTAACCAAGACACAAGTTCTGAAATATTCGATCAGAGAAAACCATTATCCATTTCACAAATCAATTCTAAAATTGATGCTGCCTTAGCCAACAATAAAGAAGGCTTTAATTGGAAAGATGAAACAGCTCATACCATTTGGAGTGCTGTTGTTCATGGTAATAATGTACTAACAATTGGTTATGGTCAAGAGGGAGAGAGTTTTAGTGAAGAACGTTCGCAACGTTTAATTGATACCAAAGAACATATCTTAAATGTTATTCAACAAACTGAAAGTTTTACTCGAAGTAGTGAAACCGTTTTAGAGCATGAGATTATTAATGTAGTTGATGTTAAGATTGAAAGTTTAGAAACTATTGAAACATTATTAAAAACAGATGGAATAAGATATCTAGAACCAAATGGCTATAATCATTACACTATGCAAACACGATCTAGTTCTGGTTGTGATAAAACAGGTGTGTCGATTAATCCAGCTCATTACCAAACTGTTGCTCCTAATAATGCTCAAGTAGCATGGAATTTTTATGAGCATAATATTCCTCAAGCATGGAATTTAAGTACAGGTTCTGGTGTAACAATAGGCCTAATTGACACTGGAGTTTCTCAATCACAATATCTGCTTAATCCAGGAGGTATTAATGATGGATTCTCAACTGGACGCTTTGTTCAGAAATATGGTACGTTTATAGATTCCTTTTGGTGGTGGTCTAATAACTACGATGGACCTCATGACAAATGTGGTCATGGAACAGCTATGGCATCAACTATGGCTGCACCAAGAAATGATAATGGTATGCCAGTTGGTGTTGCGTATAATTCTAATTTAGTAGCGTATAGAGCAACTGAAGATGTTGTTTTAAACGATTATCATGAGCGTAAAGGTGTGTCTGATGCATTAGTACAATTAGGAAACAGAAGTGATGTGAAAATTATTTCTATGTCTATTGGTTATATATGGTCTATTGGTAATGTAAGAGATGCTGTAAAATATGCTTACAATAAAGGAAAATTAATTTTTGCTGCTGGAGGAACTTCTACAAGTTTTACTAATGGGTTTGGAGTTATTTTTCCTGCAAATATGGATGAAACAGTTGCAGTAACAGGAGTTGATGATGGACCGAGTTACCAACGATGTGATACATGCCATAGTGGAAGCAAAATAGACTTTACAATTGTTATGGAAGGTGCTTCAGACTCTAGTAAGCATCCACCAGTTTTAAATTTTTATAATAATCAAAGGCGTTACACTGGAGGATCATCGTGCGCCACAGCTACAACAGCAGGAATTGCTGCTTTAGTTTGGTCGAGGTATCCTAATTGGTCTAGATCTCAAGTGTTAAATAGATTAAAGCAATCATCAGAATTATATCCTAATAAAAGTAACAATTATGGTTATGGAAATATAGATGCTTTACAAGCAGTTCAATAATCAGATTAACTAACCAATTTTAACAGAAAGCCTCTCTAATTTATGAGAGGTTTTTCTTTTTTATTAACTAACTTTAAAATCTAAAAACTGTTACCATGCGATTACTTATTACACTTTTAATTTTACCTCTTTTTATGACTGCACAAAACACTTCCGAATTACCGTATTATGAAATTCCTGAAGCCCCTGAAAGCTATAACGCAGGAACAGTTGCTGCAAGAATGGTTGATGGATTGGGTTTTCGGTACTATCATGCTACAGATGGATTAACTGAAAAAGATTTAGAGTTTAAACCTTCTGAAAAAGGACGTACTGCTTTTCAAACTATAGAGCATATATTCAATTTATCTGAAATGATTGTTAATACAGCATTGCAACAAGCTACTGATTTTACAACTGAACCTGAAGAATTGTCTTTTGAAGACATGAGAAAACAAACCTTATTAAATTTTAAAAAGGCTTCTGACGCTCTTAAAGATTTAGAAAATTTAGATAAAAATAAACTGACTTTTATTACAGGAGGAGGCACTAGAGATTATCCGTTTTGGAATGCTATTAATGGTCCTATTTCTGATGCTTTATGGCATTGTGGTCAGGTTGTATCGTTTAGACGATCTTCAGGAAATCCGTTTAATAGTAAAGCGTCTGTATTATCTGGTACTGTTAGAGATTAATGAGTAAACCCTATTTATATCAGATTCATCCAGTACTTCCTGTACAAAACGTGTTAGCAGCCTTATTTTATTATACCCAAAGGTTGGGGTTTACTATTGCTTTTGCTGACGATCCTAAAAATCCGACCTATGCTGGTATTAAACGCGATCATATAGAAATTCATTTACAATGGCACGATGCTAAAGAGTGGGAGTCAGGTTTTAATACGCCAATGTTACGTATTGTTACCCAAAATGTGGAAGCACTTTTTGAAGAATTTAAAACTAAAGATGTATTTCATGAATCTACTAAAGTACGAGAAACAGCATGGAATACTAAAGAGTTTGCTTTTTACGATTTAAATAAAAATGGATTAACGTTTTATAGTGACTTATAATAAGTTTAATCACTTGAGTTTTATAGAATAGAATCTTTTTTATTTCCTACTATTTCGCTTTTGCCTAAACGGTTGTTAATACGTTCTAATAATAGGGTTGCATTAAGTTTGTATTGTTTTGCAACTTGTAAATGGTTGCCTACAGCTAGCATTGCATGAGATGCTACGCGTTTTTTATAATCTTTACTTTCAACAAAATATTGTATCATCTCTTTTGTGAATTTACCTTGAGCCATATCTATAAACCAAGGGAATTGTTCAAAATCATTAAAGTTTTTCATAACGATACTTTCCATTCGATCATTATTTTTATCAATAATTGGTTTATAGGCAGAATAGAATTTTGTAAGATCTATTACAAGGCTATCCTTTTCACTAGTTTGACTATCTACCAAAGAGTTTAATTGATCATACCCTTTAGTCTGAATATTAAAAGGTCTGTATATAGTTACTAGACTTACACATTCTGGACAAGTTGTATAGTTATCCATAGTAATCTCACCCTTAATTATTTTTTGACTGTATTTTTGATTGTCTTCATAGAACTTAATAATATTTGAAGCAAATGTTGTATCAGTTTCTAAATCATAAGAAATGTTACGTAAGGTATTATTTATACTGCTTTTTAGTTTTCGTTTCTCATTCCAATTATTTACTTGTAATGCTAATAGTATACCAACCATAACTAAAACAATTTCTCCTAGAGCATATAGAATGTAATTACGTACTCTTTTTTCTTTAACCATAGATTGCCTTATTTTTCTGAAGATACTAATCATTATTGCTATCTTCTTTTTTATCTTTTTTCATTTTAATATAGCCTGTAACTAGTCGCACACCTAATCGTGCAAATAAAATTATAGCTATTACCATTACAATATCGAATCCGTTCATGGGAGAGTTTTAGAAATTTAATTTAGGGTTTTTTATTGAGATTGTTATGAACTTTATATCCAATTTAACGATTATAAAATTCCAAAAATGCGCAGTTGAATTTGAGCTAAAGGCTTATTGTTTTGTTCTGTTTAATTAAGGGTCTCAGTATATCTAAAGAATTTTATCATTTTAATTGTCATTACGAGACTTTTGAAAAAAGTCGTGGTAATCTGTTGTTTTATTATTTCAATTAAAAATATTGCCACGCAGCATTTCATTTTGCCTGTCTACCGACAAGGTAGGCTCGCAATGACAGTTGTTTTTATGTCTAAAGAATTTAATCATGTATTTAGTTTGAGTTCGTTTCTAGATAATTAAGAATGTTGTTTAATTGATTCAACGTTTTTTTCTGATCAGAAACCCAAGTATTGTGTAATATCCATTTTATAGATAATAAGTTTTTATAGTCTTCGTCATCATAAAGTGCTCTGTAATTGATGTCTTTAGATACCTTTTTTCGTATTACCTTGTCGACTACTGAAAATGCAAATTTCTTTCGAATTAAAAACGCACTCATATTCGAATTCCAAAAGTCATCAAGAAACGTCTCACTAATACTCATTTTTGTTCTCAATGAATTTAATTCTCTTAAAAGTTTTAATAAATGGGTGTCTGATATTGGTGAGGTCTCATTATTTTCTAATACAGACAGAATTAAGGGTAAATCTACATAGATATTGTTGTGTGCCGATAAGTATAATAATGCGGAAGATTCTTTATCAGTTTCTGGTAATTGGTCATCTAAATAAAGCGATATATTATTTAAAATCTCGTTGTTTGTTTTTAAATCGCTGCTTAAATTTATTTTGAACGCTTTTACCTCCTCAACGATTGAGGTAATAAGGTTTGTTTCATTATTAAGCTTCACGCGTTTTTCGTTCCAATTATTAACCTGAAGTGCGATCAAAATACCAATGACAACAAGAATGATTTCGCCAATGGCGTATTTAAAGTATTTGCTCATTTTGTTCTGTTCAATTAGTGATTTACGAATATGTCTGAAGAATTTAATCATTTAAATAAGATTCACATGCCTTGATTAAGTTTTGATTACTCTTAATAAATCGTTCTGTCTGGTCTTTAGCGTTTTCTGAATATTCTTGGCAGAGATGTAGTGTGCCAGCGATCTTAGGATTGTCACAGATTTTTGAAAACACATCAATATTTACGTTATTTACATTATAAGGCATCGCTAAATTGTAGGTTTTTGAAAGATGTATAAATTCTTCTTGAATTAGGTTAAAATGTTGTTGGATTCCTATTTCAGCGTAGCTGTAACTCAACGTGTAATCTCTAAGTGCTTTTTTTACACCAGTGTTTGTAATCTTGTTATAATCATCTTTGTTATTTATAACCATAGATTCATTAGCCGCTTGTGAAAACGGAATAGATTCATCTGTGAAAATAATGGAATCATTAACTTTTAATTGTTCGTTACAAAGTTCCTTTAAGGTTTGGTATGATTTAATTTGGCTGTCAAAAAATTTAAGCCTTGACTGATAAAAGTTTGAATCGTTTTTGACATCCTCCAATAATTCTGAAATAAGTTTTGCCTCAATATTTCTCGTCTTACGCTGTTCATTCCAATTATTAATCTGCAGCGCTATTAAGATTCCAATAACTACCAATATAATCTCGCCAATAGCGTATTTAAAGTATTTTCCCATTTGATTTTCTTTGATTAGCGAACGACGAATATGTCTAAAGAATTTAATCATTTTCAGAGTTTCTATCTTTTAAATATCTAGAAATAACTTTAATAATAACTCTAAAAATTAAAGCAGCTGCAACTAGGTAAATAATGGTTTTTGTATCCATAAATTTTAAAAATTAATTAACCGATTTTACCATCGTCGTTAATATCTGTACCAGAACGTTGCTCTAATAACTTTAATGTTTTTAACAATAAAGCTTTCGTTTTTTCTAATTCGTTTTCTAATTGAGAAATGCGCTCTTCTAGAGATTCAGCTTTGTCTTTTTGTTCTTCTAATTCACTTTGTTGGATGAGGTCCCAAAATAATCCCATGATGTATTGGTTTAACGGTAGGCATTGTGCTAGAGTAGAAAGAGGTTGGTTATGTTTATATGTATATAAATATAGTAATATGTTACAAATAACTTAACCACCATTTATCTTTATTTGTAGCTTTGTAGGTCATGTAACGTCTGCAAATTGGGTAGAGTAGAAGTGTAACGCCAATCCATACCAAGTATACTGTTAATAATGAATAGCCATAACCTAGAAGTTCATTATTACGAAACGTCGTATTATCTATTATCATGAGTTTCCAATCTTTTCCAGTTATTAGTAAGCCTATTATAGCTCCTATATGAATTATAAATACGTGTAAGATGTAATAGAAAAATGGAACACGACCAAATACTAATAAAAAATCTGTAAACTTATTTTGTGTTTTTTCAATAGCTATTAAAAACAAAAATGCTGGTCCTAATGTTATAAGTAAAAATAATAATGAGGGAGGGTATTTACTAACGTTAAAAAATGAAATAATAGTCTTTTCCGTTGTTTCATAAGTTTCCCATGGAAGCATATCGCCATATAAATTAAATCCTCTTAACAAAAAGAATAAAACTAAACAGATAATACCTATTCTTAAGAGCCATTTTTTACGTTGCTCGAGAGAGCTTCCTTTTTTATAGAATTCTCCAAATACATAGCCTAAACTCATAACACCAATCCAAGGTAATATTGGATATTGAAAAGAAATCATTTTACCACTAATAATAACCATAGTCGATTGGTGTGTAAAGTACCATAGTAAATCAATAAAATTTTGTCCTGTTGTTGTCATACTATCCAAAAGGTTATGTCCAAAAACAATGAGAAGACCAAGAACTAGAATAATGCGTTTAGGTACATAAATAAGTAACCCTAAAATAATCATACAAAAGCCAATTGCCCAAATAACTTGTAGGTTGAAAAATTCAAATTTCGGATCAAACCACCATAAGGTGTTATTTATGGCTATTTCTACAAATACTAACCATAAACCTCGCGTTATTAAAAATTTTGATACCTGATATTTGGTTTTATTTTGACCATATAAATAGGCTGAAGTTCCGGCTAGAAACACAAAAACTGGTGCGCAATAATGTGTGATGAAGCGTGTACCAAACAAAAAGAGGTTAGTAGTCTCCATGTTTTCAGGAAAATTACCTGCAAAAGCGTTAATATGGTAATAATCGCGAACATGATCTAAAGCCATGATTACCATGACTAGACCTCTTAAAATGTCTATAGATTGTATTCTGGTAGATTTTGTTAAAGCCATTGTTTTTCTTTAGTATTCAGTAAGTTTCAATGGACTTGAGGCAATTCTTTAAAGATACTTAAAATTTTAATGATGAAAAATAAGCTTTGTCTTTCTCAAGATAATAAGCATGAATCTGCCTGCCCAACTCTGCTAAAAAAGGGATGCCAATATCTTGATACTCATAAACATCATCATTAAATATACCATCTTTATTTACATGAATTGTTGCTGTTAAAAAGAACGAAATATGATGTTTTGTATCTTCAATATAAGCGCAATCTGTAAGGTAACCATAAGCATAACCAACTTTATTGGATACTTCTAGATTATCTGGAATTCGCTTTTTTGAATCACCTAACATGAAGAATTTTACATAACCATCATAATAGTCAGCTTCATTATAACCTACTTCTCTTGGTACTATTTTCATGGTACTTAAAAGAAATTTATAGTCCTTTTCATTTAGGTTAAACTGTTCTTTGTTATCATAATTGTTTGGAAATTGAATACGCTTCATCATGTCATGAAGCGATGATATTGGGAGATAGTTTTTTTTAGAAAAATTCATAGGTTCATTTACTAAATCACCATCCTTAAAATAGCCTATTCCTTTTTTTATTCTATTTAGCTCCAGTGCTTTAATTTCAGAATCTAAAATGCTTTCCTGTTTTATAAAAGTCGAATCGTTTATTTTAAAAGTAATAGATTTTGTTCTCGGATTACTGGCGTCTGCTATTGATAAACGATGAGATATTTGTACAGTATTAAATCCTTTTTCAATGAGTTTTTTATTGATATAATCTCTGCCTAAAAATTCATATAAGTTGTTGTAGGCTTTATTATCGCTAACAGCAAAAATTTTTGTAACGCACTCTCTTATGCTTGTGTAAATTGAATCGCCTTCAATAAGAAAAGGCGTATCACTTGTAATAGAATCAAATGTATTCACTTTTTCTAATGCTAACAATGCAATTGGGAATTTGACTGTGCTCGCTGGATAAAAGTAGTTATTAGCATCTACTTGAAATTTATAGGTTGTGTCAGACTTTACATCTGTAAGTTGAATTTGCACTTCATGATTCTCTAAATTATCCATGACAGTTTTAATTGCTGGATGATCAGATTTAAGAGATTTAAGTAGAGGATTATCTGTGTTTTCTTTTTTACAACTAAACACTAAAACAATACAAATTAAAAATATATAATTACGCATAGCATAAAGATATAAAAAGCATGAAATTAAATCTCATGCCTCTTGCTTTATAGTGTTATTTCAATTTGATTTTTTATAATGTCATCAAATGTTTCATGCTTTCTAATTAGGTGCGCTTTTTTATTATGCCATAATACTTCAGCTGGTCTGAAACGAGAGTTATAATTGCTTGCCATGGTAAAACAATAAGCACCAGCATTTTTAAAAGCCAAAATATCACCTTCTCTTATTTCATTAATACGTCTGTTATTCGCAAAAGTATCAGTCTCACAAATATAACCTACTACAGAATAAAAACGTTCACGACCTTTAGGATTAGATATATTAATAATTTCATGTTGAGAACCATATAACATTGGTCTTATTAAATGGTTGAAACCAGAATCAATTTGGGCAAAAACCGTTGATGTAGTTTGTTTTACAACATTTACTTTCGCTAGAAAATAACCAGATTGACTCACTAAAAACTTACCTGGTTCGAAAGCGAGAGTTAACGGTTTACCATACTCTTTACAAAACGTATTAAAACGTTTGCTTAACTTATTACCAAGCTCTTCAATATTGGTTTCAATATCACCTTCTTTATAAGGGACTTTAAATCCAGAACCAAAATCAATAAATTCTAAATGACTAAAATTCTTTGCTGCTTCAAAAAGTATTTCGCTAGCATATAAAAACACATCGATATCTAAAATATCACTTCCTGTGTGCATATGTATACCATTGATAGTCATATTGGTGTTTTCCACAATTCTAATTATATGAGGAATTTGATGAATGCTAATTCCAAACTTACTATCAATATGTCCAACAGAAATATTAGTGTTTCCTCCAGCCATAACATGTGGATTAATACGAATACATACTGGAACTTGTGGGTGTTTTGTGCCAAATTGCTCAAGTATTGATAAATTATCTATATTGATTTGTACACCTAGTTCAGAGGCTTCTTCAATTTCTTGAAGCGACACGCCATTTGGAGTATAAATAATATGTTCTGGTTTAAATCCTGCTTTTAAAGCCAGTTGCACTTCTTGAATAGAAACAGTATCTGCTCCAGAACCCAAGCTGTTTAGTAATTTTAAAACAGAAATGTTAGATAAGGCTTTTACTGCGTAATTAATCTTTAAGTTTTCTACCTTACTAAATGCAGACGTTAATCGTTTGTATTGAGATGCGATAATTTCGGAGTTATAGACATATACTGGACTACCAAAGTCATTTGCTATTTGTAATAAGGTATTGTTATTCATTGTTCTATTTATAATTCAATTTGCAAAATTATATTAATTGGGTACTTAAAACATAAAAATACAGAAATATTGCTATTTTTACACAAAATGTTAAATAATTAACAAATGAAAACAATTGCTTCTTGCGTAGAAAAAATTATTGTATCTAGTCCTTTTCTTGAAGAGGGTTTATCTCGACAAATTATTAATTTTTCAGCTTTAGCTAAAGATTTGAACAAACCTATTTCAGGCATGTTAAGAAAACCAGTTAAAGATGGAGCTATTATGATGGCATTAAGGCGTTATCAACAACCCATACATGTTGAGAATTCTAAACAATTAAAAGCAGTTTTTAATAATTTAGGAGATATTACTGTACGATCTAATTTAAGTGATTTTACATTTCAAAATTCAACCAGTTTATTTAAAAATCAATCACAAGTTTTAAAGACGATTAGTAATAACAATCAAATTTTTTATGCTTTTACTCGAGGATTATTTGAGAGTAATATTATTATTTCATCTTCAGAAAGTCATACAGTTTCAATGAATTTTATAAATGAAGTACTCATTGATTCACAAGATAAACTATCAGCTATTAGCATACACTTACCAAAAGGTAACTCTAAGATAACGGGTTTGTATTATCAAATTTTTAAGCGATTGGCTTGGGAGAAGATTAATTTATATGAAGTTGTTTCTACCACTAATGAGTTTACAATAGTAGTAGAAGATCATCTAGTAGATAAAGCATTTTCTGTAATTAAAGGCTTAAAAGAATGCGTGTAAAATCTATATTAAAAACTATTGGTAAAAAGCATTAGTATAGTTACTTTTGTGCTGCAATAAATTTTAGATATACAATGAATTTACACGAATATCAAGGAAAAGAATTATTAAGCAGTTTTGGCGTACGTATTCAACGTGGAATAGTAGCTCAAACAGCTGATGAAGCAGTAGATGCAGCTAAAAAATTAACAGAAGAAACTGGAACAGGTTGGCATGTTATTAAAGCTCAAGTTCATGCTGGAGGTCGCGGTAAAGGTGGAGGTGTTAAACTTGCAAAAAGTTTAGATGATGTTAAAACACTTGCTGGTCAAATTATTGGAATGGATTTGGTAACACCTCAAACTTCTGCTGAAGGTAAACGTGTTCATCAAGTATTAGTTGCTGAAGATGTTTATTATCCTGGAGATTCTGAACCAGAAGAGTATTACATGTCTGTTTTATTAAACAGATCTAATGGTCGTAACATGATTATGTATTCTACTGAAGGTGGAATGGATATTGAAACAGTTGCAGAAGAGACTCCTCACTTAATATTTACTGAAGAAATTGATCCAGCAACTGGAATCTTACCATTTCAAGCTCGTAAAATAGCATTTAATTTAGGATTATCTGGAGCTGCTTTTAAAGATATGACCAAGTTTGTGACTTCTTTATATACTGCTTATGTAAAGTCTGATTCTTCTTTATTCGAAATTAATCCAGTTTTAAAAACTAGTGATGACAAAATAATGGCTGTAGACGCTAAAGTATCTCTAGATGATAATGCCTTATTCAGACATAAAGATTTAGCGGCTTTAAGAGATTTACGTGAAGAAAATCCGATTGAGGTTGAAGCAGGTGAGTTAGGATTAAATTATGTTGACCTTGATGGTAATGTTGGTTGTATGGTTAATGGAGCTGGATTAGCAATGGCAACAATGGATTTAATTAAGCAAGCAGGTGGTGAGCCAGCAAACTTTTTAGATGTTGGAGGTACAGCAGATGCTGCTAGAGTAGAAGCTGCTTTTAAAATTATTTTAAAAGATCCTGCTGTAAAAGCAATTTTAATAAACATTTTTGGTGGTATTGTTCGTTGTGATCGTGTTGCACAAGGTGTGATTGATGCTTACAAGAATATGGGAACTATCAATGTACCGATTATTGTTCGTTTACAGGGAACCAATGCAGATATCGCTAAGGAGTTAATTGATAATTCTGGACTAGATGTAATGAGTGCTACAGAGTTTCAAGAAGCTGCCGATAAAGTTCAGTCAGTTTTAGCATAACAAAATATCAAATACTAAAATATAAACCTGTGAAATTTAATGTTTTACAGGTTTTTTTTATGGATAATTTTTAGGTTCGAAGAAGTCTTTTTTGTTATTTTACAGAAACAATCAAATCCACTATTCATGAAAAAACAATTACTACTTTCTTTTATTATTATTTCCTTTTTATCAAATGCTCAAGCACCAATTAACGACTATTTTGGTGATGCTTTATCAGAGTATGCATTAGTAACTGGTACAGTTGATAATTCGCCAACAGGAGCAAATGCAACCTGGAATTTTTCTGGGTTAACACAAACAGATACCAATACAGATACTTTTGCAGCGCCAACGGCAGTAGAGTTATCTTCTTATCCCGGAACAACACAAGTTTTAACAATTACTGATACTGGAATGAATACCAATCAAGTATTCCATGCTTTGTCTGGTTCAACCTTATCATTAACTGGAGCAAGTAATCCAGAATTTACTTTAGATTATAATACTGATAATGCTGAAATAGGAACCTATCCTCTAACTTTTGGTTCGCCTACTAACACAGATAATATCGCTGGTACTATTTTTGCCCAAGGACAAACCGCTAATTATACAGGTACAATAAATACCACTGTAGATGCTCATGGTAATTTGAGTTTTGATGTAGTAGGTTTAGGTTCTTACAATGGAAATGTAACTAGAATTGTTACGACTCAAACTATATCATTTACAATAGCATTCGTATTTCCTGGTACTGCTGTTATTACATCGTATTACTATTACAAAGATTCTGATGGCTCATTAGCTTTTAGAACAAATGATGGCGTAATAAGTGTACCTGGTTTAGATATTAATGAAGGTTTTTCTACAAGAGAAGGTTTAGTCACCAATACATTGTCCACAGATGAAACTGCATCACAAAATAATACTATCAAATTATATCCTAATCCAGTAAATGATTATTTACATATTCAACTCGATAATTCTGTATCTATACAATCAATTACCATAACTGATATTAATGGTAGAACCGTTTTGAATAAAAAAGATATTGTAGATACTATTAATACTAGTCAATTACAATCGGGTTTTTATATGATCTCAATATCAACAGATAAAGGTTTATTGACGAAGGAATTTATTAAAAATTAAATCAGATATATTATTTTCTACTAGATGTAGAGTAATTAAAAGAGTAGCAATTATAGCTGCTCTTTTTTTGTTTTATAATGTTCATTTTTCATATAATCAATGTGTTAACGAAGTATTAAGTAACGTTAAATAAGAGTTAACATTAAAAAAACCTGTAACATTTTTTAAAACTAATAGTCTATTAAGTATCAATCAAGTTTAATCAATTTTAAAAACGAACAATCATGAAAAATTCGGAGAATTTTCACGAACACCAAAACAGATTTAGTGTAGTGAGTAAAAAAATCAAAACAATCGTATTAGCTGTTGTAATAGCAACTAGTAGTGTGCTTTCAGCAAGTACAGAACCAGTAAAAGAAGCTGTAAAAACCATTATCACAGAAGAAGTTAGTAACTTATTAAAAAATCCAAATTTTGAAGTTACCAAAGAACTTATAGCAGATGTTAGACTTGCTATTAACAAAAACAACGAAATGGTAGTACTATCGGTAGATTCAGAAAGCGAGCAAGTAGTTAACTATATTAAGAGTAGATTAAACTACAATAAGCTATCTGAGAAGGTGGCTGAAAAAACTTATGTTGTTCCGGTAATAATTAAACCGGAAGACAATTAATAATTTATTTGAATTAGTCTAGAAGAGCTCTCATTTTTTGAGAGCTTTTTTTTGTGGCTTTGGACCTCTTAAATGTATTACTAATCCGTTTAAGAAATTTCGTAAAATTTGATCACCACATTCCACATATTTAGGGTGTCCTTCTTTTCTAAAAAAGGCACCAAGCTCACTTTTTGTAATTCTAAAATCCACAAGTTCTAATATTTTTACAATTTCATCATCACGTAATTGTAAGGCAACACGTAATTTTTTAAAAATATCATTATTGGTCATCAGTAGTTTTTTTGAAAAGTAGTTATAAATGCGTCTTAAAACAAGCGGAAATACCTAAATATTCATTTTCTTTTAAAGCATTTATCGATGAAATGCATGTGTATTTTAAAAGTCTTAAAATCAGAGTGTTATAAAAAATATTTGAGAAAGCGTAAGAAAATTACGATAAACAACACTTTTTTTTTCGATAAGCTACTATTTATAGAGGATAACAACATAATACTTCTTCTTAATTTTAAATTACTAAATTAATTAATCCTCCCTGTGATGAAAAATAGAGCTGAAAAATTAAGCCTACTTTCTGAAATGATTGCCTTTGCAAGAATAGATGATTCCCTAAAATCTATAGAATACCAATTTTTATTAGGTGTTGCCAAACAATTAGAAATTTCCCGTGAGGATTTTGATTATTTGTTAGATAACCCTGTTACTCATATACATTTAAAGTCTCATAGTGAGCGAATTGTGCAATTTCATCGATTAGTTTTACTTATGAATGTGGATAGTAATGTTAGTAAAAAAGAAATTGTACGCTTGCATAATTTTGGCTTGCGAATGGGTTTAAGTCATGAAAGTATTAATAGAGTATTAGATTTAATGGAGAGTTTTCCAAATAAGATTGTCCCTCCAGGAGTATTAATAGATATTTTTAAAGTACAATATAACTAAAGTATTTTCCCTCAATTAATTAAATTAACTATTTAAGGTTATCGAGTTTTTCTTGATAACCTTTTATTTTATCTCTAAATTTTGCCGCTTCCATAAAATCTAGATTTTTGGCTGCATGTTCCATATGCTTTCTATTCTCTCTAATTTTTTTCTCTAATTGAGATTTTGAGAGATACTCACTTTCAGGTTCTGCAGCTTTTAATGCTTCTAATTCATAACTATACGTACTAACAGAATTTTTTGATAAAGCATTATCTAAACTTTTGTTTAAAGCTTGAGGTTTAATATTGTTTTCTGTGTTATAAGCTATTTGTTTTTCTCGTCTGTAGGTTGTTTCATCTATCGTTTTTTGCATGCTTTTAGTAATCTTATCGGCATACATAATTGCTTTACCGTTAAGGTTTCTTGCTGCTCTTCCTACAGTTTGTGTGAGCGATCTGGTAGAACGAAGGAATCCTTCTTTATCTGCATCTAGTATTGCAACCAACGATACTTCAGGTAAATCTAAACCTTCACGTAATAAATTTACACCAACTAGTACATCAAATAATCCTTTTCGCAAATCCTGCATAATTTCAACACGCTCTAAAGTATCGACATCACTATGTATGTAACGACAACGAATTTGAATACGATCCAGATATTTAGTTAGCTCTTCTGCCATACGTTTGGTAAGCGTAGTAACAAGTGTGCGCTCATCTTTTTCAATGCGCTGTTGAATTTCTTCTATTAAATCATCAATCTGATTGAGACTTGGTCTCACTTCAATAATTGGATCCAACAAACCAGTTGGTCTAATTACTTGTTCTATATAAACACCATCTGTTTTTTCTAATTCATAATCTGCAGGAGTTGCACTTACATATATTACCTGATTTTGAAGTGCTTCAAACTCCTCAAATTTTAAGGGACGATTATCCATTGCTGCAGGTAATCTAAAACCATATTCAACCAAATTTTCTTTTCTGCTCCTGTCTCCTCCATACATGGCATGAACTTGCGAAATAGTTACGTGACTTTCATCAACAACCATTAAAAAATCATCTGGAAAATAATCTAATAAACAGAAAGGTCGTGTTCCAGGTTGTCTGCCATCTAGATATCTCGAATAATTTTCTATACCAGAACAGTATCCTAGTTCTCGGATCATTTCTAAATCAAACTCTGTACGTTCTTTTAGTCGTTTAGCTTCGAGATGCTTTCCTATTTCTTTAAAATAATCATGCTGTTTTACAAGATCATCTTGAATATCTTTAATCGCATTTTGTAACACATCAGGTGAAGTCACAAACATATTGGCTGGATAAATATTCAATCGATCATATTTCTCAATAACCTCATTAGTTTGAATATTAAACGCTTCAATCTCTTCGATTTCATCTCCAAAAAAGTGAATTCTAAAGGCATTATCCGCGTAACTCGGAAAAATATCTAATGTATCTCCTTTTATTCTAAAATTACCATGATGAAACTCTGCTTCTGTTCGAGAATATAAACTTTGAACCAAATTGTGTAATAATTGTGTTCTGGAGATAACTTGATCACGTTTAATAGAGATGACATTTTTTTGAAACTCTACAGGATTACCAATACCATATAAACAAGAAACGGAAGCAACCACAATAACATCACGTCTACCAGACAGTAGAGAAGAGGTTGTGCTTAATCGCATTTTTTCAATCTCCTCGTTAATAGAGAGATCTTTTTCTATATACACACCAGAAACTGGAATATAGGCTTCCGGTTGATAATAATCGTAATAGGACACAAAATACTCAACAGCATTGTCTGGGAAAAACTGTTTAAACTCACTATACAATTGGGCTGCTAGTGTTTTGTTGTGCGCTAAAACAAGAGTAGGCCGTTGTACATCTTTAACCACATTAGCTATTGTAAATGTTTTACCAGAACCAGTTACTCCAAGTAAAGTTTGGTATTTTTCATTAGAGCGTATACCATCAACTAATTGCTTGATAGCTTGAGGTTGATCTCCTGTTGGTTTAAATTCTGACTCTAATTTAAATTGCATAGTGTAAATGTAATTCAATTACCTAACCAGAGCAAAATGTCCAGTCAGTTGTTTACCATTATTAAAGCTAATGATATACCAGTAATCATCGGCAGGTAAATTTTCACCTCCAAGTGTTCCATTCCATGCTGTGTTTAAAGGATTGAAATTGGCTAATAATTTACCAAAGCGATCAAATATTTGTACATATTTAATAGTAGAATTTTCTTCGGTTAAACCAACAGGTCTCCACGTTTCATGTATATTATCGCCATTAGGCGTAAAATAATTTGGTGTACCAAAAACAGAAATGATATCTTCTACAATACCACAATTATTTTTAATGTCTCTAATGTATATGGTATGGAAGCCAGCTGATACACCTTCAAAAGTATTAGAATCTTGATAATTGCCATTATCTAGCTTATATTCATAAATACCATCTCCAGAAGTTAGAATAGTAATAGTATTGTTGTTGAAACTTCCTTGAGATATCACTATATCATCAATAGTGGCAATATCCGATGGCACTACTACAATCTCTCTTGAAGCAGAGCAATCATTTGGATCTGTAACAATAACTGTATACGTTCCAGCCTCATTAATATCAATAAATGAGGTGTCTACAGTTGTATCAACACCATCTTTAAACCATTGATAATAATAATTACTAGGTAAGTCATTTATAACACCACCTTGTAGCCTTATCGTTTCTGGAAAGCTATTTAGGCAGTATAAAACTTCTTCGTCCTCCAATAGAGTAGGAGTTGTTTTTACTTTTAAGGTAACATCTTCCAATGCATAACATTGACCATCTTGAGTTGTAACACGAGCATAAATACTAGTTTCATTAGCAATTGTATTTATATAATTGTTATTTAACTCATTAGTATCTGCAAATGAATCGTCAGTAGTTTCAAAAAATGAAATTGTTGAACCAGCTGGAACCAGAGGTTCTATTGTTGCTCTTAATTCAGAAAGATTGAAACTTGTAAAGCCATCCACAGGATCATCATCGCAAACTTCAAAATCTGGAATACTAATCGTATTTGTAGAAACCTCTAAAGTTATCTCTGCTATTGAAACACATTGAAACTGATTAGCTACTCTTGCATACACACGCTGGAAAGGGAGTGTGTTTTCATAAAAAGTAGGAGTAGTTATAGGATCTAAATTGTTTTGAGCATTAATTTCAGTTTCATGGAAACTGGTTATAAAAATACTGGAGTCATTGTTAGTTACTTGCGATTCAATATCAAACAAATTGTATACAGTTAAACCATCTTGATTTTCATCACATGCAATTAAAGTTGCATTTTGAACTATTGGATTTTCTGAATACTCCACTATAATTTCACCAAAAGCCACACAGTTATTATCTAAAGTTGCTTCAACAGTATAAGTACCAGCTTCAGTTACTTCATATATAGCATTTGTTTCAGAAGTTTGCTCTATAGAATCCTTAAACCATTTGTAGGTTGTATTACCAGATTGAAAAGCATTTAAATCTAGAGAACCATTTTCACAAATAGGATTTTCAGTCGCTAATAATCTATCTGGACCTAAATCCACGCTTAATTCAAAGCTTCCTGCTTCTAAAAAAACAGCAGAATCAAATCTGAAGTTTTGCTCGTCTGCTATTACTAATTTAACATGGTAGCGTTCGTTAGGTATCGTGTTAGCTGTAGCTGTTAAAACAGTAGTCTGACCATTAAAATTGATAGGGACATTTGCGCCATTCCAACTACCAAAATAGGTTTCGTTAATTGGATCGCAAGCTCCAGGAATTCCAGAATGAACAGTTGTGACTTTAACAGGCGTTTGAGTATTTGGAACTAGTGCAATATTCTCATATTGTTGTTCATTAATTGGTCTAATTAAAAAGCCAAATAAATCTGAAAATTCACAGGTATTTGAATTACCTTCTTGGTATTCTTCTGAAGCAAATAAATATTTAAAACTTACTTGTTGAGCTATTGCTGTAAAATCGAATTCTAGAATGGTCGCGTTAAATGTATTACTCTCGTTTAGTACCTCTTCAAGATCACTATCTCCATTCCAGTTTGGAGCGTCATCGTCACTTAACGATGTATTAGGACCCGGAACATTATTTAGTCTTCCAGTACTTAATACAATACCACTTTGAAAAGGAAACGTAGTACCTGTAGCATCAAAAAAACCATAGCTTTGATCTGTATTGTTAAAGTCGCCACCAACCACATTGGTTACAATAACATCAGCAATACAATCACTATCAATTAAAATATCTTCTATTAATTGTTGCGGAGTGAAAGTTTGACTGTCTACAGTTATATTTTGGCTAAAACCTAAATAACTAAATAAAAATACTAATAGAAAGAGGCACTTTTTCATGTAAGCTTTTATCTTGCAAAGATACGCAACAAAAGCTTTTTAATTTCTAAAAATGTGTTAATCCGGTTTATTTTATCTGACCAAAGCAAAATGCCCTTTTACTTGAAATCTTCTAGTGTTAGTTACCACATCTGCTACAAACCAATAGTCTGTTGCAGGCATATTTTTACCATTATATGTACCATCCCAACCTCTTGTATTATGCTTTAAAAATGCCATTTGCTTTCCATACCTATCAAAAATATTAATTGTGGTACCAACCAATTGTTCGACACCAGTAATATGCCATGTGTCAAAATAGCCATCTTGATTTGGGGTTACAAATTTTGGAGCATCGATAATAACCACTTCTTTAGTAGCAGAAGCACAGCCATTTAAATCTATGATATATATGGTGTTTGGACCAAGAGGAACATTTACAAACACATTAGAAGCTTGAGGTTCGTTATCGTTAAGCTGATATAAATAGTTACCAATTCCGCTAACAGTTACGGTTATATTGTTTGGATCTGAAAAGTCTACAGTTTCGGTAAATTCAATGGTTGCTTGTTCAGATTCCGTAACTGTAAATGAAACAGTTGTTGTACAACCTTCAGCTGTTGTTACGGTTACAGAATAGTTACCAACTTCAACAATTTCTATTTCAGCAGAACTTTCATTTGTTGACCAGCTATAAGAGTCTGTTGGCTCACCAGTTTCAGCAGAGACAATGAGAGGTAAATTGTCTAAACATACTACTTGATCTGGGATTTCAACAAAAGGTTTTCTGTTAATCTGAATATCAAAACTTGTAGTGCTAAAACAAGACGTCTGGTTATTAGTTATTCTTGCATAGATAGTTTGTGATATAGATATAAAATTTTCAGGAGTTGTAATTTCATTATCATTATTTATAGCGTCATTTTCATCTAAATAATAAGTTACTGTTAATTGAGATGCATCTTGACTTCCTATAATTGTTGAATTAAATTGAGTAAGATTTACCGCTAATTCTTGATCAAAATCGTCATCACAAAATTCAATTACTAGTAGAGAATTGGTTGTAGGAATTGGGTTTACTTGAAGTACAAATGATGAAGTTGAAAAACAACTTGTTGTAACATTTGTTGCTCTAACAAATATGGTTGTGATATCAGAAGTGTAAGTATAGTTTGCATCTAATGCATTTTGATTGTTTTGAGCATCAGTAGCATTAGCAAAATATGTGGTAGCAATTGCTTGTTGGGTTCCAATTAAACTTGGTCTAGCTTCGTCTAAATTAATTGTATTTGTGTCATTATCACAAACCTCAAATGAGGTGTTATTTATGGTAGGAGGTATGTTTACAATAAGCTCGACAGGAACTGTAACAAAACAATTAGAGATTACATTATTTACTTTAACATAAACAGTCTGTGGATTTGAAACGTTGGTATAATTTTCAGGAGAACTAATAGTATTTGTATCAGCTTCTGCATCTTCCAATGAAGGATGATAGCTTATTTCAATATTATCGTCTCTTACATCTAAAATTTCAAATTCAGATACTGTAAGATCAAATTCCACAAAACCATCCAAATCTGTATCACAAGCCTCTTGAGAAGATGCTGTATTAACCATAGGAACTTGAACTATATTGAGACCAAATTCGGCAATAGAATGGCAAAAAGTGCCATTTTCTATTCGAGCATATATTTGTTGAGGGTTTGAGGTATTAATATAATTTAGCGGTAATTCTCCGATACTATTTTCGGCATTTGATAACGAGCTATAAAAAGTTATAGTTAAGTTTTCCGGACTATTTAAGCTTATTTCATCAATTTTTTCTTGTAAGTTAAATTCTTCAACACCATCGTTAGAGATGTCATCACACACAAACCAATTTAATGGCGCATTAAAAATAGGAATAGATCCTACTTCTAATTCAAATGATGACACTCCAAAACAAGAGTCATCTGTTAAGTTTTCTACTCTAACAAATATTGTTTGTGGAGCAGAGGTATTTTGATAGATGTTATTTTTGTCAATTATATTAGTTCTGTTTAGGGCATCATTTTGGGTTTCAAAATAAAGCACTTGTTTTCCAGTTTGCCCATTAAGTATTTCCTCATCTTTTTCATTGAATATAAAATCGGCAACCTGATTTCCATCATTTTCACATCCTTCAAAATTAGTTATGTTGGGGAAGACAGGTTCTGTGTTTACAATGATTTCAAATGAAGAAATTGCATAACACGTTGTGTTCGGGTTTTCTACTCTAGTATAGATTGTTTGTGTATTTGCGTTAAAATTATTAGGATCAGCTTCAGCATTCATATCTAAATTAGCATCATCTAATGTAGTATGAAAGGTGATAACTAAACCAGCTGGATTTGAAACAATTTCAGGTATTTTATTATTGAGATTAACAATGAAAAATCCATCTTGATCATCATCACAAATTACTTCATTAGTTGCTTGAGTTACTGTAGGTGCTTCTACAACATTTATAATTAGTTCACTTACATCAAAACAATTGGTTAGAGAGTTACTCACTCTCACGAATACTGATTGAGGGTTTGAAGAATTTGCATAAAAAGGTGGTAATACATTTTCATTGTTTTGTGCATCAGTTTGCGTTTCAAAATAGCTTACTACTGGATTTGCTATTCCTGAACTCACAACCGCATCAAATGTTGCTAACTCAATAGAAGTAAAACCATCATCATCTGTATCACAATAAAAAACAGGATCAAGAGCTTGTATTTCAACAGCATCGTTAATTACCAGATTTACCATAGTCTCATGTATACAATCTGCGCCAATAATTGTTACAAATATTTCTTGTGGACTATTATTTACAGTATATGGTACTGTTTGATCTATTGGATTTTGTTGATTTGTTTGGTCCTCTTCAGTTTCGTAAAAAACAACAGATACATCTACAAGTCCATTAATTATTAAGGTTGCAATGTTTTCTAAATTAAAATCTTCAATACCATCATTAGAGGAGTCATCACAAATAAAAAAATCTCTAATTGTTGTACCAGTTATTAATAAGTTGGTATGTAATGTAATTGTTGCTATTGAAAAACATCCCGTAGAATCGTCAACAACTCTAATAAATATGGTTTGAATGTTTGGTGTTGTATTCTGAAAATTTGTGATATCGGCAATTGGGTTATTACCAGTTTCAGCATCCTCTTGAGTTAAATGAAATGTAGTAGTTACTCCAGTTAAACCATTTAAGACATTGTCAATAATTTCTGTTAAGTCAAAAATAGCAAATCCGTCATCATCTCCCTCACAAGCGTTTATTGTAAGATTTTCTGACTCGATATCTGGTGTGTTAAGTACAGATACATCAATTGTTGTAAAACTTGCACAACCAGTACTTGGATTAATAACTCTTACAAATAATTGTTCTGTTTGATTGGTATTAGTATAAGGTTGGGGAATAGGATTATTACCAGTTTGTGCGTCAAGGGCTGAAAAATGATAGGTCACAATTAATGATGAATCTCCATTGGTTATTTCATCATTTTTATTATTTAAATCGATACTAGTTAAACCATCTGAAATGGAATCGTCACAAATTTCTAAAGGAGTTGGATCAGTTATTACTGGAAGTGGATTTACTATCAGATTGAAATCTAAAAATGCCAGACAACCATTATCAATATCTTCAACTCTTACATATATAGTTTGAGGATTATTTGTATTTTGAATAGGGTTATTTATTGAACCAACTCCATTATTAGCACCTTCTTGAGTAAGATGGTAGGTAATATTATAATTTCCAGAGGCTATTGCG
This sequence comes from Flavobacteriaceae bacterium NBU2973, assembly GCA_026162565.1. Taxonomy (GTDB): domain Bacteria; phylum Bacteroidota; class Bacteroidia; order Flavobacteriales; family Flavobacteriaceae; genus JAOEIQ01. Next base: position 138,118 of record JAOEIQ010000009.1, read on the forward strand.
TTTAAAATCTCGCTGTCTTTATTAGGAAGATTAAATGTTTCTATTCCGTCATTACTTGGATCATCACAAAGTTCAAAATCTGAAATTGGATTTGAGGGTTGTTCAGATTCAAGAGTAATACTAATTTCATCTTCAATCGTACAAGTGGTATTATTGATTGGAATAGTTATTAGAACTCTATAAACACCAGAATCAGTGACAAAAAGGGATGTATTACTTTCAGCAGTAAGTAATACATCATTTTTAAACCATTCATAAGTTGCTAAAGGATTTTGAATATCTGCACTTATTGTTGTGTTTGTTGCACAAGTAGTAATGTCTGGACCTAAATCTACATTAGAATTAAAGCTATTACCTTCAATAAAAACAGCAGAATCATAAAACTGATCACCTTGATCAGCAATAACTAATTTAATATGATATTCAACATTTGGTTGAATAGCAGTACTAGCAGTTAAAACTGTAGTTCGCCCATTAAAATTTGTATCACCAACATTATAACCTTCAAAAAATTCTTCATTTTCAGCCGGGCAAAATCCAACTATTTCATCATGGATAGTTGTAGTGTTAACAGGAGTATTAGTTCCTGGAATTAATGCAATATTCGTATAGGGATTGCTTGTACCAGCTTCACGAATTAAAAAGGCAAATCCATCAGAATAAGTACATGGTTGCTCATTAATATACTCTTCAGAAGCTAGTATATAATTAAATGATATTTGATTAGCTACTGAAACAAAATCAAACTCAATAGTTGTTGCATTTAAGGTTTCGGTTATACCTAAAGCTGCTTCGAGATCCATGTCAGTTCCCCATGTTGTATTACCATCATTTAATACATTTGTGTTAACTGTATTTCCAGCAGCTTCTGCTCTTCCTGTTGATAGAAGAATACCATTTTCAAAAGGGAAATTAGAGTTTGCTCTTTCAAAGTATCCAAAGCTTGTTAAGTTATTTGCACTTCCGTTAATATTTGAGACTATATTAGAAACTTCAACACATCCTAGTACAAGATTATCTTCAATAAGTTGTTGTGGTGTTTGTGAGTTATCAACAGTAATTTGTTGTGAGTAAGTAAACTGACAACAAACTACTGAAATGAGTAGGCTTAAAAACCAAGATGTACTCTTTGTTTTTTTTAATTTATTGATTAACAGAAACTTCAACATTTCTAGATTTTAGGGGTTGGAAGCTAAAATATATAAAACATAGATGAAATACAATAAATAATCGATAAAATGCAATATTATTAAAATATCACCTGTTAAGATATACCCAACCTGTTTGTGTTTTATAGTTACTATCATTAAGATATAAAACATAATAATAGGTTCCTGTAGGAACTAACTTGTTTTGAGTTGGTAAACCTTTATTAGCAAATCCATACCACTTATTATTGTTATCTCCCTCAAATATTAGAGAGCCATATCTGTTATAAATGAGTAGCTTATGATTTTCAAAAATATTATAAAGTCCTTGTATATTAAACCAATCATTTTTTCCATCGTTATTGGGAGAAAAACCTTCAGGAATAATTGGAGGACAATTCTCAACTATTAATTGAAAAGTATAGAGATCAAAACAATCATCATTTTCAACTCTCATGTATATTGTTTGAGGACTAAAAGAGGTATTATAACTTTCTGGGTTAATAATTTCATTAGTCTGTAGTAATACATCTTCAATAGAACTGTAATAAGAAACTAAATTGATATCAGTAAAGCTTATGTTATCAAGATTTTGAGTTAAATTGAATTCTGCTGAATTAAAACCCACGTCACAGGCTAGCAAATTTTCAATTTCTGATGCTATAGGTTGTTCCTCTATAAAAACTATTAAAGTATCTGTATTGTTGTTTTCATTTATTTCAGTAACAGAACTATTTCCAGAACCATCATCATCTACTACTGCAATTAAGTTTAGTTCTCCAATTAATGTTTCAGGAATAGTCAGCACAATAGTATTAGTTTCTGATCCATTAATTGGTATTGTATTTAAGGTTTCGGTTGTTCCTATTAATTGATTATCAATATAAAACGATACAGGAGTTTGTGCAGGTAGTTCGGCAGTGCTATTATTGTTATATATGGTGAAATCAACAGTAAGAATATTACTGGCACATATATTTAAAACATTATCAATAGATAGTGTTGCATCTGGTAATTGGCTATTTAGTACTGTAACTATATTATTGACTAATACAATATCTACGTTAGAAGTCAACTCTATTATTGCAGAAGTATCTCCAATATTAATGTTATTTTCTATATCGTAGACATCGATATCCATATTAAACAAGTCTGTTTGACCAGTAAAACTATTAGTGCCATTAAACGCATTATTAGCGGGATTTAATGGTAGGTTTTCAAGAACATTTCCGTTGATAGTTAATTGTTCGTTTACGGCTAATGAGGAGTCACCTTCCCATGCTAAAAATCCTATTTTTGCACCTTCGTTATCAATTATATTTAGGCTATCTAAAGTAATACTAATGTTGACAGGTACTCTTTGTAGACCATCATAAACATTAAGTTGATTTAAAGGTGAACTGTCATCTTCATAAATTATCACAATTGACCAACCAGCAAAGTTTACTCCAAATTGACAATAAAGTGTAAGAGGAGTGGGTAATATCAAATCAGAAACTGTATACATTGTATTACCTTGTGTTTGTAAAATGGATGTTACATCCGCAAAAGCCGCAAAAAAAAGAAAAGTTTCTGTTGCGATTGTTGAACTAGTGTTAAAGGTTTTTGTGGCCTCTACAGTTATACCATTTAAATTGACATTAGTATCAACCTCTCCTGATCCAGCCCAATATAAATAAGCAGCAGCTATATTCTGACCTGGATTTAAGTTTAAATTTGCAGATGAGCTTGTTAAAATATTACAATTTGCATTGTTAGATGATTCATTTTCTTCTAAATTCATGGTATTTCCAATAGCTATATAATCGAAACGTCCATTAAATTGTTCAAAGAGTTCTATGTCTTGACCGATAGCTTTATTAGCATGTATTAAGAATAATAACAATAAAAAAAGTTTTGATTGGCGAAACATATATATCAACGTTTAAGCGCAAAATGGTTTTTAAAAGTTCTACCATCTTGTAGTGTTACAAAAAACCAATAATCATCGGCAGGCATATTTTGGCCTTTGT
>JAOEIQ010000010.1 GCA_026162565.1 Flavobacteriaceae bacterium NBU2973
TACTATCGTGGGAGAGTAGGTCGCCGCCTTTCTTAAGTCCTTATTATCATTGATAGTAAGGACTTTTTTTATACACGCTTTTTTGTAAGTGTTTTTTATTTTTTGGACTAAATGGTTGAATCATTTTTATATTCCATTTATTTAGTTAATTTAGTTTCCATGAATTTATTAATAGAGTCTACTTTAAAGACACTTCAAAAATCTAAATCTTTACTTTCTTTTTTATCTAATGAGCAATTAAGTGATGCTTCTGTATCTCCTTATTACTCATCAATAGGATCACATTTAAGACATATTCTTGATTTTTATGAATGTATTTTTTCTGCAAGTAATAGTATTATTGATCTAACCGAAAGAAGAAGAAACCCTTTAGTTGAATGTGATTGTTATTGTGCAAATGATTATTTAGATAAAATTATCAATAGCCTAAAAAGTTTTAATGATTTAGAGAAAGAAGTAAAAGTTATTGATGATCTAGGTCTTGGTAAATTAACTACAAAATATACAATGTCTGCTATATTAGTTCAAGCTAATAGTCATACTATTCATCATTATGCTATTATTAATTATATATTAGATGGTTTGAATATAAATGTTAATGATTCGGACTTTGGATATAACCCAACAACACCAAAAAAAGTAGTTGAAGAAAATTAACTTTTACTTTTTTTAAACATACTATCCATTATAGTTTTAATTCCTTTAAAACCAAAATATACTGCTAGGAAACAAATTAAAATGGCTACAATAAGAATAAATAAATGAGTAGATTTATCTTTATTGCTTAATGCTATATAAATAAGAGTTGGTCCGATAAACATTAAAAAAGCAGTTAGAAACATCGTTTTTATTCCTTTTACTAATAAATCTCTATCTGTTTTATTTTCAATTTGCTTCATGATATTTTGCTATAGCTGTTCTAACATTACCGTATTTAGTTAATAGTTTTTCTGCAATACTTCTTTCAATATTTAATTCTTTGATTAGCATTTTAATACCTCTATCTACTAGTTTATTGTTACTTAATTGCATATCAACCATTTTATTTCCTTTTACACGACCTAACTTAATCATTGTAGTAGTTGAAATCATATTTAATACAAGTTTTTGAGCTGTACCAGCTTTCATTCTTGAACTTCCAGTAACAAATTCTGGCCCTACAATTACTTCTATTGGAAACTTTGCAGTTAGAGATAATGGACTATTTTTATTGCAAGTTATGCAACCAGTGATGATATTATTTTTATTGCATTGTTCCAAAGCTCCAATTACATAAGGTGTTGTTCCTGAAGCAGCAATACCAATTACAATGTCATTTTGATAAATATTGTGCTCTTGAAGATCAATCCAACCTTGATTTGTTGAGTCTTCGGCAAATTCTACTGCTTTCCTAATTGCAGAATCTCCTCCTGCTATTAAGCCAACTACTAAATCATGAGAAACACCAAAAGTTGGCGGGCATTCTGATGCATCAACAATACCTAATCTACCACTAGTTCCAGCTCCTAAATAAAATAATCTACCTCCAGATTGTAATCTTGAAACAACTTGTTCTATTAAACTTTCAATTTGAGGAAGTGCCTTTTCAACTGCTAATGGAACAGTTTTATCTTCTGTATTAATATTTTTCAATAATTCAGAAGTTGACATCTTCTCTAAATTATTGTATAAGGAATCTTGCTCGGTAGTTTTTGTAAAATCCATTACTCAAAAATACAAGTTTTCTTGTTAATGTATTATTCTACTTCATAAATAAACTCGCTGGCTTCTGAAACTCTAAAATATCCTAATGGGTAATTATCTGGATTTGTTTGATTAATACAATTTCCTCTTACTGTAGCTGGTTGTGTTTCAAAAGGACCACCACCTTCTTCACCGCCTTGCTGTAAAAGTATAAACATAAACTCATAAAAACGTTCTGAAACCCCATAATTTCTTATGGTCAAAATATCTCCTGATTCTAGATCTTCTTCTGTGTAAAAAGCAAAAATTTGATTACCATTTGTGAATTCATCATTGTAGACTTCTAAATCTGGTATTTCAGGAATATCACTAATGAATTCAAAAAAATAGTAGTTTTCTTCGTTTTCAGGATCTGTATAAAATGCTTTTATTTCTGTTTCATCACCTGTAAATCCACCATCGTTATTTTGTTCTATAAAATCTACTTCGGTAACGGATTTTAATATTTCTGAAGCTATATAAGTTTCTCCGTTATATATAATTGTTAGGTTATATTCCTGGTTAATTTCTGGAATAAAATTATTGGTTGAATAAATTCCAGTTGTACCTTCTTCATTAAACTGAAAAGTATTATTGTTAGAATCAGTTATTGAAACTTCAGCTCCAGATGCTGGAGGAATTTCAGTATTAAAAAAAGGTGCTGTAAGCGTTAGTTTTATCGTTTGTTCATTACCAGATGTATTTTTAAACCAATTGATTGAGGCATCAATAACAAGTCTAGGATTTTCAGTTTCTAAATCAACATCTATTTGGTCTTCGCAGGAGAAACAAAAGAAGATTAGTAATATGTAAAGTATCTGCTTCATTTTTTAAAACTTAAAGTTATATGATATGGATGGCACAATACCAAAAATGGATAATCTTACAGCTTCATTAGCTCCTGTCATTCTATCTTGTCTAAATGTAATTGAAGCAGCATTTCTTCTATTATACACGTTGTAAATACCAAAAACCCAAGAACCTTTCCATGCTTTGTTTTTATCTGATTTAGGTGTGTAAGTTGTAGAAATATCTAATCTATTGTAAGACGGTAATCTAGTGGAATTTCTATTTCCGTAATTAGGGATTGATATTCCATTAAATACATATTGACCAATAGGGAAAGTAGTTGGTTGCCCAGTTTGGAAGAGGAAATTTGCATTAAAGATCCATCTTTTGTTTAGTTCATAATTACCAGTTAATGATATATCATGAGTTTTATCGAAAGGTGTATTATACCATTCACCATTATTAATTCCGGTTTCAATTGGAGTTCTTCCTTGTGTTTGTTGTTCAGATTTTGATAAGGTATAAGCTAACCAACCTTTAAACTTACCAGTATTCTTTTTTAATAAAACCTCTAAACCATAAGCTCTAGCTTTTCCATTTAAAATAACCTGTTCTATCGCATCATTTGCAATTAAATCAGCGCCATCAATATAATCTATTCTATTTTTAATGGTTTTATAGAAACTCTCTACTTCTAATGAATAGTCGTTGTTATTAAAACTTTTGAAATAGCCAATTGCAAATTGATCTAGTAATTGTGGCTCTATATATTTTCCACTTGGTGTCCAAACATCTAGAGGAGTAGGTGAGCTAGTATTAGAAAGTAAGTGTAAATACTGACTCATACGGTTATAACTAGCTTTAACAGAGGAGATATCATTTAATTGATACGCTAGAGCAAGTCTAGGCTCTAAATTAAAGAAAGACTTAATTACATCACTACGATTAAAAGCTTCTGTCGAAATAGGTTCTGCTCTTTCATATATTTGAAAGTCTTCATTAAATACAACTGCTTGGTTATTTTGATAGACATTTAATTCATCTTGTCCTAATCGTAAAAAGGAACTAGCTCTTAAGCCATAAGAAGCTGTCAGTTTATCTGTTAACTTGTGCTCAGCATCTATATAAATAGCATTTTCAAATGCATATTTATTAATTAATTTTTCAGGGTTTATTCCTGAAGTAGAAGTAGAAGGTTCTATTTCGCCTGGATTAAATCTGTAATAGATACTATTTAAACCATATTGTAATTTTATTGTATCTGTTAAATAATGTTTTAAATCATATTTAACATTGAAATTTTGAATACCTGAATTCCAATCAAACTCTACAAAATCTAGTTGTAAGCCGTAATAATAATCTGAATAGATTAGTGATAAGTTAGAAAACAATTTATCTGAAAATAAATGATTCCATCTAAAGTTTAAAACTGTGTTTCCGTAGGTGTTTTCAAAACTGTCAGAAATACTAAATACATCACGTCCAAAATAACCAGAAAGATAAATATTGTTTTTATCGTTCAATTTATAACTCAATTTAGTATTTAGATCATAGAAATAGGCTTTATTGTCTATATCAAAAAGCGGAAGAAATAAATGTGCATATGAGCTTCGTCCTCCAAATAAAAAAGAGCCTCTTTCTTTTTTTATAGGACCTTCAGCTAGAAGTCTACTGGATACAATACCAATTCCACCGTTCATGTGAAACTCATTGCTATTCCCTTCTTTTTGATATATGTCTAGAACAGAAGATACACGTCCGCCATAACGAGCAGGAATACCACCTTTATATAATTTTAAATCTTTTATGGCATCAGGATTAAATACCGAAAACAAACCGAACAAATGAGAGGAATTAAATACAGTAGCTTCATCTAATAAAATTAAATTTTGATCTGCAGCTCCACCTCTTACGTTGAACCCTGAAGAACCTTCACCAGCATTAGTAACTCCTGGAAGTAATGTAATAGCTTTTACAACATCAGCTTCTCCCAAAACAACAGGAATTTGTTTTATGGTTTTTGATGTGAGTACATTTAAACTCATTTGTGGTTTCTTAATGTTGATTTTTTCAACATCTTGAGTTATTATAACTTCATCCAGATTTTCCGTAGCTTCTTCTAATTCAACATTGAGATTAATATTCTGTGTAAGTTCAATTGTTTTTATAACATCCTTGAAACCTAAAAAACTCACTTGTATATTATAGGTACCTTTATCAAGAGTTATTGAGTAAAAACCATATTCATTGGTAGTAGTTCCCGTTTTTTGTTCCGGAAATAGAATATTTACACCTATTAAAGTTTCATTACTTGAAGCTTCAGAAATTGTTCCGCTTAATGTGAATTTCTCTTGTGCAAAGCTTACCGTCTGGATAAGAATAATTAATAGTAGTAGCTTATTTTTTATAGCAATCATTTATCAAAAATAAGAAACAACCGACAAGCTTTTAGTCTTTTAAAAGTTAATTAATTATTAAAACGGAAGGTTATTAACATCTACATTTCCTCCAGAAATAATAATACCAATTTTTTTGTTTTGAAATGATTCTTTTTCTTTCAATACAGCAGCAAAAGCTACAGCACTAGATGGTTCAATTATTATTTTCATGCGTTCATATACTATTCTCATAGCAGAAATTATATCTTCTTCAGTTACTCTAATAATAGCTTTTACATATTTTTTTATTAAAGGGAAATTTTTGTCGCCTAATTGAGTTCTTAAACCATCTGCTATAGTATTGGCAGTTTTGTTGGTCTCAATTTTGCCACTAATTAATGAACGATAAGCATCATCTGCTTCAAAAGGTTCTCCACCATAAATATCACATTTGTTTCCAAAATAATTTACAGCTAGTGCAGAGCCAGCAATTAAACCACCTCCACCAACTGGACAAAATACAGTATCAAGGTCTGGTTGTTCTTTTAATAGCTCCATACAGGCCGTGCCTTGCCCTAAAATAACAGTATTATCATTTGAAGGGTGAATAAAAGTAGCACCAGTTTCTTCTACTATTTTATCAGCTGCACCTTGACGAGCTTCAATTGTTGGTTCGCATTCTATAATATGTCCTTTATATTCAGCGACTGCATTTTTTTTAACTTGAGGAGAATTAGTTGGCATTATGATAGTTGCTTTAACACCTAAACTTTTTGCCGCTAGAGATAATGCTTGAGCAAAGTTACCAGAGGAATGCGTCACGACTCCTTTTTGTTTTTGATCCTCAGATAATTCCATGATAGCATTAGTAGCACCTCGCATTTTATAGGCTCCAGTTCGTTGGAAATTTTCACATTTATAATAAACTTGAGCTCCAACCATCCTGTTTATAAGCCTAGAACTCAAAACTGGTGTATTGTGAATGTGAGGAATTATTCGATTGTGGCAAGCTTGAAGATTTTCTTTAGTCATAGTTGTAAAATTAAACAAAAAAAGACTGCCTAAAAAAGACAGTCTTTTAAATTTTTAATGTGATTTTAGCTTATTTAATAGAAGCTAAAATAGTATTTAAAGTTTCGTTTGGACGCATGGCTTTATTAGCTAAATTATCTGTTGGCTCATAATAACCACCAATATTCATTGGTTGTCCTTGAATATCGTTTAATTCAGAAACAATCTTTTCTTCATTATTCGTCATAGCTTCAGCAACAGCAGTAAAACGTGTTTTTAATTCAGCATCTTTATCTTGTTTTGCTAATTCTTCTGCCCAATACATTGCTAAATAAAAATGACTTCCTCGATTATCTAATTCGTTTACTTTACGAGAAGGGCCTTTTTTATTTGCCAATAGTTTTTCTGTTGCTTCATCTAATGCTTCACCAATAACTCGCGCTTTTTCATTATTATTAACATCAGCATAATGATCTAGTGATACAGCTAATGCCAAAAATTCACCTAGAGAATCCCAACGTAAATGGTTTTCTTTTTCGAATTGTTGCACGTGTTTTGGTGCAGAACCTCCAGCTCCAGTTTCAAATAAACCACCACCATTCATTAATGGTACAATCGATAACATTTTCGCAGAAGTTCCTAATTCTAGAATAGGGAAGAGGTCTGTTAAATAATCACGTAATACATTTCCAGTTACAGAGATAGTATCTTCACCATTTTTAACGCGCTCTAAAGTAAATTCAGTCGCTTTTATTGGTGATAAAATTCTAATGTCTAAACCAGACGTATCGTGGTCTTTTAAGTAAGTGTTTACTTTTTTAATTAATTCAGCATCGTGAGCTCTATCTTCGTTTAGCCAAAATACAGCAGGCCATCCTGTTGCTTTTGCTCTTGTGATCGCCAATTTTACCCAATCTTGTACAGGAGCATCTTTTACTTGACACATTCGCCAAATATCTCCTGTTTCAACAGTGTGTTTTGTTAATGTATTTCCATTTGCATCAATAACTGATACAGTTCCGTTGGTAGTGATTTCAAATGTTTTATCATGCGATCCGTATTCTTCAGCTTTTTGAGCCATTAAACCAACATTAGGAACCGTTCCCATTGTAGCTGGATCGAATGCACCATGCTTTTTACAGAAATCGAAAGTAGCTGTATATATTCCAGCATAACTACTATCTGGAATTACAGCTTTAGTTTCTTGTAACTGTCCATCTTTATTCCACATCATTCCAGAAGTACGAATCATAGCAGGCATAGATGCGTCAATAATTACATCACTTGGTACGTGAAGATTAGTAATACCTTTATCACTATTAACCATTGCTAAATCTGGACCTTTATCTAATGCTTGAATAATATCAAACTGAATTTCTTGACGTTTCTCATCAGATAATTCTTCAAGATTACTTAATAAGTTTCCAAAACCATTATTTACATCCACACCAATTTTTTCAAAAGTCTCTCCATGTTTTGCGAAAACATCTTTAAAATAGGTTCTTACTGCATGACCAAAAATAATAGGATCACTTACCTTCATCATTGTTGCCTTCATGTGTAATGAAAACAAAACTCCTTTGTCATTAGCATCTTTTACTTGAGCATCTAAAAACTCTAATAAAGCTTTTTTACTCATTACTGTAGCATCAATAATTTCCCCTTTTAAAAGTGATAAACCATCTTTTAAAATGGTAATATTTCCGTTTGAGTCAGTATGTTGAATCTTTACAGTAGTTGCTTCTGGGAGTGTTACAGATTGTTCGTTATGCGCAAAATCTCCATGAGACATTGTGGCTACATGAGATTTAGAATCACTACTCCAAACTCCCATAGAATGCGGATTCTTTTTTGCGTAATTTTTTACAGCTTTTGGAGCACGACGATCAGAATTCCCTTCACGTAAAACTGGATTTACGGCACTTCCTTTAATTTTATCGTAACGCGCTTTTATAGATTTATCGTCAGCAGTTTCAGGCTCATCTGGATAATCTGGAAGCGCATATCCTTTTGCTTGTAACTCTTTAATAGCAGCTTTAAGTTGTGGGATAGATGCACTAATATTTGGTAATTTAATAACATTAGCTTCAGGGCGTTTTACTAAATCTCCTAATTGAGCCAAAGCATCTTCTACTTTTTGGTCATCTTTTAAAAAATCTGGAAAATTTGCTAATAGTCTTCCTGCTAACGATATATCTTTTGTATCTATCTCTATTCCTGAAGGTTCTACAAAGGCTTTAACAATTGGCAAAAATGAACGAGTTGCTAAAGCTGGTGCTTCGTCAGTAATAGTATAAATTATTTTAGACATATGATATTTGTATTTTGTTTATTGAAGTTGTGAAAAATAAGAGTTTAATCCTTAATTTTTACTCGATAATCGAGATTTTAACATACCGAATTCTGTCTCAAACTCCTGTATTTTTTTAACTATAACTTTAAGTTTGATTACATAGAATTTTAGTCACGCGAATATACAAAATTCTAATGGCTAATAGAAGTGAATTTTGGATAGAAATTGCTTTTACGAATCTGATAATTTTAACGATAATTTACCAAGTAAATTAGCAACTTACTCAATTATATATTTATATATTGAATATTTATAATATTGGGAATAATTGAGAGATTCTATATGATATAAAAAACAAAAGCCATATCACTATAGAATTTAATCTACTCTGACATGGCTTTCTTTGCAATAGTTTTTCGTGACCTATTTAGTATTACTACTAACTCAATTTGAATTTTCATCAAATCTTTTCGGTTCAAGAAATTCTATTCCAAAAGAAACATTTTAATACTGTAACTTTCAAAATGTATTGACCTGTTACTAAAATGTTTCGTTTAATTGCTTTTCTTGATGTTGTTTCTTGCTGCTCTTCGCTTTCACGTTAAGTGCCTTACTCTAACATTGCCTTTTCGTTTTCGTGTTCTCTTTCGTTTCCACTACTTGTCCAAGCTTTCCACCTCACTAGTTACTGTCTGCTTACGCATACACTACTTTTTAAAGCTTCATGATTTATCAGCTTTACAAATGCATACACATTCTGCTTCAAAATCTCAAAAAACAATTATATTAAAGAACGTTACTTTATAAATTAAACACTAATTCTTATTAATTCTAACTTGAAACCAACGCTAGGTTGTTGTTTAATTGTATTGCTAATTTAGGAGACTATTTCAAAAAAGCAAATTTTTTACAGCATTAGATATCAACCAGTTATGAACTGGAGTTATTAACTTTTGTTAATAAAAAAAGCCCTGAATATTCAGGGCTTTCAAACGTTATTAACCGTTTATTACTTTTTTCTAACTTCTTTGATTCTTGCTTTCTTACCAGTAAGACCTCTAAAGTAGAATATACGTGCACGACGTACTTTACCTCTTTTGTTAACTTCAATCTTTTGTAAAGCTGGCATATTTACTGGGAAAATACGCTCTACACCAATAGTTCCAGACATTTTTCTAATTGTAAAAGTTTCTGAAGTTCCAGTTCCTCTACGTTGTATTACAACACCTCTGAAAAACTGTGTACGTGTTTTATTTCCTTCTTTAATTTCGTAGTATACTGTAATAGTATCTCCAGCACTAAACTCTGCGAAATCTTTTCTTGTTACAAATTCGTCTTGCACAAATTTTACTAATGATTCCATTTTTTTGTTTTATTAAATGGTTTATTCGACACAACATTCACGATTCTCGCCAGAGGTTAACCCGAAATTGGGTGCAAAAATAAGTATTAATTGTAAATCTGCAATATATTTATTGCTTTTTTTGGTGTTCACATTTCTTATGCCTTCGAGAGCCTCAGTCAACAAAATGGTCAGGCTTTCACAACTCGCTTTTATGTCTTAAACCTTTCGACTGCGCTCAAGGAGACAAAAAGAGCTTAAACAAATTGTTCAATCCTTAACACGAAACTAAAATTATTTTAATTTAATCGGAATATATACTTCCTCTTCAGAATTAGGATCGTCATGTTTGTATTTGTTACCTAGTATATTAAAATGAGGTCTGTTGTCTAATTCATAATTAGATTTTGGTAACCATTCTGATAAAATATATCTCATTAACTCACCAAAGCCTTGAGGTAAACCTTTGTATTGAAACACAACATACAATCCTTTTTCTATAACTAGAGTTTGCATACTTTCAGGAATTACTTTGCTTTCTGTTACTTCAAGTGTTGCCCATTTTTTAAATGATGTATTGGGATTAAAGTTTTTAAAATATAAATCGTCATATTCCATTACCTCAAAAATAGCGCTACTAATAGCTTTAGATATTTTATTTCTGTTTGGCATAAAACCAGAAAATAACTCAAAAGTTTTATTGTTTACTAAAGACATGTCTTGTGAGTTGCCTACAAGTAATTTTTTGTCTACAATTTCTATACGTGGTTGCATAGCTAGTCTTCTAATAAATCTGGTCTTCGTTCTTCTGTTCGTTTAAGAGCTTGTTCTTCACGCCATTTTTCTATTTCTGGAAAGTTACCGCTAAGAAGTATTTCAGGAACTTTATGTCCTTGATAGTCTCGTGGTCTTGTATAAATTGGAGGTGCTAATAAATTATCTTGAAAGCTATCTGTTAATGCAGAGGTTTCATTACCTAATACTCCTGGGACTAATCTAATAATAGCATCACATAATACAGCTGCTCCTAACTCGCCACCAGATAATACGTAATCTCCAATTGAGATTTCACGTGTTATAAACATATCACGAACACGTTGATCTACACCTTTATAATGACCACAAAGAATTATAATGTTTTTTTTAAGGGACATTTCGTTAGCAATACTTTGGTTTAAAGTCTCACCATCTGGTGTCATGTAAATTATCTCATCGTAATTACGTTCTGCTTGTAATTTTGAAATACATTTATCAATAGGTTCTATCATCATGACCATTCCTGCGCCACCACCAAATTGATAATCATCTACAGATTTATAATTATCTGAAGTATAATCGCGTAAATTATGAAAATGTACTTCTACCAAATTAGCTTCGATAGCACGTTTTAATATAGAAGCTTCAAACGGACTCCTCAATAATTCTGGTAAAACAGTAATAATATCTATGCGCATAATTAGAAATTAGAGCGTAAAGATAATTGAAATGTTTAGTAGAGTTGATGCTAATTTAAATTCAATTGCCAAGAAATATTATATTGATCAATTACCCAACCAAATTTTTTACTGAATCCGTAATTATTTAAAGGCATTGTAATGTTTCCATTTTCTGACAATCTGGAAAACAACCGTTCGATTTCAGCTTCGCTTTTGCATTCTACAAAATTGGAAACAGCTGGTGAGAAATCCCATTTATGAATAGGAGGACTATCACTACACATAAATAAACTCCCATTTAAATAAAATTTAGCTGTCATAATTTTTCCTTCTTCGCCAGGAGCATCTTTTGTCCAACGTATTACATCTTCAATCTTTGAATTATCAAAAATATCAACATAAAAATTCATAGCATTTTCAGCATTATTATCTTGAAATGTTAAAAATGTTGCGATTTGTTCTTTTGGATTTTGTGATAGCTTCTTGTTTACTGTTTTTAAACTATCAATCTCTGTTTTTAAAACAGTTACCTCTTCATTAGTTTTATTGCTAGAGCAACTAAAAGTAATTATAGCTGTTGTAAGCATGAGTACAATTCTCTTCATTATATTGATTTTATAGCATTTCAACAATCTGCATATTATTTCCACAGGTATCATTAAAAACTGCAAATTTTGCCGTTCCCATGATCGTTGGTTTTACACTAAATTCTACACCAAGATTTAATAAACGCTCATATTCTTCGTCAACATTATCAACATCAAATTGTGTCCAAGGTATTCCAGCGTCCATTAGAGCATCTTGAAAAACTTTACAAGGCTCAAAATGATTTGGTCCTGGCTCCAATAAAATTTCAGGACCATCTTGAGCTTCTTTTGAAACTAGAGTAATCCATCTATGTCCACCATCTAAAGGCATATCTTTCTTTTTTATAAAGCCTAATTTTTCAGTGTAAAATTGTAAAGCTTTTTCTTGATCTGTAACGGGAATGCTTATTAATGTGACCTTCATATATTTTGTGTTTGGTTATTTTGATAAAAGTATAAAATCAATAGTTTAATCACTTCTTGAAAGTTGCTCTTTTTTATAGTCGCTAGGCGATTTCCCTACTTTATTTTTAAATAAAGAACTGAAAGATCCTAGACTTTCAAATCCAACTGCAAAGCAGACTTGCGTTACAGTTGCATCTGTTTTTAATTGATCTTTAGATTTTTCTATACGCTTATCTATTAAATATTGTCTCGGTGTTTGTCCGTAATATTTTTTAAAAAGTCGTAATAAGTGGTATTTAGAAGTAAAGTGCTTGTAGGAGAGAAAGTCTAAATTAAGTTTTTGATCAAAATTAGTGTCTATAAAATTCTTGGTTGCAATAACTACTTCAAGCTGTTTTTCATTTGAAAAGCTATTGTTTCGTATTCGCTCAATTTCTCTTTCATAGAATGTCATTTTTGATAGATTTTAGAATTTAATTTACTCATTCATCCAAAAGAAGTGTAAATCTATATCTTTTTTAAACCCTAAACGTTTATATAAGTTTTGTGCAGGATTATCAAAAGCCGTTTGTATGGCTAGGCCTTTGTTATTTTCATCTTTACACAATTGTTTGCATCTATTAATTAATGCTTCGCCTATGCCTTTAGTTCTGTAGTTAGTGTCTACAAATAAATCGTTTAGTAAATACATTGGTTGCATAGAAACTGATGACCATAATGGATATAATTGTGTAAAACCGACAGCAATATCATTTACGTACATCATGTAAATTACAGAATCGCCATTTTGTAATCTTTCTGTTAGAAACTGTTTAGTGGCATTTAGATTTGAAGTTTGTTTATAAAATACTCGATAACCATCAAATAGAGGTATTAGGTCGTCTAGGTGTTGTAATGTAGCTTTTATAATTGTCATGGCATAAAAAATCCGTAACGGAAAGTTACGGATTTTATATTATTTGTAAAGACCTCTCGACTGTACTCGAGGTGATATGTACTTTTAAGATTTTTTTTGTTTGTTAATTTCATCTTGTAGTTGACGACGAACTTTTTGTTCACGTTCCAAAGCGACGCGTCTGTGTTCTTCGAATTCTGCTTCTATTTCAGATAAGTTGTGTTTTGCTTGTTTAGTTATAGCATTACTATTTTTAAATTTATATATAAAGAATAATAATAAAGCTAACAGAGCACCAATAACTGACCAAAGTAATGTGTTATAACCTCCTTTACTCATTTGCATACCAAATAAGCTCATGCTATCTTTTTCAATATTAGTGGCTTCTAAAGTAGATTTAGTAGATGATAAATTAGTTTTTAATTCATCTATTTCGTTTTGTTTAGCAACTACTACAGATTTTGTATCATCTAACTGAACTTGAAGAGCTTTTAAAGAATCTAATGTATGCGCCTTTAATGTATAAAGCCAATTAGTTTTTACATTTTTATAATCTTGCCATCTTGGTGAACGACGAATAACGTACTCAAACTGATTGTCAATAGTGCCACTATTTAAAGATAGTTTTTCTATTTCAGGATTAGTAGGTTCGGTTTGAGAAAGAGTTATGTTAGTGAAGTATAAAGAAAATACAAGTATTAGGGTGTATTTTAAATTTTTCATTTGTGCGTTAGGTTAATAGGTTTGTTAATAGCGTTATACAAATGTACTAATAAATTTTAGCCTCACATTTTGTGAGGCTAAAGTTATATACGAATAAAAGTAAATTTTAGATTATGCGCAACCAATACTAAATTTCATTTTTATTAAAAAGTATTGAAATTTAAGTATTGAGATTCTGAAACCATTTCGATAAACTCAATGTAAAAGTTCAGAATGACAAATTTAAACGAAACCTTGATTTAAAAATCAAGGAGTGTTTTTTCGATTAATAATAAGTGTAACGTCTTACTTTAGCGATATATTTTGCTAATCTAATTACCTGGTGACTATAACCATACTCATTGTCATACCAAACATAAAGTATCGCATTTTTTCCGTCCTCTCTAACTATAGTTGCCTTACTGTCGTATATTGAAGGAGCTGAACTACCAACAATATCACTAGATACTAATTCGTCATTAAGCTCATATTTAATTTGCTCTACTAAATCACCTTCTAATGCATATTTTTTAATCATAGTGTTAATAGCATCAACAGATGTAGAATTTTCTAATTCTAAATTTAATATGGCTAACGATCCATTTGGTACTGGAACACGAATAGCATTAGATGTTAACTTGCCTTCTAAACTTGGTAAAGCTTTAGAGACTGCTTTTCCAGCTCCAGTTTCGGTAATTACCATATTTAATGCAGCAGCGCGACCTCTTCTATACTTATTATGCATATTATCGACCAAATTTTGGTCATTAGTATAGGCATGAATAGTTTCTAAATGGCCACTTTTTACTCCATAAGAATCTTCCATAGCTTTTAAGATTGGAGTTATGGCATTTGTTGTACAAGATGCGGCAGAAAAAATATCAATTTTATCAGGATTATTTTCTAAATGATTAACACCATGTACAATATTTGGGATGCCTTTTCCTGGAGCTGTTAATAATACTTTATCAACTCCTTTTGCAGCTAAATGTCTACTTAAAGCTTCTTTATCTCTAAAGGCACCTGTATTATCAATTACTAAAGCATCATTAATTCCGTAAGCAGTATAATCAATTTCTTCAGGCGCATTTGCTGAAATAATTTTTACAGTTGTACCATTGATAATTAAAGCATCATTTTCAACATCAATATTTACAGTTCCAGAAAACATTCCATGAACAGAATCGTTGCTTAAAAGAGAAGCACGCTTTTCTAAAACGGTTTGATCTATTTTACCACGAGTAACAATAGCTCTCAAACGCATTTGACTTCCTTTTCCAGTACGTGTCATTAACTCACGAGCTAATAAACGACCTATACGTCCAAAACCATAAAGTACGATATCTTTTGGTTGAATGTTTTCAGAGTTTTTAGCATCTTTTAATTTATCAGCAATAAATGATGTAGCATTGTTATAATTGCTATCTTCTAGATGGTATTCGTAAGTTAATTTACCAATATCTAATTTTGCAGGTGGAAAGTCTAAAGCTTTAATTGCTTGAGCAATTTCTACAGAATCGAAAATTGAAATTGGTTTTTGAACAAATTCTCCAGCATATTCATGCAGATTTAAAATTTCGCTAACAGTTCTGTCTATTAACTCGTTTCTAAATAGTACTAACTCTATAGAGTTGTCGTACCATAAGTCGCTAACAATTTTGATAAATTCTACAGTTGCACGTCTTCTGTCTGCTTGAAAAGCTAATTCTTTTTCATAAGTTTCGTTAAAACTCATTGTAAATAGTTTAGTGTGTTGAAAATTAGTTTAAAAATATTTTCAGAAGTAATCTACTCTGAAATTTTTTGCAAAAGTATATATTTCAAACGTTTTCGTAACTATAAATAACAAAAAAATAAAACCCTCTTCTTAATTAAATTAGAAGAGGGTTTTTACATGTCTTTTTGGATTAGTTTACCTAAGGCTGTAACGCTGTATTTCACCTTTTGAATCTATTAATACTATTCTTAAAGGTTCGTAAGCCGATTTATTTTTCAAGGCTCTATCCACATCATCAATAGATGTGATTTGAGTACCATTAATATTAGTGATGATATCACCTTCATTTACACCATACGACCTCCATTCACTAGCTTGTTTTTCACTCATAAATCTATAAAGCTTTACGCCGTTATCAGTTTTATAATTTTTTAGGTCTTGTGGTTTGGCATTTTTTACAACGCCTAGTTCAGGAATAGCAAAGGTTTCATTTTTTAATAAGGTTACTGGTAAGGTTAAAGATGAACCATCACGCAATAATGTTACATTGACTTTGTCATTTGGACTTTTAGAATTTAAATACCCTTTTAAATCTGAAAATTTAGAAACTTTTACATTATCTATTTGCTTTATTATATCACCATATTGTATTCCTGCAGCATCTGCACCTGATCCTTCATCAACCTCTTCAACATAAATACCTTCAGTTTCTGAAATACCTAATCTTTCAGCGGTGAATGTGTTTAATGGTCTTGGACTAATACCTAATATTCCATTTTGAACGTTACCAAACTCCATAATATCTCTCACTACTTTTCGAGCTATATTGCTTGGTACAGCAAACGAATACCCAATGTAAGAACCAGTTCTTGAGGTAATGGCTGTATTAATACCAATTAACTCACCATTCGTATTTACTAAAGCACCACCAGAATTCCCAGGATTTACAGCGGCATCTGTTTGTATAAACGATTGTATGTTGGAGTCACCATCTAGATCTCTTGCTTTGGCACTAATAATTCCAGCTGTAACAGTAGAAGTTAAATTAAAAGGATTACCAACAGCTAAAACCCATTCGCCAATTTTAGCAGAATCGCTATCAGCAAAAGTTGTGTATGGTAAATCGTCTTCGGTTTCTATTTTTAATAAGGCTATATCTGTTTTTGGGTCAGTACCTACCAAATCTGCATCATAAGTCCTGTTATTATTCATTGTTATTTGAATAGATTGAGCACCTTCAATAACATGATTGTTAGTAATGATATAACCATCTGGAGAGATGATTACTCCAGAGCCTGTTCCAACTTGAGTTCTTTGAGCACTTTTTCTGCCAAAAAATAAATCCTCTAAAGTAATTTGACTAGATACAAGAGCTTTGTTTTTAACATGAACTACTGTATTAACAGTTTTTTCTGCAGCAGCTGAAAAATCAGTACTAGTTTCAGCACCTAAATTGGTACTAGTATAGGTAACAGGAACTGCAAAAGGAGTTTCCTGTTTGGGTTGCTCGATTAATTGTGGCTCTTTTTCAATAAATAGTTTGTAAGAACCAAGCGTTAAAACGCCTCCTAACGCCGAAACAAATATAAGTGTCACTATCTTTTTCATAAAATATAAGTTTAAGTTTAGTTCGTTTTACAACGATTAAAATTACATTTTTATTGAGTTGTGAAATCAACTTTAACTACTATTTAACAGCCATTTTAACGACGATTTAACAGTTATAATTACCAGACATTATTGCTATATTTCTTCAGTGAAAACTAAATTTAATTTCAAAAAAAGAGATTAAATTTAGCTTCACTTCAGGAACCACTTTGTTAGCTCATAAATTTTTTCATTCTGTCTTTTGAAAATATCAGAATTAAAAAATTCATGTACTTTTGTCTCTGTAAATGAAACTAGAATTTTTCAAATATCAAGGCACTGGAAATGACTTTATCATGATTGATAATCGTCATAATATTTTCAATAAAGAAGATCTCAAAACAATTACTAATCTTTGTGATAGACGTTTTGGTGTTGGAGCTGATGGATTAATTTTAATTGAAAATCAATCTGATGCCGATTTTAAGATGATTTATTATAATTCTGATGGTAGTCAAAGCCTTTGTGGAAATGGTGGTAGATGTGCAGTTGCTTTTGCTAAACATCTTAGCATTATAGATAGTAAAGCAACTTTCGAAGCGATTGACGGATTGCACTATGCTACAATTGACGAGGATTATGTTAGGTTGCAAATGCATGATGTTACTTCTGTAAAAAGAGTAGCTGATGATTTGTTTTTAGATACTGGTTCACCACATCACATTAAAATGACTGATACATTGCAAAATCTTGATGTGAAAATAGAAGGTGCAAAAATCAGGTATTCAGAAAGATATAGGGAAAGTGGAACAAATGTAAATTTTGTTTCTAAAGAGTCTAACGATACATTTAGTATTAGAACTTACGAACGTGGAGTAGAAGATGAAACCTTATCTTGTGGAACTGGAGTGACTGCTGTTGCTTTGGCAATGCATTATATAGGAGAAACCGAAAAGAATATTGTAAACTTGAAAGCTGTAGGTGGAGATTTACAAGTTACTTTTGATAAGGTTGACGACTCATACCAAAATATTTGGTTATGTGGTTCTGCAAAACAAGTTTTTAAAGGTTTAGTAGAGATATGATAACTTTAAAAGGTCAGCAAATTTATTTAAGAGCTCTTGAGCCTGAAGATTTAAAATTTATTCATGACATTGAAAATGATGAATCTATTTGGGAGATAAGCAATACACAAACACCTTATTCTCGTTATCTTATAAAACAATATTTAGAGCAAGCCCATAAAGATATATTTGAAGTCAAGCAATTGCGTTTAGTAATTTCTGATTACAATAATAATGCTCTAGGTATGATAGACCTTTTTGATTTTGATTTTAAGAATAGTAGAGCAGGAGTTGGTATTTTAGTTAAAGAGTCTGAAAATAGGAATAAAGGAATTGGTAAAGAAGCTTTAGACTTATTGGTTAATTATGCCTTTATAAATTTAAATTTGCATCAATTGTATTGTAATATTTCTGAAGATAATGAAACAAGTTTAAAATTGTTTCAAAATAAAGGGTTTAAAAAAATTGGTCTAAAAGAAGATTGGATTTTTCATCATAATAGTTTTAAAAACGAATTTGTATTACAACTTATAAATAAGGATTAATGTACTTTAAAAAAATAGTATTGGCTGTTGCTCTTATTGGATTAGCTATTGCAGCTTACTTTGCTTATTTTGTATATGGAGCAATGTTTAGCCCAAATACTAATTTTGATCAGGATAAAGTTATTATTACTATCCCTTCAAACTCTAATTATAATCAAGTTAGAGACATTTTAAAGCCTTACTTAAAAGATATAGATGGTTTTGACGCATTAGCTAATAGAAAGAAATATGCTCAAAATGTTAAAAGTGGTCGTTATGCTATAAAAAAGAACATGAATAATAACGACATCATTAATTCTATAAGAAGCGGTAATATTCCATTTAAATTATCTTTTAACAACCAACACTCACTAGAGCAGTTAGCTGGTCGTGTTGCTAAACAAATTGAAGCAGACAGCCTTTCTTTATTAAAAGCTATGACCGATAGTGATTTTTACAGTAAAAGTGGATTTAATGAGACAACTGCATTAGGTATGTATTTACCTAATAGTTATGAGTTTTTCTGGAATACTTCTGCAGAGGGTTTTAGAGATAGAATGCTAAAAGAATATAATAGATTTTGGAATGATTCAAGATTAGAGAAAGCTAAAAAAATAGGCTTTAATCAAGATGAGGTAATGGCATTAGCATCCATTGTTTATGAAGAATCTAAACAGAGAAGTGAACAACCTATTGTAGCTGGAGTTTATATTAATCGATTAAAAAATAAATGGCCTTTAGATGCGGATCCTACACTAAAATTTGCTGCTTATAAGTTGCCAAAGTATAAGAATACGGTTATAAGGAGAGTTCTTAATGTTCATAAAGAGATTGACTCTCCATACAATACGTATAAAAATTTGGGTTTGCCTCCTGGTTTAATTGCAATGCCTGATATATCAGCAATAGATGCTGTTTTAAATTATGAAAAGCATTCTTATTTTTTCTTTGTAGCTGATGCTAAAAGGCCAGGATTTCATAAGTTTTCTAAATCAATAGAACAGCATAATAGGTATGCTAGAGAGTATCATCGTTATTTATCATCTAGAGGAATAAATAAGTAGTTTGAGGCGATTTTTATTACATACACTGTTTTTTCTTCTATCAGTAAATTCATTGTTGTCTCAATCTAAATTCGATTCCTTTTTTAAGCCTAGTGATACTTTAAATCTTCAAAGGAAAAATGCAGTTGTTATTTCTGAAGCTGCTTTGGCAGGAATTACATTAATAGGTTTAAACCAACTTTGGTATAGTGATTTTGAACGCGGAAAGTTTCGCACAGTTAATGATAATTCTGAATGGCTGCAATTAGACAAATTGGGTCATGTGTATTCAGCCTATCAATTAGGGCGATTTGGAGCAAACATTCTAAATTGGAGTGGCGTAGAAAAAAAAGATCAACTAATTTATGGAGCAACATTAGGTCTCGGATTTTTAACTGTAGTTGAGGTGTTTGACGGGTTTTCTGAAGAATGGGGATTTTCTTGGGGAGATATGGCAGCTAATGCTGCTGGAACAGGATTATATATAGGTCAAGAGTTATTGTGGAATGAACAGAGAATCGCATTAAAATACTCATTTCATCAAACGCATTTTGCAAAACAAAATCCAGATAAATTGGGTGATGGTTTTTTTGAAGAGGTTTTAAAAGATTATAATGGTCAAACCTATTGGTTGAGTTTTAACATCCATTCTTTTTTTAAAAAAAGTAAAATACCAAAATGGTTAAATGTAGCATTTGGTTATGGAGGCGAAGGTATGTTGACAGGAAATACTAATACAGAAAACATGGCGTTTTTAAATCAAGATAGATACAGACAATATTATTTGAGTTTGGATATAGATTTAACTAGAATTAATACAAAATCCCATTTCTTGCGTACGTTGTTTGATGTTTTTTCATCGATTAAAGTACCATTTCCTGCTGTGGAGTTTAACGATAAAAATGGCTTAAAGCTACGTGGAATCTACTTTTAAATGCAGTTAATCGACTAGTTTTTAGATTATAAAAAAAAGTTGTACTTTTGCATGCTGAAATTTGAACCTGATTATTCATTTAAAAATGAGGTGAAAAATTTACAAGTTATGAAACAAATAATTAAAGTTAGTATCATCGTATTTGTAGTAGGAGTTATGTTAGATTTAGCATTCTCTGAAACAGTTGTTGTAGATATGTCTAAATACTCTACAGCTGGATTAGATCTCAACTATACAGTTTCTGAAAAGTCAGAACAAGTATTTGGTAAATTAACTTCTCATAAGGAAGCGTCATTATATTCTCCGCTATTAGATAAATCTTATGTAGGTTTTAAGGAGGCATTAGGTTTTAAAGAATCTGGAGGTAAATATGATTGTGTCAATACTTTGGGTTATTTAGGTAAGTATCAATTTGGTGCTAATACTTTAAAACTGATTGGTATTTACAATACTGAAGAATTTATAAATTCTCCAGAGCTTCAAGAAAAAGCATTTTTGGCTAATGCTAAACGTAATAAATGGATTTTAAGACGCGATATCAAAAATTTTGTTGGTAAGCGTGTTGATGGTGTTCTAATTACTGAATCCGGAATTTTAGCTGCTGCTCATTTAGCTGGTCCTGGAAATGTAAATCGTTACTTAAGAAGTTATGGAGCTCTTGGTTTTTCTGATGCTTATGGAACATCAGTTAGGTATTATATGAAGAAGTTTTCTGGTTATGACGTTTCTTTTATATTGGCAGATAAAAAAGCAAAAGCTATTTAATAATCTTTTTGAATAATAAATATAGCAGGTCTTTTATGTAAGTCTATATTTGTGAGTTTCCATTCGTTTACAGTTTGAGTTTTTATAAACTCTGTTGGCAGTGTAATATCACATGCTATACAAACTCTAGTATTAGAATGTAAAGATGTACAAATATCCTCTAGCATCTTATTATTCCTATATGGTGTTTCAATAAATAGTTGAGTCTGTTTTTTATCGAGAGATAGTTTTTCTAGTGCTTTTAGAGACCTTTTTCTTTCAGATTTATCAATTGGTAAGTAGCCATTAAAAGCGAAGCTTTGGCCATTCATTCCAGAACTCATTAAAGCCAATAATATAGATGATGGACCAACCAGAGGAACTACTCTAATATTTTGTTTATGAGCTATACTCACAATATCAGCACCAGGATCAGCAATACCTGGGCATCCAGCTTCAGATAATAAGCCAACATGTTCGCCATGTAAACAAGGTTTTAAAAAACTAGGTAATTCACTTGAATTTGTAAACTTATTTAAAACAAAAATATTAAGTGATGCTTGAGATTTACTAGGATTTATTTTTTTAATAAATCTTCTAGCTGTTTTTTCGTTTTCAACGATATAATGATTTACAGATTCTATTATCTTTTTTATGGAAATAGGTAAAACTTCTAGAGGCGGATTGTCTCCTAGTCGAGTCGGAATTAAATAGAGTTTACCATTGCTCATCTGGTTTTGTATTGATTTCTTACTGTTAAGATAATAAATAGTTGAGAAACTAAATTGGTAAAAGCTTTTTTGCAATAATATCGCAGGCTTCATCAAGCATCATGAAAACATTTTTAAACCCTTCAATACCTCCAGTGTAAGGGTCTGGAACATCAAAATTTTGATTCTTGTAAATCTCATTCATTATGAGTTTTACTTTTTGTTCGTCTTCACTGTTTCTGGCTAATCGAATTATATTTTTAAAATTAGAATTATCCATGGCATAGATAATATCAAACTTATCAAAATCATTTGTAGAGAATTGTCTACCTCTTTGATTAGTGATATCAATATCAAATTCTTTTGCAATTTTAATTGAGCGATTATCAGGTAAATCACCAATGTGGTAATTACTGGTTCCAGCAGAATCTATATAAAATTTATCTTTAGGAAGTTTAGACTTAAGTATGCCTTCTGCTAAAGGAGAGCGACAAATATTCCCTAAACAAACCATTAGAATTTTTGTCATTGGTAAGTAGATTTAAACAGATAACTTTTTGGCTAAATCTTCTACGTATTTTTTAAATTGCTTATCAGTAGATGCTAGATTGTCTACAGTTTTACAAGCATGAAGTACAGTTGCGTGATCTCTTTTACCAATTTGAGTTCCAATACTAGCAAGTGAAGCTTTAGTGAGCTTTTTTGCAAAGAACATTGCTAGCTGTCTTGCTTGCACAATATGACGCTTTCTAGTTTTAGATTGAAGTGTCTCAACATCCATTTGAAAATAATCTGATACGACTTTTTGAATGTAATCAACAGAAACTTCACGTTTTGTATTTTTAACAAATTTCTCAACGATGTCTTTTGCTAGACTTAAAGTGATTTCTTTTTTGTTAAATGAAGCTTGAGCTATTAATGAAATAATGGCACCTTCTAATTCTCTCACATTAGTCTTGATGTTTTTAGCTACATAATCAATTATTTCTTCTGGCATTTCAACACCATCACGATATAATTTATTTTTTAGTATAGAAACTCTAGTCTCGAAATCAGGACTTTGTAGCTCTGCAGATAATCCCCATTTAAATCTTGATAATAAGCGTTGTTCAATATCTTGCATATCAACAGGTGCTTTGTCACTAGTTAATATTACTTGCTTTCCATTTTGATGTAAATGATTGAATATGTGGAAGAAAACATCTTGCGTACCTGATTTACCAGATAAGAATTGTACGTCGTCAATAATTAGCACATCAATTATTTGATAAAAGTGTATAAAATCATTTCGGTTGTTCTTCTTTACAGAATCTATATACTGCTGTGTAAATTTTTCAGCAGAAATATATAGAACAGTCTTTTCAGGATATTTATCTTTAATATCAACTCCAATAGCATGCGCTAAATGAGTTTTACCTAATCCAACACCACCAAAAATTAGAAGCGGATTAAATGACGTGCCACCAGGTTTATTTGCAACAGCAATTCCAGCATTTCTAGCTAATCTATTAGAATCGCCTTCTAAAAAGTTTTCAAAACTATAGTTAGGGTTTAGTTGCGATTCAATTTTTACATTTCTAATTCCTGGAATTACAAATGGATTTCTTAACTCAGGATTTTTATTTTGAAGTGGTATATCAACCTCTTGAGATTTAACAGGTGTTCTATTAGAACTTGGTATTTTTTCTGTGTATGGTAATTTGTTACCATAGGTGTTTTCCATTTTAATCACGTAGACTAATTTGGCATTCTCACCAAGTTCTTTAGTAAGAGCAACTTTTAGAATTTTAACATAATGCTCTTCAAGCCATTCGTAGAAAAATTTACTAGGTACCTGAATACTTAAAGCATTATCTGTAAGTTTAACTGCTATTATTGGTTCAAACCATGTTTTGTAGGCTTGCGGTTGAATATTATCTTCTATAAAGTTGAGACAGTTATTCCATACCGATTGCGCAGTTTCCCTCATTCCGTGTGTCAAATTTTAAGTTAGTTTCTAGTTAGTTTAGCAAAAAAAATGTAGAATTTGGGCTTCTACATGTGTATTATCTTTGCTCGACAAATATGTGAACAAATTTCTTAAAAAAAAAATGTATTAGGTGTTGAATTTTAAGAAATTTTTCCTCATGTTTAAAAGCTTCAAATTACAAAATTTTTTTTAAAAAGAAGAGAATGGTTACAGATATTGTATCAATTAGAGTTCGTTATGGTGAAACTGACCAAATGGGAGTAGTATATCACGGCAACTATGCGCAATATCTAGAGATTGGAAGGATTGAGTGGTTGCGTAAACTCGGAATTTCTTACAAAGCGATGGAAGCGTCTGGAATTATGCTTCCAGTCGTTCATTTAAGTTTAAATTATAAAAAATCAGCATGTTATGACGATTTGATTGAAGTTAAAACTCAACTTAAGAAATTACCTACTTCTCGAATAGAATTTTATTATGAATTAAGAAACCAGTCTGAAGAAATTTTAGCTACAGCAGAAACCGTTTTAGCTTTTATTGACATTAACAAGAATCGCCCTACAAGGTGTCCAGCCTACATTTTAGACAAACTGCAAGATTATTCGTTATAATTCTTTAATGTCAATTTCATATAAAATATCAAACACATTAAAAATTGCTTGAGAGTCGTTTTTTCTTACAGAAATTTGAATGCGACAATCCATTTCTAAAGTTTGATTTACAATTGTTAGATTCTTTTCTTTAATAATACGCATTACTGTGTTCATATTTTTATAATCAAAAATGATGAGGAAATTTTTATTAATGGTTCTTTCAATAATTTTTGAATTTTCGAGTGCTAATTGTGCTCCAGTTTTATAAGCATTAATTAAACCGCCTACACCTAATTTGACTCCTCCAAAATAACGAACTACAACAATTAAGATATTAGTTACTTCAAACGATTGTATTTGGCCATAAATAGGCATACCAGCACTATTATTGGGTTCTCCATCATCATTAGCTCTAAACGTTGTGTTTTCGGTACCTAATTGATAGGCATAACACCAATGTCTAGCAGAATGATGTTTCTTTTTTAAAAATTCTAGTTTATCTTTTATCTCTTCTTCATTTTTAACAGGAAAAGCATAACCAAAAAACTTACTATTCTTATCTTTAAAGAGGACGTCTTTAGAAGGTTTAGTAATTGTCTTATAGGTGTCTTTTTCCATTTTTTAAAAAAGTTGATTATGAGTTTCAAAAAGAGTTGTTACATCTTCAGACTGTTCATCTATATTCCAAGAACGAATTCCTAATTTTTCGGCAGCTTTTGTATTTTGTTTAGTATCATCTATAAAAAAACAATCCTCTGGTTGTAAACCGCTTTCATTTAAAACAAATTCAAAAATATCAGCATTAGGTTTTCTTAAATGGATTTCATGAGATAAATAAAACTTATCGAAACAGGATTTGAATTCTTCATAAAAAGGCACATGTTCTTTTATGTAATTAATATGAAGTTCATTAGTATTACTTAATAATATGAGTTCGAATTGTTTTTCTTTTTTTAATTGTTTTATAAATTCTAATCGGTGTTTAGGAAAATCTTTAATCAAACTATTCCATAAGGTTATAACTTGATCTGAAGTTACAGTATTAAAAAAATCACAGTAAAAAGACACAAACTCATCTGTTGATATAAGTCCTTTTTCATAATCATCATTTACTTTAAAGATAGCTTCATTGTGCTTACTTTTCTTTTCAATAATTATATCGAGACCGAGAAGCTCTTTAGTTTTTTTGATAGTTCCTTGTTTATCTAGATTAATGAAGACATCTCCAAAATCAAAAATCAGGGCTTTAATCATTAGAATAAATTTTTAATATATCATGCAGAATTAGTTGTTCAGAAACTAATTGACCTGAAAAATTAGGAGCCGTAATACCGTCATTAAATTTGTTTGCTCCTATGAAAACACGAGCTTCATCCCAAAGATTTGCATCAATAAAAGTTTGAAGAGTTTTCTGTCCACCTTCAATAATGACTGAATTTATGTTTTTGCCATATAATAGTCTACAGATTTCTACCGCTAAATTTTCAGAGAAATCTATAGTATCTTCAGAAATTATAATGGTTTCAGATTCAGTATTAAAAACTGAATGATTCTTATTTAGCTTGTTATTTCTATCAATAACAACTCTAATAGGATTATTTCCAGTCCAATGTCTAGCTGTTAAACTCGGATTATCCTCTAATACGGCGTTTGTACCAATAAGAATAGCATGTTCTTCAGATCGCCATTTATGCACTAATTGTCTAGAATATTTATTGCTTATCCAAACAGGTTTCTGCTCTTTTTTTGTTATTGGAGCTATAAATCCATCATAAGTTTCTGCCCACTTTAAAATTATATATGGTCGTTTTTTATTGTGAAACGTAAAAAAACGTTTATGATGTTTCTTGCACTCTTCCTCTAAAACACCAACAGTTACATTGCAACCTGATTCAATGAGTTTTTTGATGCCTCTACCAGCAACTTTGGGATTATCATCTACACATCCAATAATAACTCTTGGGATATTGTGATCAATAATTAAATCGCTACAAGGAGGTGTTTTACCATAATGTGAACAAGGTTCTAACGTAACGTACAAGCTAGCTTCTTTTAAAAGGGATTTATCGTTCACAGAATTTATGGCGTTAACCTCTGCATGAGATCCACCATAATAGCTGGTGTAACCCTCACCAATTATTTTATTATTGTGAACAATTACAGCTCCAACCATAGGATTAGGTCTTGTAGTGCCTAAACCATTTTTAGCAATCTGTAGACATCTGCTTATATAGTATTCGTTTGAGTTCAATAATTAGAGTTTAATCTTTACGTCTTCAAGTTTATCAATATGATACTTATGTGAAAACCCTAAAACTTTATATTTTATATCACCTTTGTACTGTACTTTTACTTTTTTTGAAAACAAGCTTCCTAATAAGCCTCCAATACTTTGATTGCTGAATAAACTATCTGTGGGAATACCAACTTGTAACGGAATTATAAATTCTTTTTTTGCAGGCACTTCAAATTCTTCAGAAACTATTGTAGCCATTTCAACGTCATTAACCAAAACTTTTATACCATCAGTTAATAGTTTACCTCCAATATCGTTCGGGTTTTTAAAAAGCGCTTCAGCTTTAATGTTAACATATTTACTTGTTGCATCAACAACCTTGATATTTTGAACTCCAATAAACTCTGGTTTTTCTTTTACAGAACAACTTGTTAAACCAATAAAAACTGTTAATAATATTATGAGTTTCTTCATGATAAACTTTGTGTTTTTAATGTATATTCACAATCACAAAGCTACAGTATTTTTATGAGTGAAAACACCTTTTTAATTCGAGAGATAGAACAGGAAGATAATGCCCAAGTAGAGCGTGTAATACGATCCTGCTTTCCAGAGTTTAAATTACCTCTAGAGGGTACTGCTTATGCTGATGCTGAAACACCTAGAATGTATGAAAGTTATCAAGCTGATAACGAAGTCTACTATGTAATTGAAGAAGATGGCGAAGTAGTTGGAGGAGCTGGAATAAAACCCTTAAAAGATTTTGAATCTGATGTCTGTGAATTACAGAAAATGTACTTTTTAACCAAAGTTCGTGGTAAAGGTTATGGTAAGCAATTATTTACTAAATGCTTAAAAGCAGCAAAAGATTTAGGTTATAAACAATGCTATTTAGAATCTGCCTCACAATTACAAGCAGCTATTCATATTTACGAATCATTTGGTTTTAAACATCTTGATGGACCATTAGGTAATACTGGACATTATTCTTGTGGTGTTTGGATGATTAAAGATTTGGTATGATTTTAAAAACCTTAAAACGTACATTTTCTGAAACTTTGATGGATTATTATCCTGAAACAGAAATTGACTCTTTTTTTAGTTTATTAACAGAGGATATCCTTAAAATGAAACGAGTAGATGTGGCTCTTAATATGTACGCTGTTGTTTCAGGAAAAAAACAGGAAAAGTATACGAATGCTATTAAACGATTAAAAGCTAATGAACCTATTCAATACATACTTGGAAAGACCAAATTCTATGGACTTACTTTTAAGGTAAATCCAAATGTACTTATTCCAAGACCGGAAACGGAAGAATTAGTCGATTGGATTATAACATGTCATTCTGAACAAAATGAAGAATCTAAACAATTAAACGTTTTAGACATAGGAACCGGAAGTGGTTGTATAGCGATTTCTCTGGCTAAAAATTTACAAAATGCTAAAGTATACGCGCTAGATATATCTAGAGAAGCTTTAAAAGTTGCAGCGTTTAATGCGAAAGCTAATAATATAGCTATTGAATGTATTGAAGCTGACATTTTGAATCCAGTATTAAATGATTTAAAATATGATGTAATCGTTTCAAATCCACCTTATGTAAGAGATTTAGAAAAACAACAAATGCATCATAATGTTTTAGATTACGAACCCGATTTGGCTTTGTTTGTAAGAGATGAAAATCCTTTGATTTTTTACGAAGCAATTGCCAAATTTGCTAAAAACAATTTAAAAGAAAAAGGAGCTTTGTATTTTGAGATTAACGAATATTTAGGTGAAGAAATGATTACGCTTTTAAACAAAAATAGTTTTGTGAATATAGAATTACGTAATGATATACAAGGAAAGGACAGAATGATAAAAGCATATTTATGAAAGCAATAGCAGTATTTTGTGGTTCAAGCGAAGGGAACGATTCTAAAATTATTTCTGAAGCTTATACTTTAGGAAAAATATTAGCAAGCAAACAAATAACGTTAGTTTATGGAGCTGCAAAAATTGGTATAATGGGACAAGTTGCCAAAGGTACTATTGATAATAATGGAAAGGTTATAGGAGTAATTCCAGATTTTTTAAAAACCAAAGAGATTGTACATGCCGATTTAACAGAATTGATTGTCACCAAAAACATGCACGATAGAAAAGTATTAATGTATGATAAAAGTGATGGATTTATGATTATTCCTGGTGGCTTTGGAACCATGGATGAATTTTTTGAAATCACAACTTGGGGACAACTAGGCTTACATACAAAACCAATAGGAATTTTAAATACCAATGGCTATTATGATGCTTTAATTAAGCAGTGTGAAATGATGGTTGAACGTGGATTTTTAAAACAAGAAAATTTAGACGCAGTTGTGGTTGATACTACTATTGATGGACTTTTAGAAAAAATGAATAATTTTAAACCATTACCAGCACCAAAGTGGTTAAATTTAGATAGATTATAATGTCTAGTATTAAAAATAAAATAAACCAACTTCGTGACGAATTACGTCAGCATAACTATAATTATTATGTTCTCGATAATCCTACTATTAGCGATTATGAGTTTGATATTAAACTAAAAGAACTTCAAAGACTTGAAGCTGAACATCCAGAGTTTTATGATGCTAATTCTCCTACACTGCGAGTAGGTGGAGAAATCACTAAAAATTTTGAAACAGTTGTCCATGAGCATCGTATGTATTCTTTGGATAATTCGTATTCAAAAGATGACTTATTAGATTGGGAAACTCGTATTAAGAAGTTAGTTGATGGAGACATACAATATACCTGCGAGTTAAAGTATGATGGAGCCTCAATAAGTTTGACTTATGAAAACGGAAGTTTATTAAGAGCAGTAACTCGTGGTGATGGAACTCAAGGTGATGATGTTACAGCTAACGTAAAGACAATTAAATCTGTTCCTTTGCAATTAAAAGGCGATTATCCTCAAAAATTTGATATTAGAGGAGAGATTGTTTTACCATTTGATGGCTTTAATAAAATGAATGAAGAGCGAATTGCCTCAGGAGAAGAACCTTATAGAAATCCAAGAAATACAGCATCTGGTAGTTTAAAACTTCAAGATAGTTCTGAAGTTGCCAAACGACCTTTAGAATGTTTGTTGTATAATTTAACAGGAAATAATCTAGGAATTACAACACAATTTGATAGTCTTGAAAAGGCACGACAAATGGGTTTTAAAGTTCCTAAAGCCGCTAAATTGGTTAATTCTATTGATGAGGTTTTAGAATTTGTAGCGTATTGGGATGCTGCTCGTCATGATTTACCTTATGAAACAGATGGAGTCGTTATTAAAGTAAATAGTTTATTTCAACAAGAGGAGTTAGGCTATACAGCAAAAGCACCTCGTTGGGCAATAGCCTATAAGTTTAAAGCAGAGCAAGTATCTACACGATTAAACGAAATTACCTATCAAGTAGGCAGAACTGGTGCGATTACTCCAGTTGCTAATTTAGAGCCAGTAGAATTAGCAGGAACTACTGTAAAACGGGCTTCATTACATAATGCAGATCAAATAGAAAAATTGGATATTAGAGTTGGAGATAAAGTTTATGTAGAAAAAGGAGGTGAAATAATCCCAAAAATAATTGCTGTAGATTTTTCGAAAAGGCCTCAAGACTCTCAACCTACAAAATATATTACCCATTGTCCTGAATGTAATACTGAACTAGAGAGATTAGAAGGAGAAGCAAAACATTTTTGCCCTAATTATAATGGCTGTAACCCTCAAGTTATTGGTAGGATCCAGCATTTTATTTCCAGAAAAGCCATGGATATTGAAGGATTGGGAGGTGAGACTGTGGCTTTATTAGTAAATGAAGGTTTGATTTCTAACTATTCTGATTTGTATGAGTTAACTAAAGAGCAGGTCATGCCTTTAGAACGTATGGCAGAGAAAAGTGCAGAAAACTTGGTTAATGGAATTGAATCGTCTAAACAAATCCCTTTTGAACGCGTATTATTTGCTCTTGGAATTAGATATGTTGGAGAAACGGTTGCAAAAAAATTAGCTAAACACTATAAGGGTATTGATGCACTATCTAGTGCATCATTAGAAGATTTAGTAAATGTAGATGAAATTGGAGAGAAGATAGCTGAGAGTGTTGTTGAGTTTTTCTCCTCTTTAGAAAATATAATGACAATCCAACGATTAAAAGGTTTTGGATTACAACTAGAAATATCTGCTGAAAAATTAGCAAATCAAACTAATAAGCTTGAGAATCAGATTTTTGTCGTTTCTGGAGTCTTTCATACTGTATCTAGAACAGAATTAAAGAAATTAATTGAAGATAATGGCGGAAAAGTCTCATCTTCAATATCTACGAAGACAAATTTTGTAGTTGCAGGAGACAAAATGGGGCCAAGTAAGCGTCAAAAAGCTGAAAGCCTTGATATTACTATTATTACAGAGCAAGAATTTTTAGAAATGCTTCAATAAATGTAACTTTAATTAAAGTTTTTACTTACTTTTTAGTGCATTTCATCGATAAAATATATTTTTTTATCGATAAAAGATATATTTTTACATATATTTGACCCAGTAATAAAAACGTAAAATGCTCCAAAACAAAGTTTTACTATATATAATAGTTGGTATTGCACTGATGCATCTAGGATTTCAAATTTTAGGACATGAGGAATACTCTAGTTTAATTAGAGCCTTGATTGTTCCGTTACTTACAATTTTGTACGTTTTTAATAAAAGAATTAAAAAGTCAGTTTATTTGTTAAGCTTTTTAATTCTATACTCAATATCAGAGTTAATGGAGTTTTTTGTAGAGATATTATCTCATGATATTCTTTATTTCTACGGTAACTCTTTTTATATCATGTCTTATGTGTTTTTAACAATAGAAATACTTAAGAGTATGAATAGTGAGTCTTTCTTTAAAAAATATTCTTTGCAAATAATTGTTTTATTGATATTAGATGTTCTATGTGTATATTACTTAACTGATGTAACTGGTTTTGAATTTGGTTACGAATTACTCTTTGAATTTGTGTATAATGTTGTGATAATGTTCATGATGTCATTGGCATTACTTAATTTCTTTTCCAGAATGACTCATAAGTCCATGTATTTGTTTCTAGGCACTTTCTGTTTAGTGGCTTCAGAAATGCTAATTGTAGCTTATTATTACATTGATAGTAAAGTAGTATTTAGTAATACGTTTAGTATTTTGTTTTTGTTGGGATTTGCATTAATATATCACCAATCCAGATTAAAACACCAGGAATTCAAATTTTTAGATCAACCAGTTAAAGCTTCTAATTAAGTTTTAAAAACGGGATATCTTTTCTGTAGATATATAGTATCATTCCAGAAAGAATAAAAGTTACTACAGCTGTTGTAAATAATACTCCTCCATCACCTTTTACCTCAATTCCTAATTGCGTTAAATGCATCATAATCGCTCCACCAATTAACCCTAAAGTTAATGTTGCTCCAGCCCAAACAGTTTTTGGGATTAATAATAAGATGCCAGCAATCAGTTCTAATATACCGATTCCAATTCTTCCAACAGGTTCTAAACCAACAGTCTCAAATATATAAACACTATCTGGATGAGCTGTAAATTTGAATCGTAAGGTTTGAATTAGTATAACTGCTACTATAATTCTTAATACTAAAGGAATGTGTTTTTTCATGTTTTTTGGTTTTAGTTAGCGCTTTAGTCGAGAGGAAATTTAGTTCATAACATTATACAATAATTGTGGTTCCTTTTTCTTGTGTTTTCTCATGGGCATCAAAGTAAAAATCAATACGTCCTAGATACAGACCATAACAACCAACTTGATTTACTAAAACGTTTTTACCGACAGCATTTTTTTCAATTGTAGGTTTAGGTAAAAACGTATGCGTGTGACCACCAATTATTAAATCAATATTTTTTGTAGCTCTTGCAAGATTTAAATCACTTGCTTTTTCTGGAAAATTTCTATAGTAATAACCTAGGTGAGATAAGCAAATCACTAAATCACATTGTTCCTCTTCTTTAAGAATACGACTCATGTCTTGAGCAATTTCAATTGGATTGAGATATTTAGTTTCTTTATACATACGTTTTTCAACTAAACCATCTAATTGTATACCTAAACCAAAAACACCGACTTTAATTCCATTTTTAGTATAAATTTTATAGGGTTTTACATGAGTGTCTAAAACAGTGTTTTTAAAATCGTAATTAGCAGATAAAAAATCAAATTTTGCATGCGGTAATTGAGCATTTAAACCATCAATACCATTATCAAAATCATGGTTTCCAATAGTGGCAGCATCATATTGAAGCATACTCATTAGCTTAAATTCTAATTCACCTCCATAATAATTAAAATATGGAGTTCCTTGAAAAATATCTCCAGCATCAAATAAAAGCGTATTTGGGTTTTCTTTTCTAATTGCATCGACTAAAGCAGCTCGTCTTGCCACACCTCCTTTATTAGCATTTCTGCCATCATCAGGTCCAAAAGGATCTATATGACTATGTACATCGTTTGTATGTAAAATGGTGATGTGCTTTTTTGATGAGGAGTTAAAAGATTGTAAACTCAATCCACCTAAAGTTATAAATGCAGATGAGGCTATGGTTTGTTGTAAAAAATTACGTCTTTTCATAATCTTATTTAAGTCTTATAAATCTGTTGTCTGTAACTGGATTTAAGGTGTCTTTTTTCTTAAAATAGTCTAATAAGGCATTTCTAACTTTATAGTCTAATACATAAAGAGAATCTCTTTTCTGAAAGAAATCCATACGATCACCACCATTAAACAAATAATCATTGGTTAAAACATTATAAGCTTTAGTATGATCTATCGGTTGTCCATTTATGGTAGCTTTGTTTAAACTGTAATCTTCATTTAATACAATGTTTAACCCGGCAATTGGGTGTGCTCGTTTAGCTAATTGCAGATAGGTAACAAGCTCTTTTATGTGTTCTCCTTTTAAAGTTGCAACTACCAAACTGTTTTCAAAAGGCATAATTTGATAAGCCGTTCTGGCAGAAATAGGTCCTTTAGAAATTATAGCCCTGATACCACCATGATTTAGTAATACTAAATCAATATTTTTACCTGTTCTTTTATTAAAAACAGGATTTGCTTGTTCTAAAGTAGCATCTGCAAATAAATTGCCAATAGCAGTATTATACTCACCATCTGTTTTTGAGTAGGTATCTACTGCATATGATATAACACTGTCTAAATTTTTATTTACATTTTCTCTGTAAGGTTTAATAAAGTCCTCAATGGTTTGAACTCCACTAATACTATCGTTAATAGATAGTCTTTCTCCTTTAATTTTTTCTAAATGATAGTCTTTTTTACAAGCCGTAATAAAAGTTAATACTACTAGTAAAATAATAATTCTATATTTCATGAATTAAGTCTGCTTATTTAGTGATTTTTTGCAAGTTCTTTTTCTAACTTTGTAGAAAGTATAAATATAAATGTTTTTAAAGCGTTTTAAAGAAAAATCCAATAAGAAATACATGAACCAATTATTGGCTGCACGTAAAGTTGCAGTTTCTAATAATAAAGTGTCCTCAATTGGAGTTATTTTAAATTCTAATGAGTTTTCAGATTTAGAGGCTATTAGACGCTTTTTTAAAGATTTGAATGTAAAAGAGAATAGAACCAAGATTGTTTCTTTTGTTGATGATGAAAAATCTATTACGAATACTTGGGATACCTATTTCTACCCAAAACAGTTTGGTTGGAGCGCTAAAATCACTAATGTAGCTTTAGAAGAATTTTTAAACACACCTTTTGATGTGCTTGTAAGTTTTTACACTAAATCTAATACAGAACTGGATTTAGTAACAACGCTGTCTAAAGCTAATTTTAAAATTGGAATAAGTGATAATGATTCTAGATTGTACGATTTAATTATATATACAAACTCAAATAATTTGAAATTATTTACAAAAGAAGTCGTCAAATACTTAAAACAACTAAATAAATTATAAATGAACCAATTGCTAGGAACTGGAGTTGCTATTGTAACACCTTTTAAAGACGATTTAAGTGTAGACCATGAAGCACTTGCAAATATTGTTAATTACAACATTGATAATGGTACTAATTATATCGTTATAAGTGGAACCACTGGAGAAAGTGTTACTGTAAGTAAACAAGAAAAAAAGGACATTATAGTAACAATTTCTAAAGCAAATAATAATCGTGTTCCTATGGTTTTAGGTATTGGTGGCAATAACACTCTTGAAGTCATTGAAGAAATAAATAATACTGATTTATCATCAATGACTGCAATATTGTCTGTATCTCCTTATTACAGTAAACCAACTCAAGAAGGACTATATCAACATTTTAAAGCAATTGCAGAAGCGTGTCCTATTCCCATTATTTTATACAATGTTCCAGGTAGAACGTCTAAAAATATGGAACCAGAAACAACCTTGCGTTTAGCTAGAGATTTTAGTAATGTGGTAGCAGTAAAAGAAGCAGGTAATAATGTACAGCAGTATTTGGAGCTTATCAGGAATAAACCAAAAGATTTTATGGTTATCTCTGGAGATGATGATCTAGCTTTAGGAGTTGCATTAGCGGGAGGTTCTGGAGTAATTTCTGTGATTGGTCAAGCATTACCAAAAGAGTTTTCAAAGATGATTCAATTAGGTTTAGATGGTAAAGCTGAAGAGGCTTATGAGCTTCATTATAAATTAATGCCTATAACAAGTTTAATTTTTGAAGAAAATAATCCGGCTGGAATTAAGGCTGTATTAAAAGCATTAAATTTATGTAATGATACTGTGAGATTACCATTAGTAGAAGCAACTCAAAATCTTCAAACAAGAATAAAACAAGCAATTTTAGAACTACAAAATTAAAGGACAGTTAAATTAATTATAAAGTCTTGCTAACTGTAAAGAGGACAATTATTTTAGCCTTAAAATATTCTTTTAAAATCGATTAAATTTTATTAATTTTGCACCTTGTCTAAAAATATGAAGAAGATACTGTTTATATTAGCAATAGTTTCAGTTATAAGCTCTTGTAGTGATTTTCAAAAAGCGCTTAAATCTGAAGATATAGCAACTAAATTTAAAATGGGAGAGGAGCTTTACAATGAAGGTAAGTTTAGTAAAGCTAATAAACTATTTGTTCAAATAGTTCCTAATTACAGAGGCAAACCTCAAGCTGAAAAACTAATGTACATGTATAGTAAAAGTTTCTATGAAATGAAAGACTATGTCCTAGCAGGTTATCAGTTTGAAAGATTTGAGCAAGCTTATGCCAATAGCGAAAAAGTTGAAGAAGCGGCATTTTTAGGTGCTAAAAGTTACTATAACTTATCTCCTGTATTTACTAAAGACCAAACTGATACTAAAGAAGCTTTAGATAAATTACAAGCGTTTATAAACAAGTATCCAAACTCTTCGTATTTAGCAGAAGCAAATCAATTAGTTAAAGAATTAGATTATAAGCTAGAGCAAAAGGCGTTTGCTATTGCTAAACAATATAATCATATTTCAGATTACAAATCATCAATTAAAGCGTTCGATAATTTTATAGTGGATTTTCCAGGATCTTCTCTTCGAAAAGATGCCTTATTTCACAGACTTGATGCAGCATACAAGCTAGCAATTAATAGTGTGGAATATAAAAAAGAAGAACGTTTAAAAACAGCAGAATCTTACTTAAGTGCTTATAATGCAAAGTATAAAGATAATGATGAAGAGCGCGTAAAGGATTTGGAGAAGATTAAAGAAGAATTACAAGAAAACTTACAACAATACAATACAAAAAGTTAATATATAGACTATGGATTTCAAAAAAACTGAAGCAGCACCAAGTACTATAACGTACAACAGAAACGAGATAGATCAGCCAACTGAAAATATCTACGAAGCAATTTCTGTTATCTCAAAAAGAGCAGAACAAATTAATATTGAAATAAGAAAAGAGCTTATTGAGAAATTAGAAGAGTTTGCTACTTACAATGATAGTCTAGAAGAGATTTTCGAAAATAAAGAGCAAATAGAAGTATCTAAATTTTACGAAAGACTACCAAAACCTCAAGCTTTAGCTATACAAGAGTGGTTAGAAAGTAAAATTTACTACAGAAATACTTCAGAAGACAATCAAGCATAACAGCATGTCTATATTAAGTGGCAAGAATATTCTATTAGGCATTACTGCTGGAATTGCCGCTTATAAAACTGCGTCTTTAGTTAGGCTTTTTATAAAAGCAGGAGCCAATGTAAAAGTTGTAATGACACCTGCTTCTAAAGACTTTGTTACACCATTAACCTTATCGACCTTATCGAAAAATCCAGTATATTCATCTTTTACAAATGAAGACGATGAAAATGCCACTTGGAATAATCATGTAGAGTTGGGTCTCTGGGCAGATTTATTTTTAGTAGCTCCAGCTACAGCTAATACACTGTCTAAAATGGCAACAGGTAATAGTGATAACTTTCTATTAGCTACTTATTTATCTGCCAAATGCCCTGTTTATTTTGCTCCAGCCATGGATCTAGATATGTATAAACACCAATCCACTAAAAATACGTTTGATACTTTAATTGGTTTTGGTAACATAATGATTCCGGCAACAAGCGGAGAATTGGCAAGTGGATTACATGGAGAAGGTCGTATGACTGAACCTGAAGATATAGTATCCTTTATTGAAAATGATATTTTAAAAAAGCTTCCACTTAAAGGAAAGAAAGTTTTATTGACTGCTGGACCAACTCATGAAGCATTAGATCCTGTTCGTTTTTTAGGTAATAGATCAACCGGAAAAATGGGTTTTGAAATTGCTAAAGCTATTGCTAATAAAGGTGCTGAAGTTATTTTAGTTACTGGTCCAACTCACCAAACACTATCTCACACTTTAGTAAACAGAATAGATGTTACATCTGCGCAAGAGATGTATGACGCTTGTCATAATCACTTTAAAGATGTTGATGCAGCTATTTTATCTGCAGCTGTTGCAGATTTTAAACCAACAAATGTAGCTGAACAGAAAATAAAAAAGACTGGAGATTCGTTACAGATAGAATTAGTTAGAACTCAAGATATATTAGCCTCACTAGGAGACATAAAAAATAAACAGATTCTCATTGGCTTTGCGTTAGAAACTAATAACGAAATTGAAAATGCAAAAGGAAAGCTAAAGAAAAAAAATCTAGATTTAATTGTGTTAAACTCCTTAAATGATAAAGGTGCAGGTTTTGGTGGTTCTACAAATAAAGTTACCTTTATAGATAAAAATGAATCTATAAAAGAGTTTGAACTTAAATCTAAAGCTGAAGTTGCTGAAGATTTAACTCGTGAAATTATAAAATTATTAGATGCGTAAATACCTATACATATTAACTTTTTTAATTACAGTTATTGGATACTCACAAGAACTTAATTGCGATGTTGTTGTTAATGCGCAACAAACTGGAAATGAAAACTTGCAATTATTTAAAAATTTAGAGCGTCAACTTAAAGAGTTTGTAAATAATCAAACTTGGACCAATAAAACGTTTAAACCACAAGAGCGAATCTTGTGTAATATGGTTATTGTTATAGAAGACTACAATAGTGACTTATTTCAAGCCTCTATTCAAGTTCAAGCTTCACGTCCAGTTTATGGTTCTTCTTTTGCGACACCTATTTATAATTTTAATGATAAAGACTTTTCTTTTCGTTATCTAGAATTTCAAAATTTGGTATATAATCCAAATCAATTCGAATCCAATTTAATGTCTGTAATTGCTTACCATGTTTATATGATTCTAGGTATGGATGCTGATACTTTTGAATTAAAAGGAGGAGAGGAGTATTATAAACAAGCGCAAACGATTGTAAATTATTCACAACAAACTAACTTTCAAGGTTGGAAACCAGAAGATGGTTTGCAAACACGCTTCCAATTAGTAGAAAATATATTATCTCCAACTTACAAAGAGTTTAGGAGTGTCATGTATAAATACCATATGGAAGGTTTAGATATTATG
Organism: Flavobacteriaceae bacterium NBU2973; assembly: GCA_026162565.1. Classification (GTDB taxonomy): domain Bacteria; phylum Bacteroidota; class Bacteroidia; order Flavobacteriales; family Flavobacteriaceae; genus JAOEIQ01. The sequence goes on from JAOEIQ010000010.1 coordinate 38,669, forward strand.
AGTGAAAAACCTCAAAACGGTAAACAAAATATTGCTAATATAATTCAGCAGTTTTCTGTGATGAATAACAGAAGACCCAATTCATTGTTATTAAGAACATTTTTTGATACCAAAGCAGAAGAAATTGAAGACATTTTTTCTGGAGGTCCTAAAGTGAATATCACAAAAGTAGTATCTACTCTAAACAGAGTTGCTCCTTTACATTCTAGCAAGTGGAGAAATATTTCATTTTAGTATTGATAAACTTCTAATATTTGATTTTCTTTGTTAGCAACTAGAACTACTATTAATACAATCTATGCTAACAGCTTTAACTATAAAAAATTACGCTTTAATAGATGATTTACAGATCACTTATAACTCTGGATTATCCATAATTACTGGAGAAACAGGAGCTGGTAAATCAATAGTTCTGGGAGCCTTATCTTTAATATTAGGAAAACGAGCCGATTTAAGTAGTGTAAAAAATGCTGAAAAAAAATGTATAGTTGAGGCTACTTTTGATATCGCCAATTATAGCTTAAAACCACTATTTAAAAAACAAGATTTAGACTACGAAACCCAAACAATTGTTAGAAGAGAAATTTTACCGTCAGGAAAATCTCGAGCCTTTGTTAATGATTCGCCAGTAAATTTAGATAGCTTAAAAGTATTAGGTAGTGCTTTGTTAGATATACACTCACAGCATCAAACTTTAGAATTAGTACAGGAAGGGTTTCAGTTTCAAATTATAGATGCACTATCTAAAAATGCAAAGAATTTAGAAGTATATAAAGCAGAATTAAATCAATTTAAAAAGCTTGAAAAAGAATTAGAAAACTTAAAGACAAATCGTTCGGAATTTACAAAAGAGCTTGATTATAATTCGTTTTTACTAAATGAGTTAGAAGAAGCTAAATTAGACACAGTTAATCTGTCTGATTTAGAAGAAACTTTTGAGGAGCTTAATAATATTGAAGATATAAAAGAAAAACTATCACATTCTTATCAATTATTAAGCGATGAACAAATAGGAGTTTTAACAACACTTCGCGAAGTCAAAGATGTACTTTTTAAGTTAAGTCAAATATCTTCGAAATACAGAGAATTATCAGATAGAATAACGAGTAGTTATATTGAAGTAGATGATGTGTTTTCTGAAATTGAAGCAGCTCAAGATTCTATTGATGCTAATCCCGAACTATTAGATACTATTAATACTAAATTACAATTAATTAATGATTTGCTGCAAAAACATGCATCTTCATCAGTTGATGATTTAAAATTAATTAGAGATCAGTTAGCAGAGAAAGTATCAGTAACTCAAAATATCGATGAAGCCATTCAAAATAAAGAAAGAGAAATTGATGTTGCTATAAACAGTTTAGATCAATTATCAGAAGTTATTAGACAAAATAGATTGTCAATTATACCGAATTTAAAAAAGCAATTAGAGAGTTTATTACAAGATTTAGGCATGCCTAATGCTCAATTTAAAATAGTATTAAATCAAACAAACAACTATTTTAATAATGGTAAAGATTCACTTGAATTTTTATTCTCTGCAAATAGAGGAAGCGATTTTAAAGAGCTTAAAAGGGTAGCATCTGGTGGAGAGCTCTCAAGAATTATGCTATCAATTAAATACATTTTATCTAATTATGTAAAATTGCCTACTATAATATTTGATGAAATAGATACAGGAGTGTCTGGAGAAGTGTCTACACAAATAGCAAATATGCTTTTGAGTATGAGTAAAAACATGCAAGTGTTTTCAATCACACATTCTCCACAAATTGCAGCAAAAGGAGAAACCCATTATAAAGTTTTTAAAGAAGATGTTGGTAATATAACTAGAACTAATCTTATAAAACTAAATAATGACGAGCGTATTGTTGAAATTGCTCAAATGCTTGGAGGTATTGAGTTGTCAAATTCTGCAATTGCGCATGCCAAACAATTATTGAATTAACTATCTTTGATAAATATTTTAACTAATCAACTTATAAAACCATAATATGTCACACAACTTATTAAAGGGAAAAAAAGGAATCATTTTTGGAGCTTTAGATTCAAATTCTATTGCTTGGAAAACAGCAGAGCGTGTTCATGAAGAAGGAGGAGAGTTTGTACTTACTAATGCACCAGTTGCCATGCGAATGGGACAAATCAACGAATTAGCAGGAAAAACAGGCTCACAAATTATTCCTGCTGATGCAACATCTGAAGAAGATTTAAAAAACCTTGTTGAGCAATCCATGGAAATTTTAGGTGGGAAAATAGATTTCGTTTTGCATTCAATAGGAATGTCTATTAATGTAAGAAAAGGAAATCATTACACAGACCAGAATTATGCTTGGACACAAAAAGGAACAGATGTTTCGGCAATGTCTTTTCATAAAGTTATGCAAACTTTATACAAGGCTGATGCTATGAACGAGTGGGGAAGTATTGTTGCCTTAACCTATATGGCTGCGCAGCGTGTATTCCCAGATTACAACGATATGGCGGATAATAAAGCATATTTAGAAAGTATTGCTCGTAGTTTTGGATATTTCTTTGGACGTGATAAAAAAGTGCGAGTGAATACCATTTCTCAATCACCAACACCAACAACTGCTGGAAGCGGCGTAAAAGGTTTTGATGGATTTTTATCTTATGCAGATAAAATGTCACCTCTAGGAAATGCAACTGCTCTTGATTGTGCTAATTATACAGTGACGTTATTTAGTGATTTAACAAAGCGAGTAACACTACAGAATTTATATAATGATGGAGGTTTTAGTAATATGGGAGTCAGTGATGCTGTAATGGATATGTTTACAGGAGAATAAATAAAACATGATTTTTTTATGAAGAACCTTATCATTGCTGATGAGGTTTTTTTGTTTCCTATAAGTTCTTTATTATCAGAATATTGTACAGATAAACTTATTTTTTGGTATTTAAACGATTTGTAATTATATGTTAAATTTTTGTGAATTTTTATATATAGATTGCTAATCTATTAACTAATTAATCCAAAATTTATGAAAAAAATTACATTTCTATTATTATTGTGTACATGTTTTTCTTTCGCTCAATTTTCAGAAAGCTTTGAGTCTGGAATTCCTGGTACATGGACAGTCATTAATGGTGGAGACACTAATACATGGCAAGCTGATCCTCCCGGAAGTGGTACAGCTTTTGACGGTACAAACGTCGCTGAAATAATCTTTTCCTCTGATGCTCATGACGATTATCTTATTACTCAACAATTTACGGTTACTGCTGGTGTTTCAGATAGGCTAACATTACAGTATAGACATAGATCTAACACTTTTCCAGAGCCGTTTGATATATTACTGTCTTCAACAGGAAACAGTGCTGGAGATTTCTTAACCACTATAGCTGCTGCTGTAACACCTAATACTACTTGGCAAATTGGAGAATACGATTTAACACCTTACTTAGGGCAAACAGTTTATATTGCATTTTATACAAGTACTCAAGATGAATGGGAACTATATCTTGATTCCATTACAGTAGATACACCTCCATCTTGTTTACCTCCTGCTGATTTATCTGTTGATAGCTTTACTGATACAGAAGCTAATTTTTCTTGGACAGCCGGTTCTAGTATGGAAATGGCTTGGGAATATGCTTTACTTCTCGACACAGATCCTGAACCAGCTTCTGGAACTGGAACAGGTTCAACATCGTTTATGGCTTCAAGTTTAACACCTGGAACTACTTATACATTTTGGTTAAGAGCCGATTGTGGAGGCATGGATTATAGTAGTTGGATATCTACTTCTTTTACAACTCCTCCTGGACCTCCACCTTCAAATGATGATTGTTCAGGGGCAATTGATTTAACTGTTAATACTGATGTGAGTTGTGGTACAGTGACAGCAGGAACAACAGAAAACTCTACACCTTCATCTGAAGATAGCACTGGAGTATCTGGAACTCCTAATACAGATGTATGGTACTCATTTACGGCTACCGAAACAGAGCATATTGTATCCCTTTTAAATGTAGTAAACCAAGGCGGTGGAACCTCAACAAGTACAGATATGGGGATGGCGGTTTATGATGCTACTGGTGGTTGTGCAGGATTAGTATTTGAAGCCACCAGTGACCCTAATAATTTGAACTTAACAGGTTTAACCGTTTCAACAGTATATTACGTTAGAGTTTATGGATGGTCTAGTTCTATTCAATATAATAGTTTTGATATTTGTATTGGATCAATACCACCTCCTCCTGCGAATGATGAATGTTCTGGAGCTATTGGTTTAACTGTTAATCCTGATGATTTATGTGCTGCAACTGCAGCTGGAACTACAGTTAGTGCTACTGAATCAAGTGAAGATTCTACAGGAGTTTCTGGTACTCCGAATAATGATGTTTGGTTTAGTTTTGAAGCTGTAGGTTCTGAACATGTTGTTAGTTTATTAAATGTTACTGCTGTAATAGGTTCTTCAACAGACATGGGAATGGCAGTATATGATGCTACTGGTGGTTGTGCTGGATTAGTATTTGAAGACACAAGTGACCCTAATACCTTAAACCTTTCTGGGTTAACTGGTGGAACGACTTATTATGTTAGAGTTTATGGTTGGAGTTCCTCACCAACTGGTACAGCACAAACAAATTTTGATATTTGTATTGGTACGCCTCCGCCTCCTCCTGCTAATGGTGAATGTGGAACTGCAGAAATGGTAACTTTAGGAATTAATGAAGCTGGTCCAACGGTAACTGGTTCGAGTACAAATGCAAGTGATTCAGGAGTTCCTGATCCTAGTTGTAATAGTTTTTTCGAGGGTGGTGATATTTGGTATGTTTTTACAACTCCTGCTGATTTAGAAGATATTACTTTAGACATAGCTAGCTCTGGATTTTCTTCTACTATTGCAGTATTGTATGATAATTGTACTGATTTAAATGAGGTTGCCTGTCAAGTAGAATTTGAAAGTGCACCTACAATGGTATTTTCTGGTTTAGCAGATTCTACAACTTATTACTTACGTCTATATGATTTTAATAATGATGATCAAGGACCAATAAGTTTTAATATTAGTGCAACTACTACTTTAGGTATAGACGAAAACAGTTTAAATCAATTTAAGTACTACCCTAATCCAGTAAATAATATATTATCATTACGAGCTCAAAATAACATTCAAAATGTTTCGGTAATTAATATGCTAGGTCAAGAAATTTTAACAGTTTCTCCTAATGCTGTTTCAGAAGAAGTTGATATGTCATCTCTGCGTTCTGGAGCTTATTTTGTTAGAGTAACTATTAATGATGTTACTGAAACTGTAAGAATACTCAAAAAATAAAGTTTTTTGAGTTAAATTTTTAAGTTAAAGCCACCATTTTGGTGGCTTTTTTTGTGAAGTTAGTACTTGAACGGAAATATTATAGTATTTACCGAATTATCAATGCGTTAGATTTATTAATTATTAAGTTTGATATTCAAATTTTAAAATAAACTTAACTATTATGAAAAAAATTACGCTATTAATTACTCTTTTTACATTTAGTTTCGGCTTTGCCCAAAGTGGTGGTACTGAATGTACTGTTGCTACATCAATACCGACAACTGCCGGAACCACTAATTTCATAAATACTAATCCTAGTAATTTTGCATTCAGAGGAGGGGCTTTATCTGGTAATCCTAATTCATCTTCTTCAGCTTGGTTTATTTTTGAACCTACTGTAGGAGGTACTATTTCTGTTTCTTCTTGTAATGATGATGCCAATACTGCTTTATATATAGGGAGAATAATAAATGCCGCAGGTGATTGTAATGTTTCTAGTAATTATACTGATATTTCAAGTTCTTTGAGTGATTGTGGTACATCTGGAAATTCTTCTCTAATAACTAATTATTCAGTTTCTGCTGGAGAAACCTACTATTTAGAATGGAATGATAATGAAGTAGGTAGTACTTTTCTTTTTGATTGGGATTTTACGTTCACAACCCTTACATGTTTTGCACCTACAGATATATCTATAGATTTTAAAACACAAACGCGTGTTGACTTCAGAATTGTAGCGCCAACTGAAGGAACTCCAGTTGCTTATGATTGGGAAATAGTACCTGTAGGTAATGCTCAAGGTGTTGGAGTTGTGGCTTCTGGATCTTCTTCTGATGTTACACCATCAACAGAAGATGTTGGAGCTTCCCTTGTAGGAAACACAGAATATGATTTTAGAGTGCGAAGTGATTGTGGTGGCGGTGATTTTAGTAATTGGACAAATCCTTTTACGTTTAGAACAAAAGAAACTGCTCCTCCAGCTAATGATACGTGTTTTGGTGCAGAATCCGTAACTATTGAAGGAAATATAGCTACAGCTGCTAGTGCTACTGCAAACCCATCTACAATTTTAGGGGCTTGTTTTACAACTGCTGATGCTCTGAATCAAGAATGCTTTGGAGGTGAAAATCCAAACGATGATGTGTGGTTTACATTTGATGCGCCTGATGGAGTGACATTTACTATTACAGTAGATACTAATTTAGGACCTCCGAACTTTGACCCTACAATTACACTATTTGACTCTGATTGTGATAATTTAGGAGCACCTTTGATTTGTGCTGATCCAACTGCTTTCGATTTTGCGGAATTAAGTTGGACCAATAATACTGGATCTACTCAAACCTATTATTTTAGAGTGTATAACTTTACTGAAACTACCCCAGCTGATCCAACATTTACTTATAAGTTATGGTCGTCTGCAACTTTAAGTAATGATAATTTTGGTCAGGTAAGTACGTTTAAATTTTACCCGAATCCAGTTGAGAATATTTTAAATGTTAAGTCTCAAAACTCGATAGATTCTATTTCAGTATTTAACATGTTAGGTCAAAATGTGATGACATTATCTCCTAATGCTGTTTCTGAAGAAGTAAATATGTCTGAATTAAGAGATGGTACTTATTTTGTTAAAGTTGTATCTGGTAATTCTGTTAAGACTACTAAAATTGTTAAACGATAGTTAAGTTATCTATAAATAATTAAAAGCTGCCTCGTTAGGCAGCTTTTTTTTATGCTCTAATACTACTACATTTGTTTTATATGGATACATTAAGTTTTTCATTTATTATACCAGTTTATAACAGACCAGATGAGATAGAAGAATTACTTCAAAGCTTTACTTGTGTTATTGGTATTGAATCCTGTGAAATTGTAATTATTGAAGATGGATCAACTCAAAAATCAGATTCCGTAATTAAATCTTTTGAAGAACAGTTAAATATATCGTATTACTTTAAAGAAAATTCAGGACCTGGAGATTCAAGAAACTATGGTATGCATAGAGCTAAAGGTAATTATTATATAATTTTAGATAGCGATTGTATTCTACCTGAACACTATTTACAAGCTGTAAATACAAGTTTAAAATCTAGATATGTGGATTGTTTTGGTGGTCCAGATACCTCTCATAAATCTTTTACCAATTTACAAAAGGCTATTGACTTTTCTATGACCTCATTTTTAACCACTGGAGGAATAAGAGGTAGTAGAAATGCTATTAATAAATTTCAACCTCGAAGTTTTAATATGGGGATTTCTAAAAAAGCATTTTTAGAATCTAAAGGTTTTGGAAAAATACATCCTGGAGAAGATCCAGATCTTACCATAAGATTATGGAATTTAGGTTACGAAACTAAATTTATTGAAGAGGCTAATGTTTATCATAAACGAAGAATATCCTTTAAAAAATTTTACCAACAAGTTCATAAATTTGGATTAGTTCGTCCTATTTTAAATAAGCGGTATCCAGAAACCAGTAAAATTACCTATTGGTTTCCTTTGGTATTTATAGTAGGTTTTATTTTGAGTATTCTAACATGTATCTTTTTAAAAAAATTTGAATTGTTAGGTCTTTACGGATTCTATTTTGTTTTAGCTTTTGTGATGTCTCTCATTAAAAAGAAAAATATTCTAGTTTCTATTTTAGTAATTCCATCAATTATTATCCAGTTTTTTGCTTATGGTTACGGTTTTTTGAAATCTTATTTTTGGATACATATTTTAAATAAAAACCCAAAAGAACAGTTTCCTAAATTGTTTTTTAACGATTAGAATGAGTATAATTAATAAATTAAAAGATTCTTTTAGAACTAGAAAAATTAATATTTTTTTAATTTTTTTAATGCTCTCCTTTAGTTTCTTAATTTTAACTAAACTATCAAAAAACTATACACAGACACTATCATTTCATATAAATAGAATTAATGTTCCTGAAGAGGTAATAATAGTTGAAGACTCGTCTAGTAAATTAGATATAACTATTAAAACATATGGTTTTAAATTTTTGAGTTATGTTTTTTACAAACCCAAATTAGAAATCGATTTTGCAAAGCTTAACACTACATCAAGGTATTACGTTTGGTCAAATAAAAATAATTCTGATGTAATTAATCAGTTTGATTCTAATGTTGAAATAATCTCAATAAATCCAGATACACTTTTTTTTACTTACGACAGGAACTTTGTGAAGATGGTTCCAGTTAGGTTACATAAAGCTATTCAATTTACTTCAGGATACGACATTTTAAACGATATAAAACCAATACCAGATTCAATTAAAGTTATTGGACCAAAAACAATATTAGACTCTATTGGATATGTAGATACAGAACCCTTAAGACTAAAAGAGGTAAACAAATCTATTAAAACTGATTTAAAACTACTTCCAACTAGTAATCCGCAAGTGGTTTACTCCAAAAAATCCGTATCAATTGAGGCCAAAGTAGAGAAATTTACAGAGGGAGTTTTAGAAATACCCATAACTGTTTTAAATGTTCCTGAAAGTATCTCATTAAGTTATTACCCGAAAAAAATAAAGGTATATTTTTATACAAGCCTGAATGATTTTAAAAAAATTAGTAGAAATGATTTTAGAATAGAATGTGATTTTAAATCTATAAATAATTCAGGAACTTACCTTACGCCCAAAATAAAATTGAAACCCAATACAGTAAAAAATATTCGACTTAATACTAATAAAGTAGATTTTATAATAACTAACAGTAAATGATGATAGTAGGTCTGACAGGAGGAATAGGTAGTGGCAAAACTACTGTAGCTAAAGAATTTGAAAAACTTGGTATTCCCATCTATATTGCAGATTTAGAGGCTAAAGCTCTGATGAATAGATCTAAAGTTATCAGACGAAAATTAATAACCTTATTTGGTGAAGATGCTTACAAAAACGATTCTCTAAATAGACCCTTTATTGCATCTAAAATTTTTAACGATAAGGAGTTATTGCATAAAATGAACAACATAGTTCACCCTAAAGTTGCTTCTCATTTTAAAAGGTGGATTAAAAAACAAGATGCTCCATATATTATTAAGGAAGTAGCAATTCTATTTGAAAATGACAGCTACAAGCAATGTGATTTTATAGTTACAGTTACTACAGATATAGAAGCGCGGATTGCTAGAGTAATTAAAAGAGATAATTCTTCTAGAGAAAAAGTCATGGCTATTATAAAAAATCAACTACCCGAAGAGTTAAAAATTAAAAAGTCAGACTTCGTTATTTACAATACAGATTTAGAAGAAATTGCTAAATCGGTAAAATCTACACATCTAAAAATACTGAAAGCCATAAAAAAATCTAAATTTTAACATTTATGTTAAGGTAAGGTTAAACCCTATTTTCCCTAAATGTTAAAACTGTAAATTTGACTGATGAGCAAAAAGCTGTTTGTTTTATTGGTGATATTAATGAGCTTATCTTTGGTTGGTATCATTTTCGTTCAAGCCTATTATATTAATAATACGTTAGAAAATGAAAAACAAAGATTTACATTCAACGTAAAAAAAACGTTGAGTTTTGTTGCCGATAGAGTAGAAAAAAGAGAGTTAAGGCAGTATGTAAATAGAATACAAAAATATGTTTACTTACAACAAGAAGCTCCCGATTCTACAGCCATTAGAAATATTATTTATTACCAACAAGACGAAGATTCTAATGAGACTACAGTTTATAGAAATGGTATTGTAGAAGAAAATTTCACGTTGCCATCAACGTTCTTTGAAATAGGTTTAGATACTATTAATATTAAACGCATTTTTAATGAGAGAGAAACGCAAGTCTTTAAAAATGATGATTTAGAAGATATATCTCAATTGTCAGATGAAGAACGTTTGTTTCAAATGAAACGTGATATTAAGCGTTCTGAAGAAATTCAGTTTGAAACTTTTTATGAAGATAATGCTTTTAAAATTCCAATTCATAAAAGAGTTACCAGAAAAGAAATAGATAGATTACTTACTAAAAAACTTAAGGACGAAGGGATTACTATCGATTATGAGTTCGCTATTTACGATAAGGATTTAGCGACCACCATACAATCAGACAATTTTGAATTGGATAATTCTACTTATCAAATACCAATATTTAATGAAACAAAAAACAGTGATTTTGCATTATTAATAAACTTTCCAGGTAAAGGTAAATTAATTTTCTCATCTGTTATTACCTCGCTTTTGATGTCTATACTTTTTATGGCGATAATAATTTTTGCATTTTATAAAGTGTTTTCTCAACTCATAAAACAGCGAAAAATAGCAGAGATTAAAAATGACTTTATCAATAATATGACGCATGAGTTTAAAACACCAATTGCGACCATAAATTTGGCTTTAGATGCCATTAAAAATCCTAAAATTATTAATGATCGAGATAAGGTTACGCGTTATTTGGGGATGATAAAAGAGGAGAATAAACGTATGCATGCGCAGGTTGAAAATGTATTAAGAATATCTAAACTAGAAAAAAGAGAATTAAATATTAGTAAGGAAAATGTTGACATTCACGACTTAATTGAGGATGCTATAACGCACGTGCAATTAATAGTTGAAGATAGGCAAGGTTATATTGAAACACATTTTAACGCAGAAGCGACTTCTGTATTAGCAAACGAATCACATTTTACAAATGTTATCGTTAATATGCTAGATAATGCAATTAAATACTCACCCGAAGCTCCTAAAATAGATGTGTCTACAGAAAATATTGCTAATAACATTATAATAAAAATAAAAGATCAAGGTAGTGGAATGGGCAAAGTAGCTCAAAAACATGCTTTCGATAAATTTTATAGAGAACAAACAGGAAATATACATAATGTAAAAGGTCACGGACTTGGTTTAGCTTATGTAAAACAAATAATAGATGATCACCATGGATATGTTTCTGTAGAAAGTGAAAAAGGAAATGGAAGTACATTTACAATAAAATTGCCATTAATATCATAAATAGATTATGGAAGAAATAAACAAAAAAATACTATTAGTAGAAGACGATCCAAACTTTGGTACCGTTTTAAAAGATTATTTAATCATGAATGACTATGATGTGGTTCATGCTAAAAACGGAATGGAAGGTTTCGAGAAGTTTAAAAAAGACGATTACGATCTGTGTATTTTGGATGTCATGATGCCTTATAAAGATGGATTTACGCTTGCTAAAGAAATTAGAGAGAAAAACACAGATGTTCCAATTATATTTTTAACAGCAAAAGCAATGAAAGAGGATGTTTTAAAAGGCTATAAAGTAGGAGCTGACGATTATTTAAACAAACCTTTTGATAGTGAAGTATTGCTTATGAAAATAAAAGCAATCATTCAACGTAAAGCTACGGAAACCATTGCAGATAGTAAACAATTTGAATTTGAAATTGGAGATTTTCATTTAAATAGTAAACTTCGTTTTTTAAGACATAAAAGCGATGGAGAACCTGTTAAATTATCTCCAAAAGAAAACGATTTATTACGCTTACTCGCATTACACGAAAATGATTTGATGCCTAGAGAATTAGCTCTAACCAAAATTTGGCGAGATGATAATTATTTTACCTCTAGAAGTATGGATGTATATATTGCTAAATTGCGAAAGTATCTAAAAGTAGATACTCGTGTAGAAATTTTAAATATTCATGGCGAAGGATTTAGACTTGTAGTCAATCAAGATGCCTAAAAATAATTTTGTGTTAATTTTGAAGCCAGCTTTGTTAAGTTGGCTTTACTATTTTTAATTATATAGGGTTTGAAGCGCTAATTCGAAAGAGGGTCTTGCCACATTAAAATGTCCAACTTCAAAAGAATGTCTTGATATGTTTAATCCTTGAAAATCTTTTTCTTCAATTAATAATTGAAAACTACTAACATCTTCATCAAATGGTAAAATAAAATCTTCTAGTAGCGCACTTGTAAGAATTAGGTTCACATTTAATTGATTGCTTAATTCTGCTCTTTGGTCTATTAATGCAGTCATTTCAATAAATTGAAGAGGGCTATCCACCGAGACATAGTTTTTAAAAACTGGACTCTCTGGAGAACTAGATAAAAGTGCTGTATTTACCATTATTCCTCCATTCGAAACGCCAAATAAAGTTCTACCTATATTTGAAGCACGATAATTATTTTCTATAAAAGGTATTAATTCACTAATTAAAAAAGAGAAATAGGTTATTGAACCTGGTAATACATAATCTATATTTCTTCTACCTGCTGGCCCTTCATGTATACTTACCATTATTACTTCAGTATTTAAAGTAGTAATAATATCTAAATAAGTTGAATAGAGTACCTGCCCATCTAAAGTATAAATTACAGGATAATCAATAGTTGAACTTTCATAACCGGGTGGCAAATAAATACTTAATGGATAATCAATATTTGTTACTGAAGAAGTAATAGTTCTAAAATCTTCGGAATAAGAAGGTCCAAACTCATCAATTTCCTTATTACAAGTAGTTAGTAGAGCAGAAATGAAGATTAATGAAATCAATTTTATAATGAAATTTGATTTTTTCATTTAGCATTTTTTATTAAAGATACTCATTTTTAAAAATTATACTATAACACTTTTAGATTATTGATTCTATGAGTTTAATAATTAAATCTGAATGTCTGCAGTTTTCTAAATCAACTTCAGTTTCAAAATAATTGTATGCAAAAAAATGGTATTGAGTTTGTCTCTATATAATTCTAAAAAGTGACAACCTTTAAAATTTCGTATTAGTTCTTTTTTAGATTAAAAATTATAAAGAAAGGTATCTATCTTATCTTCTTTGAAACTCATCTTAACAATACGTACAAGCATTGGTAATTATATTTTAGAGAAATTAATAGTTACTGTATCTCTTAAATTTAGTCCCATCAAGGTAGAAGCACTACCAACAGTATCACAATTACTTTTATATACAGCAATTTCTAGATAGTTAGACGAATTAAAAACAACAAGACCTCTTCCTTCATCATGACGCTTATCCTCTGGAATTGTAAAGTCTACAATGTCACTGTACTTTTCAAGTATCTTTTTAAACTTATAGTTACGAACAGATATTTCAAATTCGCGACCCTTTTGTGCAGATTCAAAAAAACTACGCTTAATATTAGTCACAACATTTCCGTAGTTATCGATATAGATGATGCTACCAATAATCTGTGTCTTTTCCTCATTTACATAAGGCACAATATTTTTAATAGGTTTTATAGTAGATATAGTTTTACCTATAACTTCTAAAGTGCCTCCACGAGCTATGTGGCAAGCGACTTTTACAAACACATCTAAAACCGGAAAACTGGTTTCAATTTTATCATGAATATTAATTTCTACAATTTTTTCAGGAGCAATTTCAGCACAAATCATACTCATAATGCCATTATTAGCACAAATAAAGTAGTGATCGTCTAGTTTTACAGCAATGTGTTTATTTTCTGGATTGATTTCAGAGTCAATACCAATAATGTGTATAGTACCTTTTGGAAAACTACTATAAGCATTTTGAATGATGTAAGCAGCTTCAGGAATACTAAATGGGGAAACAGAGTGGGAGATATCAACAATTCTAACATCGTTAAGCTCATTGTAAATAGCTCCTTTAGTAGCACCAGCAAAGTGATCTTTCTCACCAAAATCAGTCGTTAGCGTGATTATTGCCATGTGCTAGTTTTTGCTATTTTGTAGATAAGTCTCGTACAAAAATAGGGAGATTTATCTTGTTGAAAAAAAATTATATTTAAATCTTTGAGCGTGTTGACTAATAAATATTTTCGGTTATTTTTGGAATAAACAACAGAATAATTAGTGTTATTTGTTTCTTAACAAAACTACTAAAACTTAATAGATAAATTTAACTAAATCGCGTCCCTTTTGAACGAACTTATTTTTGAATTAGAAGAGATCTCTCCAAAAGAATTTTTTGGTGCTCAAAATGCCAATATCGAACTCCTTAAAAAATACTACCCGAAGCTTAAAATTGTTGCTAGAGGTAATAAAATTAAAGCCTTTGGTGATGAAGAATTGTTAGAAGAGTTTGATCGTCGATTAACCATGCTTATGAAGCATTATGGTGACTATAATAAAATTGACGAAAATTCAATAGAGCGTGTTTTAACCAGTCAAAGTAGTGATGATTACGCCACTTCAGATAGTAGTGGAGACGTATTAGTTCATGGTGTTTCTGGACGTAAAATAAAAGCACAAACAGCTAACCAACGTAAGCTGGTGGAAAGTATGCGTAAAAACGATATGGTTTTTGCAATTGGTCCAGCAGGAACAGGAAAAACATATACTGGAGTAGCTTTAGCTGTTCAGGCTTTAAAAAATAAAGAAGTTAAACGAATTATATTAACACGTCCTGCTGTAGAAGCTGGTGAGAATTTGGGTTTTCTTCCTGGAGATTTAAAAGAAAAATTAGATCCTTACATGCAGCCATTATATGATGCCCTACGAGATATGATTCCTGCCGAAAAACTTACTGATTATATTGAAAAGGGCGTGATTCAAATTGCACCTTTAGCATTTATGCGAGGTCGCACATTAGACAATGCCTTTGTAATTTTAGATGAAGGACAGAATACTACCCACAACCAAATGAAAATGTTTTTAACCAGAATGGGTAAAAATGCCAAGTTTTTATTAACTGGAGATCCTGGTCAAGTCGATTTACCGCGTAGAACAATCTCTGGATTAAAAGAAGCTTTATTAGTTTTAAAAAATGTTGAAGGTGTTGGTATTATTTATCTAGATGGCAAAGACGTAATTCGTCACAAACTAGTTAAAAAAATAATTGAAGCTTATAAAAGTATAGAAAATCGAGACTAGAAAGAGGTGATTAGTAACTAGTAAAAAGTTATTAAGTTCTAGTAATTCAGATTTTTAATTTGGAACTATTTAGAGCAAACAAGTAATTAACAAATTAAATATTCGTGTATTCGTGTCAAAACCAAACAATACAATAATAAATACCAATTTCAATTTTCCGAATCAGAAAAGTGTATACAAAGGGAAAGTTCGTGAAGTCTATAATATAAATGATGAACAACTTGTAATGATTGCTACAGATAGATTGTCTGCCTTTGATGTAGTGATGCCAAAAGGAATTCCATACAAAGGACAAATCTTAAATCAGATTGCGACAAAAATGATGAAGGATACCGAAGATTTAGTACCTAATTGGTTAACTGCTACTCCAGACCCAAATGTTGCTGTAGGTCATGTTTGTGAGCCTTTTAAAGTAGAAATGGTGATTCGTGGTTATATGTCTGGTCATGCCGCTCGTGAATATAGGGCTGGAAAGCGAATGCTTTGTGGTGTACCTATGCCAGAAGGTATGAAAGAAAATGATGCTTTTCCAGAACCAATTATAACACCAGCAACAAAAGCTGAAAAAGGAGATCATGATGAAGATATTTCACGCGATAATATTTTAAAACGAGGTATCGTTTCAGAAGACGACTATCTAATATTAGAAGATTACACTAGAAAACTGTTTAAGCGAGGAACAGAAATTGCTGCAGAAAGAGGCTTGATTTTAGTAGATACTAAATATGAGTTTGGTAAAACACAAGATGGACAAATTGTATTAATTGATGAAATACACACACCAGATTCTTCGCGTTATTTTTATGCAGATGGTTATCAAGAACGACAAGATAGAGGCGAGGCGCAAAAGCAACTCTCTAAAGAGTTTGTGAGACAATGGCTTATAGCTAACGGTTTTCAGGGATTAGAAGGACAAACAGTACCTTTTATGTCTGACGAATATATTGCGTCTGTAAGCGAGCGTTATATAGAACTTTACGAAAACATCACAGGAGAAACCTTTGTAAAAGCTGATGTGTCAAATATACAAGAGCGTATAGAATCTAATGTTTTGGAGTATTTAAGAGATTAATTTTTTAATTGGGCTTTTATAATCATCACATTGTCTAGAGGTCTATCCATCGTATTCGTATTTACATTAGCAATGGAATCTACAATATTGAGTCCATCTAATACTTCACCAAACACTGTATAACTTTGATCTAAATGAGGTGTGCCGCCAATTGTTTTATAAACATCTCGATGTGTTTGAGGTATTTTATAAGTTTTAAAATCTGCATTAGTTTTCGCTACCTCTAATAATTGGGTTCTTAAACTTCCATAGAGCTCTCTATCACCAGCAAACATAGCATTTTGAAGCGAGTCTAAAAGCGGTTTTTGAGTGCCTTTAATTCTAAAATAATCTCTGGCTAAACTACCATTTATACGTTTTTCAGTTGTGTCTAATAAGCTATCATTAAATACGTTTCCTTGTGTAATATAAAATTGCATAGCACTAGATGACTTTTCTGGATTATCATCTCGTGCAGCAGCTAGAACGCCTTTTTTATGAAACAAATTATCTTTTATTTCGGCTTTTACAACATAAGGAGCATCACCTTCACCAATGGTGTCTGTTAGTTTTGAATTTTTACTATCAGGATCTCCAGCTTGAATCATAAAGTTTTTAATCACACGATGAAACAATAAACTATCATAAGCACGATTATTTACCAGGTTTATAAAGTTATCTCTATGTAAAGGCGTTTCGTTATACAACTCTAAAGTGATAGTGCCATGATTGGTAATCATTTCTATAGCTTGACGTTTATTATCATTAACAGATTCTTTTGTGGTTTTGTTACAGCTTAAAAAACTAAAGAATAAGGTAATAATTACTATAAATTTTAAAATAGTTTTCATTGTAAAAAGTTTCAATTTTCAAAATACTAAAATTATTATAAAGACTGTTATTTAATGTTAATTCCTTCTTAATGCTGTAACAGTATCTAAAATTTGCCGTCTATAATAGTAAATAAATCAATCAAAAAAAATCAAAAAATCATGTTACGTCTATCAATCCTATTAGTTACTTTTTTCTCGTTTAGTATAAGTGCTAAAGCCACCACAAACAAAGAACCAAACAACGACTTTTTAAGTCTTGAAATCGAAAAACTAGAGCTAGAGCAAGAATTATTTAGTAGAGTTGAATTTCCTGAAATTGTATCAGTTGACTCTATAGAATTTTATGAAGTTGAAGAAGAGGTAGTTTTACCTCTCCAAATCGAAAAATATTTACCTAATAACTTTGTTGTAAATAAAGGAATCTACGATTTAGACTGGAACACCATTGATCTAGTTGAAGTAGAAGAAGATATAGATTTAGGGTTAAACCCTAAAGATTATCTGCCAAAAAACTTTAATCCTTATAAAGGATTAGTGTGTAGTAAGAGTGAGTTAGTAACGGCATCTTTTTAAGTGTTAACAAAAAAGATTAGTTGAAAAACCATCACATTTGTGATGGTTTTTTTAATACCTCAATTTAAATGAATTTTAGTATTAAAGTTCATAAAATATTCGGTTAAATTATAAGATTTTAGTATTAAAATATAATGATTTTTATGGAGGTCATAAAAGCGATTTTTAACTGTTAAATCCTTCTTAACGTGAAATTTAAGACCTATTTCATTTCGTATTTTTGTATAAGAATTAAACACATAAAAATTCAAATCTATGTTAAGATTATCATTAGTATTATTAGCAGTTTTTACTTGGAATGTAAACGCTAATGCAGACACAAAAACAGAACCTAAAAATGAGCATCTAATTCTTAAGTTAGAAAAACAAGAATTGGAAAAAAAATTGTTTGGTTTTATAGTTTATGATGAAATAGCGAGTGTAGAATCAATAGAAATAATTCCTTTTGAAGAGGACGTGGTTTTAGATTTTAATACCAAAGATTTCTTACCAGCTAATTTTATAGCAACTACAGGAATGTTTAAGTTAGATTGGAATAAAATAGAAATTTATGAGATTGAGGAAGAGGCAGATTTAGGAATTAATCCTAAAGATTATTTACCTGAAGATTTTAATCCATACAAATAATTATAAATTCTTTTATTTAGAATAAAAGCCAACATTAAATGTTGGCTTTTTTTATTCTTAAATCTTACTAGGAAGTTGACCAAACTTCTCCTTAAATCGTTTTGTAAAATAGGATAGGTTAGAATAACCTACGGAATAAGCAATTTCTGAAACAGAACCTGATTTTAATTTTAGCATTCTGTGTGCTTCATTTAATCGAACTTCATTAATAAGTTGATTTGGTGATTTATCAGATAATGCTTTTAATTTTCTATGTAATTGTCCACGACTAAAACCAACATCTCTTGCAATATGCTCCACACTAAATTGTTCGTTTGCAATATTATCTTTTATAGATTTAAAGACACTTTGTAGAAATTTATCATCTATTGAAGACACATCAATCTCGTCTACTAAAAGCATATCTAAAGCTTTGAAATGTTCCCAAAGTTTTTTTCGAGAGTCTACTAAATTTTTCATTAATAGTAAAAGTTCTTCCTCATTAAACGGTTTGGTTAAATAGGCATCAGCACCTTGAGTGAGTCCTTCCAGTTTATTAGATTGTCCTGCTTTAGCAGTTAGCATGATTATTGGTATATGGCTGGTTTTAGTATTTGATTTTAACGAGTGGCATAACTCGTAACCATCCATTTTTGGCATCATAACATCACTGATAATAATGTCTGGAATATGTTCAAAAGCCATACGTTCTCCTTGTAAGCCGTCTTTTGCCAAAATAATAGAGTAGTTATTTTGTAAGATATCTGAAATGTAAAACTGAAGATCTTTATTATCTTCAACAATTAAAGCTACAGGTAAATCTGTAGTTTCAGATTTTACTGTAGTTTCTTTTAGAGTTCTGGTTTTTAATTCGTCTTCTGTAAAGTTATTTGAGTTATTTTCTGATGTACTTTTAACAGTTACAGAAATAGATTCTGGTAGGTGTTCAAGGGTAATTGGTAAGCGAACTTTAAAAGTTGTTCCTTTATGCTTTGTACTATTGACACTTATTTTACCATTATGTAGTTCAATTAGCTCTTTAGTTAAAGCTAAACCAATTCCAGATCCTTTTTCCTCGCTACCTTCAACACGATAAAAACGTTCAAAAATTCGTTTCACATCCTCTTTGTTAATACCTTTTCCTGTATCAATAATTTCAAAAGTTAAAAAGTTACTGTTATGATCTATTGTAACAGTAACAGAGCCATTTTCAGATGTGTATTTAAAAGCGTTGGATAGAATATTAGTAACAATTTTCTCTAGTTTATCTTTATCATAAAAAGCACTATCTAATTCTTCAGGGAAACTAGTGTTTAAACTAATGTTTTCACGTTCTGCCATGCTTTCGAACGAAAAAATAATAGACCTCAAAAATTTTATAATTCCACCTTGTTTCAGAGATAAATGTACTTTACCACTTTCGATTCTTGATAAATCTAAAAGTTGATCAACTAAATTTTGAAGACGTTTAGTATTATTTTGAATAACGTCAAAATGTTTGTTACTAATGGTAATAGCTTCATTTTCATTACTATTTTTAAATGCGCGATTTATAGGTCCAGCTATTAGAGAAAGTGGCGTTCTAAATTCGTGACTAATATTAGCAAAGAAGCGTGTTTTCACTTCATCTAAATCTTTGACACGTTGCATCTCTACAAAGTTTTTTTGAGCTTCTAGGCGCTCTTCATTTACTCTTTTATCAAGCTCTTGCCTTCTGTAGGCAATTCCAAATGAGTAGATAATTATTTGTAAAAACATTCCTGTAGCATAAGGGTCGACAAAGTTGGGTAAAAGGCGTATAATTCCCATTGACCAAAGATTACCAATAATTAAGCATATAGATGCAATTATAGACCCAAATCCAAAATATTTTGCAAAAACATCTTTCTTTAGGGCAATAATTATTGATAGAATTAAACTGCATATAGTATAAATACCAATAACAATATTATGAATACCAACACTTAAAAATATTGGTTTAGCATTAAATGCATAAACATAAATTGTATTCAATATTATTTCGGCAATTAGAAATCCTGATAATCCAAGAATAAACTTATCTAGTTTTGGGTACTTATTTTTTGAATCAATAAAAGAACGACCAAAAAACCAAAACATATAAAATATACCATTGGCTATTAAAGACCATAACCCAAATTTAAAAGTATTGGAGGAACCTATCAATATGCCAATTGTCATGGCATGAGTAAGCATACAAAATAACAGCCATACTGAAAACCAAAAGAATACACTTTCTCTAGTGTATAAAAATTGTAGAATGTGATAGAGAAAAATTATAAATGTGACACCAAACATAAAAATGTTGAAGCTGTTGTGAATTTGAAATATTTGATGATAGAAGGGTTGCTTTGGGCTTCTCGCAGTAAGGTTAAAATATGGAGGGTAACCTAACTGACTGCTGCTAACTCTAATAACTAAAGTTACGGTTTTGTTTTGGGGCAATTCGGATAAACTAACTTTATTAAGTACCCAATTATCTTTAAGCTCTCTCTCTTGTTTTGGGTAATCGACACCTGTTTTTTTATGAAATAGTTGTTGTCCATCTGTAAAACCATATACATCCACTTTGCCATTGCTTTTTGCCCAAGCTGGAGGCCCAATCATTCTATCTTCAAATTGTAGTGTCCAATCCTTAAGTTCTTCTTTAGTAGAGATATTTATTCTTCCCCAAAACGTGCTGTTAGGTTTTAAATATTTTTCAAAATCACTTCTATTGGAGAACTTAAGATTTGAATCATTTAAAACTGTTTCAGGAGTGAAATGGTTTTCCAAATCTTCTATTATATGAAGATGTGTCATCAAATCATGAACAGGATATTTAGTGTCTATTTCATATACTTCTTGACTATAAGTTACAGAGGAAATAAATACTAGTAATAAGAGAATTTTTTTTGCCATCGATAAATATATCTAACAAAAGATACAAAATTTAAAAGTTGTTATTAGTAATCATGTACAAATATCCAAATACAAAAACCTAATACTTAACACTAATGTATTATCGAATAACACATTTGTTGCATACAATACTAATTTAAACAAAAGTGTTAATAATCGCGATTAGTGTATTAATGTAAGTGTTTGATCATAAGTAGTTTTACAGTGTTGATTTTTTGATTAATAAAAACTATTTAATGATGAAAAGAAAACACTTTTTACAATCTACTGCTCTAACAATCGGAGCATTATCAATAAACTCTATAATAAATGCTCTAGATGCTAAAAGTTTAATAAAGGAATCTACTACAGATTTATCTCCTAAAGTGATTAGAAATGGAGAAGGAGAGACACAGATGGTATTAGGAGATAACCAAACACTAAAACTTACTGGAGATGATACAAACGGTCTATATACAGTTATAGAACAATATAACAATCCAGGTATGGAAATTCCATTGCATGTTCACCAAGATGAGGACGAAGTATTTCATGTTTTAGAAGGCGAGTTAGAAATTCAAGTTGGTAAAGAAAAAACAATATTACAAGCTGGTGATATGGGGTTTTGTCCAAGAGGCATTCCGCATTCTTGGAAAGTTGTAGGCGACCAAAAAGCCAAAGTAATGTTAAGCATATTTCCTTCTGGTTTAGAGCGTATGTTTCATGAATTTGCCGCATTACCAGCTGGACCTCCAGATTTTAAAAAAGTAACAGCTATCTGTAAAAAATATAATATTCAATTTGTTTAATACACACTAAAAACCAAAAGTTATGAAAGTAAATACTAATGTTTTAAAATTATTTTTTTTAGCTATAAGCTTATCAATTGTTTTATCTAGTTGCAGTAGTGACGACGATAGTAGTAGCACTCCTGCTTTAGAAGCCTGGGAAATACAAGTAAACCAGTTACGCACTATTACTTCTCAATATGCAGATATTACCGTAGCTACAGACGAAGGCAGAATTGATGTATCAGGCTATGTGCCAAATATGGGACATCATTATTTAAATCCAGCACTAACAGATGGCACTTTTGATATTGATAACCCAGAAATTATTTTGTATGTACCAGACGAAAATGGTGTAATGCAAATGGTAGCTGTAGAATATTCTATAGTTCCTGAAGATCCTGAAAATCCGGGTAATCCACCAGAAGGATTTGAAGGCGATGAAGATGAATGGCACTTCAATGAAATGGTAGGTATGTGGCAACTGCATGTTTGGACGGTTTTAGAAAATCCAGATGGTGTTTTCGCACCATTTAATCCTGCAATCGGAGATTAATTTATTTAGAATTTGTTTTTATTTATGAAGAGAGTCGTTTGTAGGGAGCGACTTTCTTTATTTTGATAGTTCAGTTACTAAATTTTCTAGCATTGTAACACACCTATCTAATTGCTCTTGAGTTGTAAATTCGTTAGCGCGATGTGCCTGCTCTATAGAACCTGGACCACAAATAATACTCTCATAACCAGCTTCGTGAAATTGTCCAGCTTCTGCTGCAAAAGCAACTGTTTTCCAAGTACTTTTTCCAGATATTTTTTGAGTTAAGGCTACTATGCTGTCAGAGGGTTTTGTATCCAAAGCCGGAACTGGAGGATGTAATAAGGTGTTTGTTATGGTAAATTCTGGAAATAATTTTTGTACACTTTTTTCACGCTCTTTACAGTAAGCAAAAAATTCATCAAAAATGGTATGGATATTATCATGAGGAATTACACGAATGTCCCATTCAAAACGAGTGTAATCAGCAACAATATTGGTAGCAACGCCACCTTTTATTTGTCCTACATGAATTGTAGAATGTGGTGGATCAAATCGTTCATCCTGATTAGCTTGAGATAACTGCTTCATTTTATTTTCTAGCCAGAGTATTAGATGTGTACTTTCATGGATAGCACTTACTTCTTTATGTATTCCACTACTATGTCCAGCAGATCCAGTTACTTCGGTTTGTACATAACAAATACCTTTTTTTCCAATCACTGGTTCAAGCATACTTGGTTCTCCTATGATAGCATATTTAGCTTGTTCTGGATAACTAGCTTTGATATGCTCAATTAATTCTGGAGCTGCTAAACAACCAATCTCCTCATCATAGGTGAAAGCAAAATAGATAGGTCTTTTTAAATCAGCTTCTACCATAGCTGGAAGTGTTGCTAGGCAACAAGCAACAAAACCTTTCATGTCTGCACTACCGCGAGCATATAATGTTCCGTTCTTGTCAACTAGCGTAAAAGGATCAGTATGCCAATCTTGACCTTCAACAGGAACCACATCTGTATGTCCTGACAAAATGACTCCACCATTTTTGGAAGGGCCTATTCGGCAATGTAAGGACGCTTTTGTACCATCTTCATTTGGTACTAGAGTTGTTTGTATACCAAAGTTTTCAATATAATTCTGAATCCAATGAATAATACTCAAATTAGATTCGCCTCCTAAAACAGGAAAACTAACGAGTTTTGCTAAAATTTCTTTTACTGTCATATTATATTTTTTGTCATATAGAGTGATTTGCTTTTTGCAAAATGTATTTCGATACACTCAATAGAACTATCGAGATGTATAGTTCTCGATACAAATTTCTCTTTGATAAATTCACTCGAACTGACTTTATGTTTTCATATTTAATTATAACCAATAGCAACTGCTATTATTAGTGTGATTGCTGAAAGGATGAATATCGTTATAGTTACTGGAAAAATAAATCGAAACCAGCGATCTAATGGTACACGACACATACTTAACATAGCAATGAGTCCACCAAGAGTTGGGTTCATTAAATTTGAAATACCATCACCAATTTGAAACGCTAAAATTGTAGTTTGCCTTGTAAGTCCGATAACCTCACCAAGGGGCAACATAACTGGTAGAGTAGCTAATGCTTGACCACTTCCTGAAGGAATAAAAAAGTTGATAACACTTTGAGATATTGACATGCCTACAGCAGATAAATAAAGAGGTAATTCTTTTAAAACTTCAGATAAATGAAACGATATGGTATCACTAATATGTCCCATTTCCATAAGGACTTTAATAGTAGTTGCAAATCCAACCATAAAAGCTCCAGGAGCAACATAAGCTACAGCTTTTAAAACCGTTTCACTTATTCTTGTGGCTTTCATACCAGATATAATTCCAGTAGCCAAAGCAACCATCAGAAAAACAGCTGATATTTCGTTTATATACCAATTCCAATTAAATACGCCATATAATATAGCTGCCAATCCAACAGCAAAAGCTCCAACAACTAGCCAATTATTTATAGATATTGTATAGTCAGATAGTGGTTTAGATAATACTATACCATCTTCATTAAGACCTTTTCCTAGACTTCTATCTGAATTTTTAGAAATACGCTTTAAATAACGAACATTATAATAAGCCATAATACTTAAAGCTGAAAAGCATAGTATACTTCGTAATAAAGCTCCTGAAAATAATGGTAATTCTGCAATTTTATGACCAATACCAACTGTATATGGATTAATAGGAGACAGGCCAAAACCAATAGTGACAGCACCAACAGAAATTCCTGCGGCTAATACTAGATCACCACCAAGAGCCAGACTTACAACAGCTGCAATTGGAATCATAGCTATATTATGCTCGTATCCAACAAAAACACCTAAAGCACCATAAATAAAAGTCATAATAATAACTGCCAAGTACTTTTTCTCACGACCAATTTTTTGGACAAAAGTTCCAACAGCATTTTCTATAGCTTTGGTTTCTTCCATAACACCAAACATGATGCCTCCAGAGAAAACCACAAACATAACCTCGATAGCAGCTTTAAAACCTAAAGGAATGGCTTTAAACATATCTAAAAATCCAATTGGAGTACTAGGTATAATTCCATAAGAACCTGGAATTACACGATTTCTACCTTCTATTAAAACGCGTTTAAATTCTCCAGCAGGAATAATATAAGTGAGTAGTGTTACAAATACAATAATCATAAACAACATGGTTACTGCATGTGGTATGCGTTCGTACCAATATTTAGTTTCAGGAGTTGTTGTTTCCAAATGAATTGTATTTGTTGAATAAAAGTGTCTAATTTAGGTGTTTTTTTTCTTGCAAACCAAAAATAGTAGCTGTCATATCGAGCGCAGTTGAGATATCTTTATTATTCCATTTCTTTTCATACATTTATAGTCGATAATGGAATTAATCGATCAATTTTTTGCAGACTTTTCCTCTTATGCTTGGGGACCACCTTTAGTATTTTTATTAATTGGAGGTGGATTATATCTTTTAATTCTCTCAAAGTTTTTGCCTTTTAGATATTTAGGACATGCTATTCAAGTGCTTCGTGGTAAATATGATGATCCAAATGATCCAGGACAGATTAGTCATTTTCAAGCATTAACTACTGCGTTATCCTCAACTATAGGTATGGGAAATATTGCAGGAGTTGCTGTAGCAATTTCTGTTGGAGGACCAGGAGCCATGTTTTGGATGTGGATTAGTGCTATTGTTGGTATGTCAACAAAATTTTTCACTTCTACATTAGCTATTATGTACAGAGGAAAGGATTCTGCTGGAGAATTACAAGGAGGTCCAATGTATTTTATCATGGAAGGTCTGGGTAAATCTTGGAAGCCACTTGCAATTATGTTTTGTGTTTTTGGTATGCTTGGAGCACTTCCTGTTGTTAACGTCAATCAATTAACTCAAGCTATAAACGATATTGTTTTAATACCAAATGGAGTAGAAGTAGGTTTTACAACTAATTTGATTATTGCTATTGTTCTTGTTGTATTAACATCGATAGTTATGTTAGGAGGTTTAAAGCGAATTAGTAGCACAGCTTCGAAAATGGTACCAAGTATGGTATTGATTTACTTTGTGCTTGTAATGGTTATATTAATTTCAAACTATGAAGTAGTACCAAAATATTTAATGAAGATGGTAACT
The DNA here is from genome assembly GCA_026162565.1 of Flavobacteriaceae bacterium NBU2973. Lineage (GTDB taxonomy): Bacteria > Bacteroidota > Bacteroidia > Flavobacteriales > Flavobacteriaceae > JAOEIQ01. The sequence goes on from JAOEIQ010000010.1 coordinate 64,724, forward strand.
GATGCTTTTGCAGCTGATTATTATCCTGATGGTGAAATGATTGGTGCTAAATATTATCCAGAAGGAGAAAGTATTTTTGGAGGTATACTTGGTGCTTTGATTATGCATGGAATTCGTAGAGGTGCTTTTTCAAATGAAGCAGGTATTGGTACTGCACCTTTAGCTCATGGTGCAGCAAAAACAGACGAGCCAGTTCGCGAAGGTTTAGTTGCTATGTTGGGCCCAGCTATAGATACCATTGTGGTTTGTACACTCACAGCATTAGCAATTTTGGTAACAGGAGTTTGGGAAACAACTTCTGATAATGGAGTAAGTTTAACAGCGTCAGCATTTGGAGAAACGATGCCAGGAATAGGGCCTTATTTATTAATGGTTTGCGTGTTTATTTTTAGTGTGTCGTCTTTATTTTCGTATTCCTATTATGGAACCAAATGTTTGTCATTTTTAATAGGAGCTGACAAAAAACATTACTATAATTACGTTTATATATTGAGTATCATTTTAGCAGCAACTACACCTTTTAGTATGATGTTAAATTTAATAGATGGCGTTTTTGCTCTGATGGCTATTCCTACAATGGTATCAACTATAATTCTAGCTCCAAAAGTGATAAAAGAAATTAAAAGGTATACTCAAAATAATTCACTATAAGTTCGTATTTTAGTTGGCAATAACGCGTCAATCATCAAAAGTACAACATGCAGAGATTTCAAATAAATTCCTATCCAGAATACGAAAAAGCTTATAAGAGAAGTATTGAAGATCCAGAAGGATTTTGGGATGAAATAGCTTCGTCATTTGTTTGGAAGAAAAAATGGACTAAAACTTTAGAATGGGATTTTACCAAACCAGAAGTAAAATGGTTTCAAGGTGGACAGTTAAATATTACTGAAAACTGTTTAGATCGACATCTTGAAAAGCGTGGTAATCAAACAGCACTTATTTTTGAACCAAACAGTCCAAATGAGCCTTCACAGTATTTTACCTATAAAGCTTTGCACAGTAAAGTATGTGAGTTTGCTAATGTGTTAAAAGCAAATCATGTAAAAAAAGGCGATCGCGTTTGTATTTATATGCCTATGGTTCCAGAATTAGCAATCGCAGTTTTAGCCTGTGCTAGGATAGGAGCAGTCCATTCTGTGGTATTTGCTGGTTTTTCGTCTACTGCATTGTCTGCCAGAATTAATGATGCCAGTTGCAAACTGCTATTAACTGCAGATGGAGGCTTTAGAGGTGATAAAATTACACCTTTAAAAGCTATTGCTGATGAGGCTTTAAAGAGTTGTCCATCTATAGAAAAAACGATTGTATTAAAACGAACCGATTCAGATATTACCATGGAAGCCAATCAAGTTTGGTGGCATGATGAAATTAAAAAGGTAGACGATTACTGTCCTGCAGAAGTTATGGATGCAGAAGATATGTTATTCATTTTATACACATCTGGTTCAACAGGAAAGCCAAAAGGTATGGTTCATACTTGTGGCGGTTATATGGTGTATACTGCTTATACATTTAGAAATGTATTTCAGTATCGATCTGATAAAAACGTGACTCTTGGCAGAGAAGCTACTAGAGCAGGAAAACATGATGTTTATTGGTGTACTGCAGATATTGGATGGATTACAGGACACAGTTATATTGTGTATGGACCTTTAGCGAATGGCGCAACTACACTAATGTTTGAGGGCGTACCTAGTTATCCAGACTATGGACGTTTTTGGGAAATTTGTGAAAAACATAAAGTCAATCAATTTTATACGGCTCCAACTGCTATTAGAGCCTTAGCAAAGCATCCTGTTAGTTTAGTTGAAAAATATGATTTAAAACATTTAAAAGTTTTAGGAACCGTTGGAGAACCTATAAATGAAGAAGCTTGGAATTGGTATAACGATCATATTGGCAACGGAAAATGTCCTATTGTAGATACATGGTGGCAAACCGAAACAGGAGGTATCATGATTTCGTCTTTGGCAGGTGTAACTAGTGATAAAGCTACTTTTGCTACCTTACCAATGCCAGGAATTCAACCTGTTTTATTAGATGAAAATGGTGAAGAAATAGAAAGCAATCCAGCTGAAGGCATTCTAGCTATAAAATACCCTTGGCCTTCATTAGCACGAACGATTTATGGTGATCATGAGCGATACAGAAACGTGTATTTCTCTGCTTACAAAGGAAAGTATTTTCCTGGTGATGGTGCTTTACGAGATGAATCTGGAAATTATAGAATTACTGGTCGCGTAGACGATGTGGTTATTGTGTCTGGTCATAATTTAGGAACTGCTCCCATAGAAAATGCTATAAACGAACATGAAGCCGTTGTAGAAAGTGCTGTAGTTGGTTACCCTCATGATATCAAAGGAAATGCTTTGTATGCTTATGTAATTTTATATGATGGTTTTGAAGCCTCTGATGATTTATTACAATCTATAAAACAAAAAGTAGCCGATACTATTGGACCCATTGCAAAACCCGATAAAATTCAAATTACTGCCGGATTACCTAAAACACGTTCGGGTAAAATTATGCGACGCATTTTACGTAAAATTGCTAGTAAGGATACCAGTAATTTAGGAGATACCAGTACACTACTAAATCCAGAAGTGGTTAATAGTATTATTGAAAACTCTTTGTAGATTTTATACTAAAAAAAACAAGTAAGCTCAATACACCAAAGATCGAGAAACCAATAAATATTGGGAGTACAGACGTGTCTATATAATTACCAATAAAATTGGCTATTGGCACTGCCATAACTGTTGATATAAACCCATTAATGGCTGCGCCTATTCCAGCAATATGTCCCAAAGGTTCCATAGCTAAAGCGCGTAAATTCCCAAATAGAAAACCAATAGCAAAAAATTGTAAAGCAAAAAAAGTAATGAGTATTTCGATACTTGGGTTTTTACCAGACCAATACAGAGCTATATATAAAAATGAAATACTACAATAGGCTATTACTGCTGTATAGGCAATTTTCCACATACCATATGTAACAACCAATCTGCTATTTAAAAAAGTCGCCAAACCTACAGAAATGGCTAAACTGGCAAATATATATGGAAATAAATCTGCTAAATTATATTGTTGTTCGAATATTTGTTGAGAGGTGCTTAAATACACCATAAATGATCCTGTTATAAAACCAGAAACAATAGTAAAAGCAACTGAATCTTTATGTTTAAAAAACTCTTTGGTGCCATCAATAAACAAACTCGCTTTAAACAATATTTTGTTATCATCCTTTAGCGTTTCAGATTGTCGCAACCAAAACCATATCATAACCAAAGCGCCACATATGAGGTTGATATAAAAAATAGCTTTCCAATGATAAAAATTCAATAAAAATTGACCAAGAGTTGGTGCAATAACAGGAACAAGAATAAATACCATAACGATAATCGACATGATTTTTGCCATATAATCACCACTATAACTATCTCTAACCATTGCAATAGCAATAGTTCTAGGTGACGATAAACCAATACCTTGAAGAACGCGACCAAAAATCATCATTTCGAAACTTTTGGTAGTCACACAAATAATGCTTGCAATTATAAATATGATAAACCCGATGTATACAATAGGTTTTCTGCCAAAAGCATCAGATAAAGGACCGAAAATAAGTTGTCCAAAACCAAGACCTAAAAAAATCATGGTTATGAGTAACTGATTATCGTTTGGATTACTAACATTTAATGATTTACCAATATCAGGAAGAGCAGGTAGTAAGGCATCGATAGATAAGGCCACAATAGACATTAAAGCTGCCATTAAAACAACAAACTCAAGCTTAAAATGTTGCTGGTTTTGCATGCCGCAAAAGTAAGTTAAAACTTAAGACTAACCGTTGTTTTCAGAATTAAATTGCGAACGTTTTTGGTGTTTTTTTATGGCTTTTCTCGATAGAACAATTCCAATAAAAAGTGAGACAAAAGCACCAACCCAAATACCAGGAATAAATTCTATAAATAAGAAAAAGTCGTAAGCGCCGTGAAATATAATAGCTAATACTAAACCTGATAAGTTTAATACAATTCTGTTATTAGAAAATTTGGCTTTTCCCATGTAATAACCCATTAAAATTCCAAAAGTTGCATGAGCAGGAACAGCAGTAAATGCTCTTAAAATAGCTGTTGTAATTCCGCCATCAAGGACATAGAAAATATTTTCTGTGGCAGCAAAACCCATGGATACCAATAGGCCATAAACAATACCATCAAAAGGTTCGTTAAACTCTTTGTTTGGTTGCGCAAAATATCTCACAATAATATACTTACTAAATTCCTCAACAAGTGCCACAACAAAAAATGCTTTTATAAATTGTTGAAAGACACTAAACTTATTAGTTAATGGAAGAATAATATCTGTAAAACCATATAAAATTGTTGTGATGATAATACTAACAATAGCGCCAAGTAAGAAGTTTTTTAAAAGAAAAGATTTAGGTTCTTTTTCATATATATCTTTAAAATAGATGTAAATAATGATAATAAGAACAGGAGCAACTGCTAGTAATAATAAATACATGGAGTGAAAATACTAATTATAATTGGTTTTGTATGTGTTGCAAAACAAACTTGTAATAGTTACTGTTTGATGCTACAAAGTGATTGTTCTTATTGCTGTTATCTAATAAGGCTTCAAATTCGGGAATAGAAACGAGTTTTACTGCGGCTACTTCATGAGTATCAAATTTTATAGTATGTAATTCCACTGGTAATTTGGCTACAAACGTATAATGAAATTCATTATCTATAATACCATTATCATAGGTTTGAATGCATTCAAATACACCAATTTTTTTAAGGCTTTTTGCTATTATATCAAAACCTAATTCCTCTTTAGTTTCTCTTATAGCAGCAGCTTCTATGGATTCTCCAGCATCTACATGACCAGCAACAGAGACATCCCAAAGTAGCGGGCAAATAGTTTTACTTGCTGCTCTCTGTGCTAATAGTATTTTTCCATCAGAAGAATAAAACCAAATATGTGCCGTATTGTGATAATAACCTTTTGTATGAATAATTGATTTTAAAGCTATTTTTCCTGTCGGTTTTCCCTCTCTAGTAACTATATCTATAAGCTCTTCTCTCATAAGTTCTTTTCTCATTGTTAGTATTTATTAACCTGTAACATTAGTTATATCTTTTGAAACATTCCTTATACTCCGTTTTTCTGATTGATAGTAAGTTGCGCTAGTAAGTAAATTATTTGAATAGAAGTTTTTTTTAAATAATGTTAACCTTAATCTATAATCAACACAAACTATAAATACCAGTAGTAAAAGTATCATTATTACCACTTATATAAAATAACTATCAATTAAATTTTAGTATATGAAAACAAATTTATTTTTAACAATCGCACTATTTAGTTTTTGTTTTTTTGCAAACTCGCAAACAGGAAATGAGGTTCTGGGACAAAGTGTCATTTCTTTTGACCAACAAGGTATGCAACAAACTTATACAACTGGAGGCTCATTAACAACGGGAGATTTTAATACACTTATTGGTGATGGAGCAGGATCATCACTAAATAGTGGTTCTCGTAATGTGATGGTTGGTACCATGGCTGGAGCTAGTGCTACCAATGATGGAGAAAATGTCTTTATAGGGCACGAAGCCGGCAAATTTACTACAACATTTGATAATACATTTGTAGGTTCGGAAGCTGGAGAACAAAATAATACAGGAACTGATAATACCTTTATTGGTGAGGAATCTGGAACAAACAATGATTCTGGATCTAATAATACATTTGTAGGAGAAGATTCAGGTTTCAATAACACTACAGGAACATCTAATACTTTTATTGGTTCTACTTCAGGAAGAAGTAATACCATAGGAAATGGAAATACTTTTGTTGGTGGTGAAACAGGTGAACAAACGAATGTTGATAATTTTTTTGGTAATACTAACCAATACGATTTAGATCTTACTACCTCTCGTGGAAGTGGTTTCGCTAATACTTCAGGAATAGCTAATTCTTTTTTAGGTGGTGGTTCTGGACATTCTAATTTAGATGGAAATGCTAATACGTTTTTAGGTTATAATGCAGGTGCAAGAAATGAAGCTGGAGATTTAAATACATTTGTTGGATATGGTGCTGGTTGGAATAATGACACGTCACAAACTACTTTAGTTGGAGGAGACAGAAATACCTATTTAGGTGCTATAGCTGGATCATTAAACAGATCTGGAAATGATAATGTTGGTTTGGGACATGATGCAAACTTTGCATTAACATCTGGAGCTAATAGAAATGTATTTATTGGAAACAGTACAAGAGTAAGAGGAACTGATAATCTGATATTAGGCTATAATGCAAGAACAAGTACATCTGCTGATAGAAACAGACAGATAGTTTTAGGAGCTAATAGTCAAACGTTTCAAACAAATGCTGCTATTGTTGGGAATAATGTTAGTAATAATGTTGCTAATACGCTATTATTAGGTGGTAATACAACTTCTAATAGATACAGTGTAGCAGTCGGTACAACCACTGCAAATACTAATGCTTCCTTAACACTTGGTGATACAGATAAAGGGCTTTTAATTAATAGAGTTACTACTACGCAACGTAATGAAATGATTAACTCACCAGCTTCAGGTTCACCATTAGCTGAAGCTGATTCGGGTTTAATGGTTTATGACACAACAGAGAAAGCTCTTTTTGTTTGGGATGGAACAGAATGGGGAGAAATAGGAGGAGCATCTCAAGAAGCAGGCAGTAGTTCTATTCCAGAATTACTGAACTATAAAGCTATAATAAAAGATGACGATGGAGATGTTTTAGCATCTGCTCCGTTAAGTATTCAGTTTACTATTTATGAAGGAGCTGCTCTTACAAATAACGTATATCAAGAAAGTCATACAACAAACACAGATGATAAAGGACTTGTTATAGTAAATATTGGAGGAGGAACTACAGGAGATGATTTTTCATCAATTAACTGGGGTAATGATGAACACTACCTAAACGTACAAGTAAATATTGGTTTTGGATTGGTAGATATGGGAACAGCGCCTTTTGTTAGTGTACCTTATGCTTTAAGAGCAAAATATGCAGAAAATTTAGATTCGGAAGAGAGCACTAGATCATTGGAGAGCGCTAAACGTATTGAGGCTCTTGAAAAAGAAGTGAAAGAACTCAAAGAAATGATTAGCAAATTAATAAAGCCAAAAAGATAATTATTAACTAATTAAAATTAATAAAAAAAAGCATCATTCTAGTTAACTTTAATGATGCTTTTTTTATGATAATACTACACTAAATATTCAGATAAGCATTGAATTAAGGGCTTAAAATCCCCTGAAGTATTAAATAGGTGACATGATACTCTAATATAATTGCCTCTAAATGATACAAAGATGTTTCTGTTAAATAAGTCTTTTTTTAAAGCATGAAGATCTATATCTACAGGTAATTCTATTCCAAATAAATGGTGTGATCTGTTGTTGTCGTTTTCAATTTTACAACCTATTAGTTTTAGTTCCGAAACGGCATCTTTAGAAATAGCTTTACAATACTCTTGTATAGCTTCTGGAGTCCATTCTATAACCTGTTTTAGAGCAGCAATTTGCATTTTCACATAGATAAAGTTACCACTTTCACCTACATTATATCTATTAGCTAAAGGTTTGTATTGGGGTTCGTAATTTGTAAGTCCTGCAAAATTTTCACTGTTCAAGCGGTTAGACCAGTTTTCTTCTATTGGGTTTCCATTGTCGAAATAGTTTCCGTAGTAAGCATAAGCACAACCATATGGTCCAAATAACCATTTATAGCCTGCACAAATCAATGCATCTGGTTGAATGTCTTTTACAGAAAAGGGAAAAGCACCAATGGTTTGGCTTCCATCTATGATAAGTAAAGCATTATGAGCTTTTGTTTTCTCTCTAATAGCTTTTAAATCGAATAAACAACCATTAGACCAATGAATGTTTCCCATTGCCACAAAAGCTGTTTTATCATTTATAGAATTTAAAATGCCCTTGTTCCATGATTCAACTGAATTAACATCATCTTTTAGTTGCGAAATGGTTTTTATAATCGCGTTATGTTTATCGGCTAATTTTTTCCAAGCATAGAAATTACTTGGAAACTGTTCATCTACAATTACTATCTCATCACCAGGATTTAATGTAATATTATTAGCAACAGTTGCCATCCCATAAGATACAGAAGGAATGGTCGCTATTCTATTATAATCGTCAGCATCTATTATTTGGGCAAATAGCTGCTTGAGTTCTTTTACTGGTTCAAAATAATCTACTCCAGTTATTTTATATGGCTGACTTTTTTGCTTTAAACCTTCTAATCCCGCTTCATAAACTGACTTAAAAGAGGGCGATTGTGCTGCGATATTTAAATAGGTTATATCTTCTGGAATATCAAATAGATGTTTTTGGTTTTCAATCATGATTATATAATTGTCTCCTCGAGCGGAGTCGAGAGGTTTTTTTATGATCTATAACTAATGTATAGTTCTCGACTCCGCTCGAACAGACAAATTTTACTTGTTATTCAAAATAAGAGAATGTTTCTCCTGCTTTTATTTTTAATAATGTTTCATAAATCATTCTAATAACGTTTTCTACATCATCTCTATGAACCATCTCTACAGTAGTATGCATGTAGCGTAATGGTAAAGAGATTAATGCAGAGGCAACACCACCATTACTGTATGCAAAAGCATCAGTGTCTGTTCCAGTTGCTCTAGATAAAGCTGATCTCTGGAACGGTATCTTTTTTGCTTCTGCAGTATCCGTAATTAAATCTCGTAATTTTTGTTGTACAGCAGGAGCATAGGCTACTACTGGACCTTTACCAATTTCTACATGACCTTGTACTTTTTGATCAATCATTGGAGTCGTGGTATCATGCGTAACATCAGTAACAATAGCCACATCAGGTTGAATGGTATGTGTTATCATTTCTGCACCACGAAGGCCGATTTCTTCTTGTACAGAGTTTGTTACATATAAGCCAAAAGGTAATTTCTTTTTATTTTCATGTAATAGGCGCGCAACTTCAGCGATCATAAAACCACCCATTCTATTATCAAGAGCTCGACACACAAATTTATCGTTGTTTAAAATATGAAATTCATCAGGATAGGTAATAACGCAACCAACATGTACGCCCATTTTTAAAACTTCATCTTTATCTTTTGCGCCAATATCTATACAAATATTATGTGGTTTTGGTGGTTCTTCTTTAGCACGATTTCTGGTATGTATTGCTGGCCAACCAAATACGCCTTTAACAATTCCTTTTTTGGTATGAATATTCACCACTTTACTTGGTGCTATTTGATGATCACTTCCTCCATTTCTAATAACATAAATAAGGCCATTATCAGAAATGTAGTTGACATACCAAGAAATTTCATCGGCATGACCTTCTATCACAACTTTATATGTTGCTTTAGGATTTATAACTGCTACAGCTGTTCCGTAAGTATCAGTTATAAACTCATCTACATAAGGTTTTAGATAATCCATCCATAGTTTTTGCCCTTCCCATTCATAACCTGTTGGTGCAGCATTGTTTAGATATTTTTCTAGAAAGTCTAGAGATTTTTTATTGAGAACACTCTTTTTTGCCATCGTTTAAAATTTTTCTCTAAAATAACAATATTCACTTTATTTTAAGGTTAAACAGATTGTAAATTCTTAATTTTGGAATGGTTTTCGTATTAAAGAAAACATATGAAAAGAATTATATACATAGTACTCGTTTTTCCAATTTTGCTATTTGCGCAAATAGAGGAGAGGCCTCAACTATTTGAACAAGATACTACGGATTATGATTATTACCTTGTTGAAGGTGATTCTATTCCTATGGCTTCAATAGATTTAGATGAGGTTATGCTATTGCATAAGTTGAAGTTTGATAGCAAACAAGATAGACGACGCTATTTGATTTTAAGGCGAAAAACTATTAAGGTATTTCCGTATGCTAAATTGGCTTCAGAACGTTTAGATTCGCTAACTAGTAGATTAAATAAATTAGAAAGGCGAAGTGAAAAAAAACGCTATGCAAAAAAGGTACAAAAATATATTGAAGGGGAGTTTTCTGATGAATTAAAAAAATTGACCAGAACAGAAGGGCAGATACTTATTAAGTTGATACACAGACAAACAGGAAAAACAACTTTTGATCTAATTAAAGAATTACGTAACGGTTGGCGAGCCTTTTGGTTTAATAATACGGCGAGTTTGTTTAAATTATCTTTAAAGCGAAAATTTGATCCTGAAAATGTCAAAGAAGATTATCTCATTGAAGATATATTGCAGCGAAATTTTCAGAGTGGACGATTACAACGACAAGAACCTGCATTTGAGATAGACTTTTTTGAGTTGACCAATAAATGGCTACAAGAACCTAATACAGTTACTAAAAAATCTTGATGCGAAAGCAAACCAAACTTGAAGAGAACCTCAATGCAACTACTCATGCTATTGGTGCTTTATTAGGAATAGCAGGATTAGCTCTTTTAATTGTGTTTGAGCGTAAATTAACACCTTATAGTTTATTTAGCGTGATAGTTTATGGTATTTCAATAATTGTCTTGTTTTTAGCATCTACTTTATATCATTCAGTTAGTAACAAAAAGCAAAAACACTATTTTAGAATAGTAGACCATATCAGTATTTATTTACTAATAGCAGGAACCTACACACCAGTTTTATTGATTACTCTAGAGCAAAGTCTTGGTTGGCCTTTATTTTGGATTGTCTGGGGAATCGCTGCTTTTGGAGTGGTGCTTAAACTGTTTTTTACAGGAAGATTTGAAACCTTTTCTACACTTTTATATCTAGTAATGGGTTGGTTAATAGTATTTGATTTCAATACTCTAAAAGATTTACTCGATGCGAATGGTCTGATACTTTTAATAGCTGGAGGTTTGTTTTATACAGTTGGTATTGTATTTTATGCTATTGAAAAAATACCTTATAATCATGTGATCTGGCATCTATTTGTACTAGAAGGTGCTATTAGTCACTTTTTTATGATTTTTTGGTATGTGATATAATTACACGAAAGTGTTTAATTTTATGAAACTAATTTATTAACGGTTTATCATGAAACCAGGCGTACTTATTTTATTCATTTTGTTATTATGTAGTTGTAATAAGAATAAGACTTCAAATACAGAAAGTAATCTTACTAAAACACCTAACTGTATTGTAAATGATCAATCAGATGCAATTATAAGTAAAGATGATGGTGATTTTAAAGCTTTAAAAGCAAATACTCCAGTTATTATTGATGGTTGCGGTAACGACTCAATTTGGAATATTACTAATTGGTACAGCATGAATTATAAATGGATGGGAAGTGATGTGGATTTTGCTGATTACCATGGGAAATTTAAATTGGCTTGGGATAACAATTACTTATATGTTTTAGTGGAAATAATTGATGATTATTTAAATCCTACTTTAGAAAATGGATTAGAAAATTATTGGAAAGGTGATTATGTAGAATTGTTTATTGATGAAGATAAATCTGGAGGAAACCATAAGTTGAATCATCAAGCTTTTGCTTATCATGTCTCAACGGAAGGGCACGCAATAGATAAAAGTGCTAACGAAAAAACAATTTTTTTAGATGATCATATAAATGTTAAGCGCATACAAGAAGGTCATACATATAGTTGGGAAATGGCTATTAAACTTTTTGATAAAACGTTTGATGACAATTCAACTAGTAATAGACCTCTTAAAATTACAAACCAAAAAAGCATAGGCTTTTCAATAGCTTATGGAGATAACGATGGAAAAAATAGTCGTGAAAATTTTATGGGATCAAAACGGCATCACGGAACCAATAATGATGATGGCTACATTACTGCTGATGTATTTGGAAGTATACTTTTTATAGAATAAGTAGATACAAATATAAAACCCAGTTAACTATCTTTTAGTTTACTTTTTAAGTAAGTAAAACTATCATCTATTGTATTAAAAACATCTGCTTCCGGAACCAAATCAGGAATAACATCCACAGCCTCTAACATATCTTTTGGCTGTTCTTTTAATCCTACCAACACCACTTCAATGTTTTCGTTTCGTAAATCAGAAATAATATCCTCTAGAGCATATAACCCAGATTGGTCTACATAAGGTACACGATCCATTCTAAAAATTACCGCTTTTACTTCGTTAGGTAATTCTTTTATTTGATCTTTAAAGAAGGATGTAAAACCAAAAAATAAAGGGCCATATAAATGTTTAATAATTACTTTATCCTTGTATTTTTCATAAAATTCAATTTCGTCTTGCCAAGGTTTAGAACCATCTAAATCCGCTACTTTTCCAACTTCAAGCCCTTTTTCGCTAATATCACCAGATTTTTTCATGAATAACAGGCACGCTAACGTAACTCCAATTCCAACTGCTTGAATTAAGCTTCCAAATGTGGTAATTAGTAATACTATAATTAGCACAACAGCATCTGCTTTAGGAACTTTTAGTAGATGTTTTAAGCCTTTAAAATCTATTATTTTAAAGCCAATCGGAATTAATAAACCAGCTAATACACACAAAGGAATATGTGCTGCTAAAGTACCAAGGCCTAACAAAACGGCAAGTAAAAAAGTACCATGTAATATAGCCGAGAATCTTGTTTTTCCTCCAGCATTGATATTCACAACAGTTCCTTTAGTAGCTCCAGCACCAGGAATACCTCCAATAGCTGCTGCAATCATATTACCAATTCCTTGTCCAATAAGCTCTCTGTTACTGTTATGCTTTGTTTTAGTCATGTTATCAGCAATAACAGAGGTTAATAAAGAGTCAATACTACCTAAAACAGCTAAAACAAGAGCATACTCTATTATTAAAGCATAAGCACTTGCGTCTACGTTAAATATGCCACCTAATTGAAACGCTGGTAATCCAGAAGGGATTTCACCAATTAAAGGAACATCCATTTTAGCAAAATAAGCTATTAAAGTTGCAACTATTAAAGCCACTAAAGCGCTAGGAATAGCTTTAGTTATTTTTGGAAATAAAAAATATACGACTATTGTAATGCCACCAAGTAACAAAGCATTTAAATTAGCTTCCGAAAATAAACGCGGCAAATCTTGCATTACTGCAACTGTTGATTTCGCTGAATCTAAACCAGCAAAGGGAAATAGTTGTAGAATAACTATAATTAGTCCAACGCCACTCATAAATCCTGATACAACTGGATAGGGAAAGTATTTTACATAGCCAGCAATATTTAAAAATCCGAAAATTAACTGAAAGAGACCACCAAGTAAAAATGCTAGTAAAATAATACTCATAGCACTTTCTAGACTTCCTGTTAGTTCTGTAGCAGCTGCAACCAAAGCAGCAGAAACTACTGTCATAGGTCCAGTAGGACCACTGGCTTGTGTTTCTGTGCCACCAAACATTGCAGCAAAAATACCTACAGCAATGGCTCCATATAAACCAGCTGTGGCACCTAAACCAGATTGTACACCAAAGGCAAGTGCTAACGGTAGAGCAACAACTCCAGCAACTAGTCCACCTGTAAAATCTCCTTTTAAATTTTTAAAATCGTAAAACTTTGAAAGCATAATAACAGTCTATTTTTATTTACAGCGAAGTTCGCTGATTTTACTGAATAAGTCAAGAAGCTTTAATAACTTCTTTATAATCCTCAAAAAAAGCTTCAAATAATGTCATTTTTTCATTAAAAAACTCCATGACCTCAAGCCAAGAATTCTTATTGTGAATTGATACTTTTTGTTCTAGAGGAAAATAAATACGAGAAATTTCCTTTCCATTTTCTAAAAAGTATTCTTCTTCAAAAATTATTTCTGGTAAATAATCTCTTTTAAGAATAGTCTTTAGAGATTGTAGTACCTCCCAATACTTAATTCTATTCTCCAAATCATCTTCCAGATCAAGAGCTACTAGTGCTTTTTTAGTATCGAAATAAAATTTAAAACTAACGCCTTTAATTTTGGTATTGTATAGAATCCACTTTCTTGGAAAACTTTTACCAAAACTTATCCAGAATTGTTCGCGTAATAATCGAGATTCTTCTTTAGAAAACATATCAACTTGGTGGTTGAGGCTCTCAAAACCACTTTGCAATTTTTACAATAGACATTTCGAGAGCCTCAATGTCCAATTAAATTAAATAAGCTAAAACTACTGCAAGAATAATAGTGCTTAATTTGGCTATATTAAATTTATGGCCTTCACTACTTTCAAATAAAATAATTGTAGATATATGTAAAAATATACCTATAACAATAGCATTAATATAAGGTGTTATTTCAATTATTGATTGTACGTTGTTAGAGACTAAAGTTCCTAGCGGAGTCATAGCAGCAAAAAACAATAAGAAAAGTGCAATTTTAGTATCGCTAAATTTGGACTGTAATAAAAAACTAGTAACAACTATAGCGATTGGAATTTTATGTACCAAAACACCATAAACTATATCATTATGTTGATCTATTGGAAACCCTTCTATAAAACTATGTAAACAAAGACTAATTAACAAAAGCCAAGGGAAATCATTATCTTTTTTATGAGTATGTATATGTCCATGTTCAGCTCCTTTAGATAACGACTCTAAAAAAATTTGTAACACTATACCACTCATGACGAGTATACCTATTGTTTTTGCTTCTAATTCATTATAAACTTCAGGTAAAAGCTCAAATAGAGTTAGTGCTAATAAAAAAGCACCACTAAATGATAATAAAAGTTTCGTGTTTTTATGTTTATGTGCTTTTGTGAAGTAGGATATTAAGACTCCTAAAGCAACAGCATATACTGGAAGTAAATATTTATTCATATAAACTCTTTAATAGAGTGAAAAATTTATTAATACCAATTATTGGCTTATTTAAAAATCATGATTAGTCGTTCAGAATCTTTATGACTGAATTTCCCCAATTTATAATCTCCAAACACATCAATTAAATAAACGCCGGCTTTTTCAAACAATAATTTAAAATCATCTAAAGTAAAAGCTCTCACACGTTCTTGAAACGAAAACGATTCATTTTCATGATCAAAAGTAATATCTTTTACGATATAACCATCTTCTAGTTTTCTTTTCTGAAGAAAATCTATACCATTAACGGTTTTAGTATTTTCTGCAACTAGATTGTTTATTACATATTCAGAATTCATAAAATCTATAACACCAAAACCAAATTCATTTAAATTAGCTTTGATCGCTTTTATGGTTTCTAGATTGCTTTCGTCTTTATCAAAATATCCAAAGCTGGTAAAGAGATTAAAAACGGCATCAAATTGTGATTTGTAGGGTTTGCACATATCATGCACATCAAAATGTAAGGTGTCGTTTTCAAATTGCTTGGCATAGTTGATGCTGTTTTCAGACAAGTCTACTCCAGTTACATCATATCCTAACGTATTTAAATACATTGCATGGCGACCTTTACCACAAGCCAAATCTAAAATTTTTCCACTTTCTGGAATATTGAGGTAATTTGTGAGATTAGCCATAAAAGTTTCGGCCTCTTTATGGTCACGATCTTTATATAAAATGTGATAAAATGGTGTGTCAAACCAAGACGCATACCAGGTTGTTTTATCTTTTATCATAGTTACTTCCCACGAAGGTGGGAACCTTATTATTTGGTAGAAAATTGTTAATAAAACACTACCTAAAGTTAACATTCGGTTACTAGCAAAAATACGCTATTTTTGCAATCTATTGGACGAAGTAAATGGAGAATAATTTCAACATGTTAGCTAAAACCTTATTTGGTTTTGAAGAATTATTAGAAAGAGAACTAATACAGTTAGGTGCTCAAGAGATTAAACCTGGAGTACGTAGTGTCAGTTTTGTAGGCGATAAGGGTTTTATGTATAAAGCAAATATGGCTTTGAGAACAGCCATTAAAATTTTAAAGCCTATTAGAACATTTCGCGTTACCAATGAACAGGATTTATACAAAGAAGTTTATAAAATTAAGTGGAGCAAGTATTTAAAATCGTCAGGAAGTTTAGCAGTAGATGCAACCGTACATTCTAAAAACTTTTCTCATTCTAAATATGTGGCTTTAAAAACTAAAGATGCTATAGTAGATCAGTTTAGAGATACAGTAGGAGAGCGACCTAATGTAGATTTACGTTTTCCAGATTTAAAAATTAATGTACATATAGATAGACAAGTCTGCACAATTTCATTGGATACTTCTGGTGAATCTTTACATAGACGAGGTTACAAAACAGCCACTAATATTGCACCAATAAACGAAGTGCTTGCAGCAGGTTTAATTATGCTTTCAGGCTGGGATGGACAAACAGATTTTATGGACCCAATGTGTGGAAGTGGGACTATGCTTGCAGAAGCAGCAATGATTGCCTGTAATATTCCACCAAACTTAATGCGTAAAGAGTTTGCTTTTGAGCGATGGCAAGATTGGGATGTTGATTTATTTGAAAAAATTGAAGAGTCTTTACTCAATAAAACACGAGATTTTCATCATAAAATTTATGGTTTTGATAAATCGCCTTCTGCCGTAAGTAAGGCAAAAGAGAATATTAAAAACGCTCATTTAGATGAGTTTATTTCTATAAAGCATGAAGATTTTTTTAAAACTCAAAAACCTGGATCAGAAAAATTGCATATGGTTTTTAATCCGCCTTACGGTGAGCGTTTAGAAAATTTAAATGTCGAAGAGTTTTATGGAAATATTGGTGCTACCTTGAAACATAACTATCCAGGTACTGATGCTTGGTTAATTACCTCAAATCTTGAAGCTTTAAAATTTGTTGGCTTACGACCTTCTCGTAAAATTAAGGTATTTAATGCCAAGCTTGAATCACGTTTGGTTAAATATGAAATGTATGAGGGAAGTAAAAAAGCTAAAAAAAATAATGATTAGTCTACTACTTCAAAAGCTTTGATTGCTGTATTTGGTTCCATGATAGTATAGCCTTCCCAGAAACTTGGGTCGTATTTGTTTAAATGACTTGCTTTTATTTCAGTGTTCTCGAGTGTAGAACTGTAATTACTCTCACTTATATTTTCTGAATCAAATACAACCAATTCGTATTTTTGGTTTTGTGTCATTTCTATGTCTAAAGCCAGAGATAGTTCATTTTGTTTTCTTCTACCTTTAACATGTTTGTTTTTTTCTATCACCTTTAGTGGTCTATCTAAACCAAAAAACACACCGCTTGTTAGTTCTAAATATTTTGGACTGTAGCTATTTTCTAAATTTTTTGAAAACAGCATTTTTCCTTTAAATACATTATGTCTGTAAGTAATACCAAATAATCCAAAACGTTTAATTGGTCTTATGTTATCGAACTCAAACCTCATAACTGCAAAATCATCGACATTTACATACATGGTTCCTATAAAATCTTTTTTTCCTTTTGGCATGAAATCTATGATATAAACAGGTTCATTATCGATATACGTGTAATCTTTTAGATTAAATTTATAACGATTTGATTTTCTAAAAACATCAATTTTTGAATCTTCATTGAAGAATAGCTCTTCATATAAGCTGGAAATATGATCTTTAATCTCTTGTAAAAAATTTTGGTCATCTGTGTTTTCAACTTTTACGAAAGCATCAGATTCTTCTTTGTGTTCATTTTGAAGGGAGTCTAACTGAACTTTAGTACTAAAAATACCAGATTTAATTTTTAGGTATGAATCGGGTTTTACATTTTCTTTAAAAATAGTTTCCATTTTATCAGATAAGCCATCCATTGATACATCTTTACTTTTATCATATAGTTCTGCTGCCTTATCTATGTGAAATTTATGCTTGCTATAATCACCATAAAAATCACCAACAACTTCTCTATAATATTCAGATTTTTTTGGCACTAGATTGGCAATACTATCTATTAGCTGCTTATTCAGTTCCTCTATTGTAGATTTTTTAAAACCAAAATCAACTTTTTTCATTTGGTTAATATCAGATTGCCTAAAAAATATTTTCTTTTTAGATAATCTTACTTTATAATTTTCGGTTAGATTTTCTTTTACTCTATCAATTATTTCATCAGCTTCTAGAGAATTACTAGATAAAAACACACTATTTAGCTCAAATGTTTTAGGAGCTAAAGTAATTATGGAATCTAGTTTTTGAGATAATGAGAATGCTTTAGTTTCATAACCCATTGATGAAATTATTACACTATCTAGTTTTGTTATTTTATTTGTGAAATTAAAGCTGAAGTATCCTTCTTCATTGGTTATTACACCTTTATTTTTCGCATACTGAATAGTGGCAAAAGGAATGGGTTCGTTAGTTTTTTTATCTAATAAAGTTGCCGAAAATGTTTGTGCAAAACTTTCTGTACCAATTAGTATTAAAGTGAAAAGAATAATTCTTTTAAAAAATAATGTCATGAGAGTCTAATTATATATAGATAGACGCTTTTTTAATTAAAAAGGTTGCCTACGTTTTATAAAAAGACGCTTAAGTAGATGGTTTGTTACTTTAAGTGAATTTTAATGACCAACTTCTATAATTAAAATATTTTTAGATGATTTAATAAATAATTATATTTACCTCTCCCTATGTTTATTTTAGTTATAATAAAACAATCATGTAGCTTAAAGCGTTATATATGAAAGATAATTATCAATTTTTTTTTGCAAGTATAATATTCCATCTTGTATTACCATTAATGCCTTTGATTTTTGAAATGAATTATACTGGTTATATATCTGAAAGGTCATTGACAATGATTGCTTCAATTTATGCATTTACTATTGCAGTATCATCTAGGAATGTAATTACTCTTGCAATAGGTATAATTATAGGGTTTTTAAATGCAGGTAATTATGGTTCAACTATTAAAGTCATTAATGAAGTTCAAACTTTACCTGGAAGATTTGATTTTTTATCTTTAAGTGCCTTTTGGTTAATTTTAATAATATTTATAATACATTCTACAGAACGTTATGCTAGACATGTGTTGGAGAACGAAGAATTTGTTTTACTAAAGAAAAGGAAATAAAATGGAAAATATAGGATGGATACAGTTAGCTTCAATATTCTTGGGTATTATTGCTTTAATATTTTCAATAAGGAATTTAGTTCTTCGAAAGAAAGTAAATAATAATCTTGAGAAAAAGATATTAGAATCAAAAATTGAAATGAGCATAGAAAAATTAATTAATAAAAGAAATGCTAACACAAAAGGACAAAAAAGAAGAACTTTATCTGAAAAAGAAATAGATAATTTAATTAAAAAATTTGAAAGCTTAACTAAACAATTAGAGGAAGCACAAAAAAAGCATTTTGAAGATAGTTGGTCAATTAAGAATCAAAAGGATAAAATTAATTACTTAACTAAATTAATTGATGAAAGTAACGATTCTAAAGAATTTAAAAGATTTCAAAAAGCAGATTAAAAAACTAGTTATAATTTTAATTGTGCTTCGTTAGTATTTCTCGTTAAGTGTTTTTGTATGATGATTTACATGATGTGCTGTCCACATAATTATTTCACGAACAGGCATTTTGCCCATTAATGGATGCGGTAATATATAATTATCTAGATCTTTATCTTTCCAGCGCATAGTCTTGGTTTGCAATTTTTTGTTTTCAATTTGCAACCTATTTAAAATGTATTGCTTTTCCTTTTCAGATGGAATTTTCATATTGCGAGAACCTTTGTAGGTTTTACCTTGGGCATGTTTTAAGCGTTCTTGATAACGGTCTACTACAGTATTAAAATCTCTAACATCTCTATTCGCTTTTCCAAACTTATACCTTAATATAAATTTTGGCATACTCAAAGCATCATTTAAAGGTTTTATACTTTGAAGTAGGTGCAATGCTTGTTGACCAGTTGTCCATTTACCTTCAGGACCAGTTTCCCATTTGTCAAGATTATTGGGATCATCTAACCAACTCAATAAATTTTGATGTGATTCTTCTAATTTAGAGACGATGTCTTCTTTTAACATTATTTATCCTTTTTGTACAAAGGAATAAGGTAAGAAATATTGTAGCCAAAAGCAATACCAAAGCGTCCACTATCGTAAGTTCTATCAAAACCTGGAATGTATACATTTTCAAAATTATCAGGTTCTGTTTCGCTAATTAGGCTTTTCATTTGCACATTTAAGCCAATATAAACATTGTGTATAACTTCAGCTTTTATACCTAGAATAAGTTCTGCCCAAATAGCATTTAAACCATCAAACTCTATGGCTTCATCAGAGCTAAATTGATCCCAAAACTGATTGGTATTGTAAGTAGTAAAACTATTTATTGTTTGTGTAAAACTAGAAGCACCAACCCTAAAACCACAATAAATCATATTCTCCATACCAAACCAATTTTGGTACATGTTATAATCGATACCACCTTTAAAATAGCCGCCGCTTGCAGTAGAGTTAAGGAATTCGTTTTCGGTAGTTTTTTCTTCAAAGCCTATTTCACCTGCAACATAAATATTTTTTGTGATGCGATAATCGGCATTAACTTCAAAACCAGAATAGTTATCAGCAATAAACGAGCGAACCAATTTACCAAAATCACCTCCGATACGGAGACCATAGCGTTCTTTGTAAACAACAGAATCTTGATCTTGAGTATTAGATTCTGCATCACTTTCAATTTGTGCTACTGCTGATTGACTTACCAGCAATACACAACTAATGAAAAATAGTAATGTGCGCAGCTGTTTCATCTTCTACAGTATTATTTGTTGTTGTTATTATAAATTGTTGTAACCAATTACCTAAATCATCATCTGGATCGTCTGCTTCTTGCTCAATAGAAAATACAAGGTCATTAAAAATAGTTTTAAAACCGCAAGCTCTTGAAACATAAACTTGCTCTGTTGTGTAGGATACAGTAATAATATCTGGATTACCAGTTACAAAATCGTCGGTATCATCATCAGGAGTGTCGTTATCGTTCACTTCGTAGTTTCTATGCAAAAGAAATTTAGTTTCGTTCGCACTTGTATTTAAAGGTAAGGCAATGGAATCTGTATCAACTATATCTAATTCAGGAATTACAATAGACTCTCCTAAATCATTTACTCCAAAAACTCTTAAATCTGTAACTGTTTTTGTACTCTCTTGAGCAGCTACATTAAAAAATCTAACAATTAACTGAGGAGTAGTTGCTGTAGATTCCGCACAAATATCATCACGCTCACAACTTTGGGTAATAAAAATTACAAACAATGAGATAATTGAAATTATGGTAAGTGATATTTTTTTCATGCAATACGTATGTTTATGCGTTTATTTATTGAGTTGGTATTTACGTAACGCATTTAACATGTTAGTTATTTTTTCAATTTTTGTTCTCGCTAATATATAATCATTTTTAGAGATAAATTTTAATTCTCTAGAAATTATGAGTTGATTTAAAACTTCCATTGTAGAACTAAACGAAATAGTTGTAAAATGAGCTTTGTCTTTATCTGTTTTTCTTGAAGTTCCTTCAGCTAGATTTGAAGAAATAGAAACAGAAGCTCTTCTCAATTGGCTAATGAGTCCAAATTTTTCTTCAGAAGGAAAGTCACTAGTAATTTTATAAATCAATTTAACTAATTCTACAGATTCTTTCCAAACTTCTAACTTTTCAAATGAATAGATTTTCACTTTTTTTAGAATAAACAGATAAACAACTAAACCAATTACTTTTTAGTTTTCTCCAAAAGTACAACTGTTTCTATATGTGCTGTATGCGGAAACTGATCAACTAAACTTATTTTTTTAATGTCATAATTAGCAAGTCCAAACTGTTCGATATCTCTGGCTTGAGTTGCTGGATTGCAAGATACATAAACCAAACGTTCTGCATTGAGGTTTATGATTTTTTTAAGCGTTTTAGGAGTAATTCCTGCTCTAGCTGGATCTAAAATAATGGTTCTGATTTTATTTTGATATTGAGGATGTTCACTTAAAAATTTACCAACATCCGCAGCATAAAATTCTAAACCTTTAATAGTATTACGCTTGGCATTTTTCTTGGCATCTTCTATAGCAGAGGCTACAATGTCAACTCCAACTACTTTAGTGTTATTAGCTTTTGAAGCTAGTATTTGCCCAATTGTTCCAGTACCACAAAACAAATCTAGAACAATAGTATTATCTATTGCTTCCTTATTTTCAAGTGCATATTCTATTACTTTACTGTAAAGTTTTTCGGCAGATTTTGGATTGGTTTGAAAGAAACTCTTCATGCTAATCTCGAAATTTAAATCGAGAAGCTCTTCTACTATTTTATCGGTTCCATATACTAGTTTTATACTGCCTGATGTTGCAATAGTTCTATCACCAACTTCGTCATTTATAGTGTGTAACAATCCAGCTAACCTATCGCCAAATAATGAAACCAATAATTCTGAAAAAGCACTTAAATCAAACCTTGGTAAGTTGTAGGAAGTTGTTACCAAATTAAATAATAACTCATTAGTTTTATAGGATTTTCTTACCACTAAATATCTAAAAAACCCTTCTTTTTTGGGGCCATGCCAAGGATCTAGACCTGTTTCTTTACAATATTTTCTGATGAGTTTTAAATTATCTTCTACTTGCTTATCAAATAATCCAGAATCTTTTTCAAGATTATCTCCCATCCACCAAACACCACGACGTTTAAAGCCTAAAGTAAATTCATTAACATCAGTTTTGTGTTGCCTATCATAACCAATGGCTGAAAAACCATATTCCATTTTATTTCTGTAATGAAATACATTGGGAGAGGTAATAAACTCATCAAATAGATCTTCAATATTGTTGACCTTTCCAATACGTTTAAATAACGATAACGTACTTTCCTTTTTGTATTTGTGTTGCAGTTCTATTGGTAACTTAATGTAAGGAGCACCAGGAATATCTTGAAAAGGAATTTCTACTTCATCATCAGAAAACTTTAGAACGTCAATAAGCTTACATTCAGCATATTTTTTGCTAGACTTTTTTACTTGTGCTTTTACAAGTTGACCAGGAAGTGTATTAGGAACAAATACTACAAATTCTCCATGTTCATTTTTAATACGACCAATGCCTTTTCCACCAAAGGCATAATCTTCAATTAATAACTCTATTATTTGTCCACGTTTAACAAATTGATTACGTTCTCTTCTTGGCATTTCTTGCTTTAAATTAATGTTTGCAAAATTAGGAAAAGATATTGTTTAGTGTTGTCTAATCATCAACATAAGTTGTTATTTTAGAATTGATTTCCATTTTCTTGGGAATAAAATGAACCTTTCTAGACATTTAACGTCTACATAGTAGAAATGCAACCAATACTAATTGAAAATAAATAAATCTATAGATACTAATTTAGTAAGGCAATTTCAAGCTGGAAATACCAATGCTTTAAATCTATTAGTTAAACGTTGGCACAAGCGATTTTGTGAAAAGGCATATTGGATTGTTAAAGATGCAGATCAATCTAAAGATATAGCTCAAGAGAGTTGGAAGGTAATTATGGATAAAATTCATGATTTAAAAGAACCTGAAAAATTTAGTTATTGGGCTTCTAGAATTGTGTATTCAAAATCTCTAGATTTAATAAGAGCAAAAAACAAAAAACGACTTCAGTTAGAAGCATTTGCCAGAGAGCAACAAGAAGACACTAATCAAGATACTACTAGTAATAGCTTATTAAAAACAGATCTTTTAAAATCAATAAAAAAGCTGCCAATTGTTCAACAGCAAGTTATTAAGTTGTTTTATGTAGAAGAGTATTCATTAAAGGAAATAAGTGATTTATTACAAATTTCTGTAGGAACTGTAAAATCAAGGTTGTTTCATGCGCGAGAAAAGTTAAAAACGATATTAAAAAAAAAGTATTAACATATTCCCACTTTCATTTCGACAAGCTCAATGTGACACGTGGGAAGACTAAAATTAAAATGTATTATGAAAACTAATATGGAAGAAATTGATGAATTAATTAAAGATACGCTTACACAGGAAGAAGCTAAATTTTATGACGAATTAGAGGAACAGAATGTATTTGAAATGATTTTGGGAATCTTTAAAGGAAAGAATGCTTGGATAATTATACTCATGAACATTATAACTCTAATAGCTTTTGGGTTCTTTGTGTATTGTGCTATTCAGTTTTTTAATACAGAAGAAACGAATGAGCTTATTAAGTGGTCCGTTTTAGGTATATTCTGTATGCTAATGGTAAGCATGTTAAAACTATTTGCTTGGTTGCAAATGGACAAGAATGCTATACTACGCGAAATGAAACGTTTAGAGCTTCAAGTATCGTCTATTGCTTCAAAATTATCTGAATAGTTAATCAAAAAGCTATGCCTGCATTTCTGTAATAGCAGTTTCTATTACAGCTTTGGCTTTATCCACATTATCATCATGAACATATAAATCTTGAATGCCTTGAGAAAAAGTTCCGAAGCCTGCTAATCTAGCTGATTCAGCTTCATCTTTAATAATAGGATTAATACCTACTTTCTCTAATTCAGAAACTAAAAGTTGGACTAATAAAAAATTACCTGTGTATATTTTATTATAATGTGTTTCCATAATTTTTTAATCTTTAATTGTTCCCTTAAGTTACAAAAAATTAATCAGATATTTTTGAAAAATATGCTAATTAGTAATTGTTAGATTCTAAATTTTAGAACAAAAAAAATTTGATTTTCTTAATTATGACAAGCGAAATTATGAATGTCTAAAAAAGACAAAATTTTAAGCTATATCAATTAAAATTTTGCTGTAAATCCATTAAATTTATATCGCTAACTAAATAAATTATGGGTAGAAAATTGAACTTCATTGTATTATCAATTCTTGTTTTGGTAATAGTAATTTGTGGAACAGAGTATCAAATTTTAGAGTCAAATTCCCAGATAGATTCCGGAGACACTGCTTGGATGATTGTTGCTACAGCTCTCGTGTTTTTAATGACTCCAGGTTTGGCATTTTTTTATGGAGGCATGGTAAATAAAAAGAGCGTTATCTCTACGATGCTTCAAAGTTTTGTTGCTTTGGGTGTAATCAGTGTACTTTGGGTCATTTTTGGGTTTAGTTTGGCTTTTGGTGATAGTTATTATGGTATTATTGGAGATCCGACAACCTATTTTTGTTTTAAAAATGTGCTAGTATCTCCAAATCCAGATTTTGCCGAAACTATTCCGTTTTTATTATTCGCATTATTTCAATTAAAGTTTGCGATTATAACTCCAGCACTTATTACTGGAAGTTTTGCAGAGCGTATTCGATTTAGAAGCTATATACTATTTATGGTATTATTCTCTATTGTTATTTATGCGCCTTTAGCTCATATGACGTGGCATCCTGATGGATTACTTCGCAATTGGGGTGTTTTAGATTTTGCTGGAGGAACCGTAGTACATATGTCTGCTGGTTTAGCAGCTTTAGCTGGAGCTATGTATTTGGGAAAACGCAAGCATTTAATTGAGCGACCTGCTAATATTCCTTATGTAATTCTTGGAACAGGCTTATTATGGTTCGGTTGGTTTGGTTTTAATGCTGGATCAGCATTAGGTGCGAATACTGATGCAGTTATTGCCTTCTCTAATACAAACATTGCGTCTGCAACAAGTATGATAACTTGGTTGTTTTTTGAGCGTTTTTTTAATAGAAAAATGTCATCATTAGGTGCTTGTATTGGAGCAATAGTTGGTTTAGTTGCTATTACTCCAGCCGCAGGTTTTGTAACATTAGGGCAAAGTATTTTTATTGGTTTTGTCGCTGCAATTGTTAGTAATATAGCTATTCAATTAAATAAGCGATCTCAAATTGATGATACCCTAGATGTATTTCCAAGTCATGGAGTAGGAGGAATTGTTGGTATGATTTTAACTGGAGTTTTAGCAAAAGATGTTGGTCTAATTTATGGAGAGACGCAAACATTCAAATACCATATGCTAGCTTTAGTTATTGTAGCTGTTTTTACATTTTTTGGGAGTTGGTTATTGTTTAAACTAGTTGATTTAATGATTCCTCTTCGAGTTCGTTTAGATCAAGAAGAAAGGGGATTGGATCTTTCTCAACATGGAGAAAATATAGAATAAAATTTGTTTTGTTTAATATAGAAAAGAGGTACAGTTTTTTAGTACCTCTTTTCTTTTTTGTAAGCTATTTTGTTTTTGATTTTTGTACTTTTAACTATTAAAGTTTAAAAGCTAACATGACATTAATCGAAAGAATTAAAGCACTCCAAAAAATCTCTCAAGAACTCGAACCCAATGAGTCACAACGAAATGGTTTAATCAATAAAATTCACGAATATTCAAATTCATTTATTAATAGTTTAGATGAGGTAAAAACGTTTTCTAGTAAACGTGAAAATACTGATAGATTAAAAATAACGAGTTCAAGAAAAACGCTAGATGAGATTATCGATATATACTCAGATGAGGTTGCTACCAAAGGTATAAATGCTGCCTCTGGAGGCCATTTAGGATATATTCCTGGAGGTGGAATATACACGGCTTCTATTTCAGATTATTTAGCAGATGTTACCAATGAATATGCTGGTGTATATTATGGTTCTCCTGGAGCAGTAGCTATTGAAAATGAGCTTTTAGATTGGATGAAAGGTGTTTTTGGGTTTCCTAAAACAGCAGTTGGAAATCTAACTTCTGGAGGTTCAATAGCCAATTTAGTAGCCTTAACTGCAGCAAGAGATAGGCATGGTATTAAGAACGATAAGATTACAAAAAGCGTTGTGTATTTAAGTCCACAAGTGCATCATTGTATACAGAAAGCGTTGAAAATTATTGGTCTTGAAGATGTTGTGATTAATTATTTAGAGTTAGATGATAACTCTAAAATTAAAACCAGTTCTCTCAAAGAGAAGATAGAAGCTGATAAGAAAAATGGATTAACTCCTTTTTTAGTTATTGCCTCTGCAGGAACTACAGATACTGGAGCTATAGACCCTTTAAATGGCATCGCTGATATAGCTGAAGAACATAATATGTGGTACCATGTTGATGGTGCTTATGGAGGGTTTTTTATTTTATGTGAGTCTAAAAAGCAACTTTTTGCTGGTATAGAACGAGCAGATTCTTTAGTTATTGATCCACATAAAAGTTTGTTTTTGCCGTATGGTTTAGGTGCTGTTTTGGTAAAAGATAAAGAAGCAGTTTACCATTCTCATGTTTATCGAGCTAATTACATGCAAGATGCAGTAAAAGAAGATATTGTTATTTCTCCAGCTGATGTCTCCCCCGAACTTACTAAACACTTTCGTGGCTTGCGGTTATGGTTGCCATTAAAGCTTCATGGAATTGAACCATTTGCTGCTTGTTTAGAAGAAAAACTATTACTGACACAATATTTTAGAGAACGTTTACTATCTATTGGTTTTAAAGTTGGTCCAGAACCTGATTTGTCAGTTAGCTACTTTTGGTATCCTGCTACAAATGAAAATAGTTTTAATGAGAAGCTCATGCAAGGCATTCATAACGATGGTGACATCTTTTTAAGTTCAACTATAATTGATGGTAGATTTGTAATTAGAATGGCAATTCTATCCTTTAGAACAAAAATTCATACTATAGATAAAACTATTGAAATGATAGAAAGAGTGTTAAAGCAAATTGAAAATAACTAGCCTATCCATTGTAATGCTTACTATCCCAATTAGCTATGCTTACATTTTTTCCTCTAGAAATGCCATAGTAAATAATAATACCAACTACCGATTTAAACATAAATAAGAATAAAATTAAAAAGGTTGAAGGGTCTACAGCAGTATTACCATGAGGTACTAAAAAGGTCAAAAATATACTCGCTATTAAAGCAGATACTACTAATGAACTCAAATTTCTAAAAGGATACATTTTAATTTTTCTAAAAGGACTCAAATCATTTCCCCATTTATGAATTTTGTAATAATAGCCATTTCCTATTGACGCAAATAGGATAGGATCATCATAGTTTTCAAGTTTTAACAGTTTGGCAGGAGCAATAATCTTAAAATCATTCACTGTGATATCATGCTCTTTTTCTAACTTTTTTATTTCAGAAATCGCTTCGTAAGGAAAATCACCTTTAAAAAAATGACTATCTAAAAATCGAAGTCTATAATCTACACAAAGCATTTTTATAGCACTTATGTGATATATGCGATTAGTGTCAAGTAACTCGAAATTGAATTTATTTTTAACGCCTTTATTAGGCTCTTTTAGCGCAGATTCAATCTGTTGTTCATACTCATTATCTTCTTGAAGTATATTAAAAACCTCTTCAAGAATATCATTTTTCTTATTAAAATAGGATTGCTTTTTATTAAGCTTATCCAACAAATTAAGGGTGCCAAATCTCATAACATGCATTTTTTCTATAAAAATAAGGCATAATTATAAGAAGCACAAAAGCTTATAATAAAAGATGCGGATAGTTATCTCAATTCTGCACCAAGCTGTTTTTCAAAATTCGCTTGAAGCTTATTCATTATTTTATCAATCTGCTTATCAGTGAGCGTTTTGTTTTCATCTTGAAGCGTAAAACTCACGGCATAACTCTTTTTACCTTTAGGTAAGTTTTTGCCTTGATATACATCAAATAAACTCACCTCTTTTAAAAGTTGCTTTTCAGTTTGTTTAGCAATTGTATGTATAGCATCAAATGACACACCATCATCCAGAAGTAAAGCAAAATCACGACGTACTTCAGGGTATTTTGATATATCTGATACTTTAATAGATTTACCAGAAACCACTTTTAAAATAGTATCCCAATTTACATCTGCATATAGGACTTCTTGATCGATGTCAAAATGTTTTAAAATAGACTTTTTAACAATTCCAAAATCTACTAATTTAATTTTACCAAATCCTAGTTGTAATCCTTCACTAAACACATCATTTTTAATTGGTGAGGCTTTAGCATTACTAATACCTAAACGTTCTAATAAAGCAATAATAATGCCTTTAAAATAAAAGAAATCTCCTTTTTTGGTTTCTGAATACCAACTTTCGGAAGCTTTATTTCCTGTTATGATTAATGATAAATGCTTATGTTCTTCACGTTCGTTATATTGATGATACGTTTTACCAAATTCAAATAGTTTTAAATCCAGTTGACGTCTATTTATATTATGCGATACAGCTTCTAATCCACTAAATAACATACTTTGTCTCATAACAGACAGATCGTTACTCAATGGGTTGAGCATAGTAACATTATTAGCTTCTTTTAATTGCTCACTCAATTCAATATAAACTGGAGTTGTTAATGAATTCGATAATATTTCATTAAACCCTTGAGCAGCTAATTGACTACCAACTACATTCTGAATTTTATGATCTTCAGTTTTAGAAGAGTAGGAGATAGACGCATTTAATTTGCTTGTAATTGCAATATTATTGTAGCCATACACACGAAGGATTTCTTCAATAATATCAGATTCACGTTGCACATCGTTTCTATAAGCAGGAACAGTTAATCCTAAACCAGCTTCAGTAACATTATTAACTTTAATTTCAAGAGAGGTAAGGATGCTTTTAATGGTTTCTTTTGGAATTTCTTCTCCAATTAATTTTTTAGCATTTTCAAAACTTAAGCGAACTTGAAAATCTTCAATCTTTTTTGGATACATATCCACAACATCACTTGTAATTTCTCCTCCAGCTAATTCTTGTATCAACAATGCGGCACGCTTTAGTGCATATTCTGTAATATTTGGATCGATTCCCCTTTCAAATCTAAAAGACGCATCTGTATTTAAGCCATGACGCTTGGCAGTTTTTCTAATAAATACAGGATTAAAATACGCACTTTCTAAAAAGATACTAGTTGTACCTTCAGTAACACCAGAGTGAATACCTCCAAAAACACCAGCAATACACATTGGTTTTTCAGCATCACAAATCATTAAATCGTCTTCATGTAATTCGCGTTCTACTTCATCAAGTGTTATGAATTTTGTACCAGCTTTTAATGTTTTAACAACTACTTTATTTCCTGTTATTTTTGTAGCGTCAAATGCATGAAGTGGTTGCCCAAGCTCATGTAGTACATAGTTAGTCGCATCAACAACATTATTAATTGGCGATAAACCTATAGCTTTTAAACGGTTTTGTAACCAAGCAGGTGAATCGGCAACTTTTAAACCAGAAATAGTAACACCACAATAGCGAGGTGCTTTTTCTTTATCCTGAACATCCACATCAATCTTTAATGTTCTATTATCTGTATGAAAAGCGCTAACAGAAGGCGTAATGAGTTCACGATTTATTTCTTTCTGTAATAAACCAGCTTTTAAATCGCGAGCCACACCAAAATGACTCATAGCATCAGCACGATTTGGAGTAAGTCCAATTTCAAAAACCTGATCATTTTCTATATCAAAAATATCAGCAGCTCGAGTACCCACTTTTATGTTTTTGTCTAAAACAAGAATCCCATCATGCGATTTACCAAGACCTAATTCATCTTCAGCGCAAATCATTCCGTGGCTTTCTTCACCGCGAATTTTTCCTTTTTTTATTTCCCAAGCTTTACCATCTTCAGTATATAAAGTTGTACCAATGGTTGCTACAGGTACTTTTTGTCCAGCAGCAACATTAGGAGCGCCACAAACAATTTGAACAGGTTCACCAGCTCCAATATCTACAGTTGTTACTTTTAACTTATCTGCATTAGCGTGTTTTTCACACGTTAATACCTCACCAACTACAACACCTTCTAATCCACCTTTTACAGATTGATACGATTCGATGCCTTCTATTTCTAAACCAAGATCTGTTAAAAGCTCTCCAGTTTTTTCAGCGTCCCAATCTGTTTTAATAAATTGCTTTAACCAATTATATGAAATCTTCATTACCTACTTTTAAGTGAAGCAGCAAAGATAAAATATTGATTGGAGCATTCAAATAATGGCACATAAATTGTATATTTAAAATCGTAAAATTTAAAACTCACAGAATGAAAGCATTAACACGAATTTTTATGGTGGTTTTAGTCATTGGGCTATTATCCTGTAGAGATACCAAAAAAGAAGAAGAAGAAGAAACTCAAGCTGCTGTTGAAGAAATTGAAGCCGTTGAAGCTGAAGTTGAGGAAATATCAGACGAGGTTGATAAAGATGTAAAAGAATTAGAAGACGCATTAGACGAATTAGATAACAATTAAAATAGATACAATGAAACAGTTTAAGTACATATTATTACTAACAGGATTATTATTTGTGGCTAATAATCAATCGGTTTTAGCTCAAGAAAAAGTTCAAGAAGTAAAGAGCAAGAAGGCCCTTAAAATGCAGGAAAAACAAGCTAGAAAAGAGGCTAAATTGCAAGTGAGAGAAGAGAATGATGCTTTTAAAGATGAGATGGAAGCTATGAAAGAAAAAATGAAGGATGCCTCTCCTGAAGAAAAAGAAGCGATGAAGACTAAAATGCGAGAGATGAAAGAATCTAAAATGAACGAGATGAGAGTTCAAAAAAAGAAGGATTTGCATGAAGGACACAATCACGCTAAAAAGAAGATTGAACTAAAAGAAAATAATGGGAAGGCACATGCTTATGGTAAAAATAAAGGAGAACTTAAAGGCAAAGCTTTCGGTCAGGCTAGAGCAGAAGATGCAAGACAAAAAATCAAGTTAAGCGAAGAGCGAATTAATAAAAGACGTCGTGTATTAGTAGATGGTAATTCAAGAATTGAAGCTGCAAAGCAGCGATTAGAAAAAGCAAAAGCTGAAGGGAAAATTACTCCTGAAGATATTGCTAAAAGAGAGGCTGCGATTAAAAAAGCTGAAGAGAAGCTAAAAAAGGCAAAAACGACTATTAATACTAGTGAGGAGCGAATTTCTAAACAACGTTCGCGTTTGAGAAAATTAGACGATAAAGAAAATTAATAGTTTTAATTTTATAGTACAAAAAGCACAATATCTATTGTGCTTTTTTTTATATGTAAGTATTTTGTTGTTATTTCGAACTACAGTTATTAAAACTCTCTTTTTTATGAAAAACTATCTCGTTTTTATGTGTGTTTTAGCCTTATTCTCGTGTCAAGAGAATAAATCAGAACCTCTTACTCTTGAGGTTGGAACCTATCAAGGTTCACTGGAAGTAAAGGATGATAACCTGTTACCTTTTTTGTTTGAAGTTACTCCTGAAAATACCTTAAAAATATTCAATGCTGAAGAGGAAATTACAGTTGATGAAATTATGTATCGTAACGATTCTGTAGTCATTAATATGCCTGTTTATGAAGGTTACATCACAGCAAAATTAACTGAAGATGGTTTTAAAGGAAGTTTTAATAAAGAAAGTTTAGAGCGTTATGTGCCAATTACAGCTGTAAAAAGTAACCAGCGTTTTCTAACAAGCGAAGAAGCAATACAAAATGTAACTGGAAACTGGGAAGTGCTTTTTAGTCCAGATTCTGAAGACGATAAATACATCGCGAAAGGTATTTTTAAACAAGATGGTAATACAGTTACAGGAACCTTTAGAACCACAACTGGAGATTATCGCTATTTAGAAGGTGTTATGGATGGTAACCAAATGAAGCTTTCTACATTTGATGGTGCTCATGCCTTTCTGTTTACAGCGACTGTAAAAGATTCAACAATGAAAGGGATGTTTTATTCTGGTAATCATTTTAAAGAACCTTTTATAGCGAAACGAAACGATACTTACGAATTACCAGGTGCTAACTCGTTAACCTATTTAAAAGACGGTTACGATAAGATAGAATTCTCATTTCCTGATGAAACTGGTAAACAAGTTTCCTTAACAGACGAGCGATTTAAAGATAAAGTGGTTTTAGTACAAATTATGGGAACTTGGTGTCCTAATTGTTTAGATGAAAGTAAGTATTACTCCCAGTTTTATAAAGACAATAAAGATAAGGACATTGAGATTGTAGCTTTAGCTTTTGAGTATGCCAAAACACAAGAAAAAGCGTTTAATAATATTAAGCGTCTAAAAGAGCGAACAGGTATTGAGTATCCTGTTTTATTAGCGCAAGTTGGTACCTCTAGTAAAATGAAAGCCAATGAGAAACTACCAATGTTAAATCATGTATTGAGTTATCCGACTACTATATTTATTGATAAAAGGGGTAAAGTCCGTAAAATACATACAGGATTTAATGGCCCAGCTACTGGAGACAAATACACAGAATTTAAAACCGAGTTTACAGGTTTTGTAGAGGATTTGTTACAGGAGTAGCGATTTACATTTTTCTTAAACAGATATAAGATGTTATCACGATTCCTATCATAAGGATATTGATTAGATTGATGATAAAAGGGTCTTTGTTAACAGCATGAGCAACAATTGCTGTGATAAAAAACAAGATAATTCCAGAATATGCCCAATCTTTAATTGCTACAGGTATTTGCGGAATCAAGATTATAACTACTGCCAATAGTTTTAAAATGGCAATTTGCAGTCTAAAATAATCTGGAAACCCTAATTCTCTGACTCCTTCTATAGCAGCTTTACTAAACAGATAAGAATAAGAACTCCATAGTAAAAATATGGATAGTATAGAGGTAGTAATCCAATACGTAATCTTCATAATACAAAGATATTAATCCCAAACAAATTTCAATCCATTAAAGTTTTAGTGAAGTGAATTCTTCTTTTTTACATTTCACTTAAATACGCATTTAAACTAGCATATAATTGGTTTAGTATATCTGGAATATTAATTACAAAGGATTTCGATTTTTTAATAAGCTTTCCTCTTTTGTAAAAAGTCTCACCATTTTTAAGATTAAAGTCATTCCAACCTCTATCGTATTTACTATTCACTTTTGTTTGTATGGCTGTTGGCTCAAATTTGTACTGTCCATCTTCAAAACTAATGGTAATACTATACTTAATACTAGAATATATCTTATCTATATTAACAGCATTATCTTTAATATGTATGAAGTTTATAAGAGAGTCTCCACTTTTAGATTGAATCACCTTATCAGCATTTTTGTAAGTATTCTCTATCCAAGCAAGGGTTTTGTTATATAGTTCGGTTTTAGATAAACCTTCAATAGTTGTTGTTACAGATTCTGGCGACAAGCCTTTTTCTGAAAACTTAAATGTAGTTTGACCTTTTGCTATTGATGAATAAAAAAACATCAGCAGTATTAAGAATATATAATTCTTTTTAGTCCACATAGCCTTCATAATCTATTGCTTTTAATCGATCATTTAGAAATGAAAAAATAAAAATCGAAGTATTCTCTAAATCACCAATTTTTATTAAATCGGATTCTAATTCTGTTTTTAATATATTTTCAATAGTACTTTTCTTCACCCCAATTTTTAAAGAATCCAAAAACTTAAATTCTGGACTTCTAATTTTAGCTGAATAAACCCATTCATTATCTTGAGAACGATAAGAGTAAATTTCATTCAATTCAAATTTTCTAATTTTAATTGTGTCAGTAATTGTTTTATAGTGAGTATTGGCTCGTGGTTTAGTTGTTAAATCAAATTTAGAATTTTGTGTTAACTCATCTAATTCTAATTCTAATTTAGTTAGTAAACTATCATTAATAAAATACTGTTCAGGATTATCAATTTTATCGATTTGACTTTTTTGTTCAACTTTTATTTCAGTCTCTTTAAGCAAATGAGGTTCTGTAGTTGGAACCATATAATCAAGTCGATACTTTTCCATTTCTTTGGGATATAACTCAAACATTATTCGTTGATAGCGTTCTATATTGAATCCAAGATTCCCAAGTCCAGTTGTTCTTAATAAAATGGTGTCTTTTTCTTTTGGATTTGTAATAACAAAAAATGGACTGCTTGTTTGTTCTTGATAATTAATATCAAAATCAGCCATCATTTTTTGCAAGTTAAGAGTATCATTTTTTAATTGGTATAGGACTTTGTTAAAACTGTAAGTTGTGTCATCGATCGCAATATATTTTTCTGTTAATTGAAGGAAGATACTGTCATTTACTTTTGTTATTTGTAATTTATCAAACTCTTCCCACATACACATTGACAAGTTTACTCCAATATTTAGAGTATCCCAATTTTCCATTTTATTTACGAATTGAGCATAGTTATTAGAAATCTTAAAATTTGATTTAATTGGCTCATCTTTTTGTTCACAACAAAAAATCAATAAGGTAAAAACTAGAATAAATATTTTAGAGATTAAGGGTTTCATATGTTTCCAATTAAGCAAGTAATTCAGTTTTTAAATTTACTTTATTTCTAATTAAATTTAAGGCTTTTTTAAACTCTGTAAATCAAGCAATTACGTTAAACGTTGTCAACAAATTCTTAACAAAACTTGTAAAGTTTAAAAATGTAAAGTATATTTGTCATATAGTAAAAATAATTTTACTTAATATAAAATATATTTGTCATTATGAGTAATAAGAGTTTTATGGAGTGCGAGCGTACTAAATTAGAGCGTTGGTCACAATTTCAATTAGCTAACAACTGGAAAACAATTGGTGCTACTATTTGTTTACTTACCTTATTAACTTTAATAGGTATCAAGTTTATAGATACAGAGCCTTCGTGGTTACGCGATGTATTAAAGCGTGTGTTGTTAGTTGGTCTCCTTATAGTAGTCTTATCTAAAGAAAAAGTAGAGGACGAAATGCTGCAATCGTTAAGAGCCAAGGCATTTACTTTAGCGTTTATATTTGGTGTATTGTATTCGTTAGTGCAACCATTAGCAGATTATGTCGTTCATAACTATATCTATGAAGCAAGTAAGGAAAATACCTTTAGTTATTTTCAAGTACTGTCCTTTATGTTACTGGTTCAAATTATGTTTTTCGAAGTTTTAAAACGTAATAGATAATGGAAAATACCATAAAAGTAGAACGTGCCATTTTAAATATTACCCAAGACGATCTTGCTAAACGTATTGGTGTATCTCGACAAACGATTAATTCTATAGAAGCTAATAGATACGTGCCTTCAACAGTTCTAGCATTAAAATTATCGCAAGTGTTTAATAAACCAGTAAACGACTTTTTTAAACTAAATCCAGACGATTAACATGATACTTTTAGCAAAGTTAGTCGTGTTTGTATTATTAGTGATTTTCTTTTAAAAATGCTTGTAAGTCTTTGAGGCCTTCGGTTGCAGGTTTGGCAATAACCGTTAGATTGGGTTTACTTTCTATTGCAGGTTTAGGGTCTATAAAATACGTTGCTGTATTTTCTGGCACATAGTGCATCAAGCTTGCTGCGGGATAGACTTGCATGGAGGTACCAATAATAACTAGAATATCTGCTGTTTCGCAGATGTCAACTGCTTTTTCTATCATTGGAACAGCTTCACCAAACCACACAATATGTGGTCGTAATTGATATCCATTTTTACAAAGATCGCCTAATACCAAATCATGCTCCCAAGTTTGTATATCGTTTTCGTTTTGAGTGCTGCGTACTTTTAGTAATTCGCCATGTAGATGTAATACGTTACTGCTGCCAGCTCGTTCGTGTAAATCATCAACATTTTGCGTAATAATAGTCACCTTATAATCGGTTTCTAAATGTGCTAAATCTGTATGTGCAGAATTGGGTTGTACCTCAAATAGTTGTCTACGACGTTGGTTATAAAAATCTAAAACCAATTCAGGATTGGCAGCAAACCCTTGTGGAGAGGCTACTTCCATAACGTCATGACCTTCCCAGAGACCATCAGCATCTCTAAAGGTTTTAATACCACTTTCGGCACTCATTCCAGCTCCTGTTAATACGACTAGGTGTTTCATGGTTACCAAATTACTATTTTAAATTATATTTGAGATATGATCGACTTAAAACTATTACACTATCTAGACACCTATTTAACAGATAATCGTCGTGAACGATTTAATAGAGTATTATCACAACGAACCAGACACTTTACTGTTGCTACAGAAGATGTATACCAATTGCACAACACGAGTGCTGTTATTAGAAGCTGTGATGTATTTGGTGTTCAAGATATTCATGTAGTTGAGGAAATAAACTCTAAACGTATAGATCGAGAAATTGCCATGGGAGCGCAAAAATGGGTAGATTTACATAGATATAATTCTGTCAAGTCATGTATATCTGAATTAAAAGCAAAAGGCTATCAAATTGTAGCGACGACTCCTCATGCAAATGATTGTGATTTACAGGATTTTGATGTCACTAAACAATCCTGTTTCTTTTTTGGTCGCGAAACCGAGGGTTTATCGCAAGAGGTTTTAGATGAAGCCGATTGTTTTTTGAAAATTCCGATGTCTGGATTTACAGAGAGTTTAAATATTTCGGTATCTGCAGCAATTATTTTGCAACATGTTACAGCTAAATTAAAAACTACAGATGTTGCCTGGCAATTAACTGAAGAGGAACAAAACGAAAAGCGATTGGATTGGATTAAAAAAACGATTAAAAGTCATGAGGATATTATTAAACGTTTTTATAGTGACTCATAATTTTGTAACTTAAGCTTTCAACCAAAAAACTAATACTATGAAATGCGATGTGTATTTAACTTTTGATGGTAATTGTGAAGACGCTATGTTGTTTTATCAAGATATCTTTGATGGTGAATTTAGAGTACTAATGCGTTATAAAGATGGTCCGCCAGAATATATAAGTTCTCCAGAAATTGAAAATAAAATTATGCATGTAACCATGACTTT
The DNA here is from genome assembly GCA_026162565.1 of Flavobacteriaceae bacterium NBU2973. Lineage (GTDB taxonomy): Bacteria > Bacteroidota > Bacteroidia > Flavobacteriales > Flavobacteriaceae > JAOEIQ01. The sequence continues at coordinate 102,287 of JAOEIQ010000010.1, forward strand.
TGGTAAAGGTTGTGAGCTAAAGGCATCAGATAGTTTTCATCAACCACTAAATAAAGGCAACAATTTTAATATTAGTTTTTTAGCAGATGATGATGCACAAGCCCAAGCTGTTTTTAATGGTTTGTCTGAAGGAGGAACTATTATCATGCTTTATGAAGAAGTGTTTTGGGGAGGAAAATTTGGAAATATAATTGATAAATATGGTATACAATGGATGGTGAGTTATGATGAAAATGAAGTAAATTAATAACATTAAAAATTTTAAATATGAAAAAACCAAGAGTTGTCTGGTTTGAAATACCAGTTTCAGATATGGATCGTGCTAAAACATTTTATGAAACGGTTTTTGACACCGAAATACACATTGTAGATTTTGGTGGTTTAAAAATGGGTTGGTTTCCAGATATTGGTCAAGATCATGGAGCTAATGGTACTTTAATTCTTCAAGAATCCTACTTTCCTAGTCAGGAAGGTACTTTGGTATATTTTAAATCTGAAGACATTTCTACAGAACTCGATAGAGTAGAAGCTGCAGGAGGAAAGGTATATCAACCAAGAACCGAAATATCTCCAGAGCATGGTTTTATGGGAGTTTTTATTGATAGTGAAGGAAATAGAATAGCCTTGCATGCTGATGCATAAAACGAATGACAGCTAATTTCTTAAAAATAAAGTCTAATTACGGCATTTGTTGTCAAACCCAGAGAAAATCTAGAGAACTTATTTACACCATCATTTTCGTTAACCCTGTAATAGTCGTTAATGGCATTTTGTCTGTTTGAGATATTCCAGACAGATGCACCAATTTCTGAACGAAAGGTGTTACTTATTTTGAATTTATAAATAGTTGAAGCATCAATTCTCATGTAATCAATTAACCTCTGACTATTGCTTGTATCAAAATTTACATCATCATCTACTATTTCATTACCTATTAATGGTATAGTTGTTGGATTACCAGTTCTATAGTTCAATCCAGCAGAAATATCCCAAGATTTATTACTAAACGTTGTACCTAAAGTAACAGAATGTGTTATGTCAAAGTTGCTTGGAAACTCAATATCTTCAAGACTATCAAATGTATAGGTATTATCCATATAAGAGTAGCTTAACCAACTACTGAAGTTGCCAAAAGTTTTTCGGCAGAGAAACTCAAATCCAAAAACCTCATAACTGCCTTTTTCTTTTGCAAATTCGTATTTAGTTGTAAAACTCTGACTTTGGGTTGTTATTCCATCAACTGTTTTATAATAGCTTTTGGCATCCAAAAGCCAACCATTATTTTTATAGAGTATCCCAAATGAAGCTTGTTTACTTTGTAACACAGGAATACTATCGTTATCTGTTAACTGCCATCGTCTTTTTTCAATTCCTAAAAAGTCATTTTGGAAATTGACGATTTGAGAAGTGCTTTGATGCTTGAATTCTCCTTGTGCCTCAATTTCAAAATATTCTCCTATGGATTGTCGTACGCTTAATCTAGGTTCAACTATCAATTTTTTAAATCGAGTTAAATAGTTGGCTCTTATACCACCTCTAACTGAAAAGTCATTATTTGGACTTTTATACCAAGCTTGACCGAAGACCGCATGTTCTCTCAATATTTCTTCATCGCGTCTCACAAAACGTGGTAAATCAATATCGTTTAAATCAATGACTTCAGTTTCTGTAAATTGGTAGCCAAGATTAAATCGCCATCTATTTTTTTCATATAAGTTATTCAATTGAATACTTGTTTCAGAAACCCTATTTTCTTGTAACTGAAGTTGATTGTTTAAAACATCTGCATTAAGAGCATTAAGCTTGTATTCATTGTTATAGATATTGATGGTTGAGGTCAATCTCTTATTCCATTGTCTTTTATAATGCAATCCAAATGCTAAAGTATTTTGTGAAATACCACTTCGTTTTGTTTGCGGAACTCCATTTACATCAGCAGTTTCATTAAAGCTTAAATTATTGTCAATTAAAATAAAGTTTAACCTTAAAAAATCTTTGTCTGTTGGTTGATATAACCACCTTAAAGAAGCATCATAAAAATCAAAATCTTGGTTTGAATTAATGACATTAGTAACATTATTTTCAGCTTCAGTTTCTTGAATTACTCTATCAAAATACACATCGTAAGTTGGTGTTCTAACAACATCATTTACTGATTTTCTGGATGCAATTTGTAGTGATGATTTATTACCTATAGGTATATTTGAAAAGAGTTCTGCATTTAAAAAATTTAGTCCAAAGACACCTTTAAATTTTGAATCAATTTGTTTGTCTGTTTGCATGTGGATTGTTCCTGAGATACCATCTGTTAACGACACGTCTGAACCATTATTAATAACATTAGCAGTTTGGGTCATAAGTGGATTAAAACTTGATATGAGCCCAAAAAAGTGCCCTGTTTGATACATCTTTATATCATCCCAAAGCATTAAATTCTGGTCGTTAGAACCTCCTCGAATATTGATGTTAGAAACCGTTTCATCAACACTCATAACACTTGGAAGTGCTTGAACAGTCTGCAGAACATCAGATTCAATAAGGCCAGGTAGCAAACTGAATTTTTTATAATCAATAGATGTTGTCCAATCTTGTCTTTTGTCAATTCCACGAACCAGATACGTTTCAATGAGTACAGGTGCAATAATCTCTTGTTGAAAAATCATTGTTACTATTCCACAATTTTCTAAATTAAAATATTTTGCTTCACGTTTAATGGTCTTGAATCCAATATGTCTAATGGTTAATACATCATTTAACGATTTGAGGTCAATTTCATAATACCCATTATCATCAGTTACAGCATAGGCATACTTACTTGTGATGGTTGCTGGTGTTATAGGATTCTGAAATTCAAAATCTTTAATGTAACCGCATAATCTAATAGCTTTAGAAATAGTGTATACCAAATCACTAACCCTCTCAAAAATGAGGTTAGTTTGGTTTTCTAGATTCTTAATTTTAGCTGATAGTTTTAAATCCTTTGGTATAGGTGCTACAACAATATCTTTTAGAAGACTGCTTTCATAATTAAAAGTGATTGAGTGAGCTTGAGAAATTTCTTCAAGAACTTTAGAAATCGGTACACCCTGTTCAGAATTTTGCCCTAATATTTGATATAGTGGAAAGACACTTAATAATAGAAATATGTAAAATCTAGTTCTCCCCATTAGTAATAATGACCTTGTTTGTGTCGATTATATAGGTCAAATTAAAGGGCTTGGAAATTGATTTTAGGGCGTTTTCAAGATTATCATGTTCAAAAGCACCTGTAAATTTAATATACAAATCAGATGGATACTGAACTTTAATATTATACTGTTTTTCGAGTTCAATGATAACGTCTTCAAAAGAAGCATTTTCAAAAACACTCATATTTTTTAACCAGTAAGGCTCTGAAATTGTGATTTTAGATTTAGACCCTTTTCTTGATGATAAGATAAACTCTGTCCCAGCTGGTAACTTAACATTCTCATCATCAAATGCAACTTGCACCAAACCTTCATAACAGGAAACTTTAAAAATACTATCTCTCGACATGACATTAAATTCTGTACCAAGAACGCTTACAGTACCATAAGGCGTATTAACATCAAATCGTTTTCCTTTTTCTACATCGAAAAAAGCTTCTCCATTTAAGTCCAATGATCTATTAGTATTCCATTTGGAATTATTGAATTGTAGCTTTGATAGTTCGTTAAGATTAACAATTGAGTTGTCAGGCAATGTAATGATTTCATTTTGGGCTATAGTGGTCTGAAAAGAGCTAATTTGGTCTCTATTTAAAAAAGTAAAGAGTGCAAAACCAACAATAAAAATTGCAGCTACACTAGATACAACTTTTACCCAATTGATAGAATTATTGTTTTTGGAAACTAGTTTCGAATCTAATGTATCAAAAGATTCAACTTTGGCAAGTGTGTTACCATTAAACCTTTGAGCTTCTTCAATAATCTCCTTATAGAGTTCAGCATCTTCCAGCGCATTGAAATCCTGTAACTCTGCTTCAGTCAGGTTTTTATTCAGCCATTTTATTATCAATTGTTCTTTGTCCATAACGTGCTGTTATATTTTTAAAACAACTTTAAACATAATTGTCCCAAAATTATTTTCGATTTAGTTCTTCAAGCTCTGCTTTAAGTTTGTTTAAAGCACCATAAATTCTATGTTCAGCTACTTTTTTGGTAATGCCTAAAATTTCAGCTACTTCATTGTGAGTTTTGCCATCTACCTTGTTCAATAGGAAAGCAACTCGTTCCTCTTCTTTTAAACCTGATAATGCGCACTCAAATCGTTTTAGAAACTCTTTCTTCCGCAGAACAAATTCAGGTGATTCATTGGTGTAGTCTTTTGGTTTTACTTGCTGATATTTCAATACAACTTTTTGATGTTTTACTTCATTAAGCATCATGTTATTTGCTGTAGTGTATAAAAATGATTTCACAGCTTCAGGTTTTATTTTAGAGCAATTTTCCCAAAGTTTAATAAATGCCTCTTGTACTTTATCAGCTGGATTTAGTAAGTCTCCATATTTATAAAATAGAATATTACTCAAGGATTGCGCATACTTCTCATAAAGTTTTGAGAAGCGAATTTTATCGCATATATCTTGGTGCAATGATTTAGGCAAAATTGTTTTTTAAGTTGTAGTGAAAGATAGAAAAAAATATTGACTGGAATTATTGGGATAATATCTATTTAAATTGTCTTATTATAAGAGAAGAGCTTTGTCTCTTGAAAAGTATTAAAGATTTGTTATGCAGTCTTCCTGTAAAAATAGAACAACAAAATTTATAGAATCAATCTCTAGATTGAAAAGAGAAGAATTATTACTTTGTAAATTAAAGATTAAGAAGTTGGAAAAAACACTAGAGAAGGATTACAACATTATTAATTTTTATAAATACAGACAAGCAACTGTTAGATTTAATAATTTGAAGTCTACAATTATTGATTTAAAAATACTAGAATTAAAAATGAATAGAAAAATTTAAAAATTTCTTGGGACAATTTTTTAGTTGGTTGTTTTAAGAATAAAGAGCCTAATAAGGTAAATCAAAAAACGAACTCGATTAATTAAAACATGTATTATGAAAACATTAAAACCAATCTTACTACTAGTTCTTGGTGTTCTTTTTACAATGACATCTTGTAGAACTGAAGACGATTTAGCGATTGATCCACCAACCGAAGAAAAAATCGAAGCAAACTCAACTGTAGCTAATTTAATGAGTAGAACTGCACTTAATGATGGTTCTAGCGATAATATTATAGATAATGCTAGTTGTTTAAGTGTTCAACTTCCAGTTACAGTTACTGTTAATGGAATTGAATTGATTATCAATGATGAAGATGGTTATGAAGACATTGAGGATATTATCGATTTATTTGATGATGATGTAGATTCCGTTGTAATCTCTTATCCAATTACAATAATACTCACAGACTTTTCAACCATTGTGGTAAATTCAGATACTGAATTAGCAGCTTTAGCAGTTAATTGTGTTGGTGAAAACGAAGATGATGATGATATAGAATGTATTGATTTTCAGTATCCTATAACAGCTTCTGTTTTTAATGAGAATGACGATTTAATCAATACGATTACCATCAACAATGACAATGATATGTATGATTTTATTGATGATTTAGATGATTTTGTGGCGGTTAGTATAAACTTTCCAATTACGGTAATTTTTGCAGATGGAACTACACAGACCATTAATTCTATTCAAGAGTTAGAAGATGCTATTGAAATGGCAGACGATACTTGTGATGAAGACGATGATAATGATTTTGATGATGATGATTGTAATATCTGTACTACAAATGACCTTGATACCATTTTTGCTGATTGCTCTGAATGGACAGTTGATAAATTAGAACGAAATGATAATGATCTTGAAGATAACTATGTAGGTTATGTATTTGAGTTCAATAGTGATGGAACTATTTTGGTAACTCAAAACACCAATACTTTTAATGGAACTTGGGAAGCAGCAGGTACAGGTAACAATATTTCGGTGGTTATTAATATTACCGGATTGTCAGATTTTAGTGACACATGGAATTTACATGAGATTGACCAAGAGGATGACGAAGTTGAAGTTGATTTAAGATTAGGTGATGATAGGTTGCGATTCGAAAGTGATTGCCAATCTAGTGGAAACATTGATGATACAGTACTTGTAAATGCATTAACAAACGGTGATTGGTATATTACTTATTTCTTTGATGATACAGACGAAACGGCAGATTTTGCAAATTATATATTCAATTTTGCATCAGATAATACAGCAACAGCTACAGATATGAGTGGCACTACTAATGGTTCATGGTCAACCTCTAATGGTGATGAAACAATGCTTGGATTGAATCTTAATTTTGGTACTGGGATTCCGTTAGATGAGCTAGCAGACGATTGGGATGTACTTGAGGTAACCAATGATATTATTCGATTAAAAGATATTAGTGGAGGAGATGGTTCAGAGGACTTTTTAACCTTTGAACGAAATCCTTTTAATGGCGGAAATGGCAATGATGATTTAGTAGACATTCTAACAGATGGTCTCTGGATTGTAGCATCTTATACAGAAGATACAAATGACCAAACTGCTAACTATACAGGTTATGAACTAAATTTTGACATTAATGGTACCGTTTCAGCTTCAAATGGTACTAGTACAAACAATGGAACATGGTCAGTATTTAGTTCTGGGAATCAAATGGCTTTAGATTTCGGAACTGATATGCCTTTTGAAGAATTTAATGATGAAGATTGGGATGTTATTTCCGTTTCAGATACAGAAGTAACAATTCAAGATGTTAGTGGAGGTAATGGTGGAACAGACACCTTAACTTTACAAAAATTATAAACCATATACATACAATTAAAACTCAATAATTATGAAAAAAGGATTTTATTTAAGTTTACTTATCATGTTAAGTTTCTCACTAATGTCAACAACTTGTTCAAGTGATGATGACGATGGAATCTCTAACGATAATAGTCAACAAATAGCAGAAATTGAAAGTACAGCCCAATCAGGGACTTGGAGAATAACAAACTTTAACGACTCTGGGCAAAATGAAACTTCAGATTTCAATGGATATGATTTTAGTTTCAATAGTGATGGCACTTTAGTGGCATCAAATGGTACTAATACATTAAATGGCACTTGGTCTATTAGTGATGACAGTAACAGTAGTAGCAGTAGTAGTGATGATGATATAGATTTTAATATTTTCTTCCCTGTATCTGAAGACAATGATTTTGAAGATTTGAATGATGATTGGGATATCGTGTCTACATCATCAACAAGAATTGAGCTTATTGATATTAGTGGCGGAAATGGTGGTACTGATATGCTAACCTTTGAAAAAAACTAAAGAAAATTAGTCAAGTAACCTTTTATGCCCCAAAATAATTGATTAATAGTAACCAACCATGAAAAATATTCATGGTTGGTTTTTTATTAAAAGTTTATTCTCGCTAAAACAACTCTTGGTTCTTTTATTACGATTAACTCTTTTTCCTACTTAATACACGATACTCTTCATAGCATTGACTAATAGCATCTAAAATTTGAAGATCGTTTGCCGTATTTATAAAATCTCTAGAGTAGTCGCACTGTCTTACAATTTCGTCTAGATCTACTTTATCTACTTGTAATAATACCATGAGCATTTCTCTATCAAAACGCGCGGCTAATTGGTTTCGTATTTCGTCATCTTGCTTCATTTTACGCAGCTTACGCATTTCTTTTCCTTTTTTACCAAACATACGATATAAAAAATCTGCAGGATTGAAAATAGCGCCTAATACTTTACTAATAGCACTTGGCGCATTGTTTCCTGCTTCATAACCAGCAGTAGACAATCCTGAAATACTATATCTGTAATTTTTTTGAATTGGTACTTGTGCAATATCAAGCTCTAAATAACCAGTTAATTGTAAACGTTTTACAACAACTTCTTCTAAAGCCAGTGCTAATTCGGTCATTTCAATTTTGGTACTACCAAACTTTAACCAATCGTTGGTAACACGAACTTTAATAGACTTATAACCTAAATACGAAAAGTGAAGCGTATCGTTAACATTAGCAACCATTTCGAATTCCCCTTCTTTATTGGTTGAGGTTCCTTTTACTTGATTAAGGTTTACAATATTGACACTTTCTAAAGGTGAATCAGTACTAACACTGTAAACAACACCTGTTACAGAGGTTGCATCTTGTGCAATCACAACAAATGGTGCGACTAATAAGAATAAAACAGTGAGTAGTTTTTTCATGTCATGCAATTAATAAACAAAATTACTAAACAAAATACAAAAACGAGACCAATTGTGTTTTTTTGACGTAATATTAACAAGCTATTAGTTATCGTCTTGAACGTCTTGGTCTAGATGATCCTGATTTCCCTCCAGATTTAAAATCTGAATTGGAGCGTTTAGATTTATCACTAGATCGTTTCTCACCTCTGTTTCCAGAATCACTTCTTCTAGAACGTCTGTTACTATTGTCGTCATTTCGTCTGTCATCAGAACGTCTTGAGCGTCTGTCGTCTCGCCTTCCTCCAGACCGTCTTCCTCTATCTCGACCTCTTCCGCCTCCACGATTTTCAGAGACTTCAACATTTACAAAACGTCCATTGTGTTTAAAGTCGGTGAAATAAGCAATTACTTTTTCTGTGAGTGATTTTTCGGTATTGAAAAACGAAAAGCTCTCCTTCACGTCTACTTTAAAAACGTCATCACGACCGAGGTCTAATTGTTCCTTTAAAAAGTCTTTTAATGTCATCCAATCGTAACCATCTTTACGACCAACATTTATAAAGTATCGCGTATCGTCAACATCTTTCAAGCTTCCACCATCACGCTCGCTACTATTGGTAGCTTCAATATTGAGGTCTTTAGATTTTTGATAGTAATTAAAGAAACGTGTAAATTCGACAGAGAAGAATTTTTTAATTAATTCATCTTTTGAAGTGTCTTCAAATAAAGTATTAATACTTTCAAGATAGGAGTCAATTTCGTGGTTAACTTCTGTATTATGAACTTTATTGGCTAACGACATTAATTGCACTTCACAAATTTCCATTCCATCAGGAATGTTTTTATTTTCAAAATTCTTTTTAATAATACGTTCAATACTTTTTATTTTTCGAACCTCACTTTTAGAAACTATTACCATGGATACACCAGTTTTTCCTGCGCGTCCTGTTCGTCCAGATCTGTGCGTGTAGGTTTCTATTTCATCTGGTAGTTGGTAATTAATAACGTGAGTTATATCGTCTACATCAATACCACGAGCGGCAACGTCCGTAGCAACAAGCATTTGTATTTGTTTGTTTCTAAACGATTTCATGACCAAATCGCGTTGATTCTGACTTAAATCGCCGTGTAAAGCTCCTGCACTATAGCCATCTTCGATTAATTTTTCTGCTACCTTTTGAGTATCTCGTTTTGTACGACAAAATATTACCGAAAAAATATCTGGATTGGCGTCTGCTAGACGTTTTAAAGCTAAATAGCGATCACGAGAGTTTACTAAATAGTATTCATGTGACACTTGATCGCTACCAACATTTTTTGTTCCTACAGTAATCTCTGTAGGATTGGTCATAAATTTTTTTGCAATAGTTGCTACTTCCTTTGGCATAGTTGCAGAAAATAGCCATGTACTTTTATCTTCAGGTGTATGAGATAAAATATCAGTAATATCCTCGTAAAATCCCATATTCAGCATCTCGTCAGCTTCATCTAAAACAGCGTATTCAATTTTGGATATATCTACAAGGCGTCTGCTGATCATATCTTTCATACGACCAGGAGTTGCTACAATAATTTGAGTCCCTTGTTTTACCTGTTTAGCTTGTTCTGTGATACTGGCTCCACCATAAATGGCAGTGACATTTAGACCTTTATAATATTTACCATAGTTTTTTAACTCGTTGGTAATTTGTAAACAAAGTTCACGAGTAGGTGAAAGGATTAAGCCTTGAGTGGTTCTACTATCAATATTAATTTTTTGAAGCATAGGAAACCCGAAAGCTGCTGTTTTTCCTGTTCCTGTTTGCGCTAAAGCGACTAAATCTCCGTCGTTTTCTAATAAAATAGGTATCGCTTTGTCTTGTACTTCACTAGGTGTTTTAAATCCTAAATCGGAAATGGCATTTAATAGAAGATCGTTAAGACCTAAATCTTGGAATGTGTTCATTACTTTTATAAGTATTCGATTATGTTATGTAGTGTTACATAAGAAGCGAATCGACATACTTAAACCTAATACTTCTGGTAACACATCCTCACCCTGAGGACTATTTATAACTCATTATTTATGAGTTTACGGCTGCAAAGATAGACTTTTATTTGTAATGTGTATTAGATATTATATTAGATAAATAATTTACCAATAACTTAACGGCTTTACCTCGATGTCCAATTGTATTTTTCTCATCTAATGAAATTTCAGCAAAGGTTTTGGTATAGCCTTTAGCTTTAAAAATGGGATCATAACCAAATCCTTTTTCGCCTTGTTTTTCATGTGTTATTTCACCTTTACAAATTCCAGTAAATATTTTAAGCTCGCCATTTAAATGTATTGCTATTACAGTTTTAAATTGCGCACTTCTATCAGTTTCATCTTTTAAATTTTCTAGAAGTTTATTCATGTTGTCGTCCGCATCACGTTGCTTTCCAGCATATCGAGCAGAATAAACACCTGGCTCGCCATTGAGAGCAGTAACTTCTAGTCCAGTATCATCAGCAAAACAATCGTAGTCATAATGCGTTTTGATGTATTCTGCTTTTTGTTTGGCATTACCTTCAATTGTAGTTTGGGTTTCTGGTACATCTTCAAAACAACCAATATCTCTTAAACTTAATAGCTCTATATGTTTAGGAATAAGAGCTTGTACTTCTTTTAGTTTATTTAAATTATTGGTGGCGAAAACGAGTTGCATGAAGGTTAATTTATGCAACTAAAATAGTATATTTTACTTTAAGCTAATCGTACAACTATTAGAAGTGCCAAACCATTTTACACGATTTTTAGATGCTGTTTTATAAATGTAATCTCTGATAAGTCTTGGTATAAATGCTAATAAAGCAGCAACGCGTTGCCATTTAGGTATTTTTGATACAATTTTTAAAAACCCATCAGAATGCGTTTTTAAACCTTCTTCATCTATTAAAATTACAGTATCTAATTGTTGTGTAGGAAAACCATGTTTTTTTAATATCTCTTGACCATAAGGTGATTGAAATGGTACAAAACTGAATAAATCTTCTGGAGCAAATTTTAATAACCAACCAACAACACCATTACATAGGTTGCATTCTCCATCAAAAATTATAATGTCTTTAGTTGATTGTGTGCGCATGATTTTCAGTTTTTATGACTATGTAGTCGTAACTTTTAGAAAATCATTTCATTACTAATTATATTTTAGCGATGATGGTAAGGCTCGTTTCTTAAAATAGTGAATCCTCTGTAGAGTTGTTCAACAAAGAATAAACGAATCATTTGGTGAGAAAACGTCATTTTGGATAATGATAATTTGCCTTGAGCTTTGTTATAAACATCTTGAGAAAAACCGTAAGGACCACCAACTACAAATACGAGTTGCTTAATCCCAGAATTCATATGTTTTTGTAAATAATTTGAAAAAGCTACAGAATCATATTGTTTGCCGTTTTCATCCAGTAAAATTAAAACATCCAATGGGTTAAGTTTTTTTAAAATGAGCTCGCCTTCTTTCTGTTTTTGTTGTATTTCGTTTAGACTTTTAGTGTTTTTTAAATCAGGAATTATGTCTAACTCAAAATTAATATAATGGCTTAAACGTTTCGTGTAATCATTTATAAGCATTTGTAATTGCTTATTATCTGTTTTGCCGATTGTTAGGAGTTTGATTGTCATTTATACTATGATTTTTCAAAGATAATAGAAACTAATCTTTTAGCTTTATCTAAATCCCAAAAGAGTAAATATAAGTTTGCTAAAACCATAAGTCCTACCACATATGGTGTTCCGGTAAACTGCATAGCTGTAACAATAATAAAGATATTTATGATAATAGGTAAGTATATTAAAACACCAAGAAATGAAGTTCGAGGTATTAGTAGTAATAGTCCAGCTGTAAGTTGCATAAGACCTAGAAAGTTCCAGTATGCTCCTGTTCTATATAAAGCTTCAAAAAAGAAACCAATAGGATCGTCAATTCCTATTAAAGTGAATCGTTGTCCTAAAAGTTTTTTTAGACCAGAAGGTAAAAAACCTAAAAACAATAAAATTCTTGTAAACCAAGTAAATAAAATAATTATTTTTTTCTGCTTTATTGAAGTTTGAAACGAGGAAATTGATGCCAAGATTGTTTAGTTTATTAATAGACGATTCAAAATGAATCTTGTAACAATAGTATTCATAAAATCAAAAATCAATTGCTATTTTTACATAAATTATATTGTCATGATTTTTAAAGAACAATTCCAAAACGAAATAGATTTAATAATTGCTAATGCTATAAGAGAAGATGTTGGAGATGGTGATCATAGCTCTTTAGCTTGTATTCCAGATACTGCTCAAGGTAAAGCTAAACTTTTGGTAAAAGACCAAGGTATAATTGCTGGTGTTGAATTTGCTAAACAAGTGTTTGCTTATGTAGATAACGATATGACTGTTGAGGTACTTATAGAAGACGGTAGTCCTGTAAAATATGGCGATATTGTATTTTATGTAGAAGGCGCTTCACAATCCATACTAAAAGCGGAACGCTTAGTTTTAAATGCTATGCAACGCATGAGTGCCATTGCTACCAAAACCAAAAAGTTTATGGATTTATTGGAAGGTACAGGAACTAAAATTTTAGACACTCGAAAAACAACTCCAGGTATTAGAGCATTAGAAAAATGGGCTGTTAAAATTGGAGGAGGAGAGAACCATCGATTTGCTTTATACGATATGATTATGTTAAAGGATAATCATATCGATTTTGCTGGCGGATTAACAAAAGCTATAAACAAGACAAAAGCGTATTTAAAAGAAACAAATCGTGATTTAAAAATCATTGTAGAGGCTCGTGATTTAGACGAAATAAAAGAAATTCTTGAGAGCGATGGTGTCTACAGAATTTTGATAGATAATTTTAATTATGAAGATACTCGTAAAGCTGTTAAACTAATTGGCGATACATGTTTAACCGAGAGCTCTGGAGGGATTAATGAGAATACGGTTAGAGACTATGCTTTATGTGGTGTAGATTATATTTCTTCAGGAGCACTTACACATTCTGTTTATAATTTAGATTTGAGTTTAAAAGCTGTATAATATGTCTAAAGCAGTAGAGGAAAAGCTTGAGAAAATACCAATAATCTGTTTGATAGTTGCCTTTTTTAAAAAAATCAAGCTCCCAGGTTTTGAGGGTTTATCTATCTACGACTTGTTGGAATTATATATTACTGGAATTATTAAAGGTGCCTTAACTACCAGAGCAAGTGCTATTGCGTATAGTTTTTTTATGGCTTTGTTTCCTTTTTTATTGTTTATCATCATAATAATTCCGCATATTCCCGTAGAAGGATTTCAAGAAGAGTTTCTAGCTTTTTTAGATTCTATTTTGCCGCCTAAAACATCTGATTTTTTCTCTGAAAATATTTTTGAAAATATTAGAGGAGGAGGACTCATTTCCTCTGTTTTCTTATTGTCAATAATTTTAATGACCAATGGTGTTAACGCTGTTTTTACCGGTTTCGAAAACTCGTATCATGAGCAGATTACTCGCAATGTGGTAAGGCAATATTTATACGCTTTGGGTGTCGCTTTAATTTTAGCTTTTCTATTAATTTTTACAGTGGTTATTTTAGGTTATTTTAATATTTATATCGTTGAAAGCCTTATAGATGTAGCAGAAAAATTTGAATATATTGAAGATGTTAAAAGCGATTTTTGGTATGTATTTTCTCAATATTTGTTTTTTGTAATCATGGTGTATATCGCCACAGCTACATTATATTATTTTGGTACTAAAGAAGGTAAGCAATCTAAATTCTTTTCTGTTGGTGCATTATTAACGACTTTATTAATAATGCTAACGTCTTTTCTGTTTGGTATTTATATTGATAACTTTTCGCAGTACAATGAATTATATGGTTCTATAGGAGCGTTGCTGATACTCATGTTTTATTTATGGCTTAATGCTAATATTTTATTACTAGGTTACGAACTAAATGCGTCATTAAACCGTTTAAAGAAGAAGACAATATAATAATGAAGAAGATTGTATTAATAGCAGCTACTTTTTTAGTAACATTTTCTGTGTTTAGTCAAACCATATTTGGCAAGTGGACAACAGTTGATGAACAAACTGGTGAAGAGAAATCGATTGTGGAGATTTATGAACGGGATGGTAAAGTGTTTGGTAAAATAGTAGAAATATTGAATTCAAGACATAAAGATGCTTTGTGCGAAAAATGTGAAGGCGATGAAAAAAATACACCTGTTTTAGGTTTAGTATTGATGAAGAATATGGAAAAGCAAGGCAAGTATTATAAAAATGGAACCATCTTTCATCCAGAACGTGGTAAAAAGTATAAGTGCAGGATAACACTAGATGATGAAAATCCTGATTTACTCCAAGTACGAGGTTATGTCGCTTTTGTATATGCAACGCAGTATTGGAAACGCGTAAAATAAACTTATAAATGTTAATAAACCACCAATTTTTAGGGTGGTTTTTTTATGTAAAGAACTTACCTTTGATGCAATGAGTTACTTTCTAGATGTTATTCTTCCCATACCAATTCAACGATTATTCACTTACAGAATATCTAAAGCTGAAGCTAATTTTTTAAAACCCGGAATGCGCGTTGCTGTTCCATTTGGAAAGTCTAAAATATATACAGCTTTAGCGCATAATATTCATTCTATTTGCCCCGAGGCTTATGAAGCTAAAGAGATTCATCAAATTTTAGATGAAATTCCTATAGTAACTCAAAAGCAAATAGAATTATGGCATTGGATTGCAGATTATTATATGTGCACATTAGGAGAAGTAATGAGAGCTGCTCTACCAAGTGCTTATTTACTAGAGAGTGAAACCCTTGTATCTAAAAGTGACCTTCAGATTGATGACTTACAGCTAAAAGACGATGAATTTTTAATATACGAAGCTCTAATGCATCAATCGTCATTAAGAATTCAAGAGATAGCTAATATAATCGATAAGAAAAATGCCTTACCAGTTATTAATCGTTTATTAGACAAACAAGCAGTTGTTTTACATGAAGAAATCTATGAAAAATACAAACCTAAATTAGTTCGATATGTAAAACTGCATGAGCAATATACTTCAGAAAACGCTCTTGAAGGTTTATTAACCCAACTAAAAAGAGCTCCAAAACAAAGTCAGATTATTTTGTCTTTATTCTCACTATCTGCTAAAACCCAAAAGCCGATTCGGGTAAACGATTTAATTTCTGAAAGTCAATCAACTTCAACACAAATAAAACTGTTAATTGACAAGCAAATTCTAGAGGAGTACTACATTCAAACAGACCGTTTAGATTTTTCAAATTCAGAAAATAGAGCATCAAAACAGCTTAATGATTACCAAGAAAATGCTTTAAATGAGATTAAAAAATCATTTAAAAATCAAAGTGTTACACTTTTTAATGGTGTAACATCTTCAGGAAAAACAGAAGTGTATGTTAAGTTGATTGAAGATGTGATTTCTAAAGGTAATCAGGTTTTATATCTAGTTCCAGAAATCGCGTTAACTACTCAATTAGTAACACGACTACAAGCTTATTTTGGTAATAAAATTGCGGTTTTTCATTCACGTTATTCTTTAAACGAACGCGTCGAGGTATGGAATAACCTATTAAAAGATTCTAGTAAAATACAAGTTGTTTTAGGAGCGCGATCATCGGTTTTTTTACCGTTTAAAAAGTTAGGCCTTATTGTAGTTGACGAAGAGCATGAGCAGTCCTACAAACAATTTGATCCTGCACCTCGTTATCATGCTAGAGATACAGCGATTGTTTTGGCAAATATGTTTCATGCAAAAGTTATTTTGGGTTCTGCTACACCAAGTTTAGAAAGTATGTTCAATGCTAAACAAAGAAAATATGGTTTGGTGGAAATGACTCAACGCTACAATAATGTACTAATGCCTGAAATCGAATTAGTAGATATTAAAGATAAACTTAAGCGCAAACGTATGACTGGTCATTTTAGCGATAGACTAATTGATGAAATGACAGAAGCTTTGAGTGAAGGTCAGCAAGTTATTTTATTTCAAAATAGGAGAGGTTATTCTCCCATTGTTGAATGTAATACCTGCGGTAATTCACCTCAATGCCCTAACTGTGATGTTAGTTTAACCTACCATCAATATAAAAATGAATTACGATGCCATTATTGTGGCTATCATATGGCTATGTTAAAACAATGCCTGGCTTGTTCGAGTGTTGAATTAGATACTAAAGGTTTTGGAACCCAGCAAATAGAAATAGAGGTAAAAGAATTGTTTCCTGATCATAAAGTTTCCAGAATGGATTTAGATACCACGAGAGGTAAATATGGTTACGAAAAAATTATTACTGCTTTCGAGCAGCAAGAAGTAGATATATTAGTAGGAACTCAAATGCTCACTAAAGGTTTAGATTTTAGAAATGTGAAACTAGTTGGGATCATGAATGCAGATAATCTTTTAAATTTTCCAGATTTTAGAGCTCATGAACGGAGTTATCAATTAATGACACAAGTTGCTGGTAGAGCTGGGCGAACAAAAAAAAGAGGTAAGGTTTTAATACAAACTTACAATCCACACCATAGAATATTAAAACAAGTTTCTACCAATAGTTACGAAACCATGTATAATGAGCAGCTAGATGATCGTTATAACTTTAACTATCCACCGATTTTTAGACTTATAAAAATTACTTTAAAGCATAAAGATTATAATAGGGTAAACAAAGGAGCAGATTGGATGAGTCAATCTTTAAGACAATTATTTGGGACTTCTGTTTTAGGTCCAGAATTTCCACCTATTTCTAGAATCCGAAATCAGTATCATAAAAATATCTTGATTAAGATTCCCCAAAAGCAATCGCTTAAAAAAACAAAAGAAGCTATTCTTAAAATTAAAAATAGCTTCTCAAGTGTTATAGACTTTAGATCGATTAAAATAATCGTAAACGTCGATAATTATTAATATAAATCTAAAATTAGTTTATACGATATTATTTAAAGCATCAACTAATTGAGTCTTTTTGTTTCTACTCAAAGGAATTTCGTAAGTACCAACTTCAACATTTTTACTGTTATACCTATCAATTTTATCAAGGTTAACAATGTATGATTTGTGGATTCTTAAAAATTTACCTTCAGGTAATTCTTTTTCAAAGGCTTTCATTGTAGATAATACAATTAAGCTAGCGTCTTCTGTAACTAATTTAACATAGTCTCCTAGAGCCTCTATCCACTTAATATCTTTGATATATACTTTACGTTTTTTAAGATTACTCTTTACAAAAATATGTTCTCCATCAGCTTCATTAAAGTCCATGCGCAACTTATGCTGCTCAATTGCTTTATCTACTGCTTGATTAAAACGTTCTCTTGTAATGGGTTTGTGTAAGTAATCTGTCGCGTCATAATTAAACGCTTTAAAAGCATACTCTGTTTTACCAGTAACAAAAATAATTTGGGGCTTGTTATTTAGTACGTCTAGTAGTTCAAAACCATTTAAAACAGGCATTTCAATATCTAGAAACACAAGATCTACCTTGTGCGTATTGAGACCATTTTTAGTTTCAAGGGCACTACTGTATTCTGCAATTAAATTTAGAGATTGATGGTTCTCGATTAATTTGACTATGGATAGCCTTTGAATCGCTGAATCATCAACAACAACACAGTTTAAAGTCATAACATTTAATTCTTTTTAGGTTAAGATATCGACAATAGTACAAAAAAATCGGATAAAAAACAAAAAAACATCGACAAAGTGTGTTTTTTTATTTTCTTGGCATCTGATTAGTTACTATATAATTTAGGTTTAAATTTGTTGCTATAATAATAAATAATAGTTATTTTTGCACCCATTTTAAAAACAATTTAAATATTTATTTATGAATCATTACGAAACTGTTTTCATCTTGAATCCCGTTTTATCTGAAGATCAGATAAAGGAAACAGTAAAGAAGTACGAAGATTTTTTGACTTCTAGAGGTGCAAAGATGATAGCTAAAGAAGATTGGGGACTAAAAAAATTAGCGTACCCAATTCAAAACAAAAAAAGTGGTTTTTATCACTTATTTGAATACCAAGTTGATGGTGAGGTTATCAATCCATTAGAAGTAGAGTTTAGACGTGACGAGCGTTTTATGCGTTACTTAACTGTTAAACTAGACAAGCACGCTGTTGCTTGGGCAGAAAGAAGAAGAGTTAAACTTAAAGAAAAAGCAAAAGCGTAATTATGTCATCTATAGAACAACAAGCGAAATCGAAGAAAGATGGAGAAATTAGATATTTAACTCCATTAAATATTGACACAAGTAAAACGAAAAAATACTGTCGTTTTAAAAAGTCTGGAATTAAGTATGTAGATTACAAAAATCCAGATTGGTTATTAGGTTTTGTTAACGAGCAAGGCAAAATTTTACCAAGACGTTTAACTGGTACCTCATTAAAATACCAAAGAAAAGTATCTGTTGCTGTAAAAAGAGCACGCCATTTAGCATTAATGCCATACGTAGCAGATTTATTAAAATAATACTATTATAACTATGGAACTTATATTAAAACAAGACGTTGAAAATTTAGGATTTAAAGACGATATTGTAACAGTAAAGAGCGGTTATGGTAGAAATTTTTTAATTCCTCAAGGGCATGCTGTATTAGCAACAGCTTCTGCAAAAAAAGTATTAGCTGAAAACTTAAAGCAAAGAGCCTTTAAAGAAAAGAAAATTATTGATGATGCTAATGCTGTTGCAGAAGTATTAAAAACTTTAGACATTAAAATTGCTTCTAAAGTTGGTACAGGAGATAAATTATTTGGTTCTGTAAACAATATTAATGTTGCTGAAGCTTTAGAAAAAGAAGGACAATCTATCGATAAAAAATTCATCAGTGTTGCTGGTGGATCTGTAAAGCGTTTAGGTAAGTATAATGCTACTGTACGTTTACACAGAGAAGTATCTGTAGATTTACCATTTGAAGTTGTAGCCCAAGCTCAATAATTTCAAATTTGATATAACTTAAAACCGTTTAGAATTTCTAAACGGTTTTTTTATTGATATTACATTTAATATGAGATATTATCTATTATTACTGTTATTGAGTACAATGCTTTCTTGTAAAAATGAGAAAGATACATCTGTTGCCATTTCAGATTCTGCTTTAATAGAATCGTTTAAATATTCTCTTCAAGATGCACCACTTATAAGTGT
Organism: Flavobacteriaceae bacterium NBU2973; assembly: GCA_026162565.1. Taxonomy (GTDB): domain Bacteria; phylum Bacteroidota; class Bacteroidia; order Flavobacteriales; family Flavobacteriaceae; genus JAOEIQ01. The sequence goes on from JAOEIQ010000010.1 coordinate 121,740, forward strand.
GCATCGAGGTGGAAAAGGAATTAAAAACTACCCAGAAAACTGTTTAGAGACACTAAAGTATATTAATAATAATATATATGGCATCTATGAAGTAGATGTTGCTCAAACAAAAGATGGTCAATTAGTTTTAATGCATGATAACTCATTAGAACGTACCACAACAGGAACAGATAGGTTAACTAAATATACCTTTTCAGAATTACAAGAATTTAATTTAGTCGATGATTTTGGTAGCGAAACACCCTTTAAAATTCCTTTATTTAAAGAGGTGTTGAATTGGGCTACATCTAATAATACAGTATTAACAATCGATATCAAGAAAAGTGTTTCAGTAGAAAAAGTAATTGAGTTAATCCGTGAAACTGAAGCAGAAGATAGTTCAATTATAATTACCTACAATGTTGATGCTGCTAAAAAGGTTTATCAATTGGCTCCTGATTTATTAGTATCTGTCTCTGCTAGAAATGAAGAAGAGTTTAATTGGTTACTAGAATCAGGAATACCCACAAAAAATATGTTAGCCTTCACTGGAACGCGTTTGTCTCCTAACCAATTATATGAAAACATTCATAAAAAAGGCATAAAAACAATTTTGGGAACTTTAGGAAATTTAGATAAACAAGCTCAAGCCAGAGGTAATAATTTATATAAAGACTGGGTTAACAGAGGAATTGATATTATTGCAACTGACAGACCTTTTGAGGTCGCTAAAGCATTACAATTAGAAAAAAACAACTAGTAATATGAAATACGCTAGATTAACAAAAGAGCAATTAGAAGAATTACATAAAGAGTTTATTAATTTTTTAGCCACACAATCTATTACAGCTGATGAGTGGACGAAAATTAAAACTGAAAAACCTGACGTAGCAGAGGAAGAACTAGATGTTTTTAGTGATTTAGTTTGGGAGGGAGTTTTAAATCAAGCTCAATATCTGGAGCAAATATCTCCACAACATATTCATATGTTTTGTTTATCTGATACAAACATGCATTTAATAGCTTTGAAGCTAAAGTCTGAAGTTGCAGATTTAACTACAAAAGAAGGGTATCAATGGTTACGAGATAACCTATTATCTGATGAAGTAGAAGTGCTTCAGGCACATAAAAATTATTCTGAAGACAAAAATCAAGATAAATTTGCTTTAATACAACAAGGCGCTTACATAACAAAAGGTGATTTATACAATTACTTTAATAAGCTTGTAAATGATAACTAATAAATGTCTGTTCAAGCGCAGTCGAGAACTATTTTAATTAATACCTTTGCAAAAACTAAAACCAATCACTTAAATTAAAGACTGCTATATCAAGTATTATTATGGCTACAAAACCAAGTATACCAAAAGGAACTAGAGATTTTAATCCAGAGCAAGTTGCCAAACGCAACTATATTTTTAGCACAATAAAATCTGCTTTCGAGACCTTTGGTTTTCAGCCCATAGAAACACCTAGTTTTGAAAATTCTGATACCTTGATGGGAAAGTATGGAGAAGAAGGGGATAGACTTATTTTTAAGATTTTAAATTCTGGTGATTATTTAGGTGATTTTAATGAGACTTTGCTTGAGTTTATTGGAACAATTTTAAAACATTTAAAAGAAGTTGAATTAAGTGGATTAGATAGCTCAAGTCCTAATTATAACCAATCAATATCAAAGTTTATTAATTCTTTGAATGATAAATTGAAAGAAACTAATAAGAAGTTGTTTTCAGATGAAAAATTAAGAAACGAGAATTTTGTTGTTGATATACTTAATATTATTGTAGCTAATCAGAATGAATCAAAAGAATTTGAAAACCTTGTAAAAACTCAAACTGAATTAGCAGCTTCAATAGTATTTAGTGATTTTTATTATAGATTAAAACCAAAATTTCTAACTTCTTATATTTCTGAAAAAGCCCTTCGCTACGATTTAACAGTGCCATTTGCACGTTATGTAGTACAACACCAAAACGAGATTGCTTTTCCGTTTAAACGCTATCAAATACAACCTGTTTGGCGAGCAGATAGACCACAGAAAGGGCGTTTTAGAGAATTTTATCAATGTGATGCAGATGTAGTTGGTAGTCAGTCTTTGTTGCAAGAAGTAGAGTTTATACAACTATACGATACGGTTTTTACTAATTTAAATCTCAAAGGTGTAACCATTAAGATTAATAATCGTAAAATTCTGTCTGGAATTGCCGAGGTTATTGGCGCACAGGATAAGCTTATAGATTTTACTGTTGCTCTAGATAAATTAGATAAAATAGGTGAGGAGAAGGTTAAAGCAGAAATGCTAGAAAAAGGTATTCCAGAATCTGGCATAGAGAAGTTACAACCGCTTTTTAGTTTAACAGGAAGTTTTGAGTCTCAAATTCAGGGTTTAAAAGCTATTTTAAGCACTTCTGAAGATGGTAAACAAGGAATACAAGAATTAGAGTTTATTAATAACGCTATTTCAAACTTGGGTTTAAAAACTGCTACTTTACAACTAGATGTTACTTTAGCTCGAGGACTAAACTATTACACAGGTGCTATTTTTGAAGTGTCTGCGCCAGATTCTGTAAAAATGGGTTCTATTGGTGGAGGAGGACGTTATGATGATCTTACAGGTATTTTTGGTTTAAATGATGTGAGTGGTGTTGGTATTAGCTTTGGATTAGATAGAATTTATTTGGTATTAGAAGAATTAGATTTATTTCCTGAAACAGTTTCTAACGCGCTACAAGTACTATTTTTTAACTTTGGAGATGCTGAAGCTTTAGCATGCATGCAAGCTATAAAGTTATTAAGAGAAAAAGGAGTTAATACAGAATTATATCCTGATTCGGCAAAAATGAAAAAGCAAATGACCTATGCAAATAGGAGAGAGGTACCATTTATTGTCCTTGTAGGCTCAAATGAGCTAGAAAATAAAACATTCACTCTAAAAAATATGCAAACTGGAGATCAAGAAACGGTAACTCTAGAACGATTAACCGAAAAGTTTGGATAAAAAAAAGAGGCCTCACCGCTTAAAAGAGACCTCAATTTTCGAATAGTACAATTTAAGTTAGTTTATTAGGACTTTTTTAGAAATGATACTATTGTTCTCTGTCTGTATTTTTATAATATAAGTTCCAGCACTTAAGTCTTTTACTTCAAGTTCTACATAACTTTTAGTTTCTACTTCGTTATTTTCATAAATAGACTGACCTAAAATACTGTATAACTCTACAGATTTTATGCTTTCTAATCTAGGATTCATGATTACAATACTTTCAATGGAGTTTGTGTAGTTTACATCAAAAACATTTAAATCATTATCATCTAATCCTAAAGAGTCTTGATTACTGAAAGTAATTTCAAATCTATCAAGATATTCACCAGCAACTAGATAGATATCATAAGCTGTATTTCTTAAATCATGATATAAGTCTAATTCCTTATCATGAAGGTATATCTCTAATTCCTCTCCGACATTAGATAATTCATCTATCATGATACTATTTACACCATCAGTATCTGTTTTAACACCTAGAGGTAATATAGTTGTATCTTTAATTTCATCAATACCTTGAATAGTGAACTTTCCATCTTGAATCATCCAATACATATCATCAATTTGATCTTCATTGGAAATACCATCAAATCCCCAATCTTCATCAAGAGTTGCTCTTTCATCAACAGTAACTAATAGCTGTCTGTGTATTTCATTTATTGAATTAAAGCCTATTCTTAATTTGGTTCTTGGATCTTCAGAATCTGCTTGCGAAGTTGCAGTTTCGCTTGACCTAGTACTTGTATCACTTTCTCTATGATAAATTCTTTGACCATTATTAAATGTTATCATTCTGTCATCAATACCATCATCTTCAGCAACTACAAAGAATCCTTTTCCTGGTGGAATAAATCTTGTTGGCAAATAATTAGGAGTTCCGCCTGTACCAACATCTGGATCGTTTGTTCCTTGAGACGCAGCTGCTACAGCACCTGAAAAGTTATACGTAGCATATCCACCTTGATATTCTGCTAGAACATGAGATCCACCTCCCCAATGATCCCAAAAATAGAGTGTACCACTTAATAATGGGTCTCCTTCAGGGAAGCTATTATCACTTGTTGGATCCGTAAAGGTTAACACAGGTCCATTATCCATGATAAACTGATCAGCATCAATTGCTGAAGGGTAAGGATTACCAACTAAATAATCGTTATTAGCATCTAGCTCTAATTGTATAACGCTATTATTAGGTTTCCCTATAAAGGTATAGTTCTGTTCTTGTGTTACATTACCAGATGTATTAAATACACCTTTCATAGTATAGCCTTCACCAGCGTTTAACATTCCAGTACTTCTTACATGTTGCCATGACGCATAATCATCATCAGGTAGATTGTTAAACTTCCAGATCCAATAATCTGCTATTGAAATATCACTTCCTGATGTAGCACCATCATAACCAGATGTTAAAAAGGTTATTGTTGTAGGAGTTGCAGGATTTGTACCATTTCTTAAAACATCTGGCACTGTATAACTAGTGTTATTAGCTAAAGTGCTTGATACTCCAACAGGAGAAGCCCAATAATCGTAAGTAAATAAATCTCTAGTTCCTTGTTGATCTTTTTCTAATGTACCAGAACTGTTAACCTCTAAATCACTATTTAAAGTTTGTACAAGTTGAGACTCTCCCTCTAAATCGATGTTACCATCTAAATTTAAATAATGAGTTATTGTTAAACCAAAGCCAGTTCCATCTGTTGATGTTGGCGAGGTTCCGTTAATTCCATCTAGGACTATTTCATTACTATCAACAAATAGAGCCAATACAGTTCTATTACCTTCGTTATCTGCAGGCATATCAGTATCATCATCTATAGTGATGTCATGTGATGTTCTTACAATGTTCCAATCTACAGATACATTAGAATTAACAATAGATTCTGTACCAGGAATAGTTTGTACATTACCATTTTGCCATGTTGTACTTTGATTCCAATCACCATCTTGAGTTGAGATATATGGAAGCGGAGCAGTTTGTCTATCAACAGTTTTTAAGTTTTTAAGAGCTCCTTGATGACTGTAATCAGATTCATCTTTTGTATTAGTATAGGTATAAGTTGACATTGGATAGTATCCAGCTAAATCACCCCATGGAATAGTAACTACATCATTTTTTGTAGGAGTTATTGTTCTATCATTAAAATACTTTCCAGTTACTTTTGGTATTAAATCAGCATTAGCTTCAATCTCTTGATTCATTATAAATCGTAATTGATCTTCAGTAAGAGCGATATTCCATACTCTAACTTCATCAATATTACCATGGAAAAAATCTTGAGGCGCATTTTTTACTGCTGCTCCAATAAAAAATGATTCATCTGTGGCAGCTGGTGGCGCTAGATTTGATACTGTGTCTGGAACACCATCTATATATAATGTTGCAGTTGTACCATCGTGCACAATTGCTAAATGATGCCACTCATTTGCAGGTATGATAACTGATGACGTTATACTGCGATAAGTGCCTCCAGCATCTCTCCAATTCACTTCAAAAAAGCCAAGAAGTGTAATTTTAAAATCATAACCTTCAGAATATTGTCCAATAATAGGTTTTACATTTCTTTTAGATAAAATAGATTTGTCTAATGAGTTTGAGTCTCTATTTATCCAACTTGATATTGTGAAGCCAGATGTGTTTACATCCAAATGATCTTCAATATCTATATAATCTCCGTTGGAAGGGTCAAAGTAAACAGAGCGCTCAAAAGTTCGTTCTGGAGCCCAACCAAAAGTTATATATTCTATTCCATCAAAATCGTAATCTGCATATAAATTTCCTCCAGTTTCTGTCATAACTCTATAATCTGCAGTAGGATCAAAAATTCCTGTAGAAGAAATAAACATTAAATAACGTCCATCAGGTGGAGCAGCAGTTCTAACAATACTTGTTGGTATTGATACTTCTACACTTGGAACATCTCCATTAATTTCTACAACTTTCCAAATTCTTGGTATGGCAGTAAACTCTACTTCTGTTACTAAAGTTGGATCTCCAATATCCTCACTCATATCTACTGTTACAGTGGTTGCTGTACCATCTAAGCTGGCATTGTTATTTCCCCACATTAAAAATTGTCTGTCGGTGAAGGTAGTTGGATTATTTGCTATATTAAGGTTATTGGTATCGTAAGTTTGTGTTAATGACATTGATAAGAACCCACTAGTAGGACCATCAACATCCGATTGTTCATTTTGACTTTTAGATTGCTTTTGTAATAAATTAGAATTATCATCTCTACCTATTCCAGCAATATCATAATTATGTGATGAATGGGCACTTGTATCCCAAATTACATCTCCATTAGAGTCAATATAATCTACATCATTAACTCTGTAATCAGTTAAAGCACTTGCGTCATCTTGAAGCGTAATGCCATATTTAACTGCTAAATATGATTGTATTTTTCTTTTATCAGTTAATGAATTTGGTGCTGAATAAGAAACTACTTCGGAAAGGCGACCATTTAATTGAGAAGTAGTTCTACCAGACATACCACTTCGTCCAGCTCCAAGTATAAAAGGAATATTATTAAATTCTTTAAAATTTAAAGGTGTTCCGTTTGTTGGTAATGTAGCATCAGTATTATCAATACGCTTACCATTTTTATAAATTTCTACTGAATTACCAGCAGTGTTAGTTTTAACGTTTATAAGTAATACTTCATTGTCATATGAATCAGTTGCAGATGTATAAGCTCTACCATAACTATCATCATTTGGTGTCGTTGCAGTAGATGGAAAAGAGTTTAAATTGTGTGCAACTATTTCGTTTGAATAACGTGCCGTAGAACTTCCAAATGCTAATCCTGTTGGATCCTCATGAAAGGCATCATCACTATATCTTCCTCCAATAGCAAATTGTCTTCCTGGAGAAAACGCTCCAGTGCTTGTGTCAACAACATCATCACTTTTTACAACAACAAAATAATCTTGAGAATAAAATCCACCTTTTCCATTCATAAATTCTACATTGTTATGATCGAAATCCGCAACAGGATTGTAGTTAATATTTCTAGTACTATTATCTCTATAGGTTGGTGCAAGTGTAGATACTTGATACGCATCTTCTTTGTCTAAAGTCGTGTCATATGCTTGATCTTCAATTCCAGTTAACGGCGATCCATCACTTACAGCAACTCCTTCATTTAACTTTAACCATAATCGTAAGTTGCTAGTTATATCTGCTGGTCCTTCAGAAGAATCATTAAGTGCCGTTATAGGATCGCATTCTATTCTAAAATTATCAAAACCAACTCCATCGTCTACACCAGATCCATCAGAGGTAAATTGTATTCTAAATCGTACATTACTTTGGTTAGAGAAGGTTGCATCAGATAATGAAATCCTAGCATTAGTAAATTGGTTGTGAGGATCAAATGTAGGTGATTGTGTATGTAAATCTCCATTCCACGCATCTCCACTTATGGCAGCTGCATTATCTTGATACCAGTTAGTACCAAGACCACTTGAACCTAATGTTACATAAGCTCCTCCAGATATAGAATATTGGATAATCATACCATCTTGATTATCTTCAGTCATACATTTAACATCTAAACTTAGCAGTAAATTTTGTAAACCTGTAAAGTCATATTGTGGGCTTTGTATAACAATATTAGTATTGTTGCTATAATCGTCAAAATTGTTGTTTCTCCAAAAACTACCATCTCCCATTTCATTTGCTGTTCCTGGAAAACTGTTTGTCCACACCCAATTATCATTAGTAGACGTTATTAGTGTCCATCCACCATTGTCAATGTCAAAACTCTCATAAAAGGCAGTATAATTTGGAGGTCCAGTTATACCTTCACCTTGAATGTCAAAGTTATAAGTAGTTTCATCGCCATTTCCATCATCATTTAATATGGTTAATGTGGCAGTTCTTATACCTGATCCAGATGGATTGAAAGTAATTTCAAAGGTAGTACTTCCAGCTGCAGAAATAGACCCAGAAGGTATTGATGTTAATGAAAAATCTCCTGAATTAGTACCAGAAATAGTAACATAAGGTGAACCACCAGTTAAAGTAAGAGCAGTTGTACAGCCATAATTATTTATAGTAAACGTATTGGCTTGTGTACCACTTGTTATATCGACTTGACCAAAATCGGTGTCATCTAATAAATCTGGAGTTGTATCTCCATCTGCAATTGAGGTTCCATTTCCAGTGATATCAATCTCAGAACCTGCTGCACCTCCAGAAACATTAAAAAATACAGTGGTTCCTGTTGATGTTGCAGTATCTCCATTTTGGTTTATGACATCAGTTCCACCTATGGTTATTGTAATATTATCTGCTCCGTCCCATCCATCATTGGCAGTATCATACATTATAAAATAATAGTTTGTTAAATCCTCTAAACAACCTAAACTCTCTGTAGTAGAATAGCTATTATTAATACCTCCTGTGAAACCGTTGTCTATAGTTGTAATTAACGTTCCAGATGGAGAGTATATTTCTACTCTATTTTCCGATGAGTAAGCAGGCCAATTGACAGATACTACAACATCTGAAAATGTTGCAACAGTTCCTGTACCTTGAATGACAAAATTATAAGGATTTTCATCAGAATCACCATTAGCTATATTGATTGTTGTAGATCTTAAACCTGCGGCACTAGGATTAAAAGTTACATTAAAAGTAGTGCTTCCGGATGCAGCTACAGAAGATGCTGGAGCACTTGTTACAGAAAAATCACCAAAATTTCCACCTGTAAATGTGATAGCTCCTATAGATAATGAAGCTGTTCCAGTATTTTGAATTGTAAACGTATGGACTTCAGTGCCACTAGAAACGTCAACATTACCAAATTCGGTATCATCAGTTACACTTGGAGTTGTATCACCATCTGTGATACTTGTTGAATTACCTTGAATATTTATTTCTGGAGCAGGAGTAAAACCTGTACCTTGAATGGCAAAGTTATATGGGTTTTCATCAGAATCACCATTAACAATATTTATTGTTGTAGATCTTAAACCTACAGCACTAGGATTAAAAGTTACATCAAAAGTAGTACTTCCTGATGCAGCAACAGAAGATGCTGGTGCACTTGTTACAGAAAAATCACCAAAGTTTCCACCTGTAAATGTAATAGCTCCAATAGTTAACGGAAGAGTTCCAGTATTTTGAATAGTAAATGTATGGACTTCTGTACCACCAGAAACATCCACATTACCAAATTCAGTATCATCAGTCACACTTGGAGTTGTATCTCCATCAGTAATATTAGTTGAATTACCTTGAATATTTATTTCTGGAGCAGAAATTGTAGTTGTAAGATTACTTAAATCTACAATTTGTATTTCGTGTGACATGGTATTACCACTTCTATGGCACCAATGCGCAGCTATTGTAGTTGAATTAAAATAATAATTTCTCCAACCTCTTCCATAAGCTTGACCACCACCACTTGTTATTGATGAACCAATTATTAAAGCTTCATTTATACTGCTTAATCCAGCAGAAGAAATATTTATAGTAGTTTCATTATCAGTACTACTTGTATTTTGATACCTTGTAACATTTAGGTCCGTATTATTTAGAACATGAACAAAATGTCTATTTGTTCCGTCAGAATCATGCCCTCCATCAAAGGTCCAATCTACTGTCTGATTATTACTACCTGGATCCATAAGTGGCCAGTTATCAGCTAAGGCATCATTAGTTCCACTGGTACCTGTATCTCCGATGTGATGGCTAAAAATTATTGCCTCACCCCAAGCACTTACATTTGTTGCAGTTCCTGTTCCATCAGATCCGTTTCTTAATGTAATAGTGCCTGTATCTGAAGCTGAACTACCAGAATCACCGTGGAGAACAGTCCAATTTGCACCTGTAAATTCTACTAGTGTAATGTAAACAGTAACATTATTATCATTAGATCCTTTTAAAACTCTCAAAGTTGTTGCGTTTTCTAAATAAGCAATTGCTGTTCCAGAATCGGCATCCTGACTTGTAGTATTATTCATTATTCCTGTGATAAAAGGTATACAGTCATTTGCATTAGTTACCCCAGAAATTACTTGAGTTACGCTATTTGTTGTGCCATTTAAATTAACAGCATAACGACCTCTGATTATCATCTCATTATTACCTCCTGGAGGACCAACATATTCCCAAATGGATGTATTAAATCTCATATTACTTGTAGACGATCCACTCTCTCTGTAATATGTTAGAGTATTTGTTGAAGTTAGCCTTCTTCCTCCAGCCATATCATCTCCATCTTCATTACCTGAAGACCCATTGGGTCCTGCATGACTTTTTCTATTACTATTAGATAAGGCTACAGCATTATTTAATGATGATACTGGAGTAAAGCTTGTATTTGTTCCACCAGTTCTAGCAACATCGTCTTGAATATGCTGAACATTGAAATCTGCAGTTTGAGAATACGTTATTAAGGAAACTAAAAGCATACATACCATTAATGTATACTTTCTCAAAGAAAGTGTATTAGTTTTCATAAGCGGTTAAATTTTTAGTTTTGGGACTAATTAAATTTATGTAAAAGTATAGTATCACTCCATAAAATGCAAATAAAATCGATGAAATGCATTTTTAAAATTTAAAATTCTCAATATCAGTTAATTAAAAAAGCCTGAATTAGTATAAATTCAGGCTTTTTTGTGCTTAATTGTTAGTTTTTTAGAATCTAATCATCTTTTTAATAATTTTATTTCCACTATTATTATGAGTGATTTTTACAAAATACGCAGCTTGATCAATTCTATCTAAATCATTAATCCTGATTTTACCCTTATTACTAATTAGAAGTTTATTATAAACTATTCTTCCATTTAAGTCATATATATTAATGGTAAACTCATTGTTATTATATATACTTGGTAATATAATATCAAAGTATTCTTTAAAAGGGTTAGGCACTACTGATATATCTTTAATAGTAAATATTGGATTACTTAATGTTTCATCTTCAACAGTTACTACTGCTGTACAATCTACCGAGTTTCCACTTTCATCAGTCACTGTTAATATTACATTATTGTCTCCTATATCATTCATGTCAAATGTAGAAGGTGAAACTGTCATCGATGCAATTTGGCAGTTATCAGTTGAACCTCCATCTACATCAGATGCAATAATACTTGCATTACCAGATCCATCCAATTGTATAGTAATATTTTGACATATAGCTATTGGATCTATTGAATCTCCATCATTTGTTACCACCCAAGAACAGGTATTAGTATCGAAGGTCGCCGTTTCCCAACATTCTGTAGCAGGCTCTGGATCTTGCGTTCCAGTTACCACCCAAGAACAGGTATTGTTATCAAAGGTCGCCGTTTCCCAACATTCCGTAGCAGGCTCTGGATCTTGCGTACCAGTTACCACCCAAGAACAAGTATTATTATCAAAGGTCGCCGTTTCCCAACATTCCGTAGCAGGCTCTGGATCTTGCGTACCAGTTACCACCCAAGAACAGGTATTGTTATCAAAGGTCGCCGTTTCCCAACATTCTGTAGCAGGCTCTGGATCTTGCGTACCAGTTACCACCCAAGAACAAGTATTATTATCAAAGGTCGCCGTTTCCCAACATTCTGTAGCAGGCTCTGGATCTTGTGTACCAGTTACCACCCAAGAACAGGTATTAGTATCAAAGGTCGCCGTTTCCCAACATTCTGTAGCAGGCTCTGGATCTTGCGTACCAGTTACCACCCAAGAACAGGTATTGTTATCAAAGGTCGCCGTTTCCCAACATTCTGTAGCAGGCTCTGGATCTTGTGTACCAGTTACCACCCAAGAACAGGTATTAGTATCAAAGGTCGCCGTTTCCCAACATTCTGTAGCAGGCTCTGGATCTTGCGTACCAGTTACCACCCAAGAACAGGTATTGTTATCAAAGGTCGCCGTTTCCCAACATTCTGTAGCAGGCTCTGGATCTTGCGTACCAGTTACCACCCAAGAACAGGTATTGTTATCGAAGGTCGCCG